>NZ_JAHXZI010000005.1:0-355492 GCF_019429605.1 Actinoplanes hulinensis | reverse complement strand
CCCTGGGGGGCCCCGGGGTGGGGGGGGGGGCCCACCCCCCCGGCGTGTGGGGGGGGGGGGCGGGCGGGGGGGGCCCCCCCACGCCGTTGCCGGCTCGTCAGGACCGGTGGCGCAGGGTGAGCGGGAAGGTTCCCTCGCCGACGTCGGTGAGCGTGCGGGTGTACTGCCTCAGGTAGGTGTCGAGGAACGGCGACCGGTCACCCTGGGTCGGCACGTCGAACCGCGGGTTCTGCAGCGGGAGGTTCAGCCGCGCGCGGGTGATCTCGATCGTGTTGCCGCTCGGGGTGTCGCGCCAGTTCCCGCTGCCGATCGTCCCGATCTGCACACCCAGCTGGTGGCCCACCTCGAGGGTCCAATCCGTGGACTTCAGGTCGAACGCCACCCGGCCCGCTCGTTCGATCAGCGCTACGTTCTCGTCGAACATCACCGCGGTCCCGTCCGGGGCGACGTCCCACAGCCGCACCATGACATTGCCCGGCGCGCTCGCGTGCAACGTGATCCGCGGTGTGGCAGTGATCCGCAGCCGGGACTCGACCGGCGTGGACCAGGTGAAATAGCTGGACGTCGGCGCGAGACCCTTGGCGGCGGGCGGAGCGGGATCCGTGTAGTGCTCCATGTCCCACTCCTGGCCGGCGGGCGCGGCCAGTGTCGAGGCGATTCCGTCATCGACGTACTGCCCGTCGACCAGGGCCGCGCCGGTGTTGGAGGAAGGCGCCGGCCAGGTCGGCTGGGCGCGCCACGCGCCGGTGTTGTCCTCGACGGCGTAGGCCGGGTCGTGCACCGCCGGGCGGATGCCCTTCAGGTAGCGGTCGTAGAAGCGCATGACCTCGTCGAAGAACCCGGCGCGGCCCATGAGCAGCTGACCCTGATCGTTGGTCTCGTTGCCGCGGACGTGCTCCCACTGCCCCAGCCAGCCCCTCTCGACGCCGTGGTGGTTGTCGAGGAACTCCTGCATGTCCTCGGGCTTGGTGTTGTTCTCGATGAAGCCCTGCGTGACGAAGAGCGGGGTGTTCGTGCCCTTGGCCTGGGCGGCGAGGTTCCGGGCGCGCCAGTAGGACGAGTCCGGGTCGGGATTGTTGTTGTTCGTGAGGTTGTCGGCCAGGCACTCGGGGTGGCTCTGCTCGTACGCCGCGTTGGCCTTGTAGCGACCGGTGTCGTCGGGTAGCGGCGTCATCGTGGCGATGCTGTTGTAGGCGTTCGGAGTGCCGGTCACGTTGGGACGGGGAACCCCGTTGCTGAACAGGTAGTTGTACATGTCCCACACCGGCTCTTGAGCCACGACGGCTTTCAGGGCCGGCAGGCGCAGATTGTTGCCGACGAGCCCGGTGACGGCGTCGTACGACTTGCCATACATGCCCACCTTGCCCGTCGACCACGATCGAGTCGCCGCCCACTGGATCGCGGCCTTGACGTCGGCCTGCTCACCCGGGCCCATCCAGTCGAGGCAGCCGGTGCTTCCGCCGAAGCCGCGCAGGTCGACCATGACGTAGGTGTAGCCGCGGGCGAAGAGGCCGGTGCCGCTGGTGAAGTCCGCGAACCGGCTGGACGGGCCGGTACGGGTCCACCCCTCGGGGCCGGTCTGGCCCGCGTGGCTGAAGTACGAGCTGACGGCGAGGATCACCGGCGTCCGGGCGCGCGACGGCAGGTGTGCCGGCCGCAGGACGTCGGCGTGGAGCTCGACGCCGCTGTTGTCGGCGGACGGGAAGTAGGCTTCCGTCCACACCGCGCCCTCCGGTACGCGGGGGTTCTCCTCGTGGGTGACGCCCGGCGGCGAGACAGCGGCGGCGGTCGCCGGGCCACCTACCGCGAGAGTGGCAACCGTGATCAGCGCGCCGGCGGCTGCTGCTGCCCGTCCGCGTAAACTCATCCGACCTCCAAACATCGAACATCATCTGTACCGTCCTGACGCTAGCGCGCCGGCGTGCCGCATCGCTCCATTGAGAGTGGTCGATAAATTTGCCAGGATGGCGCCATGACGACGGGGCGACGGTTGTTCTCGGCACTGTCCGTAGCGGCGCTTGTGGTGGCCGGCGCCCTCAACGCCGCACCGGCGACGGCCGCGCCGCCGGCCGGGGATCCGGACACGCCGTGGCGCATGCGGCACTGGCCGCAGACCCAGCCCTGGCAGCTCGACGAGGCGGGCACCCTGGGCGGCCTGGCAGGCGCGCCGCAGCCGGTCGACCCCCAGCGGTACGAACTGCCGGACACGATGACCTGGGACGACTACCGGGCTGTGCCGGGCACCGACTGGGCCGACCCGGCGGTGCGCGGCTCGGAACGCACCTTCAACGGGGCGCTGGTGCTGGTCGACTACCCGAACCAGCCGTTCGTGGTCACGCAACCGGCGAACTCGACGATCTACGGGAACCCGTCCGGCGTACAGAATCTGGACCGCTCCGAAGTGCCGGCGTTCTACCGGGACTTTCTGAACAAGCCGGGGGCGCTCAACCGGGGCCACACCATCCACGAATATTGGATGGAGGACTCGAACGGGCGCTTCGGCATCGACTTGAGCGCGTTCGGTGTGTACCAGATGCCGCACGCGAGCCACGAATACGGCATCGAGAACTCCATGCAGCGTGGACTGGGTTGCCCGGCCGACGACGTATGCGGGCGTGACCTGCGTGCCGACGCGCGCGCCGCCTGGATCGCGGCGGTCGGCGAGCAGGAGGCGGCCTCGTACGAATTCGTGTTCTTCCTCTCGGCCGGCCAGGACGAGTCGGCCACCTGGCAGGAGTTCGGCCCGATGAAGTTCACCACCAAGGCGGACGTGAGCGAGGAGTTCGGCCCGCCGGACGAGTCGCTGCCGAACTGGAACGCGACCCGTTACGTCGAGTGGACCTCCTGGCAGGCCTCGGCGAACATCTGGCCGAACGCCACCCAGGGCAGCTCACTGCAGGCGGAGAGTTCGGGCATGTCGACGTACGCGCACGAGTTCAGCCACATCCTCGGCATCGGCGACAACTACAACAACCCGTACTCCGTACCGGCGCGCCGCGACTACAGCGGACCGTGGGAGATGCTGAGCCGCGGCACGTTCAACGGCCCCGGCGGACCGCACAGCCGGTGGCTGATCCCGGGAACCGCGGGCTCGTCGATGGGCGCACAGCACATGCTGCGCAACAAGATGAAGCTCGGCATCGTCGACGACACCGCGGTGCTGAGGCTCTCCCGCGCGGCACTGGCCGAGTCCGGCGTCGTGGTGACCCGGGTGACGGCACGCGCGGTCGATCCCGGCCCTCGCCGGCTGGCCGGCATCAACGTCACCCTGGACGGCGGCGACCGCGGCCCCGCCTGCAACACCGCGACGGACCCGTACTGCGACGGCGGCGGATACGACAACTACACCCTCGAAGTAGTCGACCGGATGGGCTTCGACTCGTTCACCCCGGACTCCGGCGTGCTGCTGGCCAAGACGAAGAACGCGGACGCCGCGCCGTTCATCTGGACCATCGACGCCAACCCGCAGGACATCGACAAGGTCGACTTCGTACTGCCGGACGGCACGCCGCAGAAGATGACCATCGGCGACTACCGGCAGCTCTCCGACGCGCTGTTCCACGCCGGCACCGGATCGGGCAGCCTCTTCGAGTACGCGGACACGGCCAACCGGCTGCACTTCTACGTCCTGGACCGGAAGCGGGACCGGCACGGCGTGCTCTCGTACGAGGTCGCGGTCCGCTCCCTCGACGGCGCCGGGCCGTCGGCCCGCGGTGTGAAGGCGTCGCCGGCCACCGCCCGACCCGGGCCGTCCGGCTGGGCCCGGTGCACGATCCCGATCCGCAACACCGGCCGGAACGCCGACGTCTTCCGGATCTCCGCGCCGGGGGGAGTACTGCCCCGGGCGGTCGTCGGGGTAGCGGGCCGTCAGTCGGCCTCGGCCGAGGTCTACGTCAAGGGTCTGCCGGCGGTGGCGGTCGAGGTCAGGTCGGAGAGCGACCCGGGCGCGACCGCGGTGACCTCCTGCACCGTGCGACGATGACGCCCTGGACACCGAGGCGGGGCGGCGTCGGCTCGGCTGCTCAGGCTGTGGTGGCCGCCCTGCCTCGCTCGATCATCGCCTCGGCGGCGGCCCGGGCCCGGGCCCGGTCGGCCGGCACAAGACCGATGCGGGTACGCCGGTCGAGCAGGTCGTCCGCGTCGAGCGCTCCCTCCCGAACGACGCCCCAGAGCAGCTCCGCCCCCGTCACCACGAGACCCTCGGCGACCGGGCCAGCCAGGTCCGGGTCGTGCTCGGCGAGGGCGGCCAGTTCCGAGGCCTCGGTCCCGTACCGTGCGACGAGCCGGGCGGGCGCGCCCAGCCGGGCCAGGTCCTGCGCCGGCGCGGCCCCGACCAGGGGCAGCCGGGCGGTACGGCACCGGCCCACGGGCAGTCCGGCCGCGGTGAGGGCGGCGTCGACGGCATCGCGGGCCATCCGACGGTACGTGGTCAGTTTGCCGCCGACTACGGTGGTCATCCCGTCCGGCGAGACGCGTACCGCGTGTCGCCGGGACAGGTCCGCCGTGCTTCCGGCGGCGCCGGCGAGCAGGGGCCGCAGGCCGGCGAACGCGCCCACCACGTCGGCGTCCGACAGCGGGGTGTCGAGCACCGTGGCCAGGACGTCGAGCAGGAAGCCCCGCTCGGCGGCGCTCGGCTCGGCGACGTCCGGCACCGGGCCCTCGACCGGCTCGTCGGTCAGCCCGAGATAGCTGTAGCCGTCCTGCTGGGGCAGCACGAAGACGAAGCGGCTCGTCGTACCGGGAACCGGCACGGTGAGGCCGGCGAGCTGCCGGCCGAGGGCCCCGGGGCGCAGCACGAGGTGCGTGCCGCGGGACGGGCGTAGCCGGACTCCCGGGTCGAGCCGGTCCGCCCATACGCCGGTGGCGTTGATGACCGCGCGGGCATGCAGTTCGTGGTGCTCGCCGGTGAGCGTGTCGAACACGGTGGCGCCTCGGCCGTGCAACTGCTCGACGCGGCACCGGGTGATCACCCGGGCTCCGTGCCCGGCGGCGGTGCGAGCCAGCGCGACGACCAGCCGTGCGTCGTCGACGAGTTGGCCGTCCCAGCCGAGCAGGCCACCGCGCAGACCGCTGCGCCGCACCGCCGGGACCAGCCGGTGCACCTCTACCGGCGCGATCCGCCGGGACCGGGGCAGGATGCCGGCCGGAGTGCCGGCCGCGGCCCGCAGCACGTCACCGGCGGCGAGGCCGGCGCGGGCCAGCGCCGCCGGTACGGCGGGCGTCAGCGGGGTCAGCGGCAGTACCGAGGGCAGCGGGCTGACCAGGTGCGGGGCGACGCGGCGCAGCAGCACGTCGCGTTCGGCCGCGCTCTCGTACGCCAGGCCGATGTGGCCGCCGGCCAGGTAGCGCAATCCGCCATGGACGAGTTTGGAGCTCCAGCGGGAGGTGCCGAACGCGAGGTCGTGAGCGTCCACGGCGGCCACGGTGAGCCCGCGGGAGGCGGCGTCGAGCGCGACACCGGCCCCGGTCACCCCCAGGCCCACGACAAGCAGGTCGACGGTCTCGCCGGCGGCCAGCTCGGCGAGGTCACGGGCGCGGCGCGCGGCGGTCAGCGCGGTTGCGGCGGCGGTCACGGCGCCAGGTACCGGTCTAGGAGCAGGCGCAGCTCACTGTCGAGGTCGGCGGAGGTGACCTGGTCGGTCATGGTGCCGATGGAGATGACGAAGCCGTGCAGGGTCAGCAGCAGGCCACGGCCGAGCAGCTCGGGCGCACCGGGCCGGACCGATCCGTCGGCGTGACCCTCGGCGATCGTGACGAGCAGGGCGGCGAGCATCCGGTCCTGGCTGGTGCCGCGCCGGTCCACCAGGTAGGGAAGCAGCACCTCGGGGTCCAGCTCGACGATACGGCGGAAGACCGGGTGGTCGCGGAGTCCCCGGGCCCCGCCGGTGAGCCCGTCCACCAGGCGCTCGCGGGTGTGCCGGCCGGTGGCGCTCGCCTGCGCCTGGAGGGCGAGATCGCCCCACTCCCTGGTCATCAGGTCGGCGACGAGCGTCGCCATGTCGGGCCACCGCCGGTACATCGTCATCCGGGAGACGCCGGCCCGCCGGGCGACGTCGGTCAGCGTGGTGCGGCGCAGCCCTACCGCGAGCACACAGTCGCGCGCCGCGTCGAGAAGCACATCTTCATCTGTACGGCTTCCAAGGGTGTGACGATTCGACGTCATGTGTAACAGTGTAACTCATGAATGAATTGCGCGACGTGGCGCGATGGGGCACCCCCGCCGACGCCGTAACCCTGTCCTCCGACGTACGCGGCCTGCTCAGCGCGGCTCTCGGCGTGACCGGCTCTCGCCCCGCTGCCGCGACCGCCGCCCTGCCGGCCGGCACCCTGAGCGAGACGGTTCTGAAGGAGCTGCGCTCGGTGTGCCCCGAGGTCGCCACCGACGACGAGGCCCGGCTGGCGCACGCCGCCGGCAAATCCACCGAGGACCTGCTACGGCTGCGGGCCGGGCAGGCCGACGACGCCCCGGACGCGGTGGCCCGGCCGGCCACCCAGCAGCAGGTGGCCGACCTGCTGGCCGTCTGCTCCCGGCTCCGGGTGGCGGTCGTCCCGTTCGGCGGTGGCACCTCGGTGGTCGGTGGCCTCGCCGCCCGCCGGGAGGGTTTCGCCGGCGTGCTCGCGGTCGACCTCGCCGCTCTCGACCGCCTGGTGCACCTCGACCGGGTCTCGCGGACCGCGACCTTCGAGGCCGGCGTGCGCGCGCCACGGGCCGAGCGGTTGCTGGCGGCCGAGGGTTTCACGCTCGGGCACTTCCCGCAGTCCTTCGAGTACGCCAGCCTCGGCGGCTTCGCCGCGACCCGGTCCAGCGGCCAGGCGTCCGCCGGGTATGGACGGTTCGACCGGATGGTCGTCGGCCTGCGGGCGGCCACCCCGATCGGGCTGCTCGACACCGGCCGGGCCCCGGAGTCGGCCGCCGGCCCCGACCTCCGCCAACTCCTGCTGGGCTCGGAAGGCGCATTCGGTGTGATCACCGAGCTGACCGTACGGGTACGCCCGGCGCCGCGGGCACACCACTACACGGGCTGGAGCTTCCCGTCGTTCGACGCCGGCGCCCACGCGGTGCGCGCGCTCGCCCAGGACGGGCCACTGCCCACCGTGCTGCGGCTGTCGGACGAGACCGAGACGGCGATCAACGCGGCGACCGGCGGCCCGCAGGCCGGCGGCTGCCTGGCCGTCGTCGGCGTCGAGGGCACCGCCGAGGATGTCGCCGGCCGTACCGCCGCGCTCGAACGGCGGCTGACCGAGCTCGGCGGCACCCCGCTCGGGACCGGGCCCGGTGAGTCCTGGCAGGAGGGGCGCTTCCGGGCGCCCTACCTGCGTGACGCCCTGCTCGACGCGGGTGCGATCGCCGAGACGCTGGAGACGGCGACGTTCTGGGACCGGCTGCCGGCGACCTACGCCGCCGTGCGCGGCGCCCTGATGGAGAACCTCTCCGGCGCCGGCACGCCGCCGCTGGTGCTGTGCCACATCTCGCACGTGTACGACAGCGGTGCCTCGCTGTACTTCACCGTGGTCGCGGCCCAGGCCGAGGAGCCGGTCGCGCAGTGGCAGGCGGCCAAGGCCGCGGCCAGCGACGCCATCGCCGCCTCCGGGGCCACCATCACTCACCACCACGGCGTCGGCCGCGCGCACCGCCCCTGGTACACCCGCGAGATCGGGGACGTCGGCGTGGCCGCCCTGCATGGCGTGAAACAGGCGCTCGACCCGCACGGCATCCTCAACCCGGGCATCCTGCTGCCGTGAACCGCGACCGGTTCACCGCCGTGGTCAACCCGGCGGCCGGTGCGGGCACGGCGGCCGTCCACGTCACCCGGCTGGCAACCGCGCTGCGGGAGAGCGGGGCCGCGGTGACCGTGTCGTACACCCGCTCGCTCGGCCACGCCACCGAGCTCGGCGCCGCGGCCGCCGCCGCGGGACACACCGTCCTGGCGGTCGGCGGCGACGGCGTCGTGGGCGCGGTCGCCGCCGGCCTGGTCGGCTCCGATGCCGAGCTGGCGGTCGTGCCCGCCGGGCGGGGCAACGACTTCGCCCGCTGCGCCCCGCTGCCGGCCGATCCGGCCGCTGCCGCTCAGGCCCTGCGTACGCTGCCCGGCCGGCCGATCGACGTGGCGGAGGCGAACGGCCGGGTGGTCGCGGGCAGCGCTTGCATCGGCATCGATGCAGCCGCCAACGACCTGGCGAACCGGCGCCGGCTACCGCGCCACCCGATCGCGTACCAGCTCGCCGGCTTGGCCGTCATCGCGGGGTGGCGCCCGGTGGAGTACACGCTGACCGTGGACGGGCAGACCACCTCGTTCACCGGGCACACCGTCGTGGTGGCCAACGCACCGTGGTACGGCGGTAGCCTGCGGGTCGCACCGCACGCCCGGCTCGACGACGGCCTGCTGGACATCGTCACCGTCGGGGCCCTGCCGCGAGGCCGGATGCTGAGGGCGCTCGCCGCGCTCCGGCACGGCACCCACCTGGAGCTGCCCGGCATCGAAACCCGCCGAGCCCGGACGGTCACCGTCACGGCGAACCGCCCACTACCGGTGTACGCCGACGGTGAACCGCTCGGTAGCGGCCCCGTCGCTGTCTCGGTCCGGCCGGGGGACCTGCGGCTCATCGGCGCGCCCCAGCCCACCTGAACCGTGCAGGCAGGGTTCCCGCCACGTACGCACCGACCGCACGACGAGGCTCCCGGTCGGGGCTGAGATCGCGCTGCCTGGCCTTGCCGGTCTTCTTCACGGTGCCGGTGGCATCGCGGTAGGACAGGCCGGTGATGCCGGTCGGGTCACCCTTCGCGTCCACCAAGGACAGCAGGGTCGACTCGCCCCCAGGCCCAACCCGGGCGGGGCGGACAGCCGTGCCACGACGGCCTAGGGTCGAGCCGTGTATCCCGTCACCCTCACCGGTCCACGGCTCACCCTGCGTGAATTCCGCTCGGATGACCTCGACGCCTCCATGGCGGTCGTCGGGGACGAGGAGGTCGTCCGCACGCTCAGCTTCGACGTCCGCGACCGTGACACCCAGGCCGAACGGCTCGCGCAGGACATCGCCCGAGCACGGACCTCGCCGCGGCCCGAGTACTACCTGGCCGTCACCGACAGCACCGACACGCTCATCGGCTTCGCCCGCATGGGGCTGGGCCGTGACCGCAGCGGCGAACTCGGCTACGCCATCCGTCATGAGGATTGGGGCAAGGGCTACGCCACCGAAGCCGCCACCCTCATGATCGACTTCGGCTTCAAGACCCTCAACCTGCATCGCATCCGAGCTGCCTGCGGTCCCGGAAACCACACCTCGCAGCGACTCCTCGCCCGCCTCGGTTTCACCCCCGACGGCCGCATCCGAAACCACGTCTTCACCGACGGCGCCTGGCGCGACTCAGTGCTGTACTCGCTTCCCAACCCCGAGAAGGACGGTGAGCTGGTACGGGAGTACGTAGGGACGGTGAAGATCCAAGGTCAACCAAAGATCCATTTTCGAGTCTTCGCGAGTTCGCTCGATGAGGCGCGTGCGTCAGCCGTTGAAAGGCACGGGGAAGGCATCATCTCCGTCTGGAACGAGGAGGATGCGAGGAGGACCCGGTAAACCCGGGACGCAGGATCACCTTGCCGGCGGTACGGCGGTCAAGCAGGTCCCGGTGGGTGGTGGTGCCGACGGCCTCGGCGCCGGGCACGAACGGCAGCGCGGGGCGGGAAGGCAGGACCGGCGACCCGGCTCGTGTCGGCGAAGTTGCCCCCCGCTGCGGTCACCTGGACCAGCAGCTGCCTGGACCCGGGACCGGATCGGGCAGCTCGGCGAGTTCCAGCGCCTCCGGGCCGCCGAAGCGGCCGACCTGGATCGCGCGCATCGTGCCGGCCCGGGTGACGGTCACTTGACCTCGTGCAGCGCGCCGGTGGTCACGTCGTAGACGAAGCCGCGGACCGACTCCTTGACCGGCACGAACGGGTCGGCCCGGATGCGCCGGATCGACTGGCGGACGTCCTCGTCGAGATCGGTGAAGGCCTCGGCCGCCCACGGCGGCCGCAGCCCGGTCTCGCGTTCGACGGCGGCCTTGAACTCGTCGTCGGTGAACGTCAGCATGCCGCAGTCGGTGTGATGGATGAGGATGATCTCCGTGGTGCCCAGCAGCCGCTGACTGATCGCCAGGCTGCGCAGCACGTCGCCGGTGACCGCCCCACCGGCGTTGCGGATCACGTGCGCGTCGCCCTCGGTGAGGCCGAGCAGCCCGTACGGATTCAGGCGCGCGTCCATGCAGGCGACCACCGCGACCTTCCGCGCCGGGGGCAGGGGCAGCTCGCCCCGGTTGAACGCCGCGGCATAGCGTCCGGCGTTGACCAGCAGTTCATCGGTGACCGTCATGAGCTCTCCCGCCTACGTTGCGGATCGCCGTGCCGGCGAACGCGCAACAGAATCCTATTGAGCCCATAGGTTTACTGCAATAAGAGGAGGGCGCTCTTTCGAGGCGCCAGGAACCAGCCATTGACGGTCAGCCGGAGCCACCGTGGCCGGTTGCGTCCGCAGTGGACCCGGCACTGGTGCGGCGTGTCTAGGCTGGGCTGGTGGACAGCCGAGCCGCCGAGGTCGAAGAGCTGGCACACGCGGCCGCCGCCGGCGACGCCACCGCGCTGCATGCCCTGCTGACCGTGCTGCGACCTGACATGCTCCGGATATGTGCCCGGTTCCTGCCGAACCGTGAAGACGCCGAGGACGCGTGTCAGGACGCGCTGCTCGCGCTCACCAGGTCGATCGGCGGCTTCGAGGGCCGCTCGTCGTTCCGTACCTGGCTCTACCGTCTGACCGCCAACCGCGCCAGGTCGACCTATCAGAGGCTACGCGGCCGCTTCCTGGCCGAATCGGGTGGAGTGCCGCTGCCCGATCGTCCCGACCCGCGCAGGACCAGCGTGGTGGCGGGAACCCGCCTGGATCTGCTCGACGCGCTGGAGCGGCTACGACCCGATCTTGCCGAGGCGGTCGTCCTGCGGGATCTGCTCGACCTCAGCTACTCCGACATCGCCGCGCTTGTCGCGGTACCGGAGGGCACCGTGAGATCCCGCATTCACCATGGCCGTTCACAGCTGCGGCTGCGGCTGGCCCCGCCCGGGGAAACCGGATGCGCGGCCGGCTGACGGTCGGTGTGCTCGCCGCGTCGCTGGCCGTGGCGGGATGCGCGGCCGAGTCTCCGGTCTCGCCGCTACCGACCGAGGCCGCCACCGGAACGGCACCGGTACGGTCGGCGGCCGGCGGGCCGGCGAGCAGAGCCCCGAGCGTGTCGCCGCCCCGGCCCTCCCTCGCGTCCACTTCGTCGCCGTCGCGCCGCCCCCGCGTCACCCCGAGCCCGAGCCGGACGTCCGCCCGGCCTCCGGCGTCACCGTCCTGTGAAGGCGCGGTCGTCCACACCATCGACGCGGCCGCGGACGAGCTGGCTCTGGTTCCCGCGATGTGCCTGGCGGTTGGTGCGGTGCTTCGCATCGAGAACATCGGGCCGGGCGAGGTCACCACCGACTCGCCGGAACTGGTCGCGCAGCATTACGAGGCCGGCGTCGTCGAGGTGCGTTTCGTGCGTAAGGGCACTGTCGTCGTGACGATCCCGCAGGGCGGCAGGACCCATGACATCACGGTGGTGGTCCGCTAGGTCGTGCCGACGCCGCCGAGCAGCGCGTCGACCTCCTCGTCGCTCGTCTCCGGTTCGAGGGCGATCTGCACGTACACCAGGGCCGCCGATCGGGTGTCCGGCCGGACCGCCTCGATGATCACCGGCTTGGGGCCGGTGCAGCTGAAGCGCGCCACCACCCATTCGGCACCGGACTGCCGGGTGTGCCGGACCGGCGCCGCGGCGCAGCGTGCGTGCGGATGCTCCGCGACGAAACCGGCCGCCGTCGTACGTGCCCCGGCGCTGCGGGACAGTCCGATGAACGCGCCGGGCACACCCGGATCGGTACGCCAGCGCGCTGGATCCGGGGAGATCACCAGAGCGGGTTCCAGCCCGCCGTCCCTGTCGAGGCGACCGGCCCAGCCGGACCCCGCGGCACGCCATCCGGCGGGCAGCACCACTGTCAGCTGCCCCGTACCGTCACGGGCCGTACGCATGCCCTCGGGGTGGGCGGCCTCGGACGGGACGCCGGCCAGGACCACGACGGCCGCGATGACGGCCGCCGCGCGCCCGAACGGCGTGAACGCGCCACCGGTGCTGTTCCCGACGGCCCGGTCGAGCGCCGCCGCGAACGCGGCGGCGTCCGGAGGTCGATCCCGGGGGTTACGCGCCGTCGCCCGGTGCAGGAGCGCCGCGACCCCGGGGGGTACGCCCGGACGCATCCGCGACCGCCCGGTGCTCTGCTGTGTGCTCAGCAGCCGGGTGCCGAGCCGTCCCAGCCCGTAGACGTCGGCGCTGGTGTCCACCGCCGCGAGGTGGTCGTCCTGTTCCGGAGCCATGTAGCCGGGGGTGCCGGCGCGCGCCGTCAGCCCCGATGCGGCGGCAAGCGCCTTCGCCAGGCCGAGGTCGGCGATCAGTACCCGCTCCGGTCCTGGTGACGCTGTCTGGAACAGGATGTTGCCGGGTGTGAGATCGCGATGCACGATCCGGTGCCGGTGCAGCACCGCGACGCCCGCGGCGATTTCCCGCAGTACCCGCAGGGCCACGGTGGGCGGCAGCTCACCCTGTTCGAGCCGGTCGCGCAGGCTGCCGCCCTCGGCGAATTCCATGACCGAGTACGGGCGGCCGTCCGGCAGTTCGCCGACGGCGTACACCCGCACCACCCGTTCGTCGGCAAGCCGCCACAGCAGCCGGGCCTCCTGCTGAAAACGTTCCCGGACCCGCAGGTCGTGGGCCCAGTTCTCGGCCAGCACCTTGATCGCCACGTATGCGTCCAGCGCCGGGTCGTGGCCGAGCCACACGGTGGCGAACGACCCGGCGCCGAGCAACCGTTCGATGCGGTACCCGCCGATCTGCCGTAGGCCGGTCATGATGGCGCAACTTCACCCGTCACGGCTCGACCATAGACGCCGATCGCTAGACGGCTAACGGACCGCGACGGCCGTCACGGAGCGTGTCGCCGCGTCGACCGCAGCGGTGAAGACGACACTGGCCGGCCGGCGGAACTGGCAGGCGTGGATGCCGGCCTCGTAGTAACAGTTCACGGCCCCGGCAGGGGTGACCGTCAGCAGGCCGGGCCCGAGGTTGACCACCCGCAGCGTCGCGCCGATCCGCAGGCACGGCGACCACCAGCGCAACTCGTCGGTGGTGTCGAGATCGACCACGCTGCCCGCCGGCGAGCAGGCCGTCGACGGCTGTCCGGGTACCGCCGCGGGCACCCGGACGAGCAGCTCCCGGCCATCCGCGGCCAGCGTGAGGCGCACGGTGCCGGTGCGGATCAGGCGGCACTGGTAGGTGCCCGCCGCGTAGAAGCAGTCGACCATGGTGGCGGGCCGCGCGAGCAGCGACCCGGGTCCGGTGTTGACGACACGCACGACCCCGCCGACCGCGATGCACAGGGGCGGCAGCGTGCCGAACTGTGCGGCGTCGACGGAGTGGACCACCGCGCCCTCGCAGGCGGCGCCGGCCGTGAGGGACGGCGGCCCAGCGGCCGCCGACGCGGCGCCGGAGGTGCCGGCCGACAGTAGGACGAGTCCGAGCAACACGGCTGCGCCGAGCCGGTGGAGGTGCGAAGAGATGCGCATGACGGCGTTGACTCCTTCTTTGTAGGGCTGTCCTCTCATCTGTCCCACCGCGGCCCGCTTTCGTTCACCGTCGCCCGGGATCGTCTGACGTTTCGGATGCGCCGCACCCGCTCAGCAAGAGCGCGATCCCGCCGATCCCCTGAAGGTGGAGGTCTGCGAGAAGACGGACCTGGCGCCGGGGTTGGACCGGCTGGCCCGGATGGCCGTGCGGCAGCTGCATGTCCCGATCGCGGGAGTGTCCCGGCCCGGCACGGACCCGAACGAGTCGCATCCGTGCAACCGGTACGTGGCCGGCGAGGGCAATCCGCTGATCGTTGCCCGCTGCGACGCCGACCCGCGGCTGAGCCGGGACCCGGCGGTCCGGAAACACGAGACCGTCGCCTACGCCGGGTATCCGCTGCGGGGGCCGGACGGGGAGTCGCCCGGCGTGTTCTTCGTGGCCGATGTCGTGCCGCGGCAGTGGACCGACGACGAGCTGCAGAACCTGCTCGATCTGGCCGAGACCGCCGAGTCGGAGATCGCGTTGCTCACCGCGTGCGATGCCGCACGGCACTCCGCGGAACGGCTGCAGAGGATGCTCGACGACGCCATCGAGGCCTACCTGTCGATGGATGCCGACGGGCGGATCATCGGGTGGAACAGGTCCTCCGAGCAACTGTTCGGCTGGTCCGCCGCTGAAGTCCTGGGGAAGCGCACCACCGACCTGCTCGTGCCGCCGAGGTACCGGGACCGGCACGAACAGAGGCTGGCCGAGGCCCGGCGTACCGGAACCTCCGAGCTGGCCGGGCAGTGGCTGGAACTGGCGCTGCTGAACAAGCGGGGCCGGGAGATCCCGGTCGAGATATCCCTGTACATGAACGACGAGCACGGCCGGCCGGTGTTCAGCATGTTCATGCACGACATCACCGAGCGGACCGTGGCGCGCACCGAGCTGGAGAACGAACGGGCCTTCCTGCAGGCGGTGCTGAACAGCCTGGACGTCGGGGTGGTGGCCTGCGACAGCCGGGGCGTCCTGACCCAGTTCAACCGAGCCATGCAGGAGATCCACGGCCTGGAGATGCGGCCGCTCGGGCCGGAGTCGTGGCCGCGGACCTACCATCTGTTCGAGCCGGACGGGCATACTCCGATGCGGCCGGAAGACGTCGGGCTGGCCCGCGCCTACCGGGGTGAGATCGTGCGGCGCCAGGAGAACGCGATCGTCGTCCCGGGCCGGCCACCACGCTACTTCCTCACCAACTCCCGGCCGGTCGAAACCGCGGACGGGCGGCGCCTCGGCGCCGTGGAGGCGGTGCACGAGGTCACTGAGGCTCGCCGCGCCGAACTGCTGCGCCGCTGCCGGTACGCCGTCGCGAGCGCGCTCTCCGAGGCCACCTCAGCACAGGAGGCCGCGGCCGCGGCCGCGGCGGCTGTCGCCGCGGAACTGCAGTGGGCCTGCGCCGAATACTGGGAGGTCGACGAGGAACGAAACCTGATCGTCCGGGCCAGTTGCTGGAGCCGGCCCGGCACCGACCTGACAGGCTTCCGGAACGAAGGTACGCGGGCCGTCACCCGCGGCCACGCCTTGGCCGGCGCCGTCTGGGAACGCGGCATCGAAATCTGGAGCACCGACCTGATCCGCGACCTCACCTTCCCCCACCGGGGCCGGGTGCGGGCCGGCTACCAGGCCGGGCTGCGGACGGGGATCGGTGTACCGGTGCTCTGCGGTCACGGGGTGGCCGGTGCGCTCGTGTTCTTCACCGATGCCGCGATCGATCGCGACCACGAGATCCTCGTCATGCTGCGCGACATCGCCGGACAGATCGGCCGTTTCGTGGAACGGCGCCGCGCCGAGGACCTCACCCTCGCGCTGGCCGCCGCCCGCCGCGACTTCAACCGAGTCATCGAGCAGGTCAACGACTCCTTCTGGACCGTCGAGATCACCCCGTCCGGCGAGGTCCGCTCACATTACGCCAGCGTCGGCGGAAAAGGCATCTTCGGCGGCGCCCTGCCCACCGGCACGGATGCGGCAACCACCATCAGAGAGCTCGTGCACCCGGACGACCGGGAGATATTTCAGCGATACCACGAGCAGACGTCGACGGGCGAGCCGGCCGAATGCGAATGCCGGATGGTCGGCTTCGACGGCGTCACCCGCTGGGTGTGGATGCGCGCCGTCCCCCGCCGCACGAACGGCCACCTCTACATCGACGGCGTGGCCACGAACATCACCGAACGCCGGGAACTCGCTGACCAACGTGAACGACTACTCGCCCAGGAACAGCACCAGGTACGCCGCTTGCAAGAACTCGACCGGATGAAAGACGAACTTGTCGCCGTCGTCAGTCACGAACTACGCAACCCCATCGCCATCATCGCCGCCTACACCGACGCGCTACGCGACGAACCCGGCCTGGCCGACCAACCCGGTCTCGCCGTCATCGCGCGTACCAGCGAACACCTCAACCACCTCGTCGAAGACCTACTGGACCTCGCCCGCTTCGACAGCGGGCGAACCACCATCGACCTCAAACCCATACGGCTGGACCGGCTGCTACGCGAAGCCGTACACGACCACCGACCCCACGCCGAAACCCAATCGGTCACCGTCACCATCGACATCGACCCACTGCCAGTGGTGCCCGGCGACGCCCCCCGGCTCCGGCAGGTCGTCGACAATCTGCTCTCCAACGCCATCAAGTACACACCCGCCGGCGGCACCGCCGCCGTGACCGCACACGCCGACGACACCACCGTCAGCATCAGCATCAGCGACACCGGCATCGGCATCCCCGCCGAGCAATACCCCAAACTCTTCACCCGCTTCTTCCGTGCCACCACCGCGACCGACCGCAAAATCAAAGGCACCGGCCTCGGCCTCGCCGTCACCAAAGCCATCGTCGACGCACACGACGGCACCGTCACCGCCCAACCGGCACCCACCGGCGGCACCACATTCACCGTGACCCTGCCCCGCTGATTCATGACCAGACCGACCGTCCACGGCGGGTCAGCATCACACCTTGACCGCCGGGCGGGTCTAGCATTCGCTCTATGGCCCGACTTCGCCCCCTGCTTGCCTTGACCGTCGTTCTGTTCTCGCTGGTCGCGTGCACTCGCGACAAGAACGACGACACGGCGAGCCTGCCGAACGGCGCCACTCTGGTGCAGGAGTGCGCGGTGGCGATGCGTGAGGTCAAGACCACGCGCTTCCTGATCGTCGCCGACGGTGAGATCGCCGGGCTCAGCCTGCGACGGGCCGAGGGCACCCTGACCAGGGAGGGCAACGCGAAGGGCACGGCGCAGATCGAGCAGGCCGGCTCGACCGTCGAGCTGGAGTTCGTGATCGTCGGCGACACGCTCTATCTGAAGGGGCCGACCGGCGACTACCAGACGCTGCCGCTCACGCTGGCGGCCACCGTCTACGACCCGTCGGCCATCCTCGATCCCGAGCGCGGCGTCGTCACGATGCTCGAATCCGTGACCAGCCCCGAGACCGAGGCCGCGGAGGCCGTCGGCGGCAAGGACGCCTGGCGGGTCGCCGCGGACACGACAGGCACCGGGCTGGCGGGGCTCATCCCCGGCCTCACCGGCACCATCCCGACGAAACTGTGGATCGCCGACGCCGACAAGCGCCTGCTCAAGGCGGCCTTCACGCTGCCGGGCGGCTCGGTGACGGTGACGTTCGAGGAGTTCGACGTGCCGGCGGTGATCAGTGCTCCCTGACGCCACGGCCACCGGGCCGGTGGCGCGGCGGCGGCTGGCGATCGGCGTCGGTGGCGCCGCCGTGCTGTTGGGGGCCCTCGACGCGTACGTCGTGGTGACCGTCCTCACCGACATCCTCAGCGACCTGCACATCCCGCTCAACCGGCTGGAGCGTGCCACCCCGATCGTGACCGGCTACCTGCTCGGGTACGTGGCCGGGATGCCGCTGCTCGGCTCGGTCTCCGACCGGTTCGGCCGCCGCGCGGTCATCGTCGCGTGCCTGGCCGGATTCGCGGTGGGGTCGGCGGTCACCGCCGGATCCGGCGAGTCGCTGTACTGGCTGGTCGCCGGCCGGGTCCTGCAAGGGCTGGCCGGTGGCGCGCTGCTGCCGGTGACGATGGCTCTCGCCGGCGATCTCTGGACGGAACGGCGCCGTCGCGCGGTGGCTCTCGGCACGGTCGGCGCCGCGCAGGAGCTGGGCAGTGTGCTCGGCCCGATCTACGGCGGCGCGGTCGCGGCACTGATCGGCTGGCGGGGCATCTTCTGGATCAACATCCCCCTCGCCGTCCTGGCCATCGTCGCGGTGCTGATCGCGCTGCCCCGCGAAACCGCCGCCGGCCGGGAACGCCCCGGCGTCGACGTGATCGGCGGCATCCTGCTCGCCGCCGGGCTGGCTCTGCTCGTCGCCGGGCTCTACAACCCGGATCCGCGGGACTCGGTGCTGCCGGACTGGGGTCCCGTCGCGATCGGCGCGGCGGTGGCCGTACTCCTGATCTTCGTCTGGTGGGAGAGCCGGACCCGAACGAAGCTGTTCGATCCCGCGGGCGTGGGCATGGCGCCTTTTCTCGCCGCGCTCGGCGCGAGTTTCTGCACCGGCGCCGCACTGATGGTGACCCTCGTCGACGTCCAGTTGATCGCGCAGACACTGCTCGGCAAGGACGCGTTCGGCGGCACGCTGCTGCTCACCCGGTTCCTGGTCGCCCTGCCCGTCGGGGCCCTGCTCGGCGGCGTGTTGCTCGCTCGCCTGGGCGAGCGGCTGGTCACCCTGACCGGGCTGCTCACGGCGGCTTTCGGGTACGTGCTGATCGCGCACTGGCCGACCGATGTGCTCGCCGTGCGCTACGCCGGGTTCCTGCCCCGCCCGGACACCGACCTCGTCGTCGCGGGATTCGGTCTCGGCCTGGTGATCGCGCCGCTCGCCGCGGCCGTGCTGCGTGTCACCCCGCCGGACCGGCACGGGGTGGCCTCCGCGGCCGCGGTCGTGGCCCGGATGGTCGGCATGCTGCTCGGTGTCGCCACGCTGACCGCGTGGGGGCTGCACCGCTTCCAGACGCTGACCGCGACACTCGACACCCCGCTGCCGTTCGGCGTCGACCCGGCCGAGTACCAGGCCCGGCTCGCCGTCTACGAGGCGGCGGTCAAGGCCGCCCTGCAAACCGAGTACCGCGAGATCTTCCTGGTCACGGCCGGTGCCTGCGTGGTCGGTGCGCTGCTCGGGCTGCTGCTGTCGGGCCGGCCCGCTGCCGCCGGTGCCGATCCCGGTGGTCAGATCCGGGCCGTACGCGGCCGGATCTGACCGGCGCTACTTCTCGACGAATCTGCCCAGGGTCGCGACGAGGGTGGGCTCGGTGATCTCCATGTAGAGCTTCTTGTCCGGCTCGAGGCGGACCACATGCGGGCAGGAGATGTCCTTCGCCTCCAACTTCTTGTCCAGGAGCTTCTTGCCGGTGGCCGTCTCGTAGAGGTGCACGCGGTAGGTAGCGCGATACAGCACCCCGGTCCCCTCGAAGCGCTCGGGGTCGGTGCAGGTGCGGACCTTGGCGCCGGTCGCCACCCGGTCCACGCAGGCGACCAGCTGGATCGTCGTCGGGGGCTTGTCGTAGGACCAGGCGGTTTCCTTGTCCTTCGACTTCAGGAACCAGGTGTTGAACATCGTGTACGCCAGCCGGCTCTGGTCGCCCGTGTCGCCGTAGACGAGCGTCGGGTGCGGCGCCTTGCCGGTCCGCTTCGGCAGCATCGGCCAGTAGGTCTCACCCCGGCAGATCTCGTCCATGTCGAAAATGGTCGCCGGCGGGATGCCCTGCGCGACCGGGCCGGACGGGATCGGCTCCAGGTCGTCCGTGACGGCGGTCGACGGGGTGGGCCTGGCGCCCTCGGCCGGGGAGGACTCGCGGGTCGCGGCGCCGGCCGCGGACGACCGGGAGGCGGCGGGCGTGTCCCGGCGGTTCCCGGTCTCCGCCAGCACGGCCCCGACGAGTCCGGCCGCGGCGACCAGGAGGACGAACGTGGTGACCGCCAGGATGGCGATCAGACCGCGGGCGGAGAGCTTCTCCGGGGCGGCGACCGGGGCCGCGAGCAGGGCCGGCGGCGGAACGTAGCTGAGCGTCTCCAGGTGATCGACCGCCGCATGGTCGGCCGGCGCCCCCAGGCCCTGGATCGGTTCCGGCCACGGGTCGGTCGGCGCCTGGAGCTCCGCCGATCCGGTCGCCGGCTGGGAGCGCGCTCCGGCCCGGCTCGCCCACTGAGCGAGGGGCGCATGCTCGGTCTTGTCGGTGTCGCCGGACGAGGGGTCATCCGGCGCTGTGTCACCGGCCGGGGGGCCGTCCGGCTCGGTGTCGGCCCGCAACGGCTCAGGGGTGGCCGCGCCGGCCTCTTCCGAAGGCTCGGAGCCCGTCCCGTCCTCAGCCATGTTCCTCGATCAGCCTTTCCCTCACCCGGGAGGCGACTGTATCGAAAGGCCTCTCCGCACGCCTCGCCGGGTTGATCATCGCCCGGCGGGTGGCCGCACACGATCGGGCGGCGGGACGAGGACGCGCGTACAAGAAGAAGGAGCTGGAAGCGAAACGCGGACCTCGACCACGAAGGACCGGCACGGGACCGGTCAGTCCTCCTCGGTGAAGACGGTTTCGCGGCGGCGGCGGATGGCGGGAAGGGCGACCACGATCAGGGCCGCGGCGGTCAGGAGCAGGAGGCCGGCGGAGATCGGGCGGGACAGGAAGACGGTGGGGTCGCCGCGGGAGATGATCAAAGCGCGGCGCAGGTTCTCCTCCAGCAGTGGGCCCAGGACGAAGCCGAGCAGCAGTGGGGCCGGTTCGCAGCCGCATTTGATGAGGACGTAGCCGAGCAGGCCGAAGAAGGCGATCGCGTAGACGTCGTACTCGTTGAAGCCCAGTGAGTAGGTGCCGATCACGGCGAACAGCACGATCATCGGGAAGAGCACCTGGTACGGGATGCGCAGCAGCCGCACCCACATGCCGATCAGCGGCAGGTTCAGCAGGACGAGCAGCACGTTGCCGATCCACATGGACGCGATCAGGCCCCAGACCAGCTCCGGCTCGTCGTTGATCACGTTGGGGCCGGGGGTGATGCCGTGCACGATGAACGCGCCGACCATCAGCGCCATCACCGGGTGGGCGGGCAGTCCCAGGGTGAGCAGCGGGATGAACGAGGTCTGCGCGGCGGCGTTGTTGGCCGACTCGGGGCCGGCCACGCCCTCGATGGCGCCGTGCCCGAACTCGGCCCGCCGTTTCGAGATGCGTTTCTCGACGGCGTACGAGGTGAACGACGACAGCACGTGGCCGCCGCCGGGCAGGACGCCGAGTGCCGCGCCGAGCCCGGTGCCGCGCAGGATCGGGCCGACGATGCGGCGGCGGTCCTCCCGGGTGGGCCACAGACCCGCGACCTGACCCAGCAGAACCGGGCGGTCCCGTTCGTTCTCCAGGTTGCGCAGGATCTCGGCGATGCCGAACATGCCGACGGCGACGGACACGAAGTCGATGCCGCCGTAGAGTTCGCGCTGGCCGAGGACGAACCTCGGCGTACCGGTGTAGATGTCCTGGCCGACCGTGCCGAGCAGGATGCCGAGCGCGATCATCGCGAGGGCTTTCAGCGGCGAGCCGCGGGCCAGGGTGATCGATACGATGAGTCCGAAGAGGACGAGCGCGAAGTAGTCGGCCGGGCCGAACTCGAGGGCGACGGCGGCCAGCGGCGGGGCGGCGACGGCCAGGACGACGGTGGCGACCGTCCCGGCCACGAAGGAGCCGATCGCGGCGGCCGCGAGGGCCGGTCCGGCGCGGCCCTGGCGGGCCATCTCGTGGCCGTCGAGGGCGGTGACCGCGGCCGACGACTCGCCGGGCAGGTTGATCAGGATGGCGGTGGTGGAGCCGCCGTACTGGGCGCCGTAGTAGATGCCGGCCAGCATGATGAGTGCGGTGACCGGTTCGAACTCGAAGGTGATCGGCAGCAGCATGGCGACCGTGGCGGTCGGGCCGATGCCGGGCAGCACGCCGACGGCGGTGCCGAGCAGCACTCCGACGAAGCACCAGAGGACGTTCTGGATGAGCAGGGCGGTGGAGAAGCCGAGGACGAGGTTGTCGAGGAGGTCCATCACCAGCCCCACAGCGGGAGCCGCAGCTGGAGCCCGACGATGAAGATGAGCGTGGCGGCCACGGTGAGGCCGGCGGCCACGGCCAGGGCGGTGAGCGGCCGGACCCGCCGGCCGGCGAACGCGGTGAGCAGCGCGGTGACGAAGGACGTGGGGACGAAACCGAGCGTCCGGACGAAGACGCCGAAGAACACGACCGCCACGGTGACGAGCACGATGGCGCGCCACGGGACGGCCTCGAACGGGAGGCCGGATCCGGCGACGAGGCCCTTCACCACGATCGCCAGGCCCAGGACGGTCACGATCGCGCCGACCAGCAGCGGGAAGTAGCCGGGGCCCATCCGTAGCGGGGTCCCCCGGTCGTAGCCGAGCGACCCCACCACGAACGCGCCGCCGATCACGGCGAAGACTCCCCCGGCGAGCACGTCCGGGAGTGACCGTCGGCGCTGCATCTACGAGGCCTGTACGCCGGCGTCGGCGATGACCTTGCCCCAGGTCTCGATCTGCTCCTCCAGATGGGCGCGGTGCGTCTCCGGGGTGGCGTCGGCGGCGGTGACCGGCGCGGTGCCGAGTTCCGCCATCTGGTCGATGACCGCCTGGTCGGCCAGTGCCTTCTGGAGCGCCCCGGACAGTTTCTGGACGACCTCCGGCGGCGTTCCGGCCGGCACGTACAGCCCGTGCCACACGCTCACCTGGAGTTGCGGCATCCCGGCCTCGGTGGTGGTGGGCACGTCGGGCAGGCTCTTGACCCGTTCCGGGGTGGTCACCGCGTACGCCTTGATCTTGCCCGCCGTGATCTGGCCGCTGGTGTTGGTGGTCTGGTCGCACATGAAGTCGACCTGCCCGCCGACCAGGTCGGTGAGCGCCGGCCCGGTCCCCTGGTAGGGCACCTCCTGGAGTTTGACCCCGGCCGCCGACTGGAAGAGCAGCCCGCACAGGTGGGAGGCGGCGCCGCGCCCGGCGTTGGCGAGGGTGACCTTGTCCTGGTTGGCCTTCACGTAGGCGGTGAGGTCGGCGAGGGTGGCGGGTGGGAAGTCCGGCCGGGCGACGACGGTCATCGGCACCTCGGTGACCAGCCCGACGGTCGCGAAGTCCTCGAGCGGCTGGTAGCCGAGGTCCTTGTAGAGGGCTGGCGCCGTGGACATGCCGATGTGGTGCATGAGAACGGTGTAGCCGTCCGGCTCGGCCTGGGCGACCTGGCCGGCGGCGACCGTGCCGCCGGCGCCCTCGACGTTCTGGACGACGATCTTGCCGCCGAGCGCCTCGGCCATCGGGTCGGCGATCATCCGGGTGACGGTGTCGGTGGGGCCGCCGGCGCTGAAGGGCACGACGATGGTGATGTTCTGTTCGGGATAGCCGGTGGTGTCCCCGTCCCCGCCGTCGCCGCCCGGGGAGCAGGCGGCGGCGAGCGACACGGCGGCGAGCGCGGCGATTATCCGCGGCCTGCGCGTACCCATGTTTCGACCTCCTTGTCGAAGCC
Source organism: Actinoplanes hulinensis (assembly GCF_019429605.1). Taxonomy (NCBI): domain Bacteria; kingdom Bacillati; phylum Actinomycetota; class Actinomycetes; order Micromonosporales; family Micromonosporaceae; genus Actinoplanes; species Actinoplanes hulinensis. The sequence goes on along the minus strand of NZ_JAHXZI010000005.1, from coordinate 332,285 downwards.
TCGGAACTTCCTCGATGACCGTATTCGCATATCGAGGTTGATCACTAGAGGAGCCACCTTGCCGAGTGCGGCCAGGTGCCGCTATGTTAATCGAAAATCACATATCGATGAACGTAGCCACACCCGCGTAACACCCCGTACGAAGGTGGGAAGCTAATGCAGAATCTCAGTAGACGACGTGTCCTCACCATCGGTGCCGCCCTCGGTCTGGTGGGCGTGGCCGACCCCTCGAAGGCCTGGGCCTGGTCGTCGTCCGGCTCGATCGCCGCGACGGACACCGTCACCGACCCGTGGGGTGTCTGGGACGACGCCACCGACCCGCTGCTCGCCGACCTCCTGGAGAACGGTCGGATCCCGGGCGTCAACACGGCGTTCGAGAAGTGGGTCAGGAACGGCGACGCGCTGCCGAGCGGCATCCCGGCGGCGCTCACCACCTGGCTCCAGGGGCACAACAGGCTGCCGTCGTGGGCCGATCAGACCAAACTCGACCGGGCCGCCCAGTTCAACAAGCGCATGAGCATGTACCTCTTCCTGCTGTACGGCCTGGGCAGCGGCATCATGAGCACGGTCATCCCGCGGGAGGCGCGCAACGTCTACTGGTCCGAGGGCGGCGCCGTGATGAAGTCGCGGGCGGCCAAGACCTTCACCTACGGGTACGACCTGAGCGCCGTCGACGCCTTCAAGCCGACCGGCCACTTCGTCGTCACCTCGAACAAGACCCGCCTCACCCACGCCGCGGTCCGGCACCTGCTGCCGCAGTCCTCGCACTGGCGGGCGGTCACCGACGACCAGGACTTCATCCCGATCAGCAACGGCGACATCCTGATCACCTTCCACAGCCTGGGCACCTTCGTGCACGGCAAGCTGAAGTCGTGGGGCATCCGGATGTCGGCCGCCGAGGAGGAGGCGTTCCTGCACATGTGGCAGGTGGCGCTGCACCTGCTGGGCGTGCGCGACGACTTCATCCCGGCGACCTGGGCGGCGGCCAGGGCCCAGTCGCAGTACGCGCTGACGCCGCTGCTCGCGCCCACCCCGGAGGGCATCGACCTGGCCGACATCCTGCTCGGGCTGACCTCGCAGGTGGACCTGGGCGTCACCAAGGGCTTCCAGCGGGAGTTCGCCCGCTACCTGCTCGGTGACCAGGTCGGCAACTGGCTGAGGCTGCCGCGCGACTACGCCTCCCGCGCGATCATCGAGGTGGGCTGGCCGGCGTACGTGGCGTTCCGGGAGGGGACGTCGGGGATCATCCCGACCACGTACTCGCTCTTCGACCAGTTCATCCGCGGCGTGGCGATGCTGTTCCTCAACAACGGGACGTCGGCCACGTACACGCCGATCACCATCCCGACCGGCAACCGGGCCGGCACCTGAGCGGTCAGAGCGTGAGGGCGCCGATGACCAGCGCGGTGACGGCGTCCCGGTGGCCGGGCGTGTTCTCCCAGCGCAGCGCGCGCCCGGCCTCCACCACCACACCGAAGCCGGCGTGCACCAGCAGCCGGGCCTGACGCGCGTCCAGCTCCGGGCGGACGCCGCGCAACTGCTGCTCCCAGACCGCGATGTGCTCCCGCTGGGCGAGGATGAGCGGCCGCTTCAGGTCGTCCGGCAGGCCGGCGATCTCGGCCTCGGCGACGCTGTTGAGCGCGTCGTGCTCGAACTTGTAGGCCACGTACGCCGCGGCCAGCGCCTCCACCGCCGCCCGCGGGCCGGCCGCGTGCTCCAGGCTCCGCTCCACCGCCTGCGCGAGCAGCCCGGCCGCCTGGAGGCACGCCGCCACCAGGATGTCGACCTTGCCGGGGTAGTGCCGGTAGATCGCCGACGGGGCCAGACCCACCGCCTGCGCGATCTGTGCGTTCGTGACGGTGGCGAACCCGTCCCGGGCGAACAGCGGGACGGCCGCCGCGAGGATCTCCGCCCGTCTGGTCCGCGGCACCGGCGAGGCGGGCGGCTCGACCAGCCCGGCGCTGCCGGCGGCGGCCGACGGGTCGGTGGCCGCCACGTGCAGGGCCGAGCCGAGCAGCAGATCCTCGATCCGGCGCTGGGCGATCGAGGTGTGGTGCATGGTGATCGACCCGATGGCGCCGAGCGCCGCCACGGCCCGCAGGCGCGCCTCCGGAAGCGGGAACTCGCCGGCCACCAGCTCGGTGACCCGGCCCACCACCTGCTCGAACTTGGCCCGCAGCCGGCGACGGTCGGCGGCCTCCAGGTAGCGGGCCTCCCACCGGTACAGACCGCCGGAGGCGCGATGCGCGACCGTCACCCGGGTGACGGCGGCGAACACGTCGCGGAGGGAGGCGACCGACGGCGCCTCCCGCAGAGCGAGAACGAGCCGGTCCACCATGACCTCGGCGCACTCGGCGAACAGCGCGTACTTGTTCGGGAAGTGCCGGTACAGCGCCGCGGCACTGATGCCGACCCCGGCGGCGATCTCCTCCATCGACGCGGCGTGGTAGCCGCGTTCGCTGAACACCTGACCGGCGGCCTCGACGATGAGCTGCTTGCGGTTGTGCGGGCGGGTGGCCGAGGCCGGCCCGGCCGTCACCGCATCACCTGGTACCGGAGCATGAGCGCTAGTCAATCACAGCGTCTCCGAGCCGGCCGGTGACCCATTCGTGGAAGGCGCCGATGTGGTGCTCGGACGGGACCAGGACCCCACCCCGGGCGTACGCGCGGGAGCCCATCGCCGGCTGGCACCGCTCGCAGGCCTCGAAGTCCTGCACGTTCACCCGGTGGAACAGCTCCACCGAACGGGACACGTCCCGGCCGGACTCCACCACCTGTCTCGAGTAGAGCCAGTCGCACTCGACGATGGTGCGGTCGGCGGCGACCGGGTACATCCGGTGCAGGATGATGTGGTCGGGCACCAGGTTGACGAAGACCTGCGGCTTGATGGTGATCGCGTAGTAGCGCCGGTCCTGGTCGTCGGTCACGCCGGGCAGCTTGGCGAAGCCCTCGCTGCCGTCCACGGTGAAGCCCTGGATGCCGGTGCCGAACTCGGCCCCGTGGCCCACGTAGTACTGGGCCGCGTACCCGTCGGCGAACTCCGGCAGCACCTCGGTCAGCTCCGGGTGGATGGTGGCGCAGTGGTAGCACTCCATGAAGTTCTCGACGATCAGCTTCCAGTTGGCCCGCACGTCGTAGGTGATGCGCCGGCCCACGTCGAGGCTGTCGATCTCGTACGAGTCGATCGCCCCCAGATCGCCGAGCCGCTCGACGACCGCGCCCGTCACGTCGTCCTCGAACGACGGCGGCTCGTCCGCCAGGCACACCCAGACGTACCCGATCCACTCCCGCAGGTGAACGGTGACCAGCCCGTACTCGACGCGGTCGATGTCCGGCATCCTCGTCAGGTTGGGCGCCGCGATCAGTTTTCCGTCCAGTCCGTAGGTCCAGGCGTGGTAGGGGCACTGGATGGCCCGCCGCACCTCACCGGCCGGTTCGGTGCAGAGCTTCGCGCCCCGGTGCCGGCAGACGTTGAGGAAGGCGCGCAGCACACCGTCGCGGCCCCGGACGATGACGACGCTCTCCCGGCCGACGTCGACCGTCCGGAAGCTGCCCGGTTTCGGCAGGTCGGCGGCCCGCGCCGCGCAGATCCACATCCGCTCGAAGATCCGCGACTGTTCCATTGTGAAGATCGTGGGGTCGGTGTAGTAGTGGCCGGGCAGGGTGGGGATCAGGCTTGCGGTCACGGCCACTCCTCATGAGCGGATGCGTTCCATCTTCGGGTCGAACAGCGGTTCCGCCCGGACGGTCGCCGGCAGCCGCACGCCGAAGTACTCGACGGCCACCGCGGTGCCCGGCACGGAGAGTGAGGCGGGCAGCCATGCGTACGCGACGGTGCGGCCGACGGTGTAGCCGTAGGAGGCGCTGGTGACGTAGCCGGCGGGCGCCCCGTCGGCGTACACCGGCTCCTTGCCCATCACCACGGCGGCGGGGTCGTCGAGGGTGAGGCAGGTGAGGCGGCGGTCGGGCGACGCCGTGCGTGCTTCGAGGGCGGACCGCCCGATGAAGTCGCCCTTGTCCATCCGGACGGCGAACGCCAGGCCGGCCTCGTAGGGATCATTTTCGGTCGTCATGTCGGTGCCCCACGCCCGGTAGCCCTTCTCCAGGCGAAGGCTGTTGAAGGCGCTGCGACCGGCCGCGACGATGCCGTGCTCCCGGCCCGCTTCCCAGAGGATGTCCCACAGTTTGAGCCCGAGGTCGGCCGAGGTGTAGAGCTCCCAGCCGAGTTCACCCACGTAGGAGAGTCGCATCGCGGTGACCGGGACCTCGCCGAGGTAGGCCCGCCGGGCGCGGAAGTACTTGAGACCGGCGTTGGAGAAGTCGGCGTCGGTCAGCGGCTGGAGGACCTCGCGGGCCCGCGGACCCCACAGGCCGATGCAGCAGGTGCCGCCGGTGATGTCCCGCAACTGAACAGAATCGGGCAGGTGTCGCCGCATCCAGTCCTCGTCGAGCGGCCCGTTCGCACCGACCTGGAACGTCTGGTCGCCCAGCCGGGCCACGGTCAGGTCGCTGCGGATGCCGCCGTGAGAATCCAACATCAAGGTGTACGTGACCGAGCCGACCGATTTATCCACGTTGTTGGTCGTGAGGCGCTGGAGGAAGCCGAGCGCCCCGGGTCCGCTCACCTCGAAGCGCTTGAGCGGTGTCATGTCGTACATCGCGACGCGTTCCCGGGTGGCGGCGGCCTCGGTGGCGGCGATCGGTGACCAGTAGCGGGCCGACCACTCGTCCCGCGGCGGCGTCACGGCCGGGGCGTTCGACGCGTACCAGTGGGGCCGCTCCCAGCCGGCGCCCTCCAGGAAGACCGCGCCCAGCTCCCGCTGCCGTGGGTGGAACGGGCTGGTCCGCAGGGGGCGCGGGCGGTCCATCGGCTGCAACGGGTGCACGACGTCGTACACCTCGATGAAGTTCTGTTTCGCCCTCTCCTCGACGTAGCGGGGCGCCAGTTGCACCGTCTCGAAGCGGTGCAGGTCGCACTCGTGCAGGTCGATGCCGGGGTCACCGTCCACGAGCCACCGGGCGACGGCCCTCGCCACACCGGCCGAGTGGGTGACCCAGACCGCCTCGGCCACCCAGAATCCGGCCAGTTCCCGGTGTTCGCCGAGCAGTGGGAAGCCGTCGGTGGTGAACGAGAAGACGCCGTTCATCCCTTCCTCGACCGCGGTGCCGGCCAGGTCCGGCAGCAGGGCGACGCTGTCCCGCCAGGCCGGTGCGAAGTCGTCGGCGGTGAACGGCAGGACGCTCGGCATGACCGGCGCCTCGGCCGGGGAGAGGAAGTCGCGGACCGGCATCGGGCGGTGGCCGTAGGAGCCGATGCCGAGGCGGTCGCCGTGCTCCCGGAAGTAGAGATCCCGGTCCTGGTGGCGCAGGATGGGCCTGGTCGCCTCCAGGACCGGGTCGTTCACGCCGGCCAGCGCGGGCACCGGGCCGGTCGTCGCGTACTGGTGGGCCAGCGGCAGCAGCGGCACGGTGAGCCCGGCCATCCGGCCGATCCGCGGGCCCCAGAAACCGGCGGCGCAGACCACGATGTCGGCCGGGACGAAACCCTGATCGGTCTCCACGCCGGTGACCCGGCCGGCGCTCTGCCCGATGCCGGTGACGGTGTGCCCGCCGAGGAAGCGGGCGCCGCGCCCGATCGCGCGGCGGGCCTGGGCCTCCACGGCGCGGACCGCCTTGGCCAGACCGTCCGTGGGCACGTGGAATCCGCCGAGGATCCGGGCCGGGTCGAGCAGCGGGTGCACGGCGGCGCACTGGTCCGGGTCGAGCAGTGCGGCCTCGACGCCCCACGAGGTGGCCAGCCCGTACCGCCGCTTGAGGTCGTGCAGGCGGGCCTCGGTGGTGGCCACCTCCAGGCCGCCGACCCGCCGGAAGCACCACCGGCCGTCGAGGGTGAGGCCGCTGAGCTTCTCGACCGTGTAGGTGGCCAGCTCGGTCATGGTCTTCGACGGGTTCGTCTGGAAGACCAGGCCCGGGGCGTGCGAGCTGGAGCCGCCGGGGGTGAAGAGGCGGCCCTGGTCGACCACGGTGACGTCGGTCCAGCCGCGCTCGGTGAGCTCGTCCGCCAGGGCACTGCCGACGACGCCGGCACCGATGATGACTACGCGAGGAGGCTTGGCCATGGGATCCCTGCGTTTCGTTGAGCGCAACCGGATCTGGAATACGCAACAGCTTCAACGCACAGTCAGGCCCGCGTCAAGCCATGAATCCCATCCGCCCGCTCACCTCGCCGGCAGCGGTGATCACCCGCTTCGCGATCTCCGGGAACGCCGCCCGGTCCAGCCGGTACGCCGGGCCGGAGACGCTGAGGGCGGCCACCACCGAGCCGTCGGCGCCCCGGATCGGCGCGGCCACGGCGTTGAGGCCCACCTCGTACTCCTCGCTCGTGGACCCCCATCCGGCCGACCGGACCGCGTCCAGTTCGGCGGTCAACTCGCCTCCGCCGACGAGGGTGGCGGGGGTGAACCGTTCGAGCGGCTCGGCGAGGACGGCGGCCCGGACCGGCTCGGGCGCGAACGCCAGCAGCACCTTGCCGCTGGACGTGGCGTGCGGCGGCGTCTGCCGGCCGACCCAGTTGTAGCTGGTCACCGAGGCGGCGCCGCGGCTCTGGGTGATGTTGACGACGCGGCTGCCGTCCAGGATGGCGATGTTGACGGTCTCCCCCAGGTCGGCGGCGAGCCGGTCGCACACCTCGTGGCCCTGCCGGCTCAGGTCGAGCTGCGCGGCCACCGCCCCGGCGAGACGCACGACGCCGAGGCCGAGCCGGTAGGTGCCACGCTCCTGGGCCTGCTCCACGAAGCCCCGGCTCTCCAGGACCGCGAGCAGGCGGAACGCGGTGGACTTGTGCACACCGAGCTCCCGGCCGATCTCGGTGACCCCGGCGCTGCGGCGCCTCGCCAGGATCTCCAGGATGCTCAGGGCGCGGTCCACGGACTGCACGAGGGCGGGACCCGGCTCGGGCTCGTTGCTCATGGCGCAACACTAGGGCAGGAATTTCAGGCAGGTTGCGAGATTCGACCGGTATCTGTCGCACTCTTGACTATCGATCAATCCCCCGACAGGCTGTTGCGGATCTCACTGACTGTTTCGTGTTCCACAACAGGGGGCGATTACCGGCGTGGAGAAAGTCGCGATCGTCGGGGCCTCCCTGTCCGGCCTCGCCGCCGCACGCGCGCTGCGCCGTCGGTCCTTCTCCGGCGAGATCATCCTCATCGGAGCCGAGCGCCGCCACCCCTACGACCGCCCGCCGCTGTCCAAGGATTTCCTGACCGGCGCCCGCACCGAGGAAGATCTCGCCCTCGACCACGAGGACCTCGGGATCGACTGGCGGCTGGGCGTCACGGCGACCCGGCTGGATCCACGCGGGCGCAGCGTCCGTCTCGACGACGGCACGGAGGTCCGGGCGGACGGCGTGGTCATCGCGACCGGAGCACGGGCCCGGAAGCTCGGCCGTTCCCGGACGCTGCGGACGCTGGACGACGCCATCGCCCTGCGCGAGGACCTCCGGCGGCGCCCGAACGTGGTGATCATCGGCGCGGGCTTCATCGGCGCCGAGGTCGCCTCCAGCGCCCGCTCGCTCGGCTGCGACGTCACCGTCGTCGAGGCCCTGGACACCCCGCTGGCCGGGCCGCTCGGGCCGGAGATGGGCGCGGTCTGCGCGGGCCTGCACGGCGACCACGGGGTCCGCCTGCGGACCGGCGTCCCGGTGCGCGGGCTGACCGGTTCGGATCGGGTCGAGGCGGTCGAGCTGGCCGACGGCACCCGGCTGCCGGCCGACGTCGTGGTGGCCGGGATCGGCGCGGAGCCCGATGTGGAATGGCTGGACGGATCCGGGCTGGCCGTCGCGGGCGGGGTGGTGACCGACGCGTACGGCGCGACGAGCCTGCCCACCGTGGTGGCGACCGGCGACTGCGCGGTGGCCGCGGGCGTCCGCTCCGAGCACTGGTCGCACGCCATGGACCATCCGGCGACCGCGGTGGCCACCCTGCTCGGCGCACCACCGCCACCGGCCCGGCAGCCCTACTTCTGGTCCGACCAGTACGGCGTGCGCATCCAGTTCGCCGGTCGCCGGGAGCCGGGCGACGCGGTCCGGATCGTCGAGGGCGACCCGGAGCGGCGGGACTTCCTGGCCGTCTACGAGCGCGACGGGCATCCGGTCGCGGTGCTCGGCATGAACCGGCCGAAGTCGTTCACCCGATGGCGCCGCCAGGTGCGCGCGGTACCTCAGGAGGCCTGATGTTCCAGCCCGTGTGCCCGCTCAGCACGATCCCGCCGGGAGAGGCGTACCGGTGGGAGACCGACCCGCCGGTGGCGATCTTCCACACCGAGGACGGGGAGGTCTTCGCCATCGACGACACCTGCACGCACCAGGACGCCTCGCTGGCCGACGGCTGGCTGGAGGGCTGCGAGGTGGAGTGCCCGCTGCACGCCTCCCGGTTCGACCTGCGCACCGGCGCGGTCGACGCGCCGCCGGCGAAGAAGCCGGTCCGCACCCACCGGGTCCGGGTGGCCGACGGCGTCGTCCACGTGGCGCTCTCCGAGCAGGCCCGCCCATGACCGACCGGTACGACTTCGTCATCGTCGGAGGCGGCTCGGCCGGCTCCGCGCTCGCCGCCCGGCTCTCCGAGGACCCCGCCACCAGGGTCCTCGTGCTGGAGGCGGGACGCCCGGACTATCCGTGGGACGTCTTCATCCACATGCCGGCGGCGCTGACCTTCCCGATCGGCAGCCGCTTCTACGACTGGAAGTACCAGTCGGAGCCCGAGCCGCACATGTTCGGCCGCCGGATCTACCACGCCCGCGGCAAGGTCCTCGGCGGCTCCAGCAGCATCAACGGCATGATCTTCCAGCGCGGCAACCCGCTGGACTACGAACGCTGGGCCGCCGACCCGGGCATGGCGGACTGGGACTACGCGCACTGCCTGCCGTACTTCAAGAAGATGGAGTCGTGCCTGGCCGCCGACCCGGACGATCCGTTCCGCGGCCACGACGGCCCGCTGGTGCTGGAGCGCGGTCCCGGGACGAACCCGCTGTTCCAGGCCATGCTGGAGGCGAGCCGCCAGGCCGGATATCCGGCCACCGCCGACGTCAACGGCGAGCGCCAGGAGGGCTTCGCCCTCTTCGACCGCAACATCCGCCGGGGTCGCCGTCTCAGCGCGGCCCGCGCCTATCTTCATCCCGCCATGAGAAGACCCAATCTCACGGTACGGACACGCGCACACGTCTCCAGGGTGATCTTCGACGGGAAGCGGGCGGTGGGCGTCGAGTTCACCACCCGCCGCGGCGGCGCTCCCCGACGGGTGCGCGCCGGTGAGGTCGTCCTCTGCGGCGGCGCCGTCAACACGCCCCAGCTGCTGCAACTGTCCGGTGTGGGCAACGCGGCCGAACTGTCCGCCCTCGGCGTCGACCCGGTCCACCACCTGCCCGGCGTCGGCGAGAACCTTCAGGACCACCTCGAGGTGTACGTCCAGTACGCCTGCACGCAACCGGTGTCGATGCAGCCGTACCTGAAATGGCGGCACCGGCCCTGGATCGGCGCGCAGTGGCTGTTCCTGCGCGGCGGCCCGGCCGCGACCAACCACTTCGAGGCGGGCGGCTTCGTCCGGTCCAACGACACCGTGGCGTACCCGAACCTGATGTTCCACTTCCTGCCGATCGCGGTCCGCTACGACGGCTCGGCGCCCGCCGGCGGCCACGGCTACCAGGTGCACGTCGGCCCGATGTACTCCGACGCCCGGGGCAGCGTGAAGATCGTCAGCCGGGATCCGCGGGAGCATCCGGCGCTGCGGTTCAACTACCTCTCCACCGATCAGGACCGTCGCGAGTGGGTGGAGGCGGTCCGGGTGGCGCGCGACATCCTCGGCCAGCCGGCGCTCGATCCGTACAACGGTGGCGAGATCTCCCCCGGTCCCTCGGTGGCGTCGGACGAGGAGATCCTCGACTGGGTGAGACGGGAGGGCGAGACCGCGCTGCACCCCTCCTGTACGGCCAGGATGGGTGTCGACGAGATGTCGGTGGTCGATCCGGGGAGCATGCGGGTGCACGGAGTCGACGGGCTGCGGGTCGTCGACGCCTCGGTCATGCCGTACGTCACGAACGGCAACATCTACGCCCCGGTGATGATGGTCGCCGAGAAGGCGGCCGACCTGATCCTCGGCAACACTCCCCTGGCGCCCGAGCCGGTCGCGTTCTTCCGGCAGGACAGCGCCCGGTGACCGCCACCCGGGAGATCCGCAACCCGGCCGACGGCAGCCTGGTCGCCACGGTTCCCGAGCACACCCGCGGCGACACGCTCGCCGCGATCACGGTGGCCCGGCGGGCGTTCGACGACGGCCCGTGGCCGCGCGTCCCGGCGGTCGAACGGGGAGACCTGCTGCACCGGGTCGCCGCCCTGATCGACCGGGACGCCGGGGAGCTGGCCCGCGCCGAGTCGCTCGACACCGGCAAACGCCTGGTCGAGAGCGAGTACGACATGGCGGACGTGGCGAAGTGCTTCCGCTACTTCGCGGGCATCGCGGCGACCGACGCGGGCCGGGTCATCGAGACCGGCCGCACCGACGCGATCAGCCGGATCACGCACGAGCCGATCGGCGTGTGCGGGCTGATCACCCCGTGGAACTATCCGCTGCTCCAGACGTCCTGGAAGGTCGCCCCGGCGCTGGCGGCCGGGAACACGTTCGTGCTGAAGCCGAGCGAGCTGACCCCGTCGACCGCGATCCGGCTGATCGGCCTGCTGGCCGAGGCCGGGCTGCCGGACGGGGTGGCGAACCTGGTGCTCGGCGCCGGTCCCGAGGTGGGCGCGCCGCTCGCCGAGGACCCCCGGGTCGACCTGATCTCGTTCACCGGCAGCCTGGCCACCGGGCGGAGGCTGATGGCCGCGGCCGCCGCCGCGGTGAAGCGGGTGGCCCTGGAACTCGGCGGCAAGAACCCGAACGTCGTGTTCGCCGACGCCGACGTGGAGACCGCTGTCGACTTCGCGCTCACCGCGGTCTTCCTGCACTCGGGGCAGGTCTGCTCGGCCGGGGCGCGGCTGATCGTCGAGGAGTCGCTGCACGCCGAGTTCGTGGACGCGGTCGTGGAGCGGGCCGCGCGGATCCGGCTGGGCGGCCCGTTCGACCCGGACGCCGAGACCGGGCCGCTCATCTCGGCGGCCCATCTGGCCAAGGTGGAGGCGTACGTGGCGGCCGGGCTCGCCGAGGGCGCGAAGCTGCGCTGCGGTGGGCGGCGGCCGGACGACCCGGAGCTGGCCGGCGGCTTCTACTACCTGCCCACGGTTCTGGACGGCTGCCAGTCCGGGATGAGCGTGGTGACCGAGGAGTCGTTCGGGCCGGTGCTCACCGTGGAGACGTTCCGCGGCGAGGACGAGGCGGTCCGGATCGCCAACGACACGCACTACGGGCTGGCCGGGGCGGTGTGGACGCGGGACGCCGGGCGGGCGCAGCGGGTCGCCGGGCGGCTGCGGCACGGCACCGTGTGGATCAACGACTACCACCCGTACGTGCCGCAGGCCGAGTGGGGCGGGTTCAAGCAGTCCGGTGTGGGCCGCGAGCTGGGCCCGCGCGGCCTGGACGAGTACCGCGAGGTCAAGCACGTCTGGCAGAACATCGACCCACGGCCGCAGCACTGGTTCCGTCCCTGAACATTGGAGTTGTCACGATGACCACCGAGGCCGTCATCTCGGTCCGGGACCTGTGGAAGGTGTTCGGGCCCAAGGCGGACCGGGTGCCACGCTCGGCCGAGCTGGCCGCGCTGTCCCGGCGTGAGCTCGCCGACCGGACCGGCTGCACGGCCGCGGTCCGGGAGGTGTCGTTCGACGTGGCGCCGGGAGAGGTGTTCGTGGTCATGGGCCTGTCCGGGTCCGGCAAGTCGACGCTGGTCCGCTGCCTGACCCGGCTCGTCGAACCGACCGCCGGGAAGGTGGTGTTCGAGGGCGAGGACATCCTGGACGCCGGCCGCCGGCGGCTGCGGGACCTGCGGCGGCACAAGTTCTCGATGGTCTTCCAGAACTTCGGGCTGCTCCCCTACCGGCAGGTCATCGACAACGTAGCGTACGGGCTGGAGATCCGGGGCGCCGGCCGGGCCGAACGCGACCGCCGGGCCCGGGAGGTCATCGAGCTGGTCGGCCTGGACGGGTACGAGCACAGCTACCCCGACCAGCTGTCCGGCGGCATGCAGCAGCGGGTCGGCCTGGCCCGCGCGCTGGCCGTCGACCCGGACGTACTCTATTTCGACGAGCCGTTCTCGGCGCTGGACCCGCTGATCCGGCGGGACATGCAGACCGAGATCTGCCGGCTGCACCGCGAGGTCGGCAAGACGATGGTGTTCATCACCCACGACCTGTCCGAGGCGCTGAGGGTCGGCGACCGGATCCTGATCATGCGGGACGGCGCGGCCGTGCAGTGCGGCACCGGCGACGAGCTGGTCGGCGCGCCGGCCGACGACTACGTGCGCGACTTCGTCCGGGACGTGCCGAAGGCGCAGGTGCTCACGCTGCGCCGGGTGATGCGGCAGCCCCGCCCGGACGACGCCCTGGACGGCCCGGAACTCGGGCCGGACGTGATCGTCCGGGACGCGGTCCGGACCGTTCTCGGGGCTAGCGCACCGGTCCGGGTCGTCCAGGACGGGAAGCTGCTCGGCGTCGTCACCGGCAACCAGATCCTCACCGTCGTCACCGGTGCGGAGGCCGGCGTCTGATGGCTGTCACGACCCTCGCCGCGCCACGGTCCACCGGCCGCCGGATCGGCCGGCCGGTGCTGGTGGCCGCGGTGCTGCTGGCCTGGGTGGTGCTGTGGATCCCGGTGCACGGCATGCACACCCTCGGCCTGTCCCCGGCCGACCTGACCCCGCTGCACCGGTGGCTCAACGACGTCAACGACACGGTCGGCGCCAACCGCAACAGCAGTCCGGTGTTCCTCTACTTCTTCAACGAGATCCGGGCGGCCATCGACAGCCTGGTCACGTTGCTCCAGGACCTGATCGCGCAACCGTCGTACGGGCGGCCGGTGCCGGTGCTGGGCTGGCTGGGCGTGGTGGCGCTCGTCGCGTACGTCTCCTGGGCCTTCGGGAACTGGCGCGTAGCGCTGCCGGCCGCCGGCGGGTTCGTCCTCCTCGGGTTGCAGGGCCTGTGGACCGAGAGCATGGACACGCTGGCCCTGACCCTGGCGGCGGTGGCGATCTCGCTGCTCGTCGGCATCCCGCTGGGCGTCTGGGCGGGGCTGTCCGACCGGTTCCACCGGCTGATCACGCCGGCGCTCGACTTCATGCAGACCATGCCGACCTTCGTCTACCTGGCCCCGCTCACGCTGCTGTTCCTGATCGGGCCGGCGTCGGCGACGATCGCCACGCTGATCTACGCGATGCCGCCGGCGATCCGGCTGACCGCGCACGGGATCCGCTCGGTACACCCGTCGGCGGTCGAGGCGACCGAGTCACTGGGCGCCACCGGCCGGCAGAAGCTGTTCAAGGTGCTGCTGCCGCTGTCCAAGCGCACCATCGTGCTGGGCGTCAACCAGACGATCATGGCGGCGCTGTCGATGGTCACCATCGCGGCCCTGATCGACGCGCCCGGCCTGGGCAAGTCGGTGGTCAAGGCGTTGCAGACGCTGGACGTGGGCACCGCGTTCAACGCCGGCCTGGCGATCGTGGTGCTGGCGATCGTGCTGGATCGGGTCACCACGGCGGCCGGTGACCGGGTTCGCCGGACCGGGCCCGCCTCCCGGCTGCGCCGCCCGCTGGTGGCGCTGTTCGGGATCCTGACCGCGGCCTGCTGCTACATGTCCTACACGTACGTGTGGGCCGCCGAGTTCCCGGACACGTACCGGATCGGCGGCGCGATCTCCCGGGGCGCCGACACGGTGACCGTGTGGGCGCAGGACCACCTGTTCGCCGTCACCGACGCGGTCAAGAACCTGGTCACCTACGCCCTGCTGAACCCGCTCCAGGCGCTGCTCACCGAGTCGCCGTGGTGGCTGGTCGCGGCGGTGGCCGTACTGCTCGCCGCGCTGGTCGGCGGGGTGCGCGCCGCGGTCGTCACCGTCGCCTGCCTCGCGCTGCTGATCGGCACCGGCCTGTGGCAGGACGCCATGACCACCTTGGCCATGACGATCGTGGCGACACTGCTGGTGATGGTGCTCGGGATCGTCTTCGGCGTGTGGATGGGCCGTAACCGCCACGTCGACCGATTCGTCCGCCCGGTCCTGGACGCCGGGCAGACCATGCCGGCGTTCGTCTACCTGGTGCCGTTCGTGGCCCTCTTCGCGGCCACCAGGTTCACCGCGATCGTCGCGGCGGTGGTGTTCGCCGCGCCGGTCGCCATCAAGATCGTCGCGGACGGCGTGCGCGGCATCCCGGCCACCACGGTCGAGGCCGCCACCGCCGCCGGGTCCAGCACCTGGCAGCTGATCACCAAGGTGCAGCTGCCGATGGCCCGGCGGTCGCTGACGCTCGCCGCCAACCAGGGCCTCATCTACGTGCTGTCGATGGTGGTCGTCGGCGGTCTCGTCGGAGCCGGTGCGCTCGGTTACGACGTGGTCGCCGGCTTCTCCCAGAGCCAGTTGTACGGCAAGGGCCTCGCGGCCGGGGCGGCCATCGTGCTGCTCGGCATCATGCTCGACCGCATCGCCCGCGCCTCGTCCCCCTCGAACACCCGGAAAGGTCACTGAATCATGAAATCGACGCGTATCGCGGCGGCCGCCACGATCACGGCGCTCGCCCTTACCGCCTGTGGCGGCGAGAAGGTCGGCGAGACGACCACGACGCCGGGGTCCGCCGCGGCGGCGGCCCCCTGCGGCACCTTCAACCTGGCCGTCAACCCGTGGGTCGGGTACGAGGCCACGGCCGCGGTCATCGCGTACGTCGCGGAGAAGGACCTCGGCTGCACCGTGACGAAGAAGGACCTCAAGGAGGAGATCTCCTGGCAGGGCTTCGCCACCGGCGAGGTGGACGCGATCGTCGAGAACTGGGGCCACGACGACCTCAAGAAGAAGTACATCGACGAGCAGAAGGTGGCGGTGGCCGCCGGGTCGACCGGCAACAAGGGCATCATCGGCTGGTACGTGCCGCCGTGGATGGCCGAGAAGAACCCGGACATCCTCGACCACAAGAACCTCAACAAGTACGCGTCGCAGTTCAAGACCTCGGAGTCCGGTGACAAGGGCCAACTGCTCGACGGCGACCCGTCGTTCGTCACCAACGACGAGGCGCTCGTCAAGAACCTGAAGCTGGACTACAAGGTGGTGTACGCGGGCAGCGAGACCGCGCTGATCACCGCGTTCCGGCAGGCCGAGTCGAAGAAGACGCCGCTGATCGGCTACTTCTACGAGCCGCAGTGGTTCCTGGCCGAGGTGCCGCTGAAGAAGGTGAGCCTGCCGGCGTACACCGCGGGTTGTGACGCGGATGCCGCGAAGGTCGCCTGCGACTACCCCGAGTACGACCTCGACAAGATCGTCAGCAAGAAGTTCGCCGACGCCAACGGCCCGGCCTACAACCTGGTGAAGAACTTCAACTGGACCAACGACGACCAGAACGTGGTCGCCAAGTACATCGCCCAGGACAAGATGTCCGCCGCCGACGCGGCCAAGAAGTGGGTCGAGGCGAACCCGGACAAGGTGAAGGCGTGGCTGGGCCGGTAGCCGTACACCCGGAACGGCTATGGCGCAACCCGGAGCCGGCCGCCGCCTACGACGTGATCGTCGTGGGCGGCGGCGGGCACGGCCTGGCCACCGCCTACTACCTGGCGAAGAACCACGGGATCACGAACGTGGCGGTGCTGGAGAAGGGGTGGCTGGCGGGCGGCAACATGGCCCGCAACACCACGATCATCCGGTCCAACTACCTGTGGGACGAGAGCGCCGGGATCTACGAGCACTCTCTCAAGCTGTGGGAGGGTCTCGAACAGGAGCTGGACTACCCGATCCTGTTCAGCCAGCGGGGCGTGCTCAATCTGGCGCACAGCCTCCAGGACGTCCGCGACAGCGTGCGGCGGGTGCACGCCAACCGGCTCAACGGCATCGACGCCGCATGGCTCGACCCCGCGCAGGTCCGCGAGATCTGCCCGATCATCAACATCTCGCCGGACGTGCGCTACCCGGTGCACGGCGCCACCTACCAGCCGCGCGCCGGCATCGCCAAGCACGACCACGTGGCCTGGGCGTACGCGCGGGCCGCCGACGCCCTCGGGGTGGATCTCATCCAGGACTGCGAGGTTACCGGCCTTCGGATCAGCGGCGGCCGGGTCACCGGGGTGCACACCACCCGCGGCACGATCGGGGCGGGCCGGGTGGCGCTCAGCGCGGCCGGGCACACCTCGGTGGTGGCGAAGATGGCCGGGATCGACCTGCCGTTGCAGAGCCACCCGTTGCAGGCGCTCGTCTCCGAGCTGCTGGAGCCGGTGCACCCGACGGTGGTCATGTCCAACGCCGTCCACGTCTATGTGAGCCAGGCGCACAAGGGCGAGCTGGTGATGGGCGCCGGCATCGACACCTGGAACGGGTACGGGCAGCGCGGCGCCTTCCACATCATCGAGCGGCAGATGGCGGCCGCGCTGGAGCTGTTCCCGTTCTTCGCCCGGGCGCACGTGCTGCGTACCTGGGGCGGGATCGTGGACGTCACCCCGGACGCCTCCCCGATCGTCGGCCTGTCCCCGGTGGACGGGCTCTTCCTGAACTGCGGGTGGGGCACCGGCGGGTTCAAGGCCACTCCCGGGGTGGGCTGGTGCTACGCGCACACGGTGGCGCACGGCGTACCCCACCCGCTGAACGCCCCGTTCAGCCTGGAGCGCTTCGTCACCGGAGCGCTCGTCGACGAGCACGGCGCCGCCGCGGTCGCCCACTGAGCCACTCAGCTGCGAGGAACACCATGATGCTCATCCCCTGTCCCTGGTGCGGGCCACGTGACGAGTCCGAGTTCCACTACGGCGGGCAGGCCGGGGTGGCCTATCCGGTCGACCCGGACGCGCTGTCCGACTCCGAGTGGGCGAGGTACCTGTTCTTCCGGGAGAACCCGAAGGGCCCGTTCCGGGAGCGGTGGAGCCACAGTGCCGGGTGCCGTCGCTGGTTCAGCCTGGTCCGGGACACCGTGACGAACGAGGTGCTGGCATGACCCAGCCGTTCCGTACCGAGGCGGGCGGGCTCGTCGACCGGGGCCGCACGCTGGCGTTTCTGTTCGACGGGCGGGAGTACGAGGGGCATCCCGGTGACACGCTCGCGTCGGCGCTGCTCGCCAACGGGGTCCACCGGGTCTCGTCGGGGATCCGGACCGGGCGGCCGCGCGGCATCTTCGCGGCCGGGGTGGAGGAGCCGAACGCGCTGGTCCAGATCGAGGAGCCGTTCCCGGAGCCGATGCTGACGGCCACCACCGTCGAGCTGTACGACGGGCTGGTGGCACGCGGTCTGCGCGGTCAGGGCCGGCTGGCGGCGGACCCCGATCCGGGCCGGTACGACGGGATGTACGCGCACTGCGACGTCCTGGTCATCGGCGCCGGGCCGGCCGGGCTGGCGGCCGCCACGGTGGCCGCGTCGTCGGGCGCCCGGGTCGTCGTCGTCGATGACCAGATCCGGGCGGGCGGCAGTCTGCTCGGCACCGGTGAGCACCTGGACTGGGTGGACCGGGTGGTCGCCGAGTTGGAAGCCGCCCCCGAGGTGCGGCTGCTGACCCGGACCACGGCGTTCGGCTACTACGACGACAACTACGTGGTGGCGGTGCAGCGGCGGCCGGGGCTGCCGGAGCACCGGGCCCGGGAGCGGGTGTGGCGGATCCGGGCGCGCCGGGTGGTTCTCGCCACCGGGGCGCACGAGCGGTCCCTCGCGTTCGCCGGCAACGACCGGCCGGGCGTCATGCTGGCCGGGGCGGCGCGCACCTATGTCAACCGGTACGGCGTGCTGCCCGGCCGCCGCGCCGTGGTGCTGACCGGCAACGACAGCGCCCACGGCGCGGCCCGTGATCTCGCCGCCGCCGGGGTGGAGATCGCCGCGATCGCCGACCTGCGGGACGGCTGGGCGATCACCGGGGTGGCCGGGACCGAGCGGGTCGAGGCGGTGACGCTGCGGGCCCCGGACGGGATCGAGCGCCGTCTGGAGGCGGACCTGCTGCTGGTGTCCGGTGGCTGGAACCCGGTGGGCGCGCTCTACAGCCAGGCCGGTGGGCGGCTCGTCCACGACCCCGGGCTGGCCGCCTTCCGGCCGGACGGGAACTGCCGGCAGGCGCTGGAGGTCGCCGGGGCCGCCGCCGGGTCGTACAGCCTGGGGGTTTGTCTCGCCGAAGGCGCCGCGGCCGGGAAGCGCGCCGCCGAGGCCGCCGGTCTCGAAGCCGGCGACATCGTCCTGCCGGAGGTCACCGAGCCGGAGGTGACGCCGCCGCTGGCCGTCTGGACACTGCCCGGCGGGGATCCGGCCACCGCGTTCGTGGATCTCCAGCGCGACGTGACGGTGGCGGACCTGACCCGGGCCACCGGGACCGGGATGCGCTCGGCCGAGCACGTGAAGCGCTACACCACCGCCGGGACCGCGCACGACCAGGGCAAGACGTCCGGGACGCTGACCAGCGGGGTGATCGCGGAACTGCTCGGTGTGGAGGTCGGCGCGCTGGGTGTCACGACGTTCCGGCCGCCGTTCACGCCGGTGAGCTTCGCGGCGCTGGCCGGCCGGAACCGGGGCATGCGCTTCGATCCGGTCCGGGTGACCGCCCTGCACGCCTGGCACGAGGCGAACGGCGCGCTCTTCGAGAACGTCGGCCAGTGGCGGCGGCCGTGGTACTACCCGCGCGAGGGCGAGGACATGGCCGCCGCCGTGCTGCGCGAGTGCTGGGCGGCCCGCGAGGGCGTGGCGATGATGGACGCCTCCACCCTCGGCAAGATCGACGTAGGCGGGCCGGACGCCGCGGTGTTCCTGGATCGCCTGTACACCAACATGATCAGCACGCTGGCGCCGGGCGCGATCCGGTACGGCGTGATGTGCCGCCCGGACGGCATGGTGTTCGACGACGGCACCGTGATCCGCCTGGCGGAGGACCGTTTCCTGGTCACCACGACGACCGGCAACGCCGCGGCGGTCCTCGACTGGATGGAGGAGTGGCTCCAGACCGAGTGGCCGGAACTGCGCGTGCACTGCACCTCGGTCACCGAGCAGTGGGCCACCGTGGCGCTGGTCGGCCCGGACTCCCGCCGGGTTCTCGCCATGCTGGCGCCCGCCCTCGACGTCAGCCGGGAGGGCTTCCCGTTCATGACGTGGCGGGACACCGAGGTGGCGGGCCTCACCGCGCGGGTCTGCCGGATCAGCTTCTCCGGCGAGCTGGCCTACGAGATCAACGTGAGCTGGTGGGACGCGGTCACGCTGTGGGAGGCGCTGCTGGCGGCCGGCACGCCGCTCGGCATCACGCCCTACGGCACCGAGACCATGCACGTGCTGCGCGCCGAGAAGGGCTATCCGATCATCGGCCAGGACACCGACGGCACGGTCACCCCGCACGATCTGGGGCTGAGCTGGGCGGTGTCGCGCAAGAAGGCCGATTTCCTCGGCCGCAGATCCTTCTCCCGTACGGACACCGCGCGCCCGGACCGCAAGCAGCTGGTCGGGCTGCTGCCGGACGCCGGAACGCTGCTGCCGGAGGGCTCGCACCTGCTGACCGGGCCGGACGAGACGGCCGCCCTGGGGCACGTGACCTCGTCGTACCACAGCGCGGCCCTGGGGCGGACCTTCGCGCTGGCGCTGGTGCGCGGCGGCCGTGACCTGATCGGGCAGACCCTGTGGGCCACCCTCGACGACGGCGTGACACCGGTGACGGTCACCGGTTCGGTGCTCTACGACCCGGAAGGAACCCGGCGAGATGGCTGAGCGGAATTCCCCTCTGGGCGGCGCCGCGGACCGGTTGGCGGCGGTGGCGGCCGCGACCGGCGGCGCGGTCACCGTGGCCGAGGTGCCGTTCCTGACCCAACTCAACGTGCGCACCCTTCCTCACTCATCGGCAATTGTCGATGTGAACGTTCTCCAGCTCGGCCCGGACGAGTGGTTGATCGTCGGAGCGCCGGGCGCCTTCGCCGAACCGGCGGGACCGTCCGCCGTGGACGTCTCGGCTCAGCGCACCACCGTGGCGGTGGGCGGCTCGCGGGCGCTCGATCTGCTGGCCATGGGCTGCGCGATCGACCTTCACCCGCGCGTCTTCCGGGTGGGTGACTGTGCGCAGACGACGATGGCGCACGCGCCGGTGATCATCTGGCGCCGGGAGACGGAGTTCTGGATCCTGGTGCGGGCGTCCTTCGCGGCACACCTGGCCGACTGGCTCGTCGACGCCGCCCAGGAATTCACAGCGGGTGACTGATAGCGCTCCCATCTCACGATCGGTGATCATGTCAATGCTATGTGACGTTGCGCCATCGTAAATTTCGGCTCGCACTGTTGACCATCAAGGACGAAGCGACGATTCTGTTTCGGCGTAGCCGGAAGATCAGTTCCATGCCCGGCGACCGCGATTCCGTCGCGCCACCCCCCGCTTCACGCAACAAACTTTGCGGATAGACCGTAATGAATCGACGTGCACGCCGGTCGTGAGCGAGCCGAACCGGCGGTCGACAAAGGAGCTGATCGCTTGTCCGTCCATGCTGAGGGCGCCGAGCAGTCCGAGCCGGGCCAGGGCGCGCCGGCCCCCAGCAGCCACCCCGGCGACGAGAGGGCGCGATCACGACGGGCCGGTGGGACGATCCGCCAGCGTGTGGTGCGAACCCTCGCCCTGCCGGTGGCCACCACCCTGGTGCTGCTCACCATCGTGGCCGTCGGCGAGGTCGGCAACTACCGCACCGCCTCGGGCACCACCCGCGCGGTCACCATCGACCTCGGCGTCCAGGAGCTGGTCCAGGACCTCCAGACCGAACGTGGCCTGACCGCCGGGCTGCTCGGCGGCAACGACGGCTTCCGCGCCGAGCTGCTGCCCGCCCGCGACGCGGTCGACCTGCGGCGCGACCAGCTGGAGGTGCTGATCTCCGACGGCGGCGACGTGGAGGACCGGGTCGGCGCCGCGCTCCAGCAGCTGGACGGGCTGACCGGCGTACGGGCCGGCACCGACACCGGCTCCGGCGAGCGGGCCGCCACCTTCGCCTTCTACACCGCCCGGATCGCCGACCTCGGCAACCTCGACTTCGACCTGGACGGCACCAGCGACCCGGAGCTGCGCCGGGGCGCGGCCGCGCTGGAGGCGCTCGGCGACATCAAGGAGGCGACCGCCCAGGAGCGCGCCTTCCTCAACGGTGTCTTCTCGGCCAGCGGCTTCAAGTCCGGCGAGTTCCTCCAGTTCGTCACCATGCGGTCCACGAAGGACGCGGCGCTCGCCGCCTTCGACCGGTACGCCAACAGCACCGAGCGCGCCGCCCGCGACTACATGTTCGACACCGGCGCCGCCCGCGAGGCGGCCTACTTCG
Organism: Actinoplanes hulinensis; assembly: GCF_019429605.1. NCBI lineage: Bacteria > Bacillati > Actinomycetota > Actinomycetes > Micromonosporales > Micromonosporaceae > Actinoplanes > Actinoplanes hulinensis. The sequence continues at coordinate 310,885 of NZ_JAHXZI010000005.1, read as the reverse complement.
AGCAGGTCGCCCTCCAGTCCGGTGACAACCGGTACCTCCAGGTCAACCCGCAGTCCTGGTGGTCCGCGCACACCACGGTGCTCGACGACATGCTCCAGCTCGAAAACCACATCGGGTCGGTCATCACGGCGCGGGCCGCCGTCCTCGAGGACGACGCGACCGTACGCATGGGCGTGCTGCTCGGCGCCGTGCTGCTCTGCCTGGCCGGTTCGGTCTGGCTCGCCACCGTCGCGTCCCGGTCGGTCGCCCGCCCGCTGGCCGTCCTGGCCTCCGAGGCGAACCTGCTGGCCAGCGCACAGCTGCCGGAAGCGGTCCAGCAGGCGGCGGCCGGCGACAGCACCGCTCCCCCGCCACCGGTGCTCGTGCCGCGCGGCGCCAGCACCGAGGTCCGCCTGGTGGCCGACGCCTTCGACCGGGTGCAGGCCACGGCGTACGCGCTCGCCACCGAGCAGGCGATGCTGCGGCGCACCACCGCCGAGTCGCTGGCCAACCTGGGCCGGCGCAACCAGAACCTGCTGCGCCGCCAGCTCGGCTTCATCACCAAGCTGGAGCGGGAGGAGTCCAGCCCGGCCGGCCTGGCCAACCTGTTCGAACTGGACCACCTGGCCACCCGCATGCGGCGGAACGCGGAGAGCCTGCTGATCCTGGTCGGTGCGGCCAGCCCCCGGCAGCTCTCCGAGCCGTTGCAGGTCTCCGACGTGATCCGGGCCGCGGTCTCCGAGGTCGAGGAGTACCGCCGGGTCACCCTGCGCCGGGTCGACGACACCATGGTCACCGGCTCCACGGTCAGCGGCATCGCGCACATGCTGGCCGAGCTCATCGAGAACGGCCTGGCCTTCTCCCCGCCGGACGTGGACGTGGAGATCCACGGCCGCCGGATGGGCGAGGGCTACCTGATCGCCATCACCGACCAGGGCATCGGCATGACCCCGGCGGACCTGGCCCGGGCCAACGAGCGGCTGCGTGGCCGCGGCGACTTCATCACCGCCCCGGCCCGCTTCCTGGGCCACTACGTGGTCGGCCGGCTGGCCCTCCAGATGGGCATCGACGTACAGCTCACGCCGTCGCCGGTGACCGGTGTGACGGCGCGGATCACGCTGCCCGCCGAGATCCTGGCCGACCCGCACACGGTCGGCGCCGCGCCCCGGCCGTCCGCGCCGGCCCGTAAGATCACTCCGATCCCGCGGCAGGTCACCGCCACCGTCGAGCCACCGGCGCCGACCACGCCGACCGCACCGACCGCACCGACCGCACCGCTGCGGCTGGAGCCGGCACCCGTCGCGAACGGCACACGGCCCCTGCGGTCCACCGCCATCGAGTACGTGGTGGTGCAGGACGAAGCCGCCGCCGCCGACGGTGCACCCCGTACCGCGAATGGCCTGAAGAAGCGCATCCCCCGCACGCAGCGCAACCCTTCGCGCCCGGCCGAGACGGTCACCACCCCGGCCGAGAAGCCGGCGCCGGTCGCCGATTCGCCGGAGGCGATCCGGGATCGCCTCAATGCCCTGCGCGGTGGCATCCAGCGCGGCAACGCCGAAAAGGCGGGGCTTTCATGACGAGTACTCAGAAATGGCCCCTCGGCAGCAACCTGGAAAGAAGAATGATGAGCGTTGACACCTCGGCGGACCGGCATCAATTCAATTGGCTGCTCGGCAACTTCGTCCACCAGACGGACGGCGTGCGCGACGCCGTGGCGGTGTCCTCCGACGGGTTGCTGATCGCCGGGTCGGACGGGCTGAACCGGGCCGAGGCGGACCAGCTGGCCGCCATCGTCTCCAGCCTGGCCAGCCTGGCCCGCAGCGCCTCCCGCCGGTACGACTTCGACGGCCTCAAGCTCATCATGATCGAGATGCATCGGGGCTTCCTGCTGGTCTCGGTCATCCGCGGCGGCAGCGTGCTCGGCGTGGTGGCCGGCAGCGAGAGTGATCTGGGCCTGGTCGGCTACGAGATCTCACTGCTCGCCGACCGCTTCGGCGATCTGCTCACCCCGGCCCTGATCGCAGAGTCCCGGCAACACCTGCCGCGATGAGCGAGTCGTCGGGGATCCCGTACGCCGGCTCCCACCGGCCGTCCGACGGGTACGGGCTGCACTCGGGCGGCATGGACGAGGACCCGGTGATCCGCCCGTTCATGCTGACCGGTGGGCGTACCGAGCCGCTGCAGGACGGAATCCGGATCGAGACACTGCTGCACGCGGCACCGGCCGCGCTGTCGGCGCCGCTGCGCTTCGAGTCCCGGCGCATCGTCGAACTCGCACAGGCGCCGATGTCGGTCGCCGATCTGTCGGTGGCGCTACGCGCGCCGCTCGGCGTCGTCCGCGTCATCGTGGCCGACCTGATCACGCAGGGCTACCTCTCCGTCGAGGATCAGCCCGGCGAGCTCTCCACCAGTTTGATCGAAAGGATCAGGGACCGTGTCCGGGCGCTCTAGGGAGCCGTCGACAGCGCACCCCATCGCTGTCAAGATCGTCATCAGCGGCGGCTTCGGCGTCGGGAAGACCACCTTCGTGGGGGCCATCTCCGAGATCGAGCCGCTGGTCACCGAGGCCGAGATGACCGAGAGATCGATCGGCATCGACGACACCTCCGCGGTGTCCGGCAAGACCACCACCACCGTCGCCCTCGACTTCGGCCGGATCACCCTGGACGACGCCCTGCTGCTCTACCTGTTCGGCACCCCCGGGCAGGACCGGTTCGCGTTCCTCTGGGACGACCTGGTCGACGGGGCGCTCGGCTCGATCGTGCTGGTCGACACCCGGCGGATCGAGGACTCGTTCCCGGCCATCGACTACTTCGAGGAGCACGAGATCCCGTTCATCATCGGCGTCAACCGGTTCACCGGCGCCCAGCGGTTCCAGCTCGCCGAGGTCCGCGACGCGCTCGGGGTCAGCGAGGGCGTACCCCTGGTGGAATGTGACGCGCGGGACCGCGAGTCGGTGAAGAGCGTCCTGGTGGCGCTCACCGAGGAGGTGCTCGCCAAACGGGCGGGCCGGGAGCGGGCGGGGTCGGTCCGGTGAGGCGCGGACTCTCCCGGCTCATCGCGGCCATCGGCATCGCCGCGCTGGCGGGCTGCTCCGGCACCGAGGCGGCCATCACGCCGCCGCCCGGTGCGCTGCCCGACCCGGTCGGCTGCGGCAGCGTGAACATCGCGGTCAACCCCTGGTCCGGATACTCCGCCAACGTCGCCGTGGTCAGCTATCTGCTCGAGGAGGAGCTGAACTGCACGGTCGGCACCGTGGAGCTGAGCGAGACCGCCTCGTGGGCCGGCCTGGTCGACGGCAGCATCGACGTGATCCTGGAGAACTGGGGCCACGACGATCTGAAGAAGAAGTACATCGACGGCCAGAAGGTCGCCGTGGAGCTCGGGCTCACCGGCAACAAGGGCGTCATCGGCTGGTACGTGCCACCGTGGATGGCCAAGACCTACCCGGACATCACGAACTGGCGCAAGCTCAACGGCTACGCCGACCTCTTCAAGACCAAGGCCTCCGGCGAGAAGGGCCAGTTCCTGGCCGGTGACCCGTCCTTCGTCACCAACGACGACAAGCTGATCGAGAACCTCAAGCTCGACTACACCGTGGTGTACGCGGGCAGCGAGGACAAGCTCATCGCCGCGTTCCGGAGGGCGCAGGCCAACCGGACGCCGCTGCTGGGCTACTTCTACGAGCCGCAGTGGCTGCTGTCGGACATCAAACTGGTACGGGTGCCGCTGCCCAACTACACGCCCGGCTGCGACGCCGACGGGGAGACGGTGGCCTGCGACTACCAGCCGTACGACCTCGACAAGATCGCCCGGAAGAAGTTCGTCGACTCGGGCAGCCCGGCCGCCATCTTCCTGAAGAACTGGAAGTGGACCAACGACGACCAGAACAGGGTCGCCAAGGACATGACCCAGAACGGCCTGTCCGCGGAGGACGCGGCCCGCAAGTGGGTCGACGCGAACCGCACCGTCTGGGAGAAGTGGCTGCCCTAGCTCTCGTTCCCGTCCTCGTCCTGGTCCGGCTCCTCGGTGGGCGGGACCGGCGGGGTGTCGTAGCGCCGGCCGCGCTTCTGGAGGCGGGCCCGGGAGCTGGCGGACAGGAACTTACCGGCGCGCGAGGCCGAGCCCATCTCGGTCTCGCGCGCCAGGTAGTCGAGTGTCGCGGCCTCCTCGGCCAGGTCGGCGGCCAGTGACTCCGGAGCGTCCGCCCGCGCCTTGCCGATCTCCTCCCGGGCCTGCCGGATCTCCTCCAGCGCGGCCGTCGAGTCGCCCTGGTTGAGCAGGTCGGAGGCCCGTCGCTTGGCCCGCTGGGCGCGGAGGTAGACCAGCTCGGTGCGGACCACCGGGTCGGGCACCCGGCCGGCGGCCACGTCACCATGCACCACGTTGACGTGCACCGGAACCGTCACCGTGTGCTGGGCCAGCGCCGGCAGCTCCACATGGGTGAAGGTCAGCGTCGCGATCTCGGCCAGGCCCAGCGCGGCGACCGCCGGCACGTCGAAGGTGAGCACCAGCTTCCGGGTCTCGTCGGCGTAGAAGCCGCCGAGCTCGATGAGCAGGCCGTCGTCGACGAGGTTGGCGGGCAGGTCGTTGACCACCAGCACGCCGCTGACCACCGGGGTCACCGCGACGTGCAGCGAGGCGGCCTGGACGGTCTGCGCCAGCAGGGCCTGGACCTCACCGGCGATCAGCGCGATGGCGGTGTCCGGCTCCTCGGCGAAATGCTCGTTGCCGGAGCCGCCCCGGGCGAGCGCCGACATGATCCGCTCGTCGTAACCCAGCCCGAACCCGAGCGTCGACGTGGTGACCCCGTGCGTGTACGCCTCGGCCGCCACCCGGGCCAGCGCCTCCGGATCGGTGATGCCCGCGTTGGCGTGCCCGTCGCTGATGATCAGGACGGTGGCGCCGGCCGCCCCGGCCACCCGGCGGGCCTCCTGGAGCCCGCGCAGGTAGCCGCCGGACAGATCGGTGCTGTTGCGCGCCTCCACCCCGGCGATGGCCCGTCTGGCCGCCGCCTTGTCGGTCAGCCGCCGGGCGGGCACCACCACGTCGGCCCGGTCGTCGAAGACGACCAGGCCGAAGTGGTCGCGGGGGTCCAGGCGGTCGACGAGCGCGGTCAGCGCGCTCTTCGCCCCGTCGAGCCGGTCGCCGCGCATCGAGCCGCTGCGGTCCAGCACCACCACGAGGGTGCTGGGCGCCCGCTCGGCGCCGTCACCGGGCGCGGGCGGCGCGGCCAGCTCGATCATCACGGAGACCTGGTCCTCGGTCTCGATGGCGATCATCTCGACATCGAGGTGGGCGGTGACGCGCACGGAACTACTCCTTCGCCGACTCCCCTGGGCCGGCCGACTGTAGTAGACCGTCGCTCGTCCCCGGTTCCGCTGAGGGCGCGGGCTCCTCGGTGGGTTCGGGCGTAGCCGTGGGTTCGGGCGTAGCCGTGGGTTCGGGCGTCGCTGTGGGTGCTGTCGTCTCCAGCCAGCGGTCCGGGACCGTCGACACCGGACGCGGGGGCGTGTCGTCCTTCCCCGTGCGCTCGAACACCGGGTCCACCATGAAGCAGTCACCCCCGGCGCGGTCGGTTTCGGCCACCGCGGTCACGTCCCGCCACCGGTTCACCGGGACCTCGACCTTCCGCGCCTCGCCCGGCTCGACGGCGATCTGCGAGGTGCGGTACTCGGGTGTGGTGCCGTCGCCGCCGCGGAACTGCCAGGTGCATTCGGCGTCCTCGGGCGACTGGAGGGTGGTGACGAGACGCGAGGACTTCACCTCCTTCCAGCGCATCCGCGCCTCGTTCTTCTTCGTGCCGCGTTCCCGGGGTACGAAGGCGGTGCTGATGCCACCCTTCTTGTTCGGCCCGCGGAGCACCGTCACGGTCTCGTCCAGGGGCTCGGTCGTCTCCGGTGCGGCCGAGGGCGGAGCGCCGGCCGGTGTCTCGGGTTCGGTCCGGCGTGCGGCGCCGTCCTGAACGACCGCCAGTTGCTGAGCCTGCCCCTCAGGCGCGGTCTGTAGCACCAGGGAGTTGAGTCGCTGCGGCTCCTCGCGCGTCCCACCCCCGGCGTCGAACTGTGCGACGACGAGGAAGGCGCCCAGGACAGCGGCCGCGGCGACCAGTGTGGTGGAGCCGCGGAACCTGCCCGCCGGGGGCCGCAGCGGTTGCCCGCCCTCGCCGGTCGGCACCCGGGCGGCCGGCACGGCGACGACGGATTCGCGGGGATGCCCGGCCCGTTCGACGGTCTCCTCGATCACCACGACGTCGTCGTCCGCCCGGACGACACCGCGGTCCAGGGCGAATTCCATGCATTTCAGCGCCGTCTCGAATTCGCCGTACCGGACCAGGACGTGCCCGGCCTCGTGCACGGCGTATCCGTCCTCGTAGGGGGAGAACTCGTCCGTCTCCTCCGGGTCCGCGTGCCCGCACTCGAATTCGATCTCGCTGCCCATCTTCACGAGTCGGCCTTCCCGTAGTCACGACGGTTTGCGTTTCTCCACATTTTCGCGATCTCGGTCGCGATCGCGCGGTAGTCGACCAGTTGATGCCTGACGAGAAGGGGAGCGCGTTTGAAATCCACCCCGGCGACGCCGATGACGAGAATCGCGTCGCAGTCGCGTGAATCGGCTCCGTTCACCAGCCAGCGAAGGTATCCGAACCGATCGTCCTCCGCGACGATCTTGGCCCAGCGCTCGTACTTCTCCTCGCGCCGCTTCTTCTCGGCGAAAGCCGCCCGCAGCGCTTCGAAGTTGGCCATGTTGACGGCCGAACCGATTTCCCGCACCGCCTCCTTACGGGGGACCGGACGGCCTTCCCGGTCCGTCGGCCCATCGGCCACCAAGGGCCTGGTGCGCTTGTAGGAACGATATGAAATGACGATGTTCTTCATCAGCGGGATCGTCCAGTCGATCGGCCGTGGAGTCAGAAAATCGAATACCCCGTAGCAGACGACCTCACGAATTTCCCTATGGCTGTGATCCACGAGAACTCGCAAACGCTAGAGCGCGGAAGCCTTCTCCGCGCAGCATGAGCTGATTTGTTCTGCCGGCCGAGATCACCGCGAGATCACTCGGCGACGCGGGGCGGGCTGAACACGGGCATTCGCCGTCGGGTCAGCGGTGGGTCGGAAACCCCGCGCAATCGCAGCCGTGATCGTATATCGGACTTATCGCCAATGTCTGAATGAGAGGCTCTGAAACGAGATAGATCAGGCTTTAGAGTGATGGAGATGGCCGAAGGCCAGGGTTGATGAGGTCGCGCGCGGCCGTCGCCCTGGCGGTCTGACCGGGTTCAGGCGATGGTCCGCCGCGGCGCCGCGACCCGCAGGTCCGCCTCGATGGCGGCGGTGGCCGCGAGCAGCGGCGGCAGGAGCCGCTCGCGGATCTCGTCGACGGTGGCCCGGGCCGCGTGCACCGAGACGTTCACCGCCCCGGTGGCGGCGCCGGTGCGGTCCCGGATCGGCGCCGCGATGGCCCGCAGCCCCTCCTCGAGCTCCTGATCGACGATCGAGTGGCCCTGGAGGTGAACCTGCCGCAGCTCGGCGCGCAGCGTGTCGGGGGTGCAGATGGTGCGGTCGGTGAGCCGCTCCAGCTTGACCCGGGCGAGGTATGCGTCGAGCTCCGGCTCCGACAGGGCGGCCAGCATGACCCGGCCCATCGACGTCGCGTATGCCGGAAATCGGGTACCCACGTTGATGGCGACCCGCATGATCCTACTTGTCGGGACACGGGCGACATAGACGATGTCGTCACCGTCGAGCACCGACATGGAGGACGACTCCCGGACCTCGGCCACCAGACGCTCCAGATGGGGCTCGGCGACCTCCGGCAGCGAGAGGCTGGAAAGGTACGAGTAGCCGAGTTCCAGGATTCGCGGGGCCAGCGAAAACAGTCGGCCGTCGGTGCGTACGTACCCGAGATCGGTGAGGGTGAGCAGGAATCGGCGGGCGGCCGCGCGGGTGAGACCACAGGCCCGAGCCACGTCACTGAGCGTGAGTTCCGGGTTCCGGGCATCGAACGCACGTATGACCGCGAGCCCCCGCTCCAGCGATTGAACGTAGTACGGTTCGCGCGGCATCAGATGATCGACCCGAGTCGTTGACGTGACACGGGGCACATCATAGCGTTCTCTATGAGAACTCACGTTCGTCATGCGCACACATTTCGAAGGAGTAAATATGCGGCGACTTCTCGCAGGGCTGACGGCGGCCGTCCTCGCCGGCGCCCTCGCTGCCTGCGGCACCTCCAACGACTCGGGCGACACCACCGACGCGGGCGGCGTCGACCAGGTCAAGGTCGGTGTCATCCCGATCGTCGACGTGGCCCCGATCTTCCTCGGCAAGGAGAAGGGCTTCTTCAAGAGCCGGAACATCGAGCTCACCCTGGAAGCCGGTCAGGGCGGCGCGGCGATCGTCCCCGGTGTGGTCAGCGGCCAGTTCCAGTTCGGCTTCTCGAACTTCACCTCGCTGCTGATCGCCCAGACCAAGAGCGTGCCGATCAAGGCGATCGCGGCGGGCGTCGCGTCGACGGGTGAGGCGGGCAAGGACTTCGGCGCCGTCGTGGTCAAGGGCGACAGCCCGATCAAGACCGCCAAGGACCTGGTCGGCAAGAAGATCTCGGTGAACACCCTGAAGAACATCGGTGACACCGTGACCCGCGAGTCGGTCCGCAAGGACGGCGGCGACAAGAAGAACCTGAACTTCGTCGAGATGCCGTTCCCGAACATGCCGGCCGCCCTCCAGGACGGTCAGGTCGACGCCGCGTGGGTGGTCGAGCCGCAGCTGTCCACCATCAAGGCGGCGGGTGGCCGCGAGATCGCCTCGACGTTCGTGGACACCGCGCCGAACCTGACGGTGGCCGCGTACTTCGCCTCGACCGCGCTCATCGAGAAGGACGCCGACCTGGTCAAGCGCTTCACCGAGGCGATCAACGAGTCGCTGACCTACGCCGACGCGCACCCGGACGAGGTCCGCACCGTGCTCGGCACCTACACCAAGATCGACGAGAAGCTCCGTTCCTCGCTGGTGCTGCCGAAGTGGCCGACCCAGATCAACGAGCCGTCGGTGCAGACCCTCGCCACCCTGGGCGCCGAGGACGGCATCTTCACCGGCACCCCGGACCTGGAGAAGCTCCTCCCGTGACGTCCCCACGTCGTGGCAACCCGGCCCGGTCCGGCAGCACCGCCCTCCTGGGTGCCGCCGGACTGGCCGGGTTGCTTCTCGTCATAGAGCTGGCGCCGCGGCTCGGCCTGGTCGACGAGCGGTACCTGCCGCCGGCCAGCCGGATCGCGGCCGCGCTGGCCGAGGAGGCCGGCACCCCCGCGTTCTGGACGGCGCTCACCGACACCCTGATCGCCTGGTCCGCCGGCCTGGCGATCGCGGTCGGCGCCGCCGTGCTCGCCGGCATCGTTATCGGGTCGATCCCGGTGCTGCGGTCACTGACCGCCTCGACGATCGAGTTCCTGCGCCCGATCCCGTCGGTGGCCCTGATCCCGCTCGCCGTGCTGATGTACGGCACCGAGCTCGGCTCCACCCTTCTGCTGGTCTGCTACGCCGCCTTCTGGCAGGTCCTGGTCCAGGTCCTGTACGGAGTGGCCGACGTCGACCCGGTCGCCTTCGAGACCGCCCGCAGCTTCCGGTTCTCCGCGTGGGGCCGGATCCGGCACGTGCTCTGGCCGACCGCCCTGCCGTACGTCTTCACCGGTGTCCGGCTGGCCGCCTCGGTGGCGCTGGTCCTGGCGATCACGGCCGAGCTGGTCATCGGCTCGCCCGGCCTGGGCAAGGAGATCGCCGTGGCACAGGCCTCCGAGGCCGTTCCCACCATGTACGCCCTGATCGTCGTCACCGGCGTGCTCGGCGTGATCATCAACCTGCTGGCTCGTACCGGCGAGCGCCGCCTGCTCGCCTGGCACCAGTCCGTGCGGGGAGAGGTGACGGCATGACCGAGTGCACCACAGCGAAGCAAGGGCCGCGAGGGCATGCCCGGGGAGGCTCAGCGTGATGAACGTCGTGAAGAGGATCCTGCTCGCCGTCGCGCTGCCGTTGATCCTGTTCGCCGGCTGGTATTTCCTCAGCGCCGGCAGCGAGAGCTTCTACTCGCCGCCGCTGGAGAAGATCCTGGTCGCCTTCGGGGACACCTGGAGCCTCGACCGGCTGCGGGCCGACGTGGTGCCCAGCCTGCTGCGCCTGTTCGCCGGGTACCTGCTGGCCGCCCTGATCGGCATCGGCGCCGGCGTCGCGATCGGCATGAACCGGCGCCTGCGCGCCACGGTGGAACCGGTCCTGGAGTTCTTCCGGGCCATCCCGCCGCCGGTGCTGGTGCCGGTCATCATGCTGTTCGCCGGCATCGGCGACGCCATGAAGGTGATCGTCATCGTCTTCGGGTGCATCTGGCCGATCCTGCTCAACACGGTGGAGGGCGTCCGTGCGGTGGACAGCGTGGTGCTGGAGACCGCACGCTCGTACGGGGTGAACGGCGTCGCCCGCATCACCAAGGTGATCCTGCCGTCGGCGGGCCCGCAGATCGCGGCCGGACTGCGCCAGGCGCTGTCCATCGCGATCATCCTGATGGTGATCAGCGAGATGTTCGCGGCCAGCAACGGCCTCGGCTTCACCATCGTGCAGTTCCAGCGCAGCTTCGCGATCCCCGAGATGTGGAGCGGGATCATCCTGCTCGGCCTGCTCGGCTTCGTGCTGTCGCTGCTGTTCCGGCTCGCCGAGCGGCGGGCGTTGCGATGGTACGAGGGCCTGCGCGCGGCGCAGCGCCAGAGCTGAGGGAGGAGCGACGATGCTCGAAGTGAAGGGACTGCGGAAGGTTTACCGGTCCGGAAGCCGGGAGGTGGAGGCGCTCCGCGACCTGACGTTCACCGTGGACAACGGCGAACTGGTCTGCCTGGTCGGCCCGTCCGGCTGCGGCAAGACCACCCTGCTGCGCTGCATCTCCGGCCTGCTCGATCCGACCGCCGGGGACGTCCGCGTCAACGGCCAGAAGGTCGACGGGCCGCCGAAGGGCATGGCCGTGGTGTTCCAGGAGTACGGGCGCAGCCTGTTCCCCTGGATGAGCGTGCGCGACAACGTGGAGCTGCCGCTCAAACAGAAAGGAGTCGGCCGGGCCCGGCGCAAGCAGTTGGTCGAGCAGTCACTGGACGCGGTGGGACTGACGGGCACAGCCGGGGCGTACCCGTGGCAGTTGTCCGGCGGCATGCAGCAGCGCGTCGCGATCGCCCGCGCGGTCGCGTACGAGCCGCAGACGCTGCTCATGGACGAGCCGTTCGCGGCCGTCGACGCGCAGACCCGCGCCGACCTGGAGGACCTGGTCCGCCAGCTGTGGAAGCGCCTGGGCGTGACCATCCTGTTCGTGACCCACGACATCGACGAGTCGGTCTACCTCGGACAGCGGGTGGTGATGCTCTCCACCTCGCCGACCGTGGTGCAGGAGGAGCTGGCCATCGACCTGCCCGAGCACCGGGACCAGCTGACGACCCGGGCCGACCCCCGGTTCATCCAACTGCGTACCCGGGTCTACGAGCAGATCCAGGCCGCCAAGCGCAACGCCGTGCAGTAACTCCACACCGGACGCCCGGGCCCCTGATAGGTATCGATTGATATGGGGGTCCGGGCGTTCTCCTCTGCGATGCTCGGGCCACCCCAGATTCCTGAGCCCGCAGAGGAGATCTCGTGCGAGCAACACCCTTCGTCGGCGCCGCCGTCCTGCTATTGGCCGGCGTCGCTGTAGCCACCCCCGCCCAGGCCGCCGCCGCGCCGAACATCGCGGTCGCCAACGTGAAGGCGCACCTCAGCCAGTTCCAGAGCATCGCGACCGCCAACGGCGGCAACCGGGCGCACGGCCGCCCCGGCTACCTGGCCTCGGTCACCTACGTGAAGAACCTGCTCGACGCGGCTGGGTTCACCACCACCCAGCAGTCGTTCACGTACAACGGGGCGACCGGCTACAACCTGATCGCCGACTGGCCGGGCGGTGACACCAGCGACACGCTGATGGTCGGCGGGCACCTGGACAGCGTCACGGCCGGCCCCGGCATCAACGACAACGGGTCCGGCTCGGCGGGCATCCTCGAGGTCGCCCTCCAGGTCTCCCGGTCCAACTTCCAGCCGGACCGGCATCTGCGTTTCGCCTGGTGGGGCGCGGAGGAGCTGGGCCTGCGAGGATCGACGGCGTACGTCAACTCGCTCACCAGCGCACAGCGGTCGGCGATCACCGGCTACCTGAACTTCGACATGATCGGCTCGCCGAACCCCGGCTACTTCCTCTACGACGGCGACAACTCCGACGGCACCGGCTCCGGTCCCGGCCCGGCCGGCTCGGCGCAGATCGAGGCCACCCTGGCCGCCTACTTCACCTCGATCGGGGTGCCGACCCGGGGCACCGACTTCGACGGCCGCAGCGACTACGGCCCGTTCATCGCCAACGGCATCCCGGCCGGCGGCATCTTCACCGGGGCCGAGGGCACCAAGACCTCCGCGCAGGTCCAGCTCTGGGGCGGCACCGCCACCCGCTTCGACCCCTGCTACCACGCCTCCTGCGACACTTCGTCGAACATCAACGACACGGCGCTGGACCGCAACAGCGACGCCATCGCGTACTCCGTCTGGACCCTCGCCGACGGCGGCGGAACCGAACCGCCGCCCGGGACCACCGTCTGGTCCGACGGCCTGGAGACCGCTACCGGCTGGGCCGCCGGCACGGGCAACACCGCCACCTCGGGTCTGCTGGAACGTGGCAACCCGGCCGCCACCAGCAGCTCCGGCGTGGCCACCCAGCTCGACGCGGCGGCCGGCGGCAGCTACGCCCTGATCACCGGGGCCACCGCGGGATCCAGCGCCGGGGCCAACGACCTCGACGGGGGCGTCACCAGCATCGTCTCCCCGCAGATCACGCTGCCCACCGGCACGCTGACGCTGAGCCTGTCCTGGTACCTGGCCCACCTCAACAACGCGACGAGCGCCGACTACCTGCGTGTGCAGGTCGTCTCCGGGACCACCACGACGACCGTGCTCAGCCAGACGGCGAGCGCCACGAACAAGGCGGCGGCCTGGACCACGGCGACCGCCAACCTGTCCTCGTACGCCGGGCAGACCGTCCGCATCCGGGTGGAGGCCGCCGACGCGGGCACCGCCTCCCTCGTCGAGGCCGCCGTCGACAACCTGCTCATCACCCGCTCCTGAGCCGGGTCACCCGTCCGCCGGTCAGCCCCGGCGGGCGGGAACCCCTCGTCACCCGCCCGCCGGTCAAGCCCGGCGGGCGCGAACCCTTCAGACCCGGGTGTCTCCGGCCGATCGGGAGGACCAGCCCTCGTCCCCGGTCAGAGAAGGGAGCACGCCCATGTCGCAGCCCGCCGGATGGTATGCCGATCCGAGCGGTCTACCGGCCCAGCGCTGGTGGGACGGCGGGAAGTGGACCGATCACATCCAGCCGGGCGGCCCTCCGACGCCACCACCGAACGGCTTCTTCCCGCCGGTGCCGCCGACCGGGCCCGCGGCCCCCGGGCAGCACACGGTCAACACCGGCGATCCGGAGAACGCGCCGCTCCACGCCGCCCAGCCGGCCTCCGCGCGGCAGGGTGGGCTGCCGCTGCTCTCCGACTCCCGGCCGGCCTCGCCCGCGCCGCATCCCGAGGTGCCGGCCGTGCCGTACACCATGCAGCCGGTCGACGCGGTCTCCGGGAAACCCGGCCACACCCTGCCGGAGCCGCCGCACGGCCCGTCCGGCCCCTCCGGCCGGGAACTGCGCCGGGTGGCCCTGCCCGCGGCCGTCGCCGTGGTCGCCGTGGTGGTGCTGACGCTCGCCGCGTACCTCCTTCTGCTCTGATCCGCACCGGACAGCCTCGGACAGCGCCGCGCCGTGCTGCTCGTGCCGGGCGGGGCTGGGCGCACCGGGACCGTCCGAAGTGACCGATCACGGATAGAAAGCTGCGGAACGGGGAAGAGGACCACTAGCGTGGCGCCCACCCCGGCCGTCCCCGGAAGGACCGCATGTCCGACCCCAGCAGCTATCCGGCACACCGCCGGCCGAGCCCGTTGCAGAACAACCGGGCCGTCGCGATCGGCGCCGGGCTGCTGCTCGCGCTGATTCTGCTCTTCTCCGTGCTGGCGTACTGCGACAGCCGGGAGGACGACCAGCCGCCCGCCGCCGGGCCGGCGTCGTCCGGCCCGGGCGCGCCGCCGTCCGGCTCTCCGGATCCGGGCGCGTCCAACCCCGGTGGGCCGAACCCGGGCGGCTCGCAGCCGGGCGGCGTGGACCCCGGGCCTTCCGGTGGCGGAAACGGATCAGTGCCACCGGGTTCCGGTGCGTCCGGCACGGCCGAACCGCCCGGCACAACAGAACCGCCCGGCACGACCCAGCCACCCGGCACGACCGAACCGCCCCCGGGCACCGATGCGCCCGGTGGCACTCCACAGCCGACACCCTCCGGCGGCGTGGACACCGGAGGCGGCGGGCTGGTCGGCGGGCGGCGCCTCACGCTGCTGGTGACGGGTCTGTTCCTGATGATCGCGGCGGCCGGTGCTGGGGCGTACAGCATGCGGCGCCCGAACCACCGATAGGCGCGGCGTGCCCCGCGTCCATGACCGCCGCGCGGCGGCCTTCGCCGCCGTGCTGGCGATGCTCGGAACCGCGACCGCCACGCTCGGCCTGCGCACCGAGGACACCGGACCGGTACCACCGTCCCTCGCGGCTGAGGCCGTCGGTGCTTCCCTCACGCCGTCCGGCTCGGCGGCAGGCGGTGAGAAAGAGAGGGAAGCGGCCGGCGGTGGGAAGGGGAAGCACGCGGCGGGCGGCGGGCCGGAGAAGGAGCCGGCGGGCGGCGGGAAGAAGCCGGTCGGCGGGCGGGGGATGCAGCGGTCCGTGCCGGTGCGCCTGGAGATCCCGTCGATCGGTGTGGACACCGGGCTGATGACGCTCGGGCTCCGGGACGACGGGACGCTCGAGGTGCCGCCGCTGCGCGGCGACGCCCCGGCCGGCTGGTACCGCCACTCCCCCACGCCGGGCGAGGTGGGCGCGTCGGTGCTGGCCGGGCACGTGGACTCGGCGCGGGACGGGCCCGCGGTCTTTCACCGGCTGGGTGAGGCGCGGCCGGGCGACCCCGTCGCGGTACGCCGTACCGACGGCACCGTAGCCCGTTTCACCGTGACGAAGGTGGCCACCTATCCGAAGCGGGATTTTCCGAGCGACCAGGTGTACGCCCCGCTGGATCGTCCCGGGCTGCGCCTGATCACCTGTGGCGGCGTCTTCGACCGTGGCCGGGGCAGCTACCGGAGCAACATCGTCGTCTTCGCGGAGGCCATCTCGTAACCGCTTCCGGGAGCGGTTCCGACCGGCTTTTCGGTCAGTTTGGTTCCGGAACCTGACCGTCTTGCCCCGGTTAGGGCCGCATGCCGGAGAGCTTCCCTTGACACAGGCGATCGAGGGTTGTTTCTGTGACGGGCATCATTGCGATCTTGTTTCGGAAGGAACCCCTCCGCATGACGAGAATCCGCCCGTTCCGCCGCGCCGCAGTGGGTGCCCTCGCTCTCGGGCTCTCACTCGCCGCCATGCCGGGCTCACCGGCGTCGGCGCACGGCTCCGGCACTCCGGGCTTCGGCTCCAACGTCACCGTCTTCGACCCCAGCATGCCGGTCGGCGACATCCAGGCCACCCTGGACGCCACCTACGCCAAGCAGGTCGACAACGAGATGGGTACGGCCCGGTACGCGTACCTGTTCAAGCCGGGCACGTACGGCACCGCCGAGCAGCCGCTCCAGATCAAGGTCGGCTACTACACGGAGATCACCGGCCTCGGGGCGAACCCGGGCGATGTGGTGATCAACGGCAAGGTGGAGGCGTACAACCGCTGCCTCGGCTCGGACCCGGCCAACCCCAACTGCATCGCGCTGGTCAACTTCTGGCGCACCCTGTCCAACCTGACCGTCAACATCAACGGGGCGGGCCAGGACGGCTGCCGGCAGACCGCCAACTTCTGGGCCGTCTCCCAGGCCGTCTCGCTGCGCCGGACCCAGTTCACCGGCGGCACCCTGTCGCTGATGGACTACTGCACCGCCGGCCCGCAATACGCCAGCGGCGGCTTCATCGCCAACTCGAAGCTGCCGAACACCGTCAACGGCTCCCAGCAGCAGTGGCTCACCCGCAACAGCGAGGTGGAGAACTGGTCCAACGCCGTCTGGAACCAGGTCTTCGCCGGGGTGACCGGCGCGCCCGACGACGCGGCCTTCCCGAACCCGCCCTACACCACCCTCGACACCACCCCGGTCAGCCGGGAGAAGCCGTTCCTGTTCGTCGACGCCAAGGGCAAGTACCAGGTACGCGTGCCCGCCGCCAAGCGCAACACGGCCGGCACCTCCTGGGACGACGCCTCCGGCCGTACCATCCCGCTCTCCGACTTCTACGTCGCGAAGCCGGGTGACTCGGTCACCAAGATCAACGTGGCGCTGGCGCTCGGCAAGCACCTGCTGCTCACCCCGGGCGTCTACGACATCGCCCGCAGCATCGAGGTGCGCCGCCCGAACACCGTGGTCCTCGGCCTCGGCCACGCCACGCTGACCGCGGTCAACGGCTCCGTCCCGCTCGACGTCGCGAACGTGCCCGGCGCGATCATCGCCGGTGTCACCATCGACGCCGGCACCAAGGAGTCGCCGGTCCTGCTGCGCGTCGGCCAGAAGCACGGCCTCGGCTTCAGCTCGGCGGCCAACCCGACCACGCTGAACGACGTCTACTTCCGGGTCGGCGGACCGCACATCGGCAAGACCAACATCGCGCTCGAGGTCAACAGCGACGACGTGCTGATCGACCACACCTGGGTGTGGCGCGGCGACCACGGCGTCGAGGGCTTCACCAACGGCGTGAACGGCGACACCGACCGCTGGAAGACCAACACCGGCCGCTACGGCGCCGTCATCAACGGCGACGACGTGACCGCGACCGGCCTGTTCGTCGAGCACTTCCAGAAGTACAACACCGTCTGGAACGGCGAGCGCGGCACCACCGTCCTCTACCAGAACGAGCTTCCGTACGACCCGCCCACCCAGGCCGACTGGATGAACGGATCGGTCGAGGGCTACGCCGGTTACAAGGTCGGAGCCAAGGTCAAGACCCATCAGCTGTACGGCGCGGGCGTCTACGTCTTCAACCAGAACAACCCGTCGATCCACACCGAGAACGGGTTCGAGGTGCCGCAGACCCCCGGCGTGAAGCTGCACCACATCATGACCGTCAACCTGAGCGCCGGCATCATCGACCACGTGGTCAACGGCGTCGGCGAGGCCGCGGACACCACCAAGGTCGGTCAGCCGGTCTTCGTGGCGGACTACCCCGCGGTCCCGTAACCCTTCGCGAACCAGGGTCTGGTGGTCACCCTTTCACGGGGCGGGTGACCACCAGCACCGGGCGGCCCGCCTTCTCGATCAGGGTCAGCGGCACGCTCCCCAGCAGCCGCTGCGCCACCACCGGGCGCACGCTCGAACCGAGCACGATCAGGTCGGCCTTCTGATCGCTCGCGAACCGGATGATCTGCTCCGCGGCGCGGCCCGGCAGGACCGTACGCGAAGCCTCGATCCCGGCCTCGGCCAACCGCCGGACCGCGGCCTCCGCGGCATGCTCGGCCCGCTCGGTGTAGACGCTGCGCGGCATCGGCGAGAGATACTCGCTCTCCAGCTCGTCCACCGCGAGCACCGTGACCGACGCGCCCGTCTGCCGGACCAGATCGGCGACGGCGTCGGTCACCCACGGCTGCTCGGCCTGGGGATTTGCGGCAAGCACGATATGCATGTCACCCAAGGTACGGGTAACGTCACTTATCCGCAGTGGACCTTCGCAGGGAGCACTCATGGCGGATGTGACCGCGCCCGGGTCTGAGCAGCCCACCCTCAACCGGGTCATCGGCCCGGCACTTCTGCTGCTGTTCGTGGTCGGGGACATCCTCGGCACCGGCGTGTACGCGCTGACCGGCAAGGTGGCCAACGAGGTCGGCGGCGCGGTGTGGCTGCCGTTCCTGCTGGCGTTCGTGGTCGCGCTGCTCACCGCGTTCAGCTATCTGGAGCTGGTCACGAAGTACCCACGGGCCGCCGGCGCGGCGCTCTACACGCACAAGGCGTTCGGGGTGCACTTCCTGACCTTCATGGTCACCTTCGCGGTGATGTGCTCCGGGCTGACCTCGGCGTCCAGCGCGTCCAAGGCGTTCGCCGGGAACTTCGGCAAGGCGTTCGACCTGTCCCTCGGCGACGGGTTCGTGCTCACCGCCGTCGCGCTCGGCTTCATCACCCTGGTCGGCCTGATCAACTTCCGGGGCGTCGGGGAGAGCGTCAAGGCGAACGTGGTGCTCACCTGTGTAGAGCTCACCGGCCTGCTGATCGTCATCGGGGTCGGCGCGTGGGCGCTCGGAGGCGGCAACGGCGACCTGTCCCGGCTCACCGAGTTCAACACCCCGCCCGGGGAGAGCGTGTGGCTGTCCGTGACCGCCGGGACGGCGCTGGCCTTCTTCGCGATGGTCGGCTTCGAGGACTCGGTCAACATGGCCGAGGAGACCCGGGACCCGGTCCGCATCTTCCCGCGCGTCATGCTCACCGGCCTCTGTGTCACCGGGGTCATCTACGTGCTGGTGGCGATCTCGGCGGTCGCGCTGGTGGCGCCCGCCGACCTCGGCTCCGGCGACACGCCGCTGCTCAAGGTGGTGCAGGCCGGGGCGCCCGGGTTCCCGCTGTGGGTGTTCGCGTTCATCACCATGTTCGCGGTGGCCAACTCGGCGCTGATCAACATGATGATGGCCAGCCGGCTGCTGTACGGGATGGCGAACGAGCGGGTCCTGCCGAGAGTGCTGGGCCGGGTGCACCGCCGTCGCCGTACGCCCTGGGTGGGAATCGTGTTCACCACGCTCATCGCGTTCGGGCTGATCTGGTTCGCCGATCTGGCCGCCCTCGGCGGCACCACGGCGCTACTGTTGCTCTGCGTCTTCACCGTCGTCAACGTGGCCTGTCTGGTGCTGCGGCGGGACCGGGTCGACCACGATCACTTCCGGGCGCCGACGGTCATCCCGGTGCTCGGTGCGGTCGCCTGCGCCTTCCTGGCCAGTCCACTCTCCGGGCGGGCCGGGGCGGACTACCGGGTGGCCGGGGTGCTGCTGCTCATCGGGGTGGTGCTGTGGGCCATCACGTATGCGACGAACCGGTTCGTTCCGGGCGCAGTATCGCGTACCTGATCGGGTGACCGGACCGGTTCGCCCGATCGGCGTAACCCGACGGAAATCCTGGGGCATCGCAGGTGACGGGTGTTCGACGCTGGTCGACACCCTCGTCGTGGCAGCTTGAGGCGATGTGCGAAGCTGCCCGCTACCACATGCATCCTCCTCTCCTGTCCGGAGGCCCGATATGGCATCATTCCTCTACTTTGTTGCCGGGCTCGTGATCGGCGTGATAGCCGGCTGGCTGATCCGGGGCCGCCGCTCCGGCGCCGCCGCCCCGGCCCCGTCGACCTCGGCCCCGTCGACCTCGGCCCCGTCGACCTCGGCCGAGGCCGCCGCGGTCGCGCCCGCGGTCGTCGCGACGCAGGCCGACACCGACACCGAGCCGTCTCCCGTGACCTCGCCCGCCGACGAGCTCATCGCCGAGCCCGTCGCCGCCGAGCCCGAGACCGAGGCGGCGCCCGCCGTCGAGCCCGAGACCCCGGCCGAGCCGGTGGCCGCCGAGCCGGTGGCCGAGAAGGCCGCCGACGAGGAGACCGTGGCCGTCGCTGAGACCGAGCCCGCCGAGCCCGTCGCCGTCGACGAGCCCGAGACGGTCGTCATCGCGGAGCCCGAGCCGGTCGCTCTCACCGAGACCGAGCCGGTCACCATCGTGGAGACCGAGCCGGTCACCGAGCCCATCGCCGAGCCGGAACCGGTCGCCGCCGCCGAGCCGGCCGCCGCCGCCGAGCCGGTCGCCGCCGCCGAGCCGGTCGCCGCCGAGCCCGAGCCCATCGCCGCCCCGGAGCCCGTCGCCGAGCCGGTTGCCGCCGCTGAGCCCGCGCCCGCCCCGGAGCCGGTCGTCGCGCCCGAGCCGGTCGTCGCCCCGGAGCCGGTGGTTGCCCCGGAGCCGGTAGTCGCGCCCGAGCCGGTAGTGGCCCCCGAGCCGGTCGTCTCGCCTGAGCCGGTCATTCCGGTGCAGGCCGTCATCACCGAGGAGCCCGACCTGGCGGCCACGCCCGCCCCGGTCGACGCGCGGGACGACCTCACGAAGATCGCGGGCATCGGCCCGAAGGTGGCCGTCGCGCTCGCCGCGGCCGGCATCACCACCTACGCGAAGCTGGCCGACTCCGACGTGGACAGCCTCAAGCAGGCGATCAACGCGGCCGGCATGCGCGGTTCGGCGAGCCTCGCCTCCTGGCCGGAGAAGGCCCGCGACCTGGTCGGCGCCAAGAGCTGAGCGGACACGGGCGTGCCCCACGCCGGGGCACGCCCGTCGCCCGTCGCCCGTCGCCCGGGAGTCTCTTTCTCGGTTGTCGCCTGGCCTCGGCGCCAAGTCGCCTGTTCGGGTATTCCCCCACCTTCGCCGCGAGATTCGGCCGGTCCCCGCCGACTGTTCAAGCCGTCCGCGAGCGTCAATGTGAATCTTGGGTATTCGTTGCCGAGCGGTGCGATCTTGAGCGATCATGGCCGTCCGGATGTATCCGATAACCCAAGTTCTTCCAGGTGAAATAGATCATGGGTGATGATCTACCGCCGGATGGCGACCAGGAATCAAGATCGGCCCGGAACTACGATCACCCAAGAAATTCATGGCCTTGGCAGGCCGTCCGAGGTGGGTGAAACTCGGTCGGCGGTGTCGCTCGCCGTCACCGGTCGATCTTGGTGCCTGTGGTGCCTGAACCCAAGATCGCCGGCGAGTCGGGATGACGCCGCAGCCATCCGAGTGCGCGACTCGACATCGCGCCCACCCATGACCAAGAGACAGGCTCCAGAACACCTCGAATCCCGCAACGAAAGGTCGCGGCCCACCACCGCCCGCCACCACCGCCCAACATTGGCTGACCGACATCCGGCCGGGAGCGGCCCGCCGAGTTGCCGGCAGGGCGGCGGAACCCGAGGCGGTTACCCGGTCAGAACTGCCGGCCGTCGTCGAACCACTCGGACGGCTCCTCGTCCACCGGTACGTGGAACCGGGCGGCCAGGCCGCGGTAGGCGTCCCAGACCTGTTCCCGTTCGGCGGTGTCGATCACGCCGTACCGTTGATCCATGCCGTTGAAATCGGCGACGAACCGGCGCAGCGCGCGCTCGGCCCGCGGGAGACGATCCGGCGTCGACGGGGTGATCCCCTCGGCGGCCGCGAGCGCCCGCGCATAGGCGAAGCCGGCCTCCTCGGCGGCCGCCTCCGAGTCCTCCACCCAGTCCCGGAACGGGTTGCCGAGGTGGCGGGCCAGCCAGGCGTCGGAGACGTCGCCCCGCACATGCACCTGGACACCGCTCCCCCGGTAGCGGTCGCGCAGCGCCCTCGCCACTCCGCGGCGGATCCCGTGCAGCTCGAGGCGGCGCAACTCCGGAAGATCGGGTAGATCGTCCGGGCCGAGGGCGTAGGCGCCGGACAGCGAGATGGTACGCAGACGGGAGCAGGCGGCCAGCAGGTGCGGATCCTCCAACTTGCCCGGCGGGTCGTCGAAGTCGAGCCGGAGCTCCGCCAGCTCGGTGAGGCCGGACAGCACCGAGGCGGACACCCCGGCGCCCACCCGGAGCCAGAGGTCCCGCACCCGGTGAAGGCCGTCGGGAAGCCGCACGCCCGGCTCGGCGGGGAACCAGCGCAGGCTCACGTCGTACCCCGCATCGGGAAGATCGACCCGCAGTGCGGGTGACGGGCCCGCGAGCAGCAGGGTCTCCATGGCGGGCAGGCGAAGGCCGTGCAGGCCGCCGCAGCCGTGCAGGCGCAGGGTGCCGACGGCGGTGCCGGCGAGATCGATGTGGCCGACCGGATCGCGCCACTCGAGGAAGCGGATCCGGGGGCGGGTGCGGAGCGCCTCGGCGAGACCCCGGTCGGCGCCGGACCAGAGAATGTTCCTGGCCTGTGGGAAGGCGTCCAGCGCGGCGAAGTCGACCGGGCCCTCGGTGGGCACGCGATTCATCAGATCGAGTACGGCCATCGAGGCGATCATCGTCTGTGGACCGGCCCCGAAATCGACCTCGACGGTCGGCGACGTCACGGAGCGCAACCCGAAGGCACCGGACAGATCAGACATCCGATCATGGTAGAACCACCGGATCCGGTGAAATCCGGGAATTCGCCGTGACTTCGGCACACTCCGCGGCGCACGATGGATCGACGACCTTCCACCTCTGTTCGAGTCCGGCGATTCGGCAACATCATCGCTGGTAGATCGCCATGCGGACACCCGTCGCGGAGTGGCCCGGACGACCGCGGCACGGCTAGATCAACAACGCGGTGTCGCCGGATGGACGCCGTTCGTAATCAACTCGGGGTTTCGTGTCGCGCCTCGTCGTCGCACCATGGATGACGGGTGATGCATTCGATGAGCGGGCGACGACTTGCAGTAGTGGTTAGCGTCGAGCAGCACGACGATCCCGTGTTGCGCAGGTTCTCGGTGCCGTCGGCAGATGTTCCGGCGTTCGTGGACGTGCTCGGGGAGCCGGCGCTCGGCGGGTTCGACGTGACGTATTTGCGAGATCCCGGGGCGCGCGAGGCGTACTCCCGGGTGAAGTCGATATTCGACGGCCGGGAGCAGGACGACTGCGTCCTCGTGTACTTCCGCGGCGTCATGCTGACCGGGCCCGGCGGTGGGCTCTACCTGGCCACCGCCGACACGGTGATGGGCCGGCCCACCGACACCGCGATCGACGTGGCGCAGATGGCCGTCCTCATGCAGCGGAGCCGCGCCGGGCAGGCCGTGGTGATGCTCGACGGGCGTACCGGGAGTCCGGTGGACGCCGGGCACCACTTCCGCGCGGCCCGGGCCGCCGAGTGGCAGAGCCGCGTCGTCATCGCCACCACCGCCCGGCCCGAACCCCCCACCTTCGCCGGGCTCATCGCCGACGGCGTCGTCACCGGCGCCGCCGACCGCGACCGGGACGGCTGGATCGGCATCGGCGAACTCCACGACCACCTGCGCGAACGGGACCCCAGTGTGCGGCAGTGGGTGTTCGGGTCGGGGCGGCAGCCGTACCTGGCCCGGATCCGCCGCCAGGGCAGCGACCAGATGGCACAGATCGCCCAGCTCGCGGTCGCGGCCGCCGGCGAGGACCTGTCCCGCGCCGTCGAGGCCCGCTCGTCGTTGCAGCGGCTCGCCACCGGCGAGGGCCGGGTCGCGGCCGCGGCGTCGGCCGCGCTCCGCCGCACCTCGGTCCGCCTCGCCGAACCGGCCGTCGACTTCGGCCGGGTCGCCCCCGGAACCCGCCAGCTCGCCGCCGGCGTCGCCGTACAGGGCCCGCCGCTGGCCGCCGCGTCGGCGGTGTCCAGCGATGCCGAGGGCCTGCACGCCCGTCTCGAAGGGAACGTGCTGCGGGTCTCCTGGTTCCCCACGGTCGGCCGGCTCGACGGGGCGGTCACCCTCGACGGCCCGGCCGGATCCGCCCGGCTCACCGTGACCGGTGAGGTCGCCGCGGACTTCGACGTGGCCACCGGCGGTTGGGTCCCGGCACCCGGAGGGAACGGCGGGCAGGCGGCCCTGCCCGCCGCGCCACCCGGCACCCCGCCCACGAGCGGCGCTCCGGCCACGAGCGGCGCTCCGGCCGCGGGTGGCGTCTCCCCACCCGGGTCGCCGGCGATCAGTTCCACACCTAATTCCGGCGTCGGCCCGAACTCCGTTTCTCCCGCGCCCTCATCCGGCGCCGGGCCGCACACATCGCCTTCGGGCGGCGGCTTCGTGCCACCGGCATCGGGTAGCCCGGCGCCCGCGTGGGAGGCGGCCTGGCCGGGCGAGGCGCCGACGCCCGAGGAGGCGTGGCCGGGCGAGACGGCCTGGCCCGGCGAAGCCCGGAATCAGCCCTGGCAGACCCCGGACCCCGCAACGGCGCCCGGGGAGGCGGCACCACCCGCTCAGCCGGGCGGCGCGCCCGAGGACGCCGGATCACCGGCCGCATGGCCGTCCTCCGCTTCGGCGCCGGCATCCGCCGGGTCAGAGAACACATCACCCAAACCCTCTTCCGGTACGGCCGAAGCGGTCCCGCCGTCAGCCGGATCCCCCGGATGGGCGCCGACCTCCGGGTCGCCGGCGTGGTCGCCCACGAGCGGCCCGCCGGTTCGGAGCACCCCGCCACCGGCCGAGGGCCCACTGTCGGGGCCGGCGTCTTCGGGGCTGCCTGCTGACGCGTCACCGCAGGCCTCCCCCCGTGAGGTCCCGGGCTCGGACGGTTCACGCACCGCGGCGTGGACCTCGCCGTGGGCACCCACCAGTGGGCCACCGTCGTCGAGTCGTTCCACCGTTCCCGCAGCCGGGCAGCCGGATGGCCCCGGGACTCAGGCTGCCCGGACAGCTACCGGCGAATCGGCGGCGCTGGAGAGTTCCGGCGCTGAGCAGGTGAGTGACCCTGCCGAGCAGGTGAGTGACGCCGCCGCGCGGGAGAGTGACGCCGCGGAGCAGGCGGCTTGGCCGTCCGTCGGCGGCTCGGTGTCCGACGGCCGCGGGGAAGAAGGGCACAGCGACTCGATTGACGCAGGTGTCAGCGAAGCGGCCCCGGTCGAGGACACGGCCAGGCCCGTCGATGAGTCTCCGGTGGCCTCCGCAGCGGGAACGAGCAGCGACACTTCGGCTGTGGAGCAATCGGACGCTCGCGGTGGCGAGTCCGAAGAGGCCGTCCCGGAGACCGAATCGTCCGGGCCTTCGGGTGACGAACCCCTGGTCGCGCCGAGGGCGACGGTACATGGTTCGTTCCCGGTAACGGCAGCGGACGCACCGGCCGTTCCCCAGGAACCGGAGGCGACCACCGGCACGGAAGCCGGGCTGGACACCACCGGCACGGAAGCCGGGCTGGACACCACCGGCCCGGCGACGGCTTCCGATGACACCTCCGGACCGGACGGCGGACAGGCGGAGGTCTCCGTCGCTGAGGAGGCGGCCGCCGACAGCCCGGCTGGAGTGCTGCCGGACGTGAACGCGACCGGCGCGACGACTGCTGCGGAGAGCCCGGATGCGGCACGGTCCGCCGGTTCGGAGCCGGATGCCGCCTCGGAAACGCCCGCATCAGGCGTGGCGGCGAGCAGCGCGGTCGACCGGACCGGGCAACCCGCGGCCGTGAATGGCGGAGGGTGGCCGGTACCGGGCAGTTCGTGGGGTTCACAGTCCGATCCGGACGGCCTCTGGCCGTCGGCGGGACGGAAACCTGGCCAGGGCTCGACTGCCACCGACGCGGCGGGTGCTGCGGGCGCTGTCGCGGCGGGTGCTGCGGCAGCAGCGGCCGCAGAGGGAACGCAGCCGCGCGAAGCGAGTGCGGATTCCGGCGTGAACGCGGGTGGCGGGGACGGAAGCGCTCGGGAGGAAACATCCCCCGATCTCGATGAGCGTGGCGCGGACGAGCCGGAACCCGGTTCGGCCGATGACGGGAACCCCGGTCCGGTGGAGGAGAGTTCGGCGGGGCCGGCCGGGCCGTGGCCGGGGCGGACGTCCGGGAACGGGGTCTCGATTCCGGCTCAACGGCAACCGGCTGAGGAGAACGGGCCCTGGCTGGTTCCGTCCGCGCCGGGCGAGTCGGCCGCGGAGCACGGTGGGTTCGCGGAGGCGGGTGCCGCTCGGGGGTTCGGGGAGCATCAGCCACACGGGTGGCCGACCTCGCCGGCGACCGCCTGGCCGGGGTCCGACCCGTGGGGACAGGCGCAACCCGGGGCCGACCCGTGGGCACAGGTCCAACCGGCGGCCGACCCGTGGGCCCAGGCGCAACCCGGGACAGCTCAGGCCCCGGGAACGGCACATCCGGACGACCAGCCGACCGGCACCTATGGCGCCGGCTATCCGGGTGGACAGGCCGGCACCGGCTACGGCCCGGCCGGCGGACCGGGTTCGGCCACCTACGGGCAGACCGGCGGGCCGGATGCCGGTGGATACGGGCAAGCCGGCGGGCCGGGTGCCGGTGGATACGGGCAGGCCGGCGGCGGTTCCAGCGGTCCGCCGCGGGTGACCTACGAGGACGGATCGGGATTCGGGGGCTCCGCTCCGTACGGTGAAGAAGGGGGTAAGCCGCCGCGGAAACGCCTGGCTCTGGTGGCGGGGGTTCTGGTGGCGCTGCTTCTGCTGGCCGGCGCCACGTACGCCGGAGTGCGGTTCGTCCTGAAGGACGATGAGCCGGAAGCCGCCTCGCAGAACCCGGCCCCGACGCAGAGCGCGCCCGGGCAGACCGCCGGCGCCGCGCCGACCGGGCCGGCGACCGAGCCCGCCGGGACGCAGCAGCCGGCCGCGCCCCCGAGTCTGGCGAAGCCGGTGGTGCTGGAGCAGATCAGGCTGGGGCGCGAGCCGGAGGGTGTGGCGGTCGCGCCGGACAACCGGACGCTCTACGTGGCCGATCAGGACTCGAAGGACGTGCACTTCGTCGACGTGCGGTCGAAGCAGGTCGGTGTGGTGAAGGTGCCGAACACGCCGCGGTTCCTGGCGTTGTCGGCGGACGGCGGCCGGCTGTATGTGTCGCTGTTCGAGAACGACTTCACCGGCAACGGGCTCGCGGTGATCGACACGGCGAACAGGACCCTGGTCAAGACGATCCGGACCGGACCGCGGCCGTTCGAGCCGGCGGTGGCGCCGGACGGGAAGGTCTGGGTGCCGATCCACAACGGGGCCCGGGTGGAGATCTACGACGACAGGACGCTGACCGAGGCGGCGCGGATCTCGGTGCCGCCGAACCCGCACTGGATCGTGTTCACGCCGGACGGGCAGACCGCCTTCACCGCCAACCACGAGTCGAGCCAGATCTCGGTGGTGAGCGTGGCGGACCGGCTGGTGCGGAAGAACTTCAAGGTGGGCAAGTCGCCGCACGCGCTGGCCGTCACCCCGGACGGGAAGCGGCTGGTGGCGACGAACTACGACCTGGACACCGTGGAGATCTACGACACCGGCGACCAGCGGCTGATCCACAAGGTGGCGGTGGGCCGGGAACCGCAGGCCGTGATGGTCTCCGGGGACAGCCGGCACGCCTACGTCGTGAACGAGGGGTCCGACAACCTCTCGGTGATCGATCTGTCGTCGGGCAGGGTGGTGTCGACGGTCGGGGTCGGGGACAGTCCGCGGGTCAACGCGCTGTCACCGGACGGCAAGCGGCTGTACGTGACGGACGGCCGAGGAAAGACGGTAACCGTGCTGAGAGTCTCGGAGGAGTAACGATTCGCTGGTAGCGTCGCGCCATGTCGACGGATTCCATCTCCCGCGCCCGCCTGGCTACGCTCACGAAAAGGGAGCGGGCCACTTTCGCCGACCGGCACCCCGGCTCGAAGAACGCCTATGCGAACGCCGGCCACCTGTTCGGACGGGTGCCGATGACCTGGATGAACAAGGCCGCCGGAAATTTTCCGATCTATCTGGACAGGGCGCGCGGTAACCGGATCACCGACGTGGACGGCAACGAGTTCGTCGACTTCGCTCTCGGCGACACCGGCGCGATGGCCGGCCACTCCCCCGAGCCGGTGGTCGCCGCGGTCACCGCGCGTCTCCGCAACGGCCTGGCCACCATGATGCCGACCGAGGACGCCGCGGCCGCCGGCGCCGAACTCGCCCGCCGTTTCGGGCTGCCGGCCTGGAGTTTCGCGCTGACCGCCACGGACGCCAACCGGTGGGCGATCCGGCTGCTGCGCGCGGTCACCGGCCGGTCGAAGATCCTGGTGAACAGCTACTGCTACCACGGTTCCGTGGACGAGTCGCTGATCGTGGTGGGCCCGGACGGGCGGGGCGTCTCCCGGGAGGGCAACGTGGGCGCGCCGGTGGACGTCACGATGACCAGCCGGGTCGCCGAGTTCAACGATCTGGCGGGGCTGGAGCGGGAGCTGGCGTACGGCGACGTGGCCGCGGTGCTGATGGAGCCGGCGCTCACGAACATCGGGATCGTGCTGCCGGAGGACGGCTACCTGGCCGGGGTGCGGGAGCTGACCCGCCGGTACGGCACCTACCTGATCAACGACGAGACGCACACGTTCTCGGCCGGGCCGGGCGGGGCGACCGCGTACTGGGGACTGGAGCCGGACGTGGTGACGATCGGGAAGGCGATCGGCGGCGGGGTGCCCGTCGGGGCGTACGGATTGAGCGCGGAGCTGGCCGGAACGCTCAGCGGGAGGGACGATCTGGACCTGGTGGACATGGGTGGGGTGGGCGGCACGCTGGCCGGCAACCCGGTGTCGATGGCCGCGACCCGCGCCACCCTGGGCGAGGTGCTCACCGAAGCCGCGTTCGCCGGGATGATCGAGACCGCGACGGCGTTCGCCGACGGCCTGGTGAAGATCATCGAGGGGTACGGGCTGCCCTGGTCGGTGAGCCGGCTCGGCGCCCGGGTCGAGTACCGTTTCGCGAGCCCGGCCCCGCGCAACGGCACCGAGTCAGCCCGTGGCGCGGACGCCGAACTGGAGGACTTCCTGCACGTCTACCTGGCCAACCGGGGTGTGCTGCTCACACCGTTCCACAACATGGCTCTCATGTGCCCGCAGACCACGCCCGCCGACGTGGCCCGGCATCACGAGATCTTCGACGCGGCGCTGAAGGAGCTGGTGTAGGCCCGGCGCGCCTCGGTCAGCTCCGGAAGGTGCTCCGCGCACCAGCCGCGGGCCGCGTCGATCAGGGTCAGCAGGCTGCGGCCGAGCGGGGTGAGCGCGTACTCCACGTGCGGCGGGTTCGCCGGGAACTCGGTGCGTGTCACCAGGCCGTCGCGTTCCATCGCCCGCAGCGTCTCGGCCAGCACCTTCTTCGTGATCGCCGACAACGGCACGAGCAGCTCGCCGAACCGGCGCGGCCCGTCCTCCAGACAGAGCACGATCATCGCCGTCCACTTGTCACCGATCCGCATCGGCACCTGCCGGGTGGGGCACTCGGGAGCGAACATGTCCGGCTTCAACTCGGTCGTCACGAAGCCCACCGTACTGCCGGTTTCGTTGCGGTAACCAGACCCCCGTCGATTACCGTCCGCGCCATGACCAGCATCGTCATCTTCGGAGCAGGCGGCCGGGCGGGCCACGCCGTGACCGCCGAGGCGCGCAGCCGCGGCCACCGGGTGACCGGGGTCGTCCGCGACCCGGCCCGCCACCCCTCGCTCAGCGCCGACCGTGTCGTCCAGGGCGACGTCCAGGACGCCGCCGCCATCGCCGACCTCGTCCGCGGCCACGACGCCGTGGTCAACGCGGTCTCCCCCGCCTCCGGCCCCGAGGAACTGGCGGCTCTCGGCCACCTGGACGAGAAGTGGTTCGTCACCGCCGACGACGCCCTGCTCACCGGCCTGGCCGCGGCGGGCGTGCCGCGTCTCGTCCTGATCGGCCTGTTCGTCAACCTGCGCGCCGCCGACGGCGGCCTGCTCCTCGACGATCCGGCCGTCCTGCCCGCCGAGTTCCGCCCGTTCGCCCTCGCCCACACCGCCGGCCTGGAACACCTCCGTGCCGCGGACACCCCGGTCGACTGGCTGATGCTCACCCCACCGGCCCAATTGGACGCCGCGGCCCCGAGGACCGGCCGCTACCGCACCGGCGGCGAGACCGCGACCGGTGCGACCCTCTCCTACGCCGACCTGGCGGTGGCGACCCTCGACGAGATCGAGAACCCCCGCCACCACCGCACCCGGATCTCGATCTTCGACTGAGTCGGATGCTGTCCGGTTGATTCAGCGCGGGATGCCGCTTCCCGGGCGTCGCATGCCAGGCCGGACCGTCCTGCCCGAGCGCCGTCTCGATCCGCAGTTTCGCCTACTCGTCCAGCTCGGGCAGGACGTCCACCTCGAACCAGCCGACCTCCAGCGACTCGTCATCGCCGACGGCCGCTCGCCCGGATCGATCATCCCGGCCGGCAGCGACCACTTCCCGCTGTCGGCCCGCCGCACCAGCGGGATCCGCCCGTCGTCATCGGTCACGACGGCGCTCGCACCGGGCAGCATCAGCAGGTCGTGGCGATCTTCGCCCGTAGCCGGGCCACATATTCAGGTACAGCCACAGACAAATCCTAAGACCGCGTTTCCGGTACGGACGGGAATCTCAATACGCAACACGCCGGGGCTGTGCGGCACCTCTTCACCCGAAAAACAACGACTGGTTGACGAGAACGTCGACTAAAGGTTTCCCCTTCCTGCTTTACATCGGCGGCGCCGGGGCATGACGGCGGCACCTTACCAGTGCAATTCGTAAGTATCAATATTGATAGACTTTTAACACGGTTGTAGATTGCCCACATGATTCGCCAGCGCACCTTGCGGTACACCACAGTCGCCATCAGCATCTTTCTCGGCGCCACCCTGGCCACACCGGCCACGGCCGCGACTGCCGACAGTCCTCAATTCACCACCGCCCTCATCGGAGAGGTGCGGCTCACCGCCGAGGGTGTGAACGCTTTCCAGATCACCCCGGTGACCACCGGCGCCCCGGCACCCACCCCGGTGACCACCAGCGCCCTTCCGTCCAGCGCGTTCGCCCCGCACGACGCCAACATCATCAACAGCCGGTCTTCAATCGCCGGCGGTTCGTTCAACGCTTGCAAGGATTTCAACTCAACGACCTGCATTTTGGCTAATGGCACCGGCACGCTCCAGCCCGGCGAGAGCACCGAAGGCAGGTATGGCTGGCCCGATTCCGACGGCTTCTACTGCATGACTCACCGGAGTTTCCAGGTGAACTCCAGCACCGTGACGTGCAGCACCAACAAATGGGTCAAGGTTTCCGGCGGTCTGGTCGGCCAGATCGACGTTTCGATTATCGTCCGCAACCGGTAACCGAATCCACTGCACGGTATGGGCCAAAGACGCCCTCAAGGCGAATGAGTGTCAGACGGGAAGCTCGAACCAGACGGCGACACCGTCGCCGGTGTCGATGCCGGTGACACCGCCGTGGAGGCGGACCACCTCGGCCACGATCGCGAGACCCAGGCCGAAGCCACCCGCGTACGTCCGTGCCGCGTCCGCCCGCCAGAACCGCTCGAACGCCCGTCCCGCCGCCTCGGCCGTCATCCCGGGGCCCTGATCGGCGACCGTGACCCGGACGCGGTCGCCGTTCGCGCACACCGTGATCCGCGCGGGGGTGCCGGGCGGGGTGTGTGCGCGGACGTTGCCAAGCAGGTTGGCCAGAACCCGGCGCAGGGTGCCCTCGTCGCCGACGACCGTCACCGGGGCGGTGATCAGCACGGTCAGCGGACGATCCGGTTCGGCGGCGCGGGCGTGGGTGACCGCGTCGTGGACGAGCACGGCCAGGTCGACCGGTTCGCGCCGGGCCGGCGGCTCGGACTCCAGCCGGGCCAGGTAGAGCAGCCCGTCGATGAGCACGCCCATCCGGCCGGACGCCTCCTCGAGGCGGTGCAGCACGTCGGGCCGGGCGGCCAGGTCGACCGCGCCGCCGCGGATCAGCTGGAGGTAGCCGCTGATCGAGGTGAGCGGGGTGCGCAGCTCGTGCGACGCGTCCGCCACGAAGGTGCGCATCACGGCCATGCTGGTCTGAATCCGGGTGAGCATGCCGTCGACCGCCACCGAGAGCCGGCCCACCTCGGTCCGGGCCGCGGGGCTGCCCGGTTCCGGGGCACCGACCCGCCGGTCCAGGTCGCCGTCGGCGATCGCTCCGGCGGTGGCGGCGATCTCCTCGAGCGGGCGCAGCCGGCGAATCACCAGCCAGCGGGCCAGTACGGTGAGCAGCGTCAGCACCGTGACGGCGGTGAACGCGGCGGTCGCGGCGAGCCGGGTGACGGCGTCCCGGACCGGGGCCAGCGGCAGGCCGACCAGCACCGTCCCGTTGACGCCCCGAACGACCCGGACCCGGTAGGCGCCACGCACGGTCTGCGGGCCCGGCACGGCGGGATCGGCGCTGTCCAGCAGCGGTTCGGCCGGCAGCGGGGTGCCGCCGGCCAGCCGGACCGTGAGCCCGTCGGTGCTGCGGAACTCGACCAGGTAGTCGGTGACGGGCGGCGCCGAGCGCGGGCCCGGTTCGGGCAACGGCACGGCCCCCTGCCGGACCAGGGCCACCGCCGCGGCTAGCTGGTCGTCGATGCGCTCCAGCAGGTAGGAGCGGAGCACCAGCGCCGCGGTCAGCCAGGTGATCGCCAGTGCCACAGCGGTCAGCCCGGTCATCCCGGCGACCAGCGAGAACCTGAGAGTCCGGGCGGGGGCAACGGTGGGCCGGTCATCGACGACCAGGGCGTGCGCGCTCATGGTGCCGTCATGAGAGCACGCTCGGTTGAGAAATGGTTGAGAGCCGGAGGTCAATGCTCCCGGCGCTGGCGCGCGATCAGGGTGATGGCGATGACGGTGGCGAACACGTCAACCGTGATGATCAGACCCGGCCACCCGAACAGCATCATCAGCGGCGGGACCAGGACGAACAGGGCGACGCAGAGGGCGAAGACGATGGGGAACCGGACCTCGGACTCCGGCGCGGCCATCCGCGCGGCGAACTCGGGGTCGGCTTCGAGCTCGGTCTCCAGCTCGGCGAGGGTGCGCCGATCATCATCGCTCAGCATCGATTTCCCCTCCAGGCCCGCCTGATACCCGGCTGACGCGCGTCTAAACCGGCTGGAACAGGGAATTCAGGTGACATGAAAAATCAGCGCGAGCCGGAAGAGAAGAAGCCCGAGGACATGCCCCGCCATCCGGCGGCGCATCCCCTGGCCGAGGCGGACCGTGAGCTCGTCCCGCCCGATGAGCCGCTCACCCCTGCCGCGGGACCAGACCCGAGGGGCCGAGGAGGGCGGTGAGCAGGGCGGTCCGTTCGGCCATGCCGTCGGCCGACACCCATTCGGTACGGGCGTGCGCACCGCCACCGCGGGGCGCCAGCCCGTCCACGGTCGGCCGCCCGAGCGCGCCGGTGGTGTTGGTGTCGGCCGCACCGTCGGCCGGCCGGCCGTCCAGGGTCTGCCCGAGGCCGGTCGCGATGCCCCGGATCCGGTCCAGCAGCTCGGCCCCGGCGTGGTCGGGCCGCCAGGTGGGCCGGTGCGACAGCAGCCGCGCCGACACGGCCGCCCGTTCCCGGACCGGCCGCAGCGCCCGCAGCTCGCCGAGCAGCGCCTCCTCGTCGGCCGGGTCGGAGAACCGCAGCCCCAGGTCGGCGTGCGCCCGGCCGGCCACCACGTTGGTCCGGCCGCCGCCGGCGATCGTCCCGGTGTTCAGCAGCACCGGCCGCCGGGCCACCACCGCCCGGAAGCGGATCAGCTGGTCGACCAGCTCGTCGATGGCGTTGGCCCCGGCGTCCGGGTCCAGTGCGGCGTGCGCCTCCACCCCGGTCACCTCGATCCGGGCCCGGGTGCTGCCCCGGCGGCCCGTCTTCAGGTCGCCGCCCGGGTGCGGCGGCTCCAGGCCGAGCACCATCGCGGCCCGCCCGGCCTCGGCGCGCACCAGATCCCCGGCGCTCGGCGAGCCGATCTCCTCGTCGGCGACGACGATCACCCGTACCTCCGGATGGTCTTGATCCTTGATCCGGGCCGCCGCGGCGAGCAGCGCGACGAGACCGGCCTTGGTGTCGTAGACGCCGGGGCCGCGCACCACATCACCCTCCACCGACCAGGGCATGGCGGCGAGCGTGCCGACCGGCCACACGGTGTCGTAGTGGGACAGCAGCAGGATCGGCGGACCGGCGACGCCGCGGGCGGGCAGGCTCCAGAGCAGGTGGTCGCCGGTCGGGTGCGGCTCGCGGGCGGTCGTGAAACCGGCCCGCCCGGCGTCCGCCTCCAGCGTCTCGGCCAGGGTGGCCAGCGACCGGGCATCCCCGGTGGGTGACTCGAGGACCGTGTACCGGTGCAGTGCTTCGAGCTCGGGTGACGGCATATGCGAACGCTAAGTTCCCGTCACATCGTTGTCAACGAGCGATGATGTTGCGAGGATGTCGCTTATACGTTCCCTATCTTTACCCGGAGGTGCGGCATGGAGCTGTCGGTGCGGGAGCTCGACGGGCTCGCCGAGTGGACTGCGGCGGCCCGCCTCTACCGGTCGGTCTTCGGCTACGAGGAGCCGGAGTACGGGGTGAGCCCCCGCCTGCTGGCCGCCCTCCGGGAGAACTCCGGCTCGGTGATCGGCGCCCTCGGCCCGTCCGGCGAGGTCGTCGGCTTCTGCTACGGCTTCTCCGCGGTCGACGGCGGCGAGCTCTACCACTACTCGCAGGCCGCCGTCGTCGCGCCCGAGGCCCAGAGCCTCGGCGTCGGCCGCCGGCTCAAACAGGCGCAGGCAGAGGTGGCGCGCGGCACGGGGGCGCGCACCATGCGGTGGACCTTCGATCCGTACGCGCTGCGCAACGCCCACTTCAACCTGGCCGTGCTGGGCGCCACCGGGGTCCGGTTCATGCCCGGCTACTACGGCGGCGACACCGACCGGATCCTGGTCAGCTGGGACCTGTGGCACGCCCGCAAGTCCGGCGTCCCGGGCCCGCCCGTGCAGACCCCGGCCGACCCGCGGTTCGCCGCGCCGTCGCTGTCCGACCGGGCCCGGCTGCGCGCGAGCCTCCAGGAGCGGTTCGCGTCCGGCGGCCGTCTGGTCGGCGTCGCCCGGGTGCCGGGGGCCACGGACCGGGTCGTCTACACGTTCGAGAATGCCGAACTGTGACGACCCGGCGCTCCACCCCGTCCGAGCGGTTCGACCGCAACGTGCAGCGCCGCTCCGCCCAGGTGCTCAAACAGCGTGTCCTGGAGCAACAGCGCACCGAGTTCGAGAAGGCCCTGGCCTGGGCCGCCGAACAGGACGCCATCGAACGGGCCGCCGCCCTGATCGTGTCGGCCCGCCGGCGCTACCTGATCGGGCACGGCAAGTCGCTCAGCTACGCCTCGATGCTGGCGGTCGACCTGAGCGCCGGGCTGTCCGGCGTGCACCTGGTCGACGGCGCCTCGGCCCGGCCGCTCGACGTGCTCAGCGACATCCGGCAGGGCGACCTGCTGATCGCCGTGTCCATGTCCCGCTACCGCCGGGAGACCGTGGACGTGGCGTCGGCGTACGTGCGGCGCGGCGGCGACCTGGTGCTGATCACCGACGCCGACGACACCCCGCTGTCCTCCCATGCGACGGCCGGCATCGTGATCGGCGCCGAGAGCGCGTCGTACGCGAACTCGCCCACCTCGGTCGTGCTCGCCCTGCATCTGCTCGCCACCCTGACCATCGCCAGCTCCAAGGGGGCCGGCCGCCGCCTGCGCGACCGCGACGACCTCGCCGCGGAACTGGGCCTGTACACCGAAGACACGGAAGAGACATGATCCGGATCGAGAAGGTGGAGCTGCGCCGGGTCCGGTTGCCGCTCGTGCACCGGTTCCAGACCAGCTCCCACGCCAAACGGGAGCTGGAGCACATCCTCGTCACGCTCACCGGTTCGGACGGGGCGGTCGGCTGGGGTGAGATCGCCTCGCCGAGCGGCCCGTTCTACTCCGCCGAGACGGTGGACAGCTGCTGGGCGGTGGCCCGTACGTTCCTGGCGCCGCTCGTGCTCGCCGCCCGGTGGGAGCATCCGTCCGAGCTGGCGGCCGCGATGGCGAAGGTGCGGGGGAACCATTTCGCGCGGGCCGGGTTCGACATGGCGGGCTGGGCACTGTGGTCGCGCGCGATGGGCGTACCCCTCTCGAAAGGTCTCGGGGGTGAGCGGGCGAAGGTCGAAGCCGGTGTGTCGCTCGGCATCGAGCCCACCATCGACGACCTGCTCGCCCAGGTCGAGGCCCGGGTGGCCGAGGGGTACCGGCGGGTGAAGCTGAAGATCGCGCCGGGCTGGGACGTCGAGCCGGTCCGCGCGGTCCGT
Source organism: Actinoplanes hulinensis (assembly GCF_019429605.1). NCBI lineage: Bacteria > Bacillati > Actinomycetota > Actinomycetes > Micromonosporales > Micromonosporaceae > Actinoplanes > Actinoplanes hulinensis. Next base: position 275,087 of record NZ_JAHXZI010000005.1, on the reverse strand, counting down.
GCCGCCTTCCCGTCCGTGCCGGTGCATGTGGACGCCAACGGTGCGTATCCGGACTCCGAGGTGACCGTCTTCGCGGAGCTCGATGATCTCGGGCTGCTGATGATCGAGCAGCCCTACGCGCCGCGTGCCCTGGTGGCGCACGCCTCGCTCCAAGAAAGGATCGCGACGCCGATCTGCCTGGACGAGTCGGTCGAGGAGGTGGACGACCTGGTCACCGCGCTGCGGCTGGGCGCCGGGCGGATCCTCAACATCAAGGTCTCCCGGATGGGCGGGCTCACCCCCGCGGTCCGCGCCCACGATCTCGCCGTCGCCCACGACATGCCGGTGTGGTGCGGCGGCATGCACGAGTTCGGGATCGGCCGGGCCGCGAACGTGGCGCTCAGCTCGCTGCCCGGCTTCACCCTGCCGTCGGACGTCTCCGGTTCGGACAAGTACTACGCCCGGGACGTCACCACCGACCCGGTCGTCTGCGACGGCGGGTTCGTCGAGGTGCCCTCCGCGCCCGGTCTGGGCTGGGAGGCCGACCTCGACTTCCTCGAATCGCGGACGACCGGCCGGGAGACGGTCAGCCCTTGATGCCGTGGACCGCCGGCACGGTGAGCGTGCGCAACGCCTTCGTGCCACCCAGCACGATCCTGCGGAGCGCGGTGTTGTTGCCGGTGGTCAGCTCGCCCAGACGGTTGCTGGGGTTCGCCTTCACCTGGATCCAGTAGGTGCCGTTCGGCAGGTTCGTGATGTCGAACGACTGGCCGGGCCGGTCCTGGGTGTAGGTGTCGCCGTTGCCGATGTCCAGCACCTCACGCACCGCCACCACGGTGTTCGCCCCGCACGAGGTCTCCAGCGAGGTGTTCTCCGGCCGCCACTTCGCGCCCGCGATGGTGTAGTCGACCGCGTCCGTGTTGGCCAGGCAGAACGCCTCCTTGCCGCTGCGCACCGCCAGCTTCTTGTCACTCCTCAGCAGCGTGTACTGCGCGAAGTCGGTGAAGTGCCAGTGCTTGTGGCCCTCCCGGTCGTCCCACTCCATGGTGCCGGCCGGCCGGGACCCGACCTGCTTGCCCTTGGCGTCGAAGAAGTACTGGTAAGCGTCCATCAGATCCGTTCCGGTACGCCGGAAGCCGTCGACCACCAGCGGGGACGTGCCGGCGTTCCAGACCGTGGCGCCGAAATTCACGTACGTCTTCCCGTCCTCCTGGGAGAGGGCGATGCCCCAGGCCGGCAGCGACCGCAGATCAGGCTTCGGACCCGCCTTCGGCGCCGCCTTGAGGACCGTGGGCCGGCTCGCCGCCGCGCGGAACTCGGGCAGCCGGTCGGAGACCTGACCGTGCGCCTCGTGGCCGCCGGCCAGCGACCTGTCCGCGTCCGGCTCGACCTCGACGACGTTCAGCGCCACCTTGGCGGTGGCGCTCTTCGCCGGGATGCCGAACACCTTCCGGTACGCCGGATTCACCGTCGCCGTGGCCGTGTACTTCCCGGCCTTCAGGTTCTTCAGCGTGACCGCCGAACGCGGCTGGTCGGTGATCGCGGCGTTCCAGCCGGCCTGCACACCCCAGACCGCGCCCAGCGTGAACGGGTTCTCCCCGCCACACCCCATCGGGTACGGGTTGGTCGCCGGAGCGGTCGGCCGGGTGCGCGCCGACTGGTCCGAGTTTCCGCAGAACCCCGTCCGGTACGTCGCGACCGTCTTCCCCTTGGCGTCGGCGATCGTGATCGTGGTGAAGTCCTTCAGCCCGGTGAAGTCCCTGACCGTGCCGGCCGGAAGCCGCACCCAGGTGCGCTTGCCCTTCTTGACTACGCTGCGGTGCGCGACGATCGGCTTGTCGTAACCGGTCCTCCTGGCCCGGATCACCAGCGGATCCTTCCCGGCGATCACGTGCAGGCCCAGGTTGAGGGACAGATAGACGTCGTCGCCGTCGACGTACCGCTCCGCCGTCACCGTCCTGCTCGCGGCCACCAGCGTCAACGGGGACGGCACCGCCGCCGCCTCCGCCACGCCGGCGCTCGCCAGCACCACGGCACAGGCCGCGATGATCGCGATCGTCCTCTTCATGTTTTTCCTCCCCCTTGGAACGGCTTTGTGGCCATCCCACCCGCATTGCTGTCAAGCGCCGGTGAAGTGGGGGAGGTTGGCGTGAACCCGGGACGCCCGATGCGGGTCTTCGTCAGCCGCCGAAGGCGGCCTTCACCTCGGCCGGGGTGAGACCATGAGCCCGGAACCCGGTGGTCCCCGTGTCCAGCAACTCCCTGGCCGCGTTCCGGACCGCCCCGTAGGCCGCCCAGGCCAGCGCCCCGCCCACCGAGACCCGCCGGACCCCGAGCTTGCCCAGCTCCGGCACGCTGGGTGCGCCCGGCAGGGTGAGCACGTTCACCGGCGCCCGAACGGCGGCGACCACCCGCTCGATGTCCCCGGCGGCCTTCACCCCGGGCGCGAACAGCACGTCGGCCCCCGCATCCCGGTAGGCCACCAGCCGATCGATCGTGTCGTCGAGATCCCCGGCCCCGTAGAGGAAGTTCTCGGCGCGGGCGGTCACCACCACCCCGTGCCGCCGGGCGGCCTCCACCGCGGCCCCGACCCGCTCGACACTGACCGCCAGCGATTCCACCACCCCGGCCACCGGGTCGTAGTCCTCGATCGACAGCCCCGAAGCCCCGGCCTCCGCCAGCAGGTCCACGGTCTCCGCGATCCCCTCGGCGGTCTCCGCGAACAGCCGCTCCGAGTCCACACTCACCGGAACCCCGGCCCCCGCCGTCATCGCCGCGACATGGGCCACCAGCTCATCCCTGGTGACCTGCTGATCCAGCTTCCCCAGGGTGGCCGCCAGCCCCGACGACGTGGTGGCCAGGGCGAGGAAACCGGCCTCCTCCAGCACCCGGGCCGACCCCACGTCGAACGCGTTGGCGATCACGAAGGTCCCGGCCGTGTGCAGTTCCCGAAAGCGTTTCCGAAGCGAATCCATACCCGTCACCCTGGCACACGGTGGGAACGGAGGGTGAGGGGCCGGCTCCGCCCGGCGGCGGCGTTGCGGCCGGGAGGCCGCAGCGAGGCCGTGCGGCAGGGCGGAACGGTCCGGGGATGCGGTCGGGAACTGCGGGCGGCGTACCGATGAAGGGTCAACCGGCCGTGATCGACGTCGCCGTGATGACGCCCTCGGAGTCCGGGGTGCCCTCGACCGTGACCGGCAGTCCCGAGGTGAGGGTCTCCAGGCCGGCGGTCTGGCTGACCTTCACCGTGGTGGTGTCGCCGGTCCGGACGGTGACCGTCTGGCCGTTCGCGGTCGTGACGTAGAGGGTGTCGCCGTCGACGAGCTGAACGGTCCCGGTGGCGCCGCCCGCGGCGGGCGGCCCGGCCGGGTGGCCACCGGGACCACCGCTCGGCCCGCCCGCGTTCTGCGGGGAGGGCGCCGAAGTGCCCCAGCGTTCGTGGGCCTGGATGCCGGCGAGGAAGCCGCCGGCCAGCAGGACCACGCCGAGCAGGGCGATCGTGGTGCGGTTCCACCAGCGGCGTGGGGCGGCGGCGGCGAGTTCCTCGCCGAGGCCGGGCGGTAGCGGCAGGGCCTCGGTGTCGTGGCTGGTCACAGATTTCCTCATGGGTAGCGGAGGGCGTCGACCGGGCGCAGGCCGGCGGCACGGACGGCGGGCAGGCCGCCGAAGAAGATCCCGATCAGTACGGAGACGCCCAGGGCGAGCGCGACCGAACCGGGCATGATCACCGGCTGGACGCCGGCGATCGAGAAGTGGCTGCCGAGGTAGGCGACGGCCACGCCCAGACCTCCACCGATAACACTGAGCAGGGTGGCCTCGGCGAGGAACTGGGTGAGGATCACCCGGCGGGGCGCGCCCAGGGCCTTGCGGATGCCGATCTCGCGGGTTCGCTCGGTGACCGTGACCAGCATGATGTTGGTGATGCCGATGCCGCCGACGAGCAGGCTGACGGCGGCGACCGCGCCGAGCAGGGTGGTGAAGGCGCCGGCCGTCGCGGCCCGTGTCCCGGGCAGGTGGGAGGCGTTCAGCACGCGGTAGGAGCCGGGTTCCAGTTTCGTGTCGAGGATCGCTCTGACCTGCCCCTCGACGGTGTCGACCGGTGACGCGTCCCCGGCCTCGACGAGGATGGAGCTGAGCGGGCCGTACCCGGCGAGGACCTGCTGGACCGCGCTGATCGGGGCGACCGCCGTGTCGTCGGCGTCCCTCCTCTCCTTCAGAACGCCGATCACGCTGAACAGCGCCCCGCCGACGGTGACCCGCTGACCGACCGGGTCGGTGCCCGGGAACAGCTCCTCGGCGACGGTCCGCCCGATCACCACGACCCGGCGGGCCTGCGCCTCGTCGTCGGCCGTGAAGATCGCCCCGGTCTCGACCGGGGAGCCGGCGGCGGTGAACCAGCTGGGCACGGTGCCTATGAACGAGCCGCTCCGGTGCTCGGCTCCCTCCCAGGTGAGGGTGGCGGAGGTGTCGGCCACCGGGGAGACGGACCGTACGCCGGGGGCGAGCACCGGGTCGTCGAGGGACTCGGCGATCTCCATGGTGAGGCCGGTGCCCATGATCGTCACCGTGTCGGCGCCGAGCGCCCCGATCCGGGCGGTGACGGCCTGCGCGGAGCCGTTGCCGACGGCGACCAGCAGGACGACGGCGGCGACGCCGATCAGGATGCCGAGCACGGTGAGCAGGGACCGCGGTTTGTTGGCCCCGATGCCCCGGAACGCGGATCGGACGATCTCGGGGAAACTCATCTCAGGCCGCCGCCGCGTGCCGTCCGGCCGGCTCCTGCCGGGAGTCCTCGACGATCCGCCCGTCGAGCAGTGTGATCAGGCGGTCCGCGCGGGCGCCCACCCCGGCCTCATGCGTGATGATCACGATGGTCCGGCCGGCCGCGTTCAGCTCGTCGAACACCGACAGGAGCTCCTCGGTGGCGTGACTGTCCAGGTTGCCGGTGGGCTCGTCGGCCAGCAGCAGGGCCGGCTCGGTGACCAGCGCCCGGGCCACCGCGACGCGCTGCCGCTGCCCGCCGGAGAGCTGGTGCGGCTCGTGGTCGGCGAGGCCGGCGAGGCCGATCAGGTCGAGGGCGAACATGGCGCGGCGGCGCCGCTCGGCCGGCTTCATCCCGTGGTACGCCAGGGGCAGTTCGACGTTGGCCACCGCGCTGGTCCGGGGGATCAGGTTGAACGCCTGGAAGACGAATCCGATCCGCCGGTTGCGCACCAGGGCGAGCTGCGCGTCACTGAGCCGGCCGACATCCACCCCGTCCAGCAGGTAGCCGCCGGTGGTGGCGGTGTCCAGACAGCCCAGGATGTTCATGAGCGTCGACTTGCCGGAGCCGGACGAGCCCGTGACGGCCACGTACTCGCCCCGCTCCACCCGCAGGGTCACGCCGTCGAGGGCGCACACCTCGGTGGCGCCGGCACCGTAGACCCTGGTCAGGTTCCGCACGTCGAGAACGGGTGGCCCGGTCATCGCGGGCCCGGCGGTCCGCCGGCGAACCCGCCACGCCTGCCGGTGGTGGCCGCCGGCAGCACGACCCGCTCGCCCAGGGCCAGGCCCGAGGTGATCTGGTAGACGTCGTCGCCCTCCAGTCCCACCTCCACCTGCCGGATCTCCTGCCTGCGGTCGCCACCCAGGACGGTCACGGTCTTCCGGCCGCCGGTGCTGGTGACGGCCACCGAGTTGACCATGACGGCATTGTCCACGTTGCCGGTGACGACCGCGACCTTCACGGTCTGGCCGGGTTTGGCGCCCTCCGGCGGGTCCGGGAGGCTGACCGTCACGCCGTACGTCACCACGTCGTCCTCGCTGGTGGCGGTGGGGGCGACGGCGGTCACCGCGCCGGTGGTCTCGGCGCCCTGGAGCGCGTTCCAGGTGATGGTGGCGCTCTGACCCTCCTGGAGCTCGGTGGCGTCGGCCTCCGGGAAGGCGGCGGTGATCTGGAGCTTGTTCAGGTCGGCGAGGTCGACGAACCCGCTCTCGTCCGTGGTGCTCGACCCGCCCAGCGACCCGTTGACCGCGATCACCGTCCCGCCCATCGGCGCGGTCAGCTTCGTCCCGGCGACCGCGGCCTCCGCCTCGTCGACGGTCAGTTCGGCCTCGGTGACGGCGTCGGCCGCGGGGCCCGTGTCGGTGCCGGCATCCTCGGCACGGTCCACCGCGTCCTCGGCGGCCGCCAGGTCGGCCCGGGCCAGTTCCAGGTCGCGTTCGGCGCCGGTGGGGTCGACCCGGGCCAGCAGTGCGCCCGCGCCGACCCGGTCGCCGACCTTCACCTTGATCGAGGTGACCGTTCCGGGCGTGGTGAAGGTGGCGGTGGCGGTGGCGGCGCCGGCCACGGTGCCGTCCGCGGACACGGTCCGGGTGACCGTGCCCTCGGTGACGGTCACCGTCCGCACGCCTCCGGCGCTCGCCCGGGCCGTCCCCGAGCCGTCCCGCAGCAGGGTCCAGCTCCAGAGCCCGGCACCGACGATCAGCAGCACCAGCAGGGCGTTCACCACCGTGGTGGGACGGCGCAGCGCGTTCACACCGTCATCATGCCTTCCGGGCGGTTCGTGATCCGGTGTTCCACGGATTCCGCGATCACCGGAAACGTACGACCTGGTCGCCCTCGATGAGCCCGCCGGTTATCTCGGTGTACTCGTCGCCCCGCAACCCGAGCGTCACGGTGCGCTCGACCGGCTTCCCGCCGCTGCGCATCAGCACCGTGCCGGAGTCGCCGGAGACGTCGTGAACCGCGGTCGACGGCACCCGCAGCGCGCTGTCCACCTGGCCGGTACGAACCTCGACCTGGGCGCTCTGCCCGACCAGCAGGTCACTCGGCGGGTGGGCGACGGACAGCAGCACGCCGTACCGGACCAGGGTGCCGTCCGAGGTGCCGACCGGGTCGACCTGCACCACCTCGCCGGCGTACGTGCCGTCGGAACCGGCCGGTGTGATGGTGGCGGACTGGCCGGTCTCGAGGGCGACGGCGTCGGCCTCCGGGAACGCGGCGCGGACCCGCATGGCGTACGTGTCGGCCAGGCTCACGAAGGTGGACCCGCGCTGTACGTGGTCGCCGACGCTGCCCTCGACGGCGAGCACGGTGCCCGCGATCGGCGCCTTGAGGGTCGTGCCCTTGAGTGCCTCCTCGGCCTCCTCGACCCGGTGCGCGGCCCGGTGGACCTGCTGTTCGGCGGTGAGGACCGGATCGCCGCCGGTGTCCGGGTAGCCCCGGGTGGCGCACGGTCCGGCGGCCGCCGCCTTCGGCCGGGCGCAGGCGGTGGCGCTGGCCGTGGTGCTCACCGAGACGCTCCTCGCCTCGGTGAGCCGGCTCTGCGCCTCGGACAGGGCGGCCTCGGCATCGGTCACGTCGTCGGCCGCGCCGGCGCCGTCGAGCGCGGCGAGGGCCTGACCCTTGGTGACCCGGTTGCCGGGGCGTACCGACACCGACGCGACGGTGCCGTTCACCCCGAACGCCAGGCCGAGGGTGGCGGCGGGTTCGACCGTGCCGGTGGTCGCCACGACCCGGGTGACCTCGCCTCGGTCGGCTACCACGGTGGGGGCCGGTGTGACCGTATGGTTCCGCTGCACGGCCAGGATGATCCCGGCGGCCACGGCGCCCGCCACCACGAGGAGGGCGCCGATCCGCCGACCGTTTCGCCCCGTTTTCCTGCTCACACCGGTTGATTGTGGCTGTTCGCACCGGGATCCGCCGGGCTTTTACCGCTCCTGCTGCTCACCGGCGTACCGCCGCGGGATCGGGCCGGTGCGGCTCGCGGGTGAGCCGCCGGGACACCGACTCCATGCTGTCGCCCACCTCCCGCGCCCGCTCGTGCAGATCCCGCAGCACCGGCGCCGGGTCGCCGTGCGCGTGGTGGGCGCGATCCTCCAGGTCCGCGCAGAGCGCCGCGAACCGGTTCGCGCCCAGGGTGGCCGCCGACACCTTGAGGCCGTGCGCCAGCCGGGCCAGGTTGCGGGTGTCGCCGTCGGCCACCGCCCGGTCCATCCGGTCGAGCACACCGGGCAGGCGGTCGGCGAATCGGTGCATGATCCCGGCGAGACGGCGGCGCTCCGGCGCCCCGGCCTCCGGCCCGGCGATCACCTCGGCGCGGGCACGGATCATGTCCGGCTCGCTGTCGCGCGGTCCGGGTTCCACATCGGCGTACGGCTCCCCGGACCGCTCCGGCTGCTCCACCTCGTCCAAGTGCACCGTGACGGTGACCGTGGCGCCCTCCCCCGGGCGGTACTCCGTGGTGATCCCGCCGCCCATCGCCTCGGCCAGCCGCCCCGCCAGCAGCACCCCGGCGTCGCTGTGCCGCTCGGCCGGCACGCCCAGTCCGGTGTCGGCCACCGCGAACCGGATGGCCCCCTCGGTCTCCGACACGGTGACCGTGACGGTGCCGTGCCCGGTCCCGGCGACGGCCTGGCGCAGCAGCGCCGTCAGGATCCGGCGTACCCACCGCTCGTCACCGCCGGCCCACTCTGGGCAGCCCGGCGCGAGACGACCTTCCAGGTGCAGGGTCTTGGCCGCGGCCTCGGCGGCGACCGGTTCCAGCGCCCGCCGCACACAGTCGCGCAGCGAGAACGGCCGCCGCTCCAGAACCAGGTCACCGGCCTCGGCCGCGGCCAGGTCGAGCCGGTCGCCGACCACGGTGAGCAGCGCCGACCCGCTGGCGTGCACGGTCTCGGCCAGCGCCCGCTGCCGGGTGTCCAGGGGCGTCTCCAGCAGCAGGCCGGTCATGCCGGTGAGGGCGGTCATCGGCGTACGGATCTCCCGCCGCATCGCGTCCACGAACGCCGAACCGGCCGCATGCGCCGCGGCCGCCTCCGTCCTGGTCGCCGCACGGGCCGCCGCACCGGCGGCCAGCGACTCGTTCCAGGCGGTGGCCAGCTCGGCCAGCTCACGGGGACCGTCCACAGGCGCGGGCCGGGCACGGCGTGCGGCGGCGGCGATCTCCCCGGCGGTCCGGCCGCAGCGCCACACCAGCAGGCGACCGCCGATCAGGACCGCGAGCGCCGCCACCACCGACACCCAGACGATCAGCCACCGGTTGGTCCGCGAGACGGCGCCGAGTTCCCGCAGGCCGCGGTCGAGCCGCGTCTCCTCGTGCCGCCGCATCTCCTCGACGGCGGCCCGCATCCCCGCCACGTCCGGCCCCGGCGCACCCACCTGCGCCAACAACCGCTGGTGCACCGGATCGGCGCCGGCCACCTCGCCCAGTTCCGCGGCGCGCAGCCGTAACGCGTCCGCCGCGACCGGCTCCGCCTGAACGATCGCTCGCAGCTCCCCGATCCGGCCGAGCACCCGCTCGGAACGCAGAACCGCCGTCTGCGCCTGGAGGATCTCGTTGTTACGCAGAAACCCGGTGACCCCCACCAGCGCGACCGCCGCCAGCGCGACCGCGATCCCGAACCGGAGCAGGCGGCCCATCGTCCAGCCGGACGCCGACACGGCATTTACTCTAGGTAGCGATCAAGGAGGTTGTGGTGACTTCCGTCCTCGTGGTCGACGACGATCCGACCCTGCTGCGCCTCATCGAGACGGTGCTCCACTCGGCGGGCCTGGAGGTGGCGTCCCGCGACACCGGCGAGGCCGCCCTGCGCGCGGCCCACGCCCACCCGCCCGACTGCGCCGTCCTCGGCACGGGCCTCGACCACACCGCCGGGGCGATGTCCGCCGGCCGGCTCTGCCGCGCCATCCGCGCCGACCGGTGCACCGCCGACATCCCCATCCTGCTGCTCACCGAACAGGGCCGCGGGCTGGACGCCGCGGCCGCCTTCGACGCGGGCGCCGACGACTGTCTGGCCAGGCCCTTCACCGCCCAGGACCTCCTGGCCCGCGTCGAGACCCTCACCCTTCCTTGAAGCCCTCCCCGGTACGGCCTACGCCGTTCCCGACCGCAGCTCGGCTGGTCGGGCCAGGATTCAGGAGTCGAGGATGAGGACGTGCAGGTGGCGGGGGCCGTGGACGCCCTCGACCCGGTTCAGTTCGATGTCGCTGGTCGCCGAGGGCCCGCTGATCCAGGTCAGGGGGCGGCGCGGGTCGAGGCGGGCGATCGCGTCCGGCACCGAGGCGACCACCTGATCCGGGCGGAGCACGCAGACGTGCACGTCCGGCAGCAGGGTGATGATGCGCCGCCCCTGGTCGGGTGAGGCGTCCAGGACGATGGTCCCGGTCTCGGCGACGGCGACGGCCGCCGCGGTGAGCACGGCGCCGGCCGAGGCGATGCGGTCCGGCGCGAGGCCGTCGTCGGTGAGGGCACCCTCCGGGCGCCATTCCAGAGGCAGACCAGGGGGTACGAGCACCGCGCCCCCTTCCCCGGCGAGGCGCGCGGCGGTGGCCGCCACCTCGCCGGCGCTGACCCGGTAGACCTCGGCCTTGTAGTCGGCGAGCCGGTCGATCAGCACGTCGAGGTCCGCGGTATTGCTCCCGGCCGGCCGGTACTCCCGCGGCACCTCACCGACGACGGGCGCGTCCCGCAGGGCGGCCCGAATCCGGTCCAGGATCAACTCCCGGGAGGAACTCATCGCTGGGCCCACCAATCGCGGAAGGTCTGTTTCGGGAATTCGGGCAGGTCGCGCCCGGCCGTCCAGCCGGACAGCGGCGGCGGCAGGCCGCGCCCGCGCCGCCCCACGATCCGGGCCATCTTGGCCGCCCGCTGAGCCGACGCGTAGAGGCGCGGCCGGCTCATGGTGTAGGCGGCGGCCGCCATGGCCGCCCTCTCGGCCGGCGAGTGCGGCGCCTTGTTGCGCAGGTGCACCAGCATCGACGGAATATCGATCTTGACCGGGCAGGCGTCGAAGCAGGCCCCGCAGAGCGACGACGCGTACGGCAGGGACGCGTTGTCCTCGATGCCGGTGAGCTGCGGCGACAGCACCGCCCCGATCGGCCCCGGGTAGACCGACCCGTACGCGTGCCCGCCGGTCCGCTCGTAGACCGGGCACACGTTGAGGCAGGCCGAGCAGCGGATGCAGTGCAGCGCCTGCCGTCCCACGGTGTCGGCGAGGACCGCGCTGCGCCCGTTGTCGAGCAGCACCAGGTGGAAGTTCTGCGGCCCGTCGCCGGGGGTGACGCCGGTCCACATGGTGGTGTACGGGTTCATCCGCTCCCCGGTCGACGCCCGCGGCAGCAGTTGCAGGAAGACTTCCAGGTCACGCCAGGTGGGCAGCACCTTCTCGATGCCCATCACGGTGATCAGGGTGTCCGGCAGGGTGAGGCACATCCGCCCGTTGCCCTCGGATTCGACCACCCCGAGGGTGCCGGTGTCGGCGATGGCGAAGTTGGCCCCGCTGACCGCCACGGAGGTGGAGAGGAACGTCTCCCGCAGGTAGCGCCGGGCGGCCGCGGCCAGCACCGGTGGGTCGTCGGTCAGCGCGGGGTCGACCCCGGGCATGGCCCGCAGGAAGATCTCCCGGATCTCGGACCGGTTCCGGTGGATGGCCGGTACGAGGATGTGGCTGGGCTTGTCGTCGCCGAGCTGCACGATCAGTTCGGCGAGGTCGGTCTCGACCGGCGTGATCCCGGCGTCCTCCAGTGCCTCGTTGAGCCCGATCTCCTGGGTGGCCATCGACTTGACCTTGATGACCCGTTCGGAGCCGGTCTGCCGGACCAGGCCGGTGACGATCCGGTTGGCCTCGTTGGCGTCGGCGGCCCAGTGCACGACGCCACCGGCCCCGGTCACCCGGGCTTCCAGCTGGATCAGAAGCTCAGGGAGCCGGGACATCACGTCGGCCTTGATCGCCGATCCGGCGTCGCGCAGCCGCTGCCAGTCCGGCAGTTCGGCGATGACCCGGCCGGACTTGCCGCGGATCGTGGTGGTGGCGTGCCGCAGGTTGCGCCGCATCTGCGAGTTGCCGAGGGCGTCGTGTGCGGCGCGCGGGAACGGCTGGTCACCGCGGAGGTGCCCGACGCCGCGCGGCGCGGTGGCCGGCATCCCGAGAAAGGTGGTCATGAGGACTCCGTCGAGGCCAGGATCTCGGCGAGGTGGACGGTCCGCACCCCGGTACGCAGACGGGACAACCCGCCGCCGATGTGCATGAGGCAGGACGTGTCGCCGGCCGTGCACACGTCCGCCCCGGTGGACACGATGTTCGTCATCTTGTCGGCCAGCATGGCGGTGGACGTCTCCGCGTTCTTGAGCGCGAACGTGCCGCCGAACCCGCAGCACTGCTCCGCCGCGGGCAGCTCCACCAGGTCGAGTCCGCGGACCTGCCGCAGCAGCCGCAGCGGCTTGTCACCGACCCGGATCATCCGCAGCGAGTGGCAGGTCGGGTGGTAGGTGACCCGGTGCGGGTAGTAGGCCCCCACGTCCTCGACCTTCAGCACGTCGATGAGCAGCTCGGACAGCTCGTAGGTGCGGGCCGCCACGGACTCGCTGCGGGCGGCGAGCCCGGCGTCGCCGTAGGACGACGCGACCATGGCGTGCTGGTGACGGATCGATCCGGCGCAGGACCCCGACGGCACGACGATCACCTCGTACGGATCGAAGGTTTGCGCGTATCGCTTGACCAGCGGCAGCGCTTCCTTCTGATAGCCCGTGTTGATGTGCATCTGCCCGCAGCAGGTCTGTTCGAACGGGAACACCACCTCGTGCCCGAGCCGTTCGAGCAGCCGCACCGTGGCCTTGGCCGCCTCCGGGAAGAGCGTGTCGGCCAGGCAGGTGGCGAAGAGCGCGATCCGCACTTCTCACCTCCCCACTCGTACGGCCGCGGCGTCCCAGTCCTTCTCGGAGCCGCCCGGCGAGTAGCGCACGATGCGTTGAGTCTCGCGCACCAGGGCCCGCATCGCATCCGGTCCGCCCTCGACCACGCCCGCGGCACGGGCCTGCACCAGCAGGTTGCCGATGGCGGTGGCCTCGACCGGCCCGGCCAGCACCGGCAGCCCGCAGGCGTCCGCGGTCAGCTGACAGAGCAGTTCGTTGAGCGCGCCGCCGCCGACCAGGTGCACCACCGAGACGGACCGGCCGGCCAGTTCCTGGGCCTGGCGCAGCGCGCGCCGTTGCGCGAGCGCCAGGCTGTCCAGGATGCAGCGCACGATCGTCGCCCGGCTCGCGTCGGCCGGGAGCCCGGCCGCCTTGCGCAGCCGGCCCGCCATGTCGCCGGGTGGCAGGAACAGCGGATCGTCGAGGTCGACCACGTGGGCGAGACCCGGCTCGGCCGCCGCCGCTCGCAGCAGTTCGGGCAGGCCGGGCGAGTCCCACTCGCGCAGGCACTCCTGGAGGGGCCACAAGCCCATGACGTTGCGGAGGTAGCGGATCGTCCCGTCGACGCCGCCCTCGTTGGTGAAGTTCGCCTGGCGCGACTGCGGGCTCAGCACCGGCTGGTCCAGCTCCAGGCCGACCAGCGACCAGGTGCCACAGGAGATGTACGCGAAATCGGTCCCCGAGGCGGGCACGGCCACGACCGCGCTGGCCGTGTCGTGCGATCCGACCGCCACCACGGGCGTGCCCTCGTGGTACCCGATGGTCGACCCGGGATGCCGCACCGGCGGCAACAGCTCGGCGCGCAACCCCAGCTCACCGATCAGATCAAAGGCCCAGTCCCGGGTACGCACATCGAGCAGCCCGGTCGTGGAGGCGTTGGTGTACTCCGCGCCGATCTCCCCGGTCAGCCAGTAGGCCAGCAGGTCGGGGATGAGCAGGAACCGGCGGGCCATCCCGTACTGCACGGTCGGTTCCGCGGCGAGGAGCTGGTAGACCGTGTTGAACGGCAGGCGTTGCAGCCCACAGACGTCGTACAGTTCCCGGACCCGCTCGGCGACGCCGTCGGTGCGCCCGTCCCGGTAGTGGACCGGGTTGCCGAGCAGCGCCCCGTCGGCGTCGAGCAGCCCGTAGTCGACGGCCCACGAGTCGATGCCGATGCTGCCCACCGGCCCGGCGGCTCTCAGCCCGTCGAGCACCCCACGGTACAGCGACAGGATGTCCCAGTGCAGGGTGCCGCCGACGCGCACCGGCTCGTTCGGGAACCGGTGCACCACGTCGAGGCCGAGGCCGCCGTTGCCGAAGCGGCCGACCACGACGCGCCCACTGGACGCGCCCAGGTCGACGGCGGCGAAGGAGGAGCTCATCGCAGGAAGGCCGCGGCGACACCCGCGTCGACGGGGACGTGCAGGCCGGTGGTGTGGGTCAGGTCGCCGCCGGTTATCGCGAAGACCGCGCCGGCGATGTGCTCGGGCAGCACCTCACGCTTGAGCAGGGTCCGCTGCGCGTAGAACTCGCCGAGCTTCTCCTCCGGCACTCCGTAGACGGCGGCCCGGTCGGCGCCCCAGCCACCGGCGAAGATACCGGAGCCGCGGACCACCCCGTCCGGGTTGATGCCGTTGACCCGGATGCCGTACGGGCCCAGCTCGGCCGCCAGCAGCCGGACCTGGTGCGCCTGGTCGGCCTTGGCCGCGCCGTACGCCACGTTGTTGGGCCCCGCGAAGATCGAGTTCTTGCTGGAGATGTAGATGATGTCGCCGCCCATGCCCTGCGCGATCAGCACCCGCGCCGTCTCCCGCGACACCAGGAACGAGCCCTTCGCCATCACGTCGTGCTGGAGGTCCCAGTCCCGGGCCGTCGTGTCCAGCAGCGACTTCGACAGCGACAGTCCCGCGTTGTTGACCACGAGATCAACCCCACCGAAGGCCACAATCGCTTCCTGTACGGCGTTCGCGACGGCAACCTCGTCGGTGACGTCGAGGCTCACCGCCACCGCCACGTCCGGCCCGCCGATCTCGGCGGCCACCGTAGCGGCGGCCCCGGTGTCCCGGTCACTGACCACCACGCAGGCGCCCTCGGCCGCAAGACGCAGCGCGATCGCCCGGCCGATGCCCGAACCGGCGCCGGTGACCAGCGCGATCCGGGTGGCCAGCGGCTTCGGCTTCGGCATCCGCTGGAGCTTGGCCTCCTCCAGCGCCCAGTACTCGATCCGGAACTTCTCGGCCTCGTCGATCGGCGCGTACCGGGACACCGACTCGGCGCCGCGCATCACATTGATCGCGTTGACGTAGAACTCGCCGGCCACCCGGGCGGTCTGCTTGTTGGCCCCGAAGGAGAACATGCCCACGCCCGGAACCAGCACGATCGCCGGGTCGGCGCCACGGATCGCCGGGCTGTCCGCGGTGGCGTGCCGCTCGTAGTAGGCGCGGTAGTCCGCCCGGTACGCCTCGTGCAGCTCCCTGAGGCGGGCGATCACCTCGTCCAGCGGCGCGTCCGGCGCGGTGTCCACGACCAGTGGCTTCACCTTCGTCCGCAGGAAGTGGTCGGGGCAGGAGGTGCCGAGGGCGGCCAGTTCCGCCAGGCGCTCGGAGCCCACGAAGTCCAGCACCACGTCGCTGTCGGTGAAGTGCCCGACCTGGGGGCGGTCGGTGGAGGCGAGACCCCGGATCACCGGGAACAGTGCGGCGGCGCGCTCACGGCGTACGCCCGCTTCGAGGGGTTGACGAACCGTCGCGCCGAAGGGCGCGCTGCGGCCGTGCTCCGCGATGTAGGCCGCGGCGGTGTTGATGATCTCCTGCGAGTGGGCCTCGCACTCGTCGCTCGTCGCACCCCACGCGGTGATCCCGTGCCCGCCCAGGACGACCCCGATGGCCTGCGGGTTCGCCTGATGTGCGGCGGCGATGTCCAGGCCGAGCCGGAAGCCGGGCCGGCGCCAGTCCACCCAGAGGACCCGGTCGCCGAAGATCTCCTTGGTGAGCGCCGGGCCGTCGGCGGCGGTGGCGATCGCGATGCCCGCGTCCGGGTGCAGGTGGTCCACGTGCGGGGCGTCGACCAGGCCGTGCATGGCGGTGTCGATGCTGGGCGCGGCCCCACCCTTACCGTGCAGGCAGTAGTCGAAGGCGGCGACCATCTCGTCCTCACGGTCGATGCCCGGGTAGACGCCGGTGAGCGCGCGCAGCCGGTCGAGGCGCAGGACGGCCAGGCCCTTCTCGGTCAGCGTGCCGAGGTCGCCGCCGGAGCCCTTCACCCACACCAGGTCGACCGATTCACCGGTGACCGGGTCGGTGTCGGCGCCCTTGGCGGACGTGTTGCCACCGGCGTAGTTGGTGGTCCGCGGATCCGCGCCGAGGCGGTTCGAACGGGCGATGAGCTCGGAGACTACGGGGTTGGTCATGGAGGTCCGCTCTTCGTTCGGTGTGAAACGTTTCAGAGTTACCGGTAGATTACGGCGGCCACTCACCCCGGGTCAAGAGCCCCTACCGGCCTTCCACAAGCCGCTCGCGCACTCTCGGCCTCCGAACCGAGCGGCGGCAGTCTGCCCGGCCACCGAGCCCAGCCCGGCGGGCGGAGATCGGTGGGACACCCGGCATGTGCCGCCGCTCGCTCCGAGTGCGTGGTTACGGTTGCGGTTGCCAGGCATCCGGGCGCTACTCCCGGCCGTCACGCCGGTCGCGCCAGGTGGGTGGTGACGTCTGATGCCGGTCGCGCCACGGGAACCCGAGATCTTGGGCAAATCGTCGCCGGGCAGCGCGATCCTGGGCGATCGTGGCCGCCCGGGAGTCTTCTTGGGTGTTCGTGGTTCTACGTCAAGCGCCCGGTCGGGCGAATCGCCGAACGGGGCCGCCGGCCGCCGCACTGGGCCGAAATGGGTCCTTGGTCGGAATCAGGCGGCCATTACGCCCGCTTTGGATGCCAACGTTATGCGATCTTGAACGATTGGCCACCCACAGCGGTGGTAAATCGTTCAAGAACGCTCCGAAAACAGGCTCTCTGGCTACCTCGATCCTCCACATGAGCTGGTAACGGCGTCTCTCGCTCACGCGAGCTCCGGCTGGCCGGGATTTCGGAGGTGCGCGCACACGAAAGCCGTGACGTGGGCGGCCGTCGCGGCCATGTCCCACGTAGGCGACCACGACACTGCCGCCGTGTGCACCCACCCTTGTGTGAGCGCGACAGCCCGCACCGGGCGACCGGCCGAGAGCGGGCTGTCGCAGTGCCTGGCCGGCAAAACCGCAACTACCCGTGCCGGGCGGTCGGCGCAACGGCCGAGAGCAACCCGGAAACCGTGCCGGGCGGTCGGCGCAACGGCCGAGAACAACCCGGAAACCGTGCCGGACGGTCGGCGCAACGGCCGAGAGCAACCCGGAAACCGGGCCGGCGACACCGCGACCACCCGCCCAGCGTGACCAAACGGCCGTGAGCGGCGGCAGGCGAGGGTGACAGCGACTGGGCCGGCCCGCCCGGGCAGCGATCTCAGCCCGGCGGGCGCGGCACAGGCGGGAGTGGGCAGCGAGATCGCGCCGCACCGACGGGACGGTCCACGTTGGGCGGGGCGGCGTCACGCGTACCGGACAAGAGGTTGAAAGCCGGCGGCGCGTCGATCACCGGGACACCCGGCCGCCGTGCCAGGAGCGCCACAGGGCGGCGTAGGGGCCGTCCGCGGCGACCAGGTCGTCGTGGCGGCCCAGTTCGATGATGCGGCCGTCGTCCATGACGGCGACCCGGTCGGCGTCGTGGGCGGTCTGGAGGCGGTGGGCGATCGCGATGACGGTGCGTTCGTGCAGGACGGCGGCCAGGGCGCGTTCGGCGGTCCGGGCGGCGGTCGGGTCGAGCAGCGCGGTCGCCTCGTCGAGGATGACCGTGTGCGGGTCGGCGAGCACCACCCGGGCCAGCGCCAACTGCTGGGCCTGCGCGCCGTCGAGAGGGTGTTCGCCGAGGTCGCGGTCGAGGTCGTCGGCCCAGTCGGCGCCGACCGTGCGCAGTGCCTCACGCAGCCGCTCGTCGGGGGCGGCGACCATCAGGTTGGCGCGCAGCGTGTCCTGGAAGACGTGGTGTTCCTGGGTCACCAGGACGACGTGGCGGCGTAGTTCGTCCGGTGGCAGGTCGGCGATCGGGACGCCGCCGACCGTGACGGTGCCGGAGGTGGGCCGGTCGACACCGGCGATGAGGCGGCCCAGGGTGGACTTTCCGGCGCCGGAGAGGCCGACGAGGGCGAGGCGCTCGCCGGGACGGACGGTCAGGGCGACGTCGTGCAGCACGTCACGGCCCTGGTCGTACGCGTACCGAACGTTGCTGATCTCGATCCGCTCGCTGTCGGGCGCGCGTTCGTCCGGTGGGGGTGGCGCCGGCACCGAGCCGAGGCCCTCGATGCGGGCGAAGGACGCGGCGCCGGCCTGCAACTGGTCGAGGAAGATCAGGATGCCGTCCAGCGGGCCGACCAGCTGCCGCAGGTAGAGCACGGCCGCGGCCACGGTGCCGATGCTGACCCGGCCGTCGATGTGCATCAGGCCGCCCAGGGTGAGCACGAGGACCGCCGGGATCGCGTACGACGACTCGGCCAGCGGGAAGAACACGCTGCGCAGCCCGAGCGTGAACAGTCTCGTGCGCCGGGTCCCGGCGATCGCCTCGTCGCCGGCCGCGATCCGCCGTGCGTGCAGGCCGAACGCCTCGATGGTGCGGGCGCCGCCGGTGGTGTTGGCGAGTTCGTCGGCGAGCCGGGAGGTGGCCTCGCCCTCGGTGAGGTACGCGTCGCGGGCCCGCCGCAGGAACCACCGTGTCACGAACCAGATCCCGGAGAACCCGATCACACCGACCAGGCCGAGCAGCGGGTCGAGCACCACGACCGCCACGATCAGGAAGACGATCTGCACGACGCCCACGAAGATCGGCGGAAGCAGATCGCGCAGCGCGTTGGCCACGATGTCGACGTCGGTGCTGCCGCGGGCCGCGAGGTCACCGGCGGGCACCCGTTCGGCCACGGCGGCGGGCAGGGCGAGCACCCGCCGCAGGAACGTCTCCCGGATCCGGGCCGCGGTGCGTTCGCCGAACCGGTAGGCGGCGGCCAGCGCGTACCGGGCGAGCAGGGTCTGGGCCAGGGCGCACAGGAGCACGGCGGCGGCCAGCCGGTCCACCTGACCGGCCCCGCCGCCCGCGGACACCGTGTCGATGACCCGGCCCAGCAGCGCCGGCCCGCCGAGCCCCGCCACGGCGGCCAGCGAAGCGACGGTGAGGAACACGGCGACGGCCTTGGCGTCCGCCCTGATCAGCCGCCGGGCGGCGCGGGCCACGTCGCGGCGGGAGGCGACCGGCAGCAGGGTTCTCATTCGTCGCCGCCGAAGGCGCGGGTGACCAGCGCCCGGTAGCCGGGTTCGGATCTCAGCAGCTCGGCGTGGGTGCCGGTGGCGGCGACCCGTCCGCCGACCAGGTAGTGCACGGTGTCGGCGCGATCCAGCAGCACCGGCGAGGTGGTGGCCAGGACGGTGCCGCGGCCGGCGCGGGCGGCGCTGAGCCGGTCGGCGATCGCGGCCTCCGTGTGCGCGTCGACGGCCGAGGTGGGTTCGGCGGCGAGCAGCATCTCCGGGTCGGCGTAGAGGGCACGGGCCAGCCGGACCCGCTGCCGCTGCCCGCCGGACAGGTTGCGCCCGCCCCAGTCGACCGGCCGGTCCAGGTCGGCGCCGACGTCGTGGGCGACCGCGATGTCCAGGGCCCGGCGGACCCGGTCGTCGTCCGGCTCGCCGGGGCCGGCGACCACCTCGCGCAGCGGGCCGGCGAACAGGTGGGCGTCGTGGTCGGCGACCAGGATCCGGGCCCGGATCTCCGGTTGGGCGATGCCGGCGAGCGGCCGGCCGCCCCAGGTGGCGTCGCCGGCCCGGTAGCGGCCGAGGCGTTCCAGGACGGCCGCCGAGTCGGCCGGGCGGTCCGAGGCGAGGGCGGTCAGCCGGCCGGGTTCGGCGCACACCCCGGACTCCGGGTCGTGCAGGACGGCCGGGCCCTCCGGGGCGGGTCCGCCGGCCGGGTCGTCGGTGGGCAGGCGCAGGAAGTCGGTGACCCGGCGGGCCGCGATCACACCGCGGGTGACGTCGAACCCGACGAAGATGAACACGCTTACCGGGATGACCAGCACGGCGGTGTAGCCGTACACCGCCACCAGCTGGCCGGGGGTCAGCCCGCCGCCGACCGCGAGCCGGGCGGCCAGCCAGATCACCACCGCCAGGTAGACCACCGGGAGGCCCTCGCCGAGCGCGCCGATCCAGCTGGACGGGCCGCCGACCCGGTAGCCGACGTCGCGCAGCCCGGCCGACTCCCGCGCGTACCGCGCCTGGTGCGCCTCCTTGCCGCCCAGGCCGTTGAGCACGCGCAGGCCGCCGACCACGTCGACGAGCCGTCCGTTGAGCCGGCCCTGGTGCTCGCGGTAGTGGCCGCCGGCCCGCTGGGTGCGGCGCAGCAGCGGGCCGATGACCAGCGCCAGCACCGGCACACCGGCCACCACGACGAGGGCGAGCAGCCCGGAGACCCGCTGGAGCAGGAACGCGATCACGCCGACCGCGACGACCGAGGCCACCCCGACGCCGCCCGCGTTCATCGCCCGGCCGACCGTCCACACGTCGGAGATGCCGATGGTGACCACCTCGCCGGTGGTGACCCGGCGGGGCAGGGCCGCACCGAGCCGGGTGGCGTGGGTCATCACCAGGTCTGCGGTGCGCAGCGCGGCGGCCAGCCGCAGCTTCGTCATGCTGCGGTGCCGCATGATCCCCAGGCCGGCGCTGGTCACCCCGACGATCAGCACCACCGCGGCCCAGGCGAGCAGCACACCGGGGCGGCGCGGCGCGAGGCCGCGGTCGATCGCCTGCGAGATGAGGTACGGCGTGACGGCCAGACTGACGAACCACAGTGTCCCGAACAGCGCGCCGAGCGCGACCCGCCCCTTCACCTGCCGAGCCAGCCACCACAGATACCGCACCGGGCCACGCGCATCCACCACGCCGACATGCTGCCGAAAACCGCAGATTCATGTCACCTGATTTCCCACCGGCCGACGGGTGTTCTCCCGCACAGTCACGAACGCCGTCACGGCCGCGACCACGGTGAACCCGGCCGCCAGGGTGACCGCGCCGCTGAGTCCGTCGGCATAGGAGTTCCGCTCGTGGAAGAACGAGCCGAAGACCGCCACACCGAACGCGAAGCCCCGTTGCCGGAACGTGTTCAGCGCCCCACCGGCCATGCCGCCGCGCTCCGGCGGTACGGCGGCCAGCACCGCCGACGACAGCACCGGCAGCACCGCGCCGACGCCCAGCCCGACCAGGATCAGCCCGGGGATCAGCATCGCGGGTGGTGGTGCAGGGCAGGTAGGCGAACGCGGCCGCCTGGCCCGGCGAACCGGCCGTCGCGGAACAGCCGCAGATCCAGCATGGGATGGTCGGACCGGTGCTCCACCAGCACGAACAGGCCCATCCCGGCCAGGCCGGCGGCGATCGGCAGGAGCGCCGACGGGGCGGTCCAGCCGTCGTCGGAGGCCCGGTCAGCCTCTAGGTGGCGGCCGTCGCGGTGGTCTTCGTGGCTGCCACCACCGGTGCCACGAACCTGATGGCGACCGTGATCCGCCGCGACATGGCGGCCTTCTACCGCTACCTCACCGAGCGGGTCAGCGGCCTCGACGGCGTCGACCGGGTGGAATCCGCCCCGTTGTTACGGCACGTGAAACAACTCGGACCGGCCGTCCTGTCGATGTGAATTCCCCGTTACGCCTGGCCCGGGAGGCAACCATTCCGGCTCGACAGACGTCATGCTCTACAAGGGTCGAAGATCGGGACGGCACGGGACCGCGGTTCGCGGGCGCCTCCCAGCCGTGCCCGGTGAACGGCCCCGCACGGGGTGGGCGACGGCACCGGTTCGGGCCGCCGCCCATCCCGGCGCGGCCCTCCGGTGCTCTCAGCGGGAGCGGCGCAGCCGGGCCGCGGTTCGCAGCAAGGGGCCGAGCGTGCCGGTCACCGCGGCCATCCGACGGGGGTGGGACACGACCGCCGGCCGGGTGCGGACGCACCGCATGAGGACGTCGACCGCCCGCTCCGGGGAAATCTTGAACGGGGTGACCGGCGATTTGGCCATCTTGGTGTCGACGAAACCGAACCGCACCGCGGTCACCGCCACCCCGCGCGGCCGGAGCGCCGCGTCGAGCCCGAGCAGGTACGACGTCAGCCCCGCCTTGGACGCCGCATAGCCGGGAGCGTCCGCCGAGATCATCGCGTCGGCCAGGCTGGACAGCCCGATGAAGTGGCCCCGCCCGGCGGCCAGCATGCCGGGCAGGACCGCCTCCACGGTGCGGGCCGCGCCGAGCAGGTTCACCTCGATCGCCCGGGTCTGGGCCGCGAAGTCGTCCCCACCGAGCAGCTCACCGACCCCGGCCGCGTAGACGCACAGGTCGACGGCTCCCACCCCGGCCAGCGCCTCCGGGAAGCCGGCCGAGGTGACGTCCACGACGACCGGTTCACCGACCGGCGCGGCCCGCCGCGACAGCCCGGTGACCTGCCACCCCTCGGCCAGCAGCCGGTGTGTCAGGGCCAGTCCGATGCCGTCGCTGTTACCCACGATCAAGGCACGCATGACCGCAGATCCTGTCACGCCCGCCTCACTCCGGCGGACGGGCGCCGTCCGGCCCACGACGGCGGGTGCCGTTCGCCTTGGCCCCGCGGGAGCTGCCGGATCCGGGGGCCGGCCGTTCGATGCGCACCGGGTCGCCGCGCACCAGCTCGTCGTGAACCCGCCAGCGTGCGGTTTCGACGGCCCGGCCGGCCGCCGCGTCGCCCGCTTCGAGGCGTTCCCGCAGCAACCGCACCGCGATCCCCCGGTTGAGGCTGAACTGTCGCTCGGTGTCGACCACCACGACGGTTCCGGACGGGCGATGAGTGGCCCGGACCGCCGTACTGGCCTTGTTGCGATGCTGCCCGCCCGGCCCGCCGGTGCGGCACGGCACGAAGTCGACATCCGCCTCGTCGAAGACGGTCGGTGTCACCCCGATCCGGACCTGCTGGGCGGTCACGTACCAGTTCTTGCGCCCCGGACCGGTCCGGTAGGGGCTCGGCGCCTGCCAGCACAGCGTCCCGGTCCACGAGTCCGCAAGCTGCACCGCCGCGTCCCCGGTGATCTCCAGCAGCACCGACAGGAAGGTTCCGGGTCGCTCCCCGGCCACGGTCTCCACCCGCCGGGTGGAGACCTTCTCCCGCCCTCCGGCATCGGTTTCCAGCCGGCGGACCAGCCGCGCCACGGCCCAGGCGCACTCTTGCGGTCCGCGTCCGGCGGACAACAGCAGATGTACGGTCATCGCAACCACCTCATGACCCGCCCGAACCCGGCCCGGCTCTCCACCGGCGCCCCCGGTCGCGCCCGCCGGCCGGCTTCCCGCCCGTCGCCGCCGGGACGCCGCGGCCTGGTCGAATCGCCCGGCGGGAAGGGCTCAGCGGGGGTCGCGGCGCGCACCGGACGGAGATGACCGCCCAGCTCGACGCGCACACCGAAGAGCGCGAACGCCGCATCGCGAGGTCCGGCCGAATGATCCGGCCAACCGAAAGGCGCTTCGCCGGAGCGGGGACGCCCACTGCGGCCGGACGGCCGGCCGGGAACGGGCGGGGAGGGGCGGACCGGGGCCTGACCGCCCGGCCGTCCGACACGGGCAGCGGCCACCCGCCGTACCCGATGGAGACGCCTGAAGGAGGAACCGGGCCGATCGGGGTGACCGCCCACGTCGACGGTGACCCGGAAGCGGCCCGCCGGCAGGCGGCGCAGGGTGGGGCGGCGGATCGGGGTGATCCCGAAGGGACAGCCACGGAAGCGGCGACCGGGCCGCCGGCGCGGATCGAGCCGGCCGGCCCGCCGGGCGGTCCTGGCGCCGAGCGTCAGGCGGCGTCGCGGGCGCGGGCGGACGGCCCGCCGGGGCGCGCTCATCGACGGCCTCCCCGGCGCGGCGCCAGGTCGGCGGTCTTGTAGGTGACCACCGGCAGCGTGCTGACGACCGGCGTGGCCAGGCCGTACGAGACGAGGTCGCCGATCACCTGCTCGATCCGTTTGTACGCGGTGGGCGCCTCCTCGAACAGCAGTTGCCGGTCGCCGCATACGACGAGGGATCCCACCGCCGTACGCCGGAGCTCCTCGACCGTGTGTTTGGCCCGGCCGCGCCGGAGTGCGTCGGCCCGGGACATCTTGCGCCCGGCGCCGTGTGCGACGGAGTGCCCGGCGTCCGGCCCGGCGTGCCCGGCGACCAGGTAGGAGTGGGTGCCGCGGGTGCCGGCGATGAGCACGTCGCGGCCGTCGCCCGGTGCGGCGCCCTTGCGGTGCAGGTAGACGCCGTCGCGGATCTCCACCGAGTTGTGGCAGACGTCGGTGACCGGCTCGCCGAGTTGGGCGCCGATGGCGTCGGCGACGCGTTCGGCCATGAGCCGCCGGTTGAGGTGTCCCCATCGGACCGCGCCGTCGTGTGCGGCCAGGTAGGCGGCGGGGTCGGGGGCCGGTCCGGCGCCGTGCACCTCGGTGTGTGCCCGCAGGATGCGCTCGCCGAGCCCGCGGGAGCCGCTGTGCACGATGAGCACCAGGTCCCCGCTGGTCAGGCCGAGCCGCGCGGCGTGCTCGCCGTCGAGGACCGCGTCGACGCGGGCGAGTTCGACGAAGTGGTTGCCGCGCCCGACGGTGCCGAGCTGCTCGGTCCAGCCGGCCGGGATGTCCTGTCCGGGCAGTTCGGCCGGGTCGACGGGCTGGTCGAGGTCGGGGAACCGGGCCGCGACGCGTTCCGGGACGGCCTTCTTGAGCCGGACCGGGTAGACCGCGATCCCGCAGCCGATGTCGGAGCCGACGAGGAACGGATAGAGCACGGTGGAGGCCATGGCCGCGCCGATCGGGGCGCCCTTGCCGGGGTGCAGGTCGGGCATCCCGGCGACGTGGATCATGCCGGTCAGGGCGGCGACCTGGTGGCACTGGGCGACGGCGCCGGACTCGATCCAGCTGCCGGGTGCGGCGAAGACGGTGACGGACGCGGACGTGGCGGACTGCGCGTGAGACAAAAGAGATCTTCTTTCGCATGACGGAGGCGCGGCCGGGCGTCAGATGTGCCCCGGGGCCGCGAGGGATGCGCTGGTGAAGTGCCTCAGTACGTCATGCCGCCCACCCTCGCGGATCACCGCGGGCACGGCAAGCGAATTTCCGGCGGCATACCACGGCGGCAGGTACCGGATGGGATTACCAGCTTGTTACTGGCGAGTTAACCCTATTCATATCCATCGATACAGGAGCCCTACACCCTAGGGAGTTCCCATGCCCGTCCCCACCCTTCGCCGGACATTTTCCCTGCTCACAGCCGCATTCGCGGCGACCGCGGCAGCGCTGACGGTCCCCGCGGCACCGGCTCTCGCGGCCAATCCGTATGAACGCGGCCCCGCCCCCACCAACGCGAGCATCGAGGCCGCCCGCGGTTCGTTCGCCATCGCCCAGGTCACCGTGGCGCGGTCCAGCGTCTCCGGCTTCGGCGGCGGCACGATCTACTACCCGACCGACACCAGCGCCGGCACGTTCGGCGCGGTGGCCATCTCCCCCGGCTTCACGGCGAGCCAGTCCAGCGTCGCCTGGCTCGGTCCGCGCCTGGCCTCACAGGGCTTCGTGGTGATCACCATCGACACGCTGAGCACACTGGACCAGCCGGACAGCCGCGGCACCCAGCTGCTGGCGGCGCTCGACTACCTGACCGGGAGCAGTTCGGTACGCACCCGCATCGACGCGAGCCGGCTCGGCGTGATGGGCCACTCGATGGGCGGCGGCGGCAGCCTGGCGGCGGCCCGGACCCGTCCCGCGTTGCAGGCCGCGGTGCCGCTCACCCCGTATCACGGCACCAAGAGCTGGTCGACGGTACGCGTACCGACCCTGATCGTCGGCGCCGAGAACGACACGGTGGCCCCGGTGTCGTCGCACTCGGAACCCTTCTACACGAGCATGTCGAGCGCTCCGGACAAGGCGTACCTGGAGCTGAACAACGCGTCCCACTCCGCCCCGACCTCGGGTCAGAACGTGACGGCCGCCAAGTACAGCCTGTCCTGGATCAAGCGGTTCATCGACAACGACACCCGCTACGACCAGTTCCTGTGCCCGGCGCCGTCCGGCACGGCCATCCAGGAGTACCGCGCCACCTGCCCGCACGCCTGACCCTTCCCAGCCCGGAGCCCGGCGCACCCGCGCCGGGCTCCGGCACATCAGTCCGCCAGCCAGTTGTGCAGCTGTTCGCCGTAGGGGCTGAACGCCACCGCGAACAGCACCACCCAGATCACGATCCGCAGCAGGGACCGGTTGAGCCGCTGCCGGTCGCCGCCGCGGCGGGCGGCCGCCGCCGACAGCCCGCCGAGGATCACGCCGAACGCCGCCACCGGGACGATCAGGAGGGCGATCAGCCTGGCCACGCCGAAGATCCAGACGAGCGGGTTGGCGAACGAGTCCCAGCCCAGCGGAACCGAGACCTTCGGGTCGTCGAGACGCTCCAGGCCCGGGTCCAGCAGGGCGCCCCAGTCTCCGCTGCGCACGACGGCCAGCAGCAGGATGCCGAAGGAGCCGAGAAGGTACATCCCGATCAGCGCCCACTGCGCCCCGCCCCAGAGGCGGCCACCCACGGACCGCCGAGTCTTGATCATGGACGGCAATCTATCGGGCCGGCTGTCAGGGCTGTCCCGCGGCCCGCGAAACAGCACTCACGACCAGCCGGGGACTCAGAACAGGGTGAGCGGGGCCTCGGGTTCCACGATGTCCGGCAGTGGCGTGAGTGCCGGCGCCAGCGCCCGCACCTCGTCGTGGAAGCGCCGGCACAGCGTAGGCGCGTCCACATTGTCCGGCGTGTGGACGAAGAACGTCGGCGACCGCCCCTCGCGCAGCCACCCGGCGACGATCGGCACCCACCGCTGCCAGCCGGCGACGGTCCGCTCGACCGAGTCACGGCCCAGGTAGCGGACGATCGGACGGTCGGTCAGGGCGGCGGTGCGCAGCGGCATGCGGGGCTTCTTCATCCACGCGTCCCGTTCGGCGTCGCTGCCCGGCGGGGTGCGGAAGAACTCGGTGGTGTCGAACGGGACCCACTCCGCCCCGATCTCGGCCAGCGTCTCCTCGAGCGGGCCGGGCGAGTGGAAGAAGGCAGGATCGCGAACCTCTACCGCGTACCGGAAATGATCGGGAAGACCCCGCAGAAAGCGTGCGAGAGCCGCGAGATCGCCCGGTCCGAAGGACCCGGGCAACTGCACCCACAGAGCATGGGTACGGGCTCCGAGCGGCTCGATCACCCGAATGAATTCCGACATCTCCGCATTGTGGGAGAGCCCGCCGCCGTGCGTCACCGACCGCGGCAGCTTGAGCACGAACCGGAAGTCAGCGGGAGTCGCGGCGGCCCACGCGGCGACCGTCCGCGACGAGGGCGTCGCGTAGAACGTCGTGTTCCCCTCCACCGCGTCGCACCAGCTCGCGTAGGTGCTCAGCGCGGGCTGCGGGAACTGCCACGCTTTCAGGTTCCACATCGCACACCCGACGTGCAGCCTCACGATCCACCCCACCGGTCGGCGTGCACGGCCTCGCTGAGCGGCCGCCGCTGCCGCCACCCGTGCCGTTCCAGGTCGGGGACGCGTTCCAGATGGGTGACCGGCCCGACGCAGAGCCACGCCACCGGCCGCACCCCGTCCGGGATGCCGAGCAGCTCACGCAGGAACTCCTCCCGGTAGAACGACACCCACCCGACGCCGAGTCCTTCGGCGGTGGCGGCCAGCCACAGGTTCTGGATGGCCAGGCACGACGAGTAGAGCCCGGCGTCGGCGATGGCGTGCCGCCCGAGGACCGCCGGCCCACCGCGGGAGGCGTCGTAGGTGACCACGATCGACAGGCTGGACTCCAGCACTCCGTCGATCTTGATACGGGCGAAGCGGCCCGCGGCCTCGGCCGCCAAACTCGCCGCGAACGTGTCCCGTTCCGCGTGAACGTGCTGGTGGAAGGCCTTCCGCACGTCATCGGAGCGCACGATCACGAAGTCCCACGGCTGAGACAGGCCGACGCTGGGCGCGGCGTGCGCGGCACTCAGGACACGGTCGAGGACGTCGCCGGGGACAGGCTCTCCGGTGAACTCGCCGCGGACGTCACGGCGGCGGTGGATGACCTCGTACAGGTCGTGGATCACCGTCGTACGGTACCGGTGGACGCCCGGGCCACCAGCGCCGGCACGAAGGTGGCCTGCTCGTGCACATGATCCGGGTTGGTTGCCTCGTCCAGCACCAGCCGCGCCGCGGTCCGCCCGAGCTCCTGCCGCGGCTGGCGGACCGAGGTGAGCGGGACGGCCGCGGCGGCCGCGAAGTCGATGTCGTCGAACCCGACGATGGCCAGGTCGTCGGGCACCCGCAGCCCGGCCGTGACGGCGTGCTGGAGCAGGCCGAGCGCGAGCAGGTCGTTGGCGCAGAACGCGGCGGTCGGCCGGCGGCGGCTGGGCAGCCCGGCGAGCCGCTCCCCCGCCGATCGGCCCTCGTTGACCGTCATCGCCTCGGTCGGCAGGTGGATCAGGTCCTCCTCGGGCATGCCGAACTCGGCCCACACGGCGCGCGCCCCCTGGAGCCGCTCGCGGACCTGCCCGATGCTGGACGGCCCGCCGACGAACGCGACCCGCCGGTGCCCGCGGTCGATCAGATGCTCGACGGCGATCCGGCCGCCGAGCACGTCGTCGACGGCGACCGAACAGTGCCCGCCGGACCGGCTGAACCGGTCGACCAGCACGAACGGGATGCCGCGCTGGGCGATCTCGGCCAGGTGGCCGGCGTCCGGGTCGACCGGGGTGATCAGTATCCCCTGCACCCGCTGCTGGACGAGCCGGTCGATGTGCTTGGCCTCGCGGTCGGCGCGGCCGTTGGAGTTGCACACGAACAGCGACAGGTCGGCGGCCTCGGCGGCGGTCTCGATGCCCTCGGCGACGTCGTGGAAGAACGGGTTGCCGCCGTCGAGCATCACATACGCCAGCGCCCGGCTGGTCCCGGCGCGCAGTTGGCGGGCCGACTCGTTGCGCACGAATCCGAGCTCGGCCATGGCCCGCTCGACCCGCTCCCGGGTGGCGGTGCTGACCACGGACGGCCGGTTGAGGACGTTGGAGACGGTGCCGAGGGAGACGCCCGCGGCAGCGGCGACGTCCTTGACCGACGGGGCTCGACCGTTGCGCGGGTGCGGAGTCAACGTGTGCCCTTCCTGGCAGTGGGTGATTCGACCAGAAGTCAAACACGCCGATTGAAACATTTCAAGTCCGCCCGGAGCCACGAAGGTGTACCGATCCGCGAGGCACTCTTCCGCCTGGTCCGGGAGGGCCTCGTCATCCAGCGTAAAGGCTGGGTGGTGCGCGATCACACCCGGCCGAGCCTT
Organism: Actinoplanes hulinensis; assembly: GCF_019429605.1. Classification (NCBI taxonomy): domain Bacteria; kingdom Bacillati; phylum Actinomycetota; class Actinomycetes; order Micromonosporales; family Micromonosporaceae; genus Actinoplanes; species Actinoplanes hulinensis. Next base: position 246,039 of record NZ_JAHXZI010000005.1, on the reverse strand, counting down.
CCGCAAGGTGGCTTCTCACCCCGGCTGGGAGGGCATGGCTAGATTCGGCCGGTGGGAGAGATGCGGATCGAGGACGCCTGGCCGGACCCGCCCGGCGGGGTGACGGTGACCGGGCGGGTGCGGGGCGGGGCGATCCGGCGCGGCGACACGCTTCGGCTCACCGTGGACGGCGGGTCGTTCGTGGTCACGGTGGAGCGCTTCCTGCGGCTGTGCGGCCGGCAGGATCCCGGGATCGCGCGCCCGGAGGAGAACACCGCCCTGGTGCTGCGGCCCGTTCCGGACGGGATCGCCCTCATCGGCGGGCTGCTGCACACCGAACCGGGCGATCCCGCCCGGCCGTAGTGGGGGTCGTACGGCTACCGGCCGATTCGCCGGCGTCGCGCGGCCCGGCTCGGGGGTGATCGCGTGTCCCGATCGTCGTGTGACCAGTCACCTACCGGTGGGGCCCGACCGAAGCGGCGGGCCACCGGTAGGGTGCGCCGGTGGCTCTCGGCTCGGACTTTCGGCGCCTGTGGGCGGCGTACGCGGCCAGCGAGATCGGCACCGGGATCGGCTTCGGCGCGCTTCCGCTGGTCGCGATCCTGGTATTGGAGGTCCCGGCCTGGCAGGTGTCGCTGCTGGCCACGATGTCCGGGCTGGCGGCCGCCGCGGTGGCGGTGCCGGCCGGCCCGTGGGTGGAGTTCCGCAGGAAGCGGCCGGTCATGGTCGGCGCCGACCTGGCCCGCGCGCTCGCCCTGTTCAGCGTGCCGGTGGCGCTCTGGTTCGGCGTGCTCGGTTACGGGCAGCTCGGCCTGGTGGCGGCGATCCAGGCGGCCGCCGCGATCGTCTTCGCGGCAGCCAGCGGCGCCCACCTGAAAGCGCTGGTGGCGCCGGGTGACCGGGCCACCGCGACGGGCCGGATGGAGGCCACGTTCTGGACCGCGTACAGCGCCGGCCCACCGATCGGCGGGGCGCTGACCTCGTGGGTGGGCGTCGGCTGGACGGTGACCGTCGACGCGGTGAGTTTCCTGCTGTCCGCGGCCGGTGTCCGCAGTCTGCGCGGCCCGGAGCCGAAGCCACCACGGCGTGAGCCGGGCACCGGCCGGTGGGCGGAGATCGGGGCCGGCTGGCGGTACGTGTTCGTCCACCGTGACCTGCGGGCCCTGTTCCTCAACGCGCAACTGTTCGGGTCCGGCATGATGGCCGCCTCACCGCTGCTGGCCGTCCTGATGCTCGACGAACTGGACTTCCCGGCCTGGCAGTACGGCATCGGCTGGGGCATCCCCTGCCTGGGCGGCATCCTGGGCGCCCTGGCGCTGGCGCCGCTGACCCGCCGGTTCGGCCGGCGCCGGGTCCTGCTGTGGTCGGGTGTCTGGCGAGCGGTGTGGCTGTGCCTGCTGGCGTTCATGCCGGCCGGGCTTCCCGGGCTGCTGCTGATGATCGTGGTGGAGACGTTCGCCCTGTTCGCGACGGGGGTGTTCAATCCGGCGTTCGCGGCGTACCGGATGGAGCAGACCGAGGACCGCTACATGGCCCGGGTGATCTCGGCGTGGTCGGTCTCGTCGCGGATCTGCCAGCCGGTCGGCATCGCGCTGGGTGGGCTGCTGGCCGCGCTCACCGACGTACGGACCGCCCTGGCGATCTGCGGCCTCGCCGTCGCGGCCAGTGTCGTCCTGCTCCCCTGGCGGCACGGCGGCCCGGGTCGCCGGCTCACGTGCACGCCCGAGCCCGGGTCTATGGGCGGTCACCGAACCAGGTGAGGGCCTCGCCGTGCGGGCGGGCCCACGCCAGCGGGCGGCCGTCCAGCGCGAGCACGTTGTGCAGGCGCTCGTCCGGTGGGTTCGGCAGGCTGGCGTGATCGAGAACGGTCGGGTTCTCCACCGCGATCCAGTGGGCGCGCATCGTCCGTACCAGATCGGTGAAGGCCCGGCGCTGATCGGCCGGAACCTGGTAGAGGACCGACGTGTGGAAGACGATCAGGGTGGCGCCGGCCGGCGCCTCCGCGGCCAGCGCCGGCAGGTCGTCGACCAGGTCACCACGGACCAGCAGCGGCGGATCGGCGGCGGCGACGCGGGCGGCGGCACGCTGACGCTCGCGGCGGTCGTCCCGCTCCGGCCAGGTCAGCGCCTGGAGCCAGGCCGTGTCGGCCGGGTCGGTGACGTCGAGGGGATTCAGGTCGAGACCGGCCCGCCAGACCACCTCGGGTAGCCTGCTCGGCGGATCGATTCCGGTCAAGGCGCAGTCAAGGAGCGGACCGCCGTCGCCGAGGACGTGATCGCCGTAGCGGTACGCGTACCGGTCGGGGAAGAGATTGAGGCCCGCCGACGCGCCCACCTCGAGCAACGCGAGGGGTTGCGGCAGCGCCGCGAGCAACGGCAGCAGCAGCGCGCACCGGGCCGGCTCGTTGGTCTGCGTCGCCCGGCGGCGGATCTCGCGCGCGATCCGCTCCCAGTTGGCCGCCGCGAACTCCAGGAACGCCGGCGGGTCGGTGACCGGCGCGCCCAGGAACCGGCCGGCCGCGAACAGCAGGTTCGGCTGCCGTTTCGCCGGCGGCAACGTGTCCAGCAGGCCGATCAGGTGGGCGTCGCGGGAGACGGCGACGGCGAGGTTCTCGTACGCCGGGGACTCGCCCGCGGCCTCACGGGCGGCGAACTCACCGTAGATCAGCGCGGTCGTCACCCCGCGCATGATGCCACGTAGACGACATCCGGCTCACCGCGCTCGACCGGCACCCGAACCGTGCGGACCGGCCCGATCGTCCGGGTCAGGGTGGCCTCGAAGCCCGGCTCGGCCGACGCGCTCCACACCGCCAGCACCCCGCCCGGCCGCAGATGGTCGCGCAGCATCGCCAGCCCAGCCGCCCGGTACAGCCCCGTGTTGTGATCGAAAACGGTCCAGCCGGGGCCGTTGTCGACGTCCAGGCAGATCACGTCGAACCGGTCGCTGGTCCCGGTGAACCAGGCCGCCAGATCGGCGGTCACCACCCGCACCCGGGGATCGTCGAGCGCCCCCTCGCTGAACTGCCGGAGCACCCCGTGATGCCACCGCACCACGGCCGGTTCGATCTCCACGACGACGATCTCCGCGGCGTCCGTGTGGACCGCCTCCGCCAGCGAGAACCCCACCCCGAGGCCGCCGATCAGCAGCCGCGGGCCGGGCGGCGCGACGGCCAGGGCGGCCCGCACCAGGACCCGCTCCGACTCACCCGACCGGGTGTCCATCAGGAAGACACCGTTGCTGATCAGCTCGAAATGCCCGGCCCGGCGACGCAGGACCAGCTCACCACGCTCGGTGAAGACCCGTTCGTCCATGGGCGGCAAGCCTACGCAACCGATGGATGCTGGTCGATGAACTACGGTGGTCTGTCGTGAACCCCGTCCCGGATCACTGCACCCGGGCCCTGGCCAAGGCGCAGCGCAACAGCGTCGACACCAGCGGCGCCCTCGCCGTCGCCCACAGCCGCGACGGCGGCGCCGACCTCTACCTCCTCGTCTACCCCGACCGGCTCGAACTCGCCAGCACCGGCACCCTGATGCGCGCCGGCGCAGGCCGTGAACGGATCCCCCTCACCGCCGTCACCTCGGTCACCGCCCACCGCGGCCTCCTCCGCTCCCGGATCGACATCGAGACCGGCGGCCACACCGTCTCCTTCGGCACCGACCGCCCGACCGCGCCCTACCTGGCCGACCTCATCCAGCGGTGCCGCACCGGCACCCCCGACAACACGGCCCTGCTCCACCACCTCACCGAACTCCACGCCGCCGGCCTGCTCACCGACGACGAATACGCCACCAAACGCGACAACCTCCTCAAACCCCCTTCATAGGTACGCCCACCCGCGCCGCTGTGGGCAACCGACGACCTCGCCGCCCACCGGGCGTGAGCGAAGCCGCAGCGGACCGGCCATCGCGAGGAGCCGGTTCACCACGGCACGAACCCAGCGAGGGGGTACGACAGAAATCAGGCCCCGAACAGTGCCCCGATCAACTCCTCCGACGGTGTGCCGGACGGACGGTCGCTCACCTGGCCGTCACCGATCTCGACGATCCGCCACCGCCCGTCAGCGCGCCTGACCAGGTCGGCCGTCACGAACGGCAAACCCAGCGATCGTACGGCGGACTCCGCCACACCGATCTCGACATCCGCGGGCGGCGGCGCCTCCGGGGTGTCCGGGTGGGCCGTGACCAGCCGGCACGAGCCATCCACCCACCACGTGCGTACCTCCGCGCCGGTGAACGACTCGAACCGGCGCACCACGAAGCCACCGGCGAAATCGTCGCCGCGCAACTCCCGGAACCGGCTCGCGACCCGCCACGCCGCCGGCCCGTCCGCGACGTCCGGCAGGAACGCCGCCTCGTCCCAGTGGTGCTTCATCGACTTGGTGTAGTCCCGCAGCACCGCGGGCCCGTCACCCAGCGCGGCGCACGCCCGCCGGAAGTCCTCCCGGTCGTCGCCATCGGTCCACGCCGACTCGGGGGTGCCGCCCGCGGCCGCCGCGTACCAGCCGGGCAACTCGTGTGCCCGCCGGTACGAAGCGGCCCCGGTCCGCAGCGTCACCCCACGGTCGGCCAGCGCCCCCGCCATCGCCGCGTACCGTCCACTGTCGAGCATCCATCCCCGATAGACGGCGGCGGTGCTCGCCGGAACGCGCGCCACCGCGGCGTCCCAGCCGCTCCGCGCGTCATGGTCGATCAGGGCGACCTCGATCCCGGCCTCCCGGGCGGCCCGCGCCTCCCCGGCGAAGTGCTCATCGGGGCGGCGCGGGCGCAGGACATCAGCTGGCAGCAACAGCATCACGCCACGATGATCGCTCACCGCCCAGCCAGCCGACGACCGCTGGGCCAACCGAGCAGCGCGAGCCCAGGCGGGCAGCTCAAGCCCAACCGAGCAGCTCAAGCCCAGCCGGGCGGCACGGCGCAGGCCAGGCCGCACCAGGCCGACGGGATCTTCCTGGTTCCCGGGCGCTTCCCCCGGGAACCAGGACACCCGAACGGGGTCGCGGGTGACGTCTCCGAACGGGGCGGGATCTCAGACGTAGCGGCGGGTCAGGCCGGCACGGCGGCGATCCGGGCGGGCCAGGGGCGCGAGCGCGGCGAGCAGGATCAGGGCGGCCAGTGGAAGGTTGTCGACGTCCAGAGTGAGCGCCACGATGCCGGCGCCGAACATCAGTGGGCTCCACGCCGGGGCCCGCCGGGCGGCGACCATCAGACCGAGCAGGGTGAGCATGCCGAGAGCGAACAACAGCGGGCCGGCGACCTGGAGCGGTTCGGGCAGCGGGGCGGCCGCCCGGAGAGCGGGTGACAGGTCCCCGGCGATCACCCAGAGAAAGCCGGCCACACCGGACAGGGTCATGGCGGTGGCCACCGTGGCGACCGGTCCGGCGCCCGGCGGGGCAATCCTGCGCAGGCCGACGGCGAGCACAGCGAACAGCACCATCGCGGCGAAGAACGCCAGGTGCCCGGCGACCCAGGCGAGGTCAGCCGGGTCGCGGGCGCCGTCCAGGCCGTCGATCAGGCGGAGCAGCCCGTAGACCAGCATGAGAGCCGGCGCGTCCAGGGCGGCGAAGCGAACGGTGACGCTGTTCGATGGCATGGCCCGACCGTATGGCCGCACCGTATCGGCCCGGCACCGGTGCTTTCCCTGCCTCGCCCCCGATTCCCCGCTAAGGGCTCCCCGCCACCTCCCCTAAGGCATCCTAGGAACCCATCCCGAAGATGGACGGCCGGCGTTCCGCTCACGACTTCCACCTGACAGCCGGGCGCCAGGGTCCACGCTGCCCCGGCCCACAGACCTCCGCATGAGTGGCCCCGCCGAAGATGGGCGGCAAGACGGCGAGCGGATGACTCGATGCGGGAGCCAAACAATGCCAGACGCTCGATGCGGCAGGTGAAGGCGAGAATGATCGTCGTGGTGGGAGCCGGGAACGCGCGATGGCAATATTCCTAGTTGGCAGATAGGAATGCTATGCTCGCCGCTCCTGGGACGGGGGAGGCGGGGCCGGTATGGGGAGCCTGAGTGAGCGGGCGGCCGAGGAGTTCGTGGCGGCGCGGGCGTTCGCACCGGGGCTGCCCGGGTTCGTGGGGATCACCGTCGACCTACCGGTGGAGCCGGGGTGCGCCCCGATCGGACGGCGGTCGCTGCGGCACGGGTTCCTGGACATCCGGTCACCGCGGGTGATGACCGTCAGCGGACCACCGTCGCCCGGGATCGAGATGGCGCTCCGGCGGATGAGCGACGACCTGGCCGCCTCGGCGCGAATCGCGGAGCAGCATCGACTCAGCGTGTCCGGGCAGGCCCCGACCGGCACGGAGCAACGCTGGCTCAACGTGCCGGGGCAGACCACGACCAGCACGGACCATCGGCTCAACGCGCCCGGACAGACCACGACCGGCACAGACCATCGGCTCAACGCGCCCGGACAGACCACGACCGGCACGGACCATCGGCTCAGCACGTCGGGACAGTCCTCGGCCGGCGTGCGGTCGGACGGTGGCGAGCAGGCGGCGTGGTCGGCGACCGCCGGGATCCGGGTGGGGCTCGAGGCGGGACTGGACGGGGGTGGGCCGCTCGGGCTGCCGCGCCGCTGGGCGCTGGCGCACACGCTCGCTCCGGTGCTGGCGGCCGCTTTCGCGAACTCGCCGTTGCGGCATGGTCGGCCGACCGGCTGGCGCAGCGTACGCCAGGCGGCGCGCCGCACCCTCCCGGTCCACGCTGGAGGTGGGGATCCGCGGGCCGCTTGGACGGCGTACGCGATGGGGGCGAGCGGAAGCGGAGGCAGCTCGCCGCGGCAGACGCTCCGCGAACTGGGCCGCATCACCATCGCCGACCTGGAGCGGCACCTGGCCGGGCTGCGGCCGCCGGTGGCCGCGCGCGGCCATCTCGAACTCGACGTGGCCGACCACCAGCCGGGCGACGGCTGGCGGGTCGTGGCGGCGGTGACGTCGATCCTGCTGGACGATCCACGGGCCGCCACGGAGGCCGCCGACGCGACCGGGCATCTGGCTGGCGAGCCCGCGCTGTGGGAACGCGCGGCCCGGGACGCGCTCACCGATCCGGTGCTGGCGGCCGCCGCACGGGACTGCTTCCTGGCCGCTTACGCGGGCCTGGCCCGGCAGGGCGTCTCGCGGGAACTGCGCGACGCGGTCGCCGATTTCACCGAGAGGTACGTCTACCGGGGCCGCTGTCCCGCCGACGACGTCCTGGACCAGGCGACCGCCCGTCCCTGACCCGCCGCCGGGCGGCCACGGATTCCCGCGCAACCACGCCGGCCGGCGCATCGACCTCCGCGGGACCGGCAAGCCTGGGAGCGCCCGGAGCCGGGCTCGGCAGGCGCGGGGCGAAGTGGCCGCGCGCCGTGGTCGATCTTGCCCGGCTGGCACTGAGCGCTCGAGACAGCCCCCACGACCAGCCGGACAGGATCGGGGGCTATCCGACGGCCACGCGGCTGTTCCGGAGCGCGGTGAAGCGGTGACGGGCCGCCGGGGACGGTCGTCGCGCGAGGGCCGTGGCCCCACGGGATCAGTGGGACGGAGGGCTAGCCGGCGGTGGAGTAGCGGACCACCGGGCCGGCGGCGGGTGGGGACAGGGTGACCGACGGCGGGCTCACCGTCCGGGTGGCCTCGGTGGCGAAGCGCTCCGCCACGGCGATGGCGTCCAGCACCGTGGTGTGGCGTTCGCCGGGCTGGACGCGGCGGGAGGCGGCCAGCTGGTCGCGCAGCAGTGTCATCCGGGCGATGCAGTCGTCGATCAGGGTCATCATCTCGTCGTGCACGGAACGCTCCTCCCCGTCGGATGGTCCCCGGGCGTGCTCGGCCAGAGCCGGTGAACGGCATGGGGGGTGAGTGAGATCGATCCTAGGCCCCGGAAGCCCGTGAATGGGCACAGATCAGTAACCGATTGTCGAGAATGTGTTTACAGGATGTTTTCCGGGGGACGACAGCTCGGTTTAGCACCTCGCCGCTAAATCGATCTGACGTGCACTTTCAACCATCGAGTTGACAATCCCGGAGAACCGGCCTAACTTGAGTTTCAACCGGAGAGTTGAAACGAGGGACGATGTCGGCGGATTCACTGTCCCGGGTGTTCGCGGCACTCGCCGATCCCACCAGGCGGGACATGGTGGCCCGGCTGGCCGACGGGGACGCGACGGTCAACCAGCTCGCCGAGCCGTACCGGATGTCGTTGCAGGCGGTCTACAAACACCTGCGCGTGCTGGAGGAGGCGGGGCTGGTCACCCGGCCGCCCGGGCCGCAGCCCCGCGCGGTGCACCTGGAGACGGAGGTGTTCGACCGGATGAACGACTGGATCGAGCGCTACCGCAGCCGCGCCGAGCGACGGTTCAGCCGGCTCGACGCGGTTCTTGAGGCGATGCACACGGACGAGAAGGACGAGAAGCCGGAGCGAGAGGGAGAAGGACAGCAATGAACAAGATCGTGGAGACCACCATCGAGGCCGACCCGAAGCTGCCGATCATCCGGCTCACCCGGGACTTCGCGGCCACCCCGGCGCAGCTGCTCAGGGCGCACACCGATCCGGAGATCTTCGTGCAGTGGAGCGGCCCGGACTCGCTGACCAACACCGTCGACTACTGGGACGCACGGACCGGCGGCAGTTGGAGGTATGTGGCCAGGCGCGGCGACGAGGAGTACGCGTTCCGCGGCACGTTCCACGAGGTGGGACCGGAGCGGATCGTGCAGACCTTCACCTTCGAGGGCCAGCCGGAGGGCGTGGCGCTGGAGACGCTGTGGTTCGAGGACCTCGGCGACGGGCGGACCCGCCTGCACGCGCAGTCGCTGGTGGACAGCTTCGAGGGCCGGGACGCCTGGTTGCGGAGCGGCATGGAGGTCGGCGTCAACGAGGGTTACGCCAAACTCGACCGACTGGCCGCGGAGCACAAGATCTAGATCAAGATCCGAGGGGTACGGGGGACGAGCGCGCGCTCGTCCCCCGTACCGTCGTCATTCGGTCTTGATCTGGAAGAGCTGGTCGAAGACGGCGCCGCGGTCGAAGGTCATGGCGTGCGCCCGCGCGCGCACCTCCAGGTCCCGGCGCTGTTCGGCGGACATCTCGAGCACCACCCGGTCGACCGCCTCGGCGAGCCCGCCGATGTCGCCCGCCTCGACGATGACCGCGGTGTCGCCGACCGCCTCGCCCACTCCCCCGGTCGTGGTCGTGATGATCGGCCCGCCGCCGGCGAGGGCCTTCTCGGCGAGCGCGATGCCGAAGGTCTCGACGAAGTCGGGCTCCGGCTTGGTGGGCAGCGCGTACGCCGCGCACCCGGCCATGAGCAGCGGCTTCTCGTCGTCGTCCACATCGGTGAGGAAGATGATCCGGTCGTCCTCCTTGGCCATCGCCCGCACGTGTTCGAGGGCCGGCCCGGTGCCCGCGACGACGAGTGGCACGTCGTCCCGGCAGCGCATCTGGCCGTACGCGATGACCAGGTCGTAGATGCCCTTGGCGCGGGCCACCCGGGAGAGGAACAGGATGTACCTCCCGCGTGCCAGGCCGCGGCGGGCCAGGGCGGCGTCGACGGCGGCCGGATCGGGGTCCACGAAGGCGGCCGCGTCGATCGGCGGGTAGCTGACGGTGACCCGGTCCCGGCACTGCCCGGCGAAGGCGGTGCCGCAGTGCGCGTCCACCTCCTCGGCCGCGGCGATGATCTCGTCGCGGGTGTACTCGGAGACGGCCACCACCTGGTCGCTGGCCAGGAAGGTGGTGAGCAGCACGGTGGCCGCCCCGAACCGGCCCTCGCGCAGGCAGGAGCGGATGACGTTGGTGACGTCGGAGCCGACCGCCTTGGCGATGGTGTGCACGTCGGAGGCGAATCCGGCGGCCCGGGCCGCGGTGACCGCGTCGTTGATCACCTGGGTGTGCGGCACGAGGTACATCGACAGGCAGACGGTGGGCACCGGCTCGGCGAGCAGCTCGACCAGGCGGCCGGTGAGCCCGGCCAGGTGGCGGCCGTCCGGGACCCGGTAGTCGCCCACCGCCTCGGGCCGTTCCACGGTGATGCCGGGGCTGTACGGCAGCAACCGGTCGAGCGGCTTGAGCGGCAGCCCGGCCGATTGCAGGGCGGGGATCGGCCAGGTGAGCAGCCGGACGTCGTCGAAACCACGGGTGAGGGCCACTTCGGCGAGGTTGCGGGCCTCACCGGAGTGTCCACAGATGACCGGATCGGCTCGGACCGCGATCACGAGGCGGCGGGTCGGTCGGCTCATCGGCGTTCCTTAGGGTGCGGATCGGAGAGGGAAGGCGGCCGGATCCGTTGCCCCCAGGTGGAGGGCTCGGGCCCGAGCCGCAGATGCAGCCGTCCGCCGTGATGGACGTCGGCCGCGTTCAGGTGGGTGGCGTGCAGGGGCCTCCCGTTGAGGGTCGCGGACTGAACGTACTGGGGTGACGGGTCGCGGTCGATGCCGTCGACACCGATCGGTGATTCTCGATGTCCGCTGGTCTCGATGACGAACTCGCCGCCCTCGACCTGGAGCGAGGCACGGGCGAAGGCGGGCGCGCTGACCAGGAACAGGTTCTGCCCGGCCACCGGGAACAGGCCCAGTGACGCCCAGACGTACCAGGAGCTCAGGCCGCCGGAGTCGTCGTTGCCGGGAAGCCCGCCCGGTCCGGTGCCGAACTGCCACGTCAGCGCCGCGTCGACGATCTCGGCGGTGCGGTCCGGGCGGCCCGCGTAGTGATAGGCCCAGGGCACTTCCATGTCCGGCTCGTTGTTCAGGCCCTCGAAACGGTTGAGCGCGTACCCGGCGGTCATCTCGATCGGATCCGGGCAGCGGCCGGGCTGCTTGACCGGCTCGGCGCCGTAGCCGAAGAACCGGTCCAGCATCGCGGTGAACGCGGTGTCGCCGCCGGCCATCCGGATCCGCCCGGCCATGTCGTGCAGCAGCCGGAACGAGTAGTTCCACTTGCCGCCCTCGTAGAACTCCGAGTCGCGCAGCAGGCCGGTGGCCGGGTCGAAGGCGTTGATCCAGTCGCGGCTGCGCCGCTCCAGGTCGTCGGCCAGGCGGTGGTCGTTCAGGGCGCGGGCCACCTGCGCGGTGCAGTGATGGGCGTACGCGAGATCGAGGGTGTGCGTGATCGGGTGCACCACGCCGTGCTCCCAGAAGTCCTCACCGTAGAGCCGGCGCAGGTCGTCGACCATGTGCACGAGCGCCCAGCTCCAGTCGATGCCCGGCCGCCGCAGCGCGTGCACGTCGGCCAGCGCGGTGTGCGCGAGCGCGCTGGCCTGCCGGAAGAACCGGTCGGCGCCGCGGGCCATCCGGTAGCCGATCGGGAAGTTGCCCTCCTCCTCGCACACCCGGATCAGCGACTCCAGCACGTCGCCGGCCCGGTCCGGGACGATCGCCGACAGCAGCGGGATCTGCGTCTTGTAGATGTCCCACATGGTGCAGACGTCGAACGCGTACGGGCCGGGGTCGGGCCAGTTCGGGCTCTCGTCCTCGGCGATGCACGGCTTGATCAGCGAGTGGTAGAGGGCGGTCGCCATCACCGTGCGGCGCGCGTCGGTGCCGCCCTCGACCCGCACCCGGCCCAGGTGGTCGCGCCAGCGGGAACTGGTCCGGGCGCGGACCGTCTCGAAGGCGCTCTGCCCCACGCCGCACTCGCGTTCCAGGTTGCGCCGGGCCTGGTCGCAGCCGCGCAGCGAGAAGCCCAGCCGGACCTCGATGGTCTGCCCGGCCCGGGCGGCGCCCATGAAGAGCATGCCGAACGGGCGCAGCGTGGTGTGCCGGATGCTGTCGAAGTCGAGCCGGGTGCCGCCGGGGATGAGCCGCCGGTCGTACCAGAGCATCTGCCGCCAGCCGGGACTGTCCACCTCGGCGTACACCGACAGCGGCACGCCCTCCATGACCACGGTGCCCTGCGCCCGGCCGTGGCCCGTGCTCTCGATCTGGGCGCGCAACGGCACGGTCCGGCCGAGGTCGATGGCGAGGCCGCCGCAGGACAGGTCGATGACGAGCCGGGCGCTGTGGTGGTCGGGGAAGGTGTAGCGGTGCACCGCCACCTTCTCGCCGACGGTGATCTCGGAGCGGATGCCGGTCTCGAGGTTGGCGGCGTAGTAGCCGGCCTCGGCCCGCTCCTCCTCCAGCGCCCAGGACTGGCCCAGGTCGTCGAGCGGCTGCACCATCGGGGTGACCCGCACGTAGTTGTAGTACTTGCGGATGGCGCCGGTGCCGGACTGCTGGAAGTGGGTGAAGCCGGACGCCTGCATCCGGCCGAACATGTCCTCCGGCACGCCCTCGGTGTTCTTGGCGTACCGGCCGTAGCCGGTCGGGTAGGCCCCCGAGTAGGCACAGGCGGAGACCATGCCGAAGGGGGAGGTGGCGCCCGGGTGGGTGTTGCCCACCTGAGGTTTCGGCCACCACCAGGTAGCGGCGAGACCGTGTGCGCGGGGCAGATCGGTGGCCGCGGTGCCGATGAAGGGATCAACGTTGTCCAGGATGGCCGGACTCTAACCGGCCAGAACCGTCCCGGTGGTTTCGTTCAAGTGAACTCCGTCCGAGGTGGCCCTTTCGTGGGACTCGCGGAGCATCCGGTCGAACTCCGGGCCGGGCAGCGGCCTGCTGAACAGGTAGCCCTGCACGGCCGGGCAGCCGGCGGCCTTGAGCGCCTCCCAGTCGGACGGTTCCTCGACGCCCTCGGCGATCGTGGACATGCCCAGCGAGCGGGCCAGCCACAGCACCGCCTGGATGATCGACGCCTTGCGCGGGTCGTCGGCCAGGCCGGCCACGAACGAGCGGTCCAGCTTGACGATGTCGGCGGGCAGCGACTTGAGCCAGGTCAGCGAGCTGTAGCCGGTGCCGAAGTCGTCCAGGGCGATGCGAACGCCGAGGCGCTTGAGCGAGGCGAGCCGCTCGCTGACGTCGACCGTCGAGGACAGCAGCGCGGTCTCGGTGATCTCCAGGACGATCCGGGACGGGTCCAGCCCGGGGACGCCGGCCAGCACCCCGGCCACCATCGGCACGAAGTCCGGCTCGGCGAGCTGCCGCGGGCTGACGTTGACCGACACGTAGCCGAGCCGGTCCGACCAGTGCAGCAGGTGGTCGACGGCGGAGCGCAGCACGTACTCGCCGAGCGGCACGATCAGGCCGGTCTCCTCGGCGGCGCCGACGAAGTGGTACGGGGTGAGGATCTCCCCGTCCGGGGTGCGCATCCGGACCAGGGCCTCGGCGCCGGCGATCCGCCCGGTGGCGGTGGTGACCACCGGCTGGAACCACAGCGGCAGGGTGACCCGGAGTTCGCCGGACAGCGCACGGCGCAGCCGGCCCTCCGCGGCGATCCGCTCCCGCACGGGCACCCGCAGGTTCTCGGTGAACACCTGGAGCCGGTTGCCGCCGGCGCGCTTGGCCGCGTACATGGCCGTGTCCGCGGCGAGCACGACCTCCTCGGCGGGCATCCCGCTGAAAGCCGTGGTGATGCCGATGCTCACCGACACGGGCAGCTCGGAGCCGCCGACGGCGAGCGGCCCGGCGAGCGACGCGAGGATGCCGTTGCCGACCCGCAGGCCGGTGCCGGACGGGCCGGGCAGCGCCGCGATGAACTCGTCGCCGGCGAGCCGGGCGAGCAGGGCGCCGTCCGGGACGACCTGGGCGAGGCGTGTGGCCAGGGCCCGCAGCACGTCGTCGCCGGTGCCGTGACCGGCCCCGTCGTTGATCGACTTGAACCGGTCGACGTCCAGGTAGATGACACTGACCGGTTCGGCGCTGCTCTCCAGCAGCAGCACCAGGTCGTGCTCGAACGCCTGGCGGGACAGCAGGCCGGTGAGCGAGTCGTGCCGCACCTGGTAGCGCAGCTCGGCCTCGTGGTCGCGGGTCGCGGTCACGTCGATGCAGTGTGCCAGGATCAGCCGCAGCCGGCCGTTGCGGTCGCGCAGGCCGGTGGCGTGGGTCTGCACCCAGATCAGCGAGCCGTCGTCGGTACGCCGGTACTGCCGGGTCACGTTCGTCGGCTGGCGGGACTCGGTGGCCAGCCGCATCAGGCTCGTCTCGCTCTCGTCGACCGGGACGAGCGGCAGGTCGGCGACGCGGAACCCGTCCGGCAGCCGGCCGGGCAGGCGCAGCCAGTCCCGGTACGCCGGGTTGATTCGCAGAACCCGCCCGTCCGCGCCGAACATGGCCATCGGCACCGGCGTCTCGTCGAAGGCGACACCGAGCTGGGCCTGGCTCTCGTCCAGGTTGTCCTGGGCGCGCTGCTCCTCGGTCTCGGTCAGCCGCCAGGCGATCACGTGGAACCCGGCGGCGGCGAGCACCGCGACACCGTGCAGCAGCGCCCACACCAGCGGGTGTATCTGCGCCTGGTGGTGGCCGAAGGTGTGGCCGGCCTCGGTCACGCCGAAGCCGGCGTGGTGCAGGACGGTGGCGGCCAGGAAGACACCGAACGGCGCCCAGTCCCGGTAGAGGGCGAGCGCCGCCACCGCGATGAAGAACGAGAAGTGTGCCTCGGTGAGGCCGTGGCAGAGGGCCACGAACCCGGCCGACGCTGTCGCGAAGCCGAGCGCCACCACGATCGACCGGGCCCGCCGGTTACCCAGGCGTACCGCGCCGACCAGGCAGGGCAGCAGCAGCCCGTCGATGATCAGCAGGTCGGTCGGGTGTTCGGCGCGGAACACGCCGAACACCGTCAGCAGCACCATGCAGACGGCGAGCAGCACCGTCAGGAGCCGGTGCCGGCCCGCCCAGTCCTCCTCACGCAGGCCGCCACCGGTCGGGAGCCGGTCGCGGAGCCGCGTCATCCACGTCGCCACGAGAGGCATGATCGGCCTTCGATGCCCGCGCCGAAGCACCTCGCCGGTTGCGAATCAGGTGCCGAGGACCTCGCGGAGCCCGGCGAGCAGCCGGTCGGTGTCCTCGGTGGTGCTGCCCAGGCCGAAGCTGATCCGCAGCAGTCCGGGCGGGCCGTCCCCGCAGCTTCCGGCCCGGCCGTCGCGGGTGAGCCGGCGGACCAGCGGGTGGGCGCAGAACTGCCCGGCCCGTACGCCGATGCCGTGCTCGGCGTCCAGCCGCCGGGCCACGGCCGCCGGATCGGAGGCGTCCAGGGCCAGCGAGACGATCCCGACCCGGGGGTGGGCCGGCCCGAAGACGCTGACCTCGGTGGCTCCCGGCAGGTCGGCGAGACCGTCGCGCAACCCGGCCAGCAGCTCCTGCTCGTGGGCGTGCAGGGCGGCCCGGTCGGCGGCTTCCAGCGCCTCGCAGACCGCGGCCAGCGCCACCGCGCCGGGCAGGTTCGGGGTGCCGCCCTCGTGCCGGGCCGGGCCGGTGGCCCAGGTCAGGTCGCCGGGACGGTCGCCCACCACGGCGCTCGCGCCGCCACCGGCGAGGTACGGCTCCGCCGCGTCCAGCCAGTCCGCACGGCCGGCCAGCACCCCGGCGCCGAACGGGGCGTACAGCTTGTGGCCGGAGAACGCCAGGTAGTCGGCGCCCAGGTCGTCGAGGCGGGTGGGGGCGTGCGGGGCCAGCTGGGCGGCGTCGACGATCACCCGTACGCCGTGCGCGCGGGCCACCTCGGCGAGTTCGCGGACCGGCCACACCTCGCCGGTGACGTTGCTCGCGCCGGTGACGGTCAGCACGGCCGGCCCGGCCAGGCGCTCGCACGCCTGCCGTAGCGCGGTGACGGCGTCCCCGGCCGACGCCGGCAGCGGCAGGCGCAGCGGGTTCGGCCAGGGCAGCAGGTTGGCGTGGTGCTCGCCCTCGAACTGGATCGTGGTGGTGCCCGGCGGCAGCGCGCGGGCCAGCAGGTTGAGCGCGTCGGTGGTGTTCCGGGTGAAGATCACCGCATCGCCGGGGCGGGCGCCCACGAACTCGGCGACCACGTCGCGGGCCAGCTCGTACGCCAACGTGGAGCCGCGGGAGCGGACCCCGGTGCCCCGGTGCACCGAGCCGTAGCGCGGCAGGAGGTCCTGGACCGCGTCGGCCGCGGCCCGCACGCACGGCGCCGACGCCGCGTAGTCGAGGTGGGCGAAGCGAACCAGCTCACCGGAGGGAAGGGCTACCTTGAGATCGTCGCCGAGGATGTCGAGAGATGGCATGACCGCGCCTCCACGGGTTCGCCGCTTGCCGGTGTCGGACGACACCGGCCCGGTCCTCACCCGGGGCACCCCGTCGCGAACGGAAGGGTTGCCGGCCAGCGAGCCGGGGCTTCGCGCTGGCACTCATGACCTGCCGAGGAAGTTAGCAGATGTCACGACCCCGGCCAATAACCCATGCAACAAGTAGAGATTAAGGTCCTATGGCATGACGACCTTGTTCCAGCAGGAGTGGGACCAGTGGCACGCCGACCACGAGAAGCGGCGCGCCGACCCGCACGGCTTCCTCGCGATCACCGGCCTGCACTGGCTGGACGCCACCCCGCAACGGTTCGACGGCGCGCCCGGCGAGTGGAGCAGCGGACCGGACGGGGTGACCGTGGCGCTCGGCACCGGCGAGACCCTCACCGTCGACGGGCGGGAGGTGACCGGGACGCACCGGTTCCCGCCGCTGACGGAACGCGCCGACACCACCGTGGGTCATGGCGGCGCGGTGATCGAGATCGCCCGGCGGGGCGGCCTCGACGTGATCCGGCCGCGGCATCCGGACAACCCGGTGCTGACCGCCTACACCGGCACGCCCGCCTACCCGGCCGAGGAGAAGTGGGTGATCGGCGGCCGGTTCACGGCGTTCGCCGAGCCGGAGCCGGTCACCGTCGGGTCGGTGGCCGAGGGCGTCGAGCACGTCTACGAGTCGCCCGGCCGGGTCGAGTTCACGGTGGGCGGGGAACCGCAGTCGCTGACCGTCTTCAACGGCGGCACGCCGGGGTCGCTGTTCGCGCTGTTCACCGACGCCACCTCGGGGCTGACCACGTACGCCGCGAACCGGAGCCTGTTCATCGCCCCGCCGGAGGAGGACGGGTCGGTGGTGCTCGACTTCAACCGGGCCACGAACCTGCCGTGCGCCTACACCGCGTTCGCGACCTGCCCACTGCCGCCGGCCGGGAACAGGCTGCCGGTCGCGATCGAGGCGGGAGAGCGGCTTCCGCGGTAGTTTTCATCGATGGATGAGCTCGCCGAACTGATCGGGATCCGGTCCACCGCCGACCGGCCGGCCGACCTGCGGCGGGCTCTCGACATGGTGCTCGGCCTGGTCGGCCCGGGGTTCGAGGTCCGCCGGTTCGAGTCCCGCGGGAAGCCGAGCGCCCTGGTGTCCACCCCGGGCCCGCCCCGGGTGATCCTCAACGCCCACCTGGACGTGGTGCCCGGCGCGCCCGGGCAGTTCACCGCCCGCGCCGACGGCCACCGGCTGTACGGTCGCGGCGCCCACGACATGAAGGCCGCCGCGCTGGTGATGGCCACGGTGTTCCGGGAGGTGGCGCCCACCCTGCCGTACCCGGTGGCGTTGCAGCTGGTCACCGACGAGGAGGTGGGCGGTTTCGACGGCACCGGGCACCAGGTGGCGCGGGGCGTCCGGGCCGGCTTCGTGATCATCGGCGAGCAGAGCGGCCTGCGGATCGTCACCGAGTCGAAGGGCATCATCCGGGCCCGGCTCACCGCCACCGGCCGCACCGCCCACGCCGCCTACCCGTGGCTGGGGTCGAACGCGCTGCTCACGGTGACCGCGGCGGTGCGGCGGCTGCTCGACCGGCATCCGGTCCCGGCCGCCGAGGAGTGGACCACGACCGTCAACGTGGCCCGGATCGAGACCTCCAACGAGGCCGCCAACGTGGTTCCGGCGGACGCGTCGGCGCTGGTCGACATCCGGTTCCCGCCGTCCGACCCGGATCTGGCCGGCCGGCCGGCGGACGAGATCGCGGCCCACCTGACGGCGGTGGCCGGGGCCGCGGTCACCGTGGAGGCGCTGGGCGCGCCGCACCACGCCGATCCGGAGAGCGCCGAGGTGCGGCTGCTGCGGCGGGCCGCCCGGGAGGCGGGGTACGACGGCTCACTGCTGCGCAAGCACGGGGCGGCCGACGGCCGGTTCTACTCGGCGGTGGGCGTGGACGCGGTGATCTTCGGGCCGGGAGGCGACGGGCAGCACGGTCCGGAGGAGTTCGTCGATCTGCGAACGCTCCCGCCGTACCGGAAAGCGCTCGAAGGTTTTCTGAAAGGCCTAGGCGGCTAGCAGGTGCTCGACGCGGGCGGCCGTGCCCCGCAGGTGGGGGCGGCGGTCGGCGTCGACGGCCGCGTTCCACGAGCAGGGGCCGTGCCGGTGCAGCATCTCCGTGTAGCGGGCCTCCGGATCGACCCGCAGGCCGGTCGGGCCCACCGTCTGGTCGGCGTAGGTGAGGGCGTCGGCCATCAGGCTGCGCTCGTCCGGGAAGGCGGCCAGCTGCCCGGCCAGACCCCGCGCGGCGCCCACGAAACGGGCGCCCGAGTGGTAGGCCACCAGACCGGCGATCCGGGCCGGCCAGCCCTCGCCGCTCAGGTGCACGGCGCCGTCCAGCGGGTGGAAACCGGTCAGCGCGATCGGCTCGGCATAGCCGATGTCGTGCAGCCAGGCGGCCGCGACCAGCACGTCGGGATCGAGGCCGAGCCGGGCGGACAGCCCGGCGGCACGGTGGGCCACCCCGGCGGTGTGCCTCCAGCGGTCGCCGCTGTCACCGATCAGCGACCCGGCCACCAGCCGGGCCGTCTCGGCACGCGAGCGGAGCAGCACATCGGTCATGGGCGGATGCTATGCCGGGGCGGGTTAACGGCGGATGGACGGCCGATGGCCGGTGACCGAAAAAGTCAGTGTCCCCGGACCCGCTGAGCGGGCACACCGGCCGCCGCGAGTTGCTCGGCGAGCCGCCCGTTGGGGTTGTCGACGAAGACGGCGACCTGGAGGTCGTCGCCGAGCCCGCACGCGGCGGCCACCGAACCCAGGTTGATCGGGTCCAGCTCCGGCACGTCGGCCAGGTCGACGATCAGCCGCAACGGCCGGACGCGGCGCACGGTGTGCACCAGGAGCTGCCGCAACTCCACCGCGACATCGAGTCCTACCGATCCGTGCGGCTGGATGACCACACTGCCGTCCGGGCTGGTGCTCACTTCGAGTACCGAGCTACGCATCGGACTACCTCTCGCTACCCAGCGTTCATCTGGCCGCCCACCCTAGGTCGCGGTGGGCAGACGGGTCGCCAACGGCACATGACCATCCGGTGAACACCTCATCGATGCCGATGGTGACCGAACAGATGATCACCCTCGACCGAACGGGCGTATACGAATCGGCAGACGTTTGCTTGTCTCGATGGGCCTTCCGACATGACGAAGTAGGTCCACCATGAATGCTGCGCCCAGCCGAGGGCGTCACCGGCTGCATCCCCGCCGACTCGTCAGGTACCGGAAGCGATTACTCACCGCCCTCGTCGTGGCACTGTCGGTCGCCCCGCTGGCGTTCATCAACGGCAACGCCACCGCGGCCACCGCCCTCGCCCCGCAGCCGGGCGACTTCACCGGGTACGGCTTCGACGCCTGCACGGCACCGTCCAGCGAGACGATGGCGGCCTGGCTGAAGTCGTCGCCGTACCGCGCGGCCGGCATCTACTTCGGCGGCAACAACCGTGGCTGCACGCAGAAGAACCTCACCGCCGGGTGGGTCCGTGAGCAGGTCACCGCGGGGTGGCGGCTGATCCCGCTGTACGTCGGCCCGCAGGCCAGCTGCACGTCGGTCACCAAGAAGAACCTGATCGACAACACGAAGGCCGCCGCACAGGGCCGGGCCACCGCCGAGGACGCGGTCCGGCAGGCCACCGCGCTCGGGCTCGCCAAGGAGAGCGTGCTGATCTACGACATGGAGTCGTACGACAGCAAGAACACCGTGTGCCGCGAGGGCGTGCTGGCGTTCATGAACGCGTGGACCAACCGGCTGCACGACTACGGCTACCTCTCCGGCTACTACAGCAGTGCCGCGTCCGGCATCGCCGACATGGTCGCGGTCTACAACAGGCCGTGGTACGTGCGACCCGACTACATCGACTTCGCCCGCTGGGACCAGGTCGTCACCGTCTCCGACAAGGTGGTCCCGGCGTCGTACTGGGCGCCGAAGCGCCGGATGAAGCAGTACCGGGGCGGCCACCAGGAGACCTGGGGCGGCGTCACCATCAACATCGACAACGACTACCTGGACTTCGCCCGCCTGCCCGGCGCCAAGCTGTCCGACTGGAACCGCAACGGCTGGTCGGACGTGATGGCCCGGACCACGTCGACCGGCAACCTGTTCGCCTACCCGGGCAACGGCGTCTACATCTCCGAGGGCTACCGCTCCAAGGTCGGCTCGTACGCCTCGGCGAACGCGCTGCTGCGGATGGACCTCGACCGGGACGGCTACGTCGACCTGATCGTCCGGAACCGGGCCGGGGCCGTGTACCTCTACCCGGGCCTGGGCAACGGAAGGTTCGGCGCCCGCAAGCAGCTCTACAAGAACCTGAGCCACCTGCGGGAGCTGACCGCGATCGGCGACTTCAACCGGGACGGCTACCCCGACATGCTGGCCGCGCAGACCAGCAACGGCAACCTCTACCTCTACCCGGGGGTCAAGGGCGCCAAGTTCGGCAAGCGGAAGGCGATCGCGTACGGCGACTGGAACAACCGCAGCGAGTTCGCCGGCGTCGGCGACTTCGACCGGGACGGTTTCCCGGACCTGGTGGTGAGGCTGAACGGCAACAACGGCATCTACCTGTACCGCGGGAAGCCGGGCGGCCTGCAGACCGCGCTGCGGATCGGCTCGGCCGCCGGGCTGCGCGACCTGTACGGCATCGGCGACTTCGACCGGGACGGCTGGACCGACCTGGCCGCGGTGCAGTCGTCGACCGGCTACCTGAAGCTCTACCGCGGCACCGGCAAGGCATTGACCGCCGGCCCGAACCTGGCCACCGGGTACAAGGGCCGCTCACCCCTGTTCTGACGGCTCCGACGGCGCGCCGGGCAGGGTGAACGACACGGTCGTGCCACCGCCGGGGGTCTCGTCCACACGGATGTCCCCGCCGTGCCTCTCCACGATGCGCCAGCACGTGGAGAGGCCGATGCCGTGGCCGTCCGCCGTGCCGTTGCCGAGCCGGGTGAACATGTCGAAGACGCGTTCCCGCTGATCCGGGGGGATGCCGAGGCCGTTGTCGGCGACCCGGACCGTCCAGCCGGACTCGGCCCGCTCGGCGGTGACCGTCACCCGGCACGGCCGTCGCGGGTCCCGGTACTTGATCGAGTTGCCGACCAGGTTCTGCAACAGCTGACGGATCAGCACCGGGTCGCCGGTCGCCACCGGCAGCGGCTGGTTCGCCTCGACCACCGCGCCGGCCGCCGAGGCGGCCGGCGCGAGGTCGCCCTGGACCTGCTCGAAGAGGTCGGCCAGATCGGCCTCGCCCGGACGCACCGGCGCGCTGCCGGCCTGTGCGTAGTCGAGCAGTGACCGGATCAGTTCCCGCATCCGGCTCACCGCCCGGGTGGCCGCCTCCACCCACTTGCGCGGGCGCCCCTCCACCTCTTCGCCGATCAGCTCCAGGTAGCCGCCGACCGCGGCGAGCGGGGCGACCAGGTCATGGCTGACCGCACCGGCGAAGTTGGCCAGGTCGGCGTTGGAACGGCGCAGCTCGGTGTTGGCCGAGGCCAGCTCGCGGCGGGCATCCTCGATGGCACGCTGCTGCGCCCGGGTGCCGGTGACGTCGTTCATCGCGACCACCGCGCCGAGCGGGGCGCCGTCCACGCCGGTCAACGCCCGGCCGCTGACGCTGACGTGGACCGGGTCCGCCCCGGACCGCTTGATGATCATCTCAGCGTCCTTGACGGCGCCGTCACGCAGCGCCCGGATCAACGGCACCCGTCCCGTCGGCAGCGGGGTGTGCCCGTCGGTCTCGAACAGCTGGTAGCGGCGCGCGAAATCGTCCGGGTCGACGTCCGGGTCGGCGTCGGCGCCGTGCCATTCACGGGCGGTCCGGTTGAAGAGGGTGAGCCGCCCGGCCGGGTCGGCGGCGACCACCGCCACGTCGATGGTGTCCAGCAGGGTGTCGGTCCACCGCTGCCGTTCCTCGGCCAGGGTGGCCAGCTCGGCGTTGATCCGGGCCTGCCGTCGCCGTTCGAACAGCGCCAGGACGACCTGCGCCAGATCCTTGAGCCGGGCGATCTGCTCGCCGGTCAGGTCCCGCGGCACCACGTCGAAGACGCAGAGCGTGCCCAGCGCGTACCCCTCCGGTGTCACCAGCGGAGCGGAGGCGTAGAACCGCGTGCCGAACAGGGCGCCGGTCACCCACGGGTTGTTCCGGTAGACCGGGTCGGCGCTGGCATCCCGGACGTGGATGAAGCGGCCGGTCTCGAAACGGATGGCGCACATCGAGTCGGAGCGGTCCGAGTCCTCGCCCTCGAAGCCGACCGTGGTGAGCTGGCACTGCCGGTTCTCGTCGATCAGGTTGAGCGTGGCGTGCGGCACTCCGGCGACGGCCGCCGCCACCCGCACCACCGCTTCCAGCTCGTCGCCCGCCGGAGAGTCGAGTAGCTGGTACTCGTGCAGTGCCGCGATCCGCGAACGCTCCCGTTCCGACAACCGTTCCGCCAGGTCCACGTGGATTCAATCGGCAACGCGCCCGCTGAACTGACTCTTTGGCCCGTCGGTGACAGGCAGGGTGACGGTGACGGTGAGCCCGCCGCCCGGCGTGTCGTCGAGGGTGATCGTCCCGTCGTGCCGTTCCACGATCCGCTGGCAGCTCGGCAGCCCGATCCCGTGCCTCCGCCGGGAGAACATGTCGAACGCCTGCGTGCGCCGCGACGGCGGGATGCCGGGCCCGTTGTCGGCGATCCGCAGCGACGGCCCGTCGGCGCTCACCTCGATCCGGCACGGCCGGTCCGGGCGCCGGTGCTTCAGCGCGTTGCCGAGCAGGTTCTGCAACAGCAGCCGGATCAGCACCGGGTCGCCGCACACCGTCGGCAACGGGCCGGGCACGCTGACGCGCGCTCCGGCCGCCACGATCTCCGCGTTCAGGTCCGCCAGGACGTGGTCCAGCACCTCCTTCATCGGTACGTGCACCGTGCGCACCGGCGCACTTCCGGCCCGCGCGTAGCCGAGCAGCGAGTCGATCAGGTCCCGCATCCGGCCGACCGCCCGCGCGGCCTCCTCCACCCAGGCGGTCACCCGTTCCGGGCCGTCCTCGTCGCGCAGATCGTCCAGCAGGTCGAGGTAGCCGCCGACCGCCGCGAGCGGGGCCACCAGGTCGTGGCTGACCGCGCCGGCGAAGTCGGTCAGGTCCGCGTTCGACCGGCGCAGGTCGGCGTTCGCGAGGGCCAGCCGCCGGTGGGCCTCCTCGATGATCCGCAGCCGGCTGAGCTCCCCGGTGACGTCCTGCAACGCGACCGCCGCCCCGGTGACGACGCCGCCCGGGCCGCGCATCGCCCGCGCGTTCGCCCGCACCCTCCGGGGCTCCCGGCCCGGCGCCTTGATCACCAGCTCCCGGCCCTGCACCGGCTCCCCGGTGCGCAGCACCCGCACCAGCGGCACGTCCTCCTCCCGCAGCAGGGTGCGGCCGTCGGGTTCGTACAGCTGGTAGCGGTTGGCGATCCCCTCCGGCCCGGCGTCCGGGTCGATCTCCGGGTCGTGCATGTCGCGGGCCGCCCGGTTGTAGAGAAGCAGCCGCCCGGACGGGGTAACCGCGAGCACCGCCTCGTCGATGCTGTCCAGCACCGTGCGGGTCCACTCCTCACGGGCCGTGAGGGTGGTCCGGAGGCCGGCGGACAACCGGGCGTGGCGGCGCCGCTCGAAGAACGCCACGATGATCCCGGCCAGGTCGGTGAGGCGGCCGATCTGCTCGTCGTCGAGCCGGCGCGGTACGTCGTCGAAGACGGAGAGCGTGCCCATCACGTACCCGTTCGGGCTGAGCAGCGGCGCGGACGCGTAGAAGCGGACGTGGCCCAGCTCCCCGGTGACCCACGGGTTCTCCCGGTAGTCCGGCTCCGCACGAGCGTCCGGCACGTGCACGAACTCGCCACGGTCCAGCCGCACCGCGCACATCGAGTCGTCGCGGGCGCAGTCCCGGCCGGCGAACCCGACCGTGGTGTGCTGGTACTGGCGGGTGTCGTCGAGCAGGTTCAGAGAGGCGTTGGGCACCCCGGCCACGGCGGCCGCGACGCGCACGACGGCCTCCACCTCCGCGGCCTGCGGCATGTCCATGAGGTGGTACTCGTCGAGTTCCTCGGCCCGCCGCCGTCCGGTGTCCGTCCCCACCTACTCCCTATCGGCAACCGGACGGCACCCCTGACCGGCCAGGACCCGGTGGGCTCAGAACCAGCGCCGGCGCCGGTAGTGGCCGTGGTGACGGTAGTGCCCGTGATGCCGGTAGTGGCCGTGATGCCCATAGGCGCCCGGGTGGTGGTAGCCGTACCCCTGGCTGCGCTGGATCCGGTGGTTGACCTCTCGCAGCAGCCCGTCGACCGCCGGGTTGTGCCGGCCGTGGGACATCCGCTGAAGCTTCGACGCGACCATCGAGAGCACGAACCGCTTGATGAAGCCGCTCACCGCACCGTCTCCTCTGCCTGCCGGGCCGGCGCTCCGCCGGTCCTGTCCCTCCAGGGTAGGTTGCCGGTTCCATCCCTGAGCTGTGCGTTTCCTGTCCGTTGCCGGTATCGTACGGCGCCGATGGACATCCCACGCCGGAGTCGGCTGGTCGGTGAGGCTCGTGCGAGCCCGGCCGCGGCCCCGGCGCCGACCGGCCGCACCGGACCGGCCGGTCGCCCTCCGGTCGAAGCACAAACCCCGCCGCTGAACGCCGGTCAGAGCCGGTCGAGCTGCTCCTCCAGGTGGAAGACCTGGTCGAGGACGAGCATGCCCTCGTCGGGGCGGGCCTCGCCCAGGGTCGGGAAGAACCCGGCCATGGCCGCCTGCCACCGGGCGTTGACCTCGGTCTTCGCCATCGC
This sequence comes from Actinoplanes hulinensis, assembly GCF_019429605.1. NCBI lineage: Bacteria > Bacillati > Actinomycetota > Actinomycetes > Micromonosporales > Micromonosporaceae > Actinoplanes > Actinoplanes hulinensis. Next base: position 221,210 of record NZ_JAHXZI010000005.1, on the reverse strand, counting down.
CTCCTGGGCCGCGGCGAAGTCGTCGGTCTGGAGGGTGCCGACGAGCAGGCCGTCGGGGCGCAGGAAGAGCCGGTAGTCGCGCCAGCCGGTGGCGGCGAGCGCCCGCAGCATCTCCGGCCAGACCTCGGCGTGGGCGGCACGGTATTCGTCGAGCTTCGCCGGGTCGACCTGGAGGGTGAAGCAGACGTGCGTCATCGCGGGCTCCTTCGGATCATGGTTCGCCCGCCATCATGAACAGCTTTCCGGTACGGCTGCTACGTTATTTCGCATGCGAAATAACGACGTCAGGATCGGGGAGATCACCGGTACGTTGTGGGAGCCGGACTCCGAGCCCGCGGCGGTGCTGGTGGTGCATCCGGCGACGGCGACGCCGGCCGGGTTCTACCGGGCGTTCGCGGAGTTCCTGGTGGAGAACCGGATCGCCGTGGTCACCTACGACTACCGGGGCACCGGGCGGTCCGGGTCGCCGCGCGAGCACCGGCATCTGGGCATGCGCGACTGGATCGAGCACGACGTGCCGGCGGTGACCGCCTGGGCGCGGGAGCGGTTCCCGGGGCTGCCGCAGCTCGCGGTCGGGCACAGCATCGGCGGGCACGCCCTGGCGCTCGGGCACGGCGGACCGGAGCTGACCGCGTTCGCGCTGGTCGCCTCGCACGTGGCGGCCATCCGGGCGATTCCCGGCCGGGTCGAGCGGATGCGCGTACGCCTCGTGCTGAATCTTCTCGGTCCGGCGCTCGGCGCCGTGTTCGGCTATGTCCCGGCCCGCCGGCTGGGTCTGGGTGAGGACATCCCGGTGGCCGCGGTCCGGCAGTGGGGCGGCTGGGGCCGCCTGCCGGACTATCTGTTCGACGACCCGGCGATGCGGGCTGCCGAGCGTGCCGCCAGGGTGAGGCAGCCGGTGCTGATGATCGGGGTGAGCGACGACCCGTGGGCGACGCCGGGCCAGGTCGACGCGCTCGCCGCCCGGCTGACCGGCGCCCGGGTGGAGCGCCGCGCCTGGACCCCGGCCGACGCGGGCGTTCCGCGAGTCGGTCACCATGGGTTCATGCGGCGCACCGTTCGTGACACCCTGTGGCCCGACCTGCTGACGTGGTTCCAGAAGCGGATGGCGGACGTGGCCTGATGGCCCACCGGCTGGTCTTCGATCTGATGACGGCCGAACGCGCGGTCCGTCGCTGGATCGACGCCCGGTCCGGGGGCAGCGGCATCGGAGCGGCCGGGGCCGGGGTGCTGTTCCACCTGGCCGCCCACGGTGACGCGCTGATCGGCGACGTGGGCGCGGCCCTGGGTGCGTCGCCGTCCGGGATGAGCGGGCTGGTCAGCCGCCTGGAGAAGGGCGGCTTCGTGACCAAGGCGCCGGACTCCGGCGACGGCCGGGCGGTGCGGCTGGCCCTGACGCCGCTGGGCCGGCAGGCGGTGGGCGCGGCCCGCGAGGTGGTGACCGAGCTGAATACGGAGCTGACCGACGGATTCACGGCGGCCGAACTCGACGTGGTCGCGCGCTGGCTGGGACGAACAACACAGCGCCTGAGTTGAGCGGTACTTCCGCTGACGCCGTGGGCATACCAAGGTGATGGGTGGGTGCCCTGAGCCGAGGGAGAGCTGATGCGTCATCGAGTGGTAGTTGTGGGGGCCGGATTCGGCGGCCTCTTCGCGATCAAGGCACTGCGCCGGGCGGACGTCGACATCACCCTGATCAACGGTACGGCGTACCACCTCTTCCAGCCGCTGCTCTACCAGGTGGCCACCGGCATCCTGTCCGAGGGCGAGGTGGCCCCGCCGATCCGCGAGGTGCTGCGCCGCCAGCGGAATGTGGACGTCCGCCTCGGCTGGGTGCGGGACGTGGACGTCGAGGCGAAGGTGGTCTCGGTGGCCGGGCCGGGCATCGACTACACGGTGGGGTACGACACTCTGATCGTGGCGGCCGGCGCCTCCCAGTCGTATTTCGGCAACGACGAGTTCGCCGACCACGCGCCGGGCATGAAGAGCGTCGATGACGCCCTGGAGCTGCGGGCCCGGATCTTCGGCGCGTTCGAGGTGGCCGACCTGCACACCGACCCCGAGACGATCGAGCGGTGGCTGACGTTCGTGGTGGTCGGGGCGGGCCCGACCGGCACCGAGATGGCCGGCCAGATCGCCGAGCTGGCGCACCGCAACCTGCGCGGCCAGTTCCGGCACATCGACTCCCGCAAGGCGCGGATCCTGCTGGTCGACGCGGTCGGCTCGGTGCTCAGCACGTTCGGCGACCAGCTCTCCTCCAAGGCCGAGCGCCAGCTGGCGAAGCTGGGCGTGGAGGTGCGGACGGACACCAGGGTGGTGGCGGTCGACGCGACCGGCATCGAGGTGGAGTCCGGCGGGCGCCGCGAGCGGATCCCGGCGATGACGAAGGTGTGGGCGGCCGGGGTGGCGGCCCCGCCGCTGGCCGCCCGGCTGGCCGAGGAGGCCGGGGCGAAGACCGACCGGGCCGGCCGGATCCTGGTCGAGCCGGACACCACCCTGCCCGCGCACCCGGAGATCTTCGTGCTCGGCGACATGATGAGCCTGGCCGGCGAGGACGGGCGGCCGCTGCCCGGGGTGGCGCAGGTGGCCATCCAGAGCGGCCGGCATGCGGCCGACCAGATCAAACGGCGGCTCGCCGGTAAGGAGAGCGGTCAGCCGTTCCGCTATTTCGACAAGGGCAGCCTGGCGACGATCTCCCGCTTCTCGGCGGTGGCGAGCATCTGGAAGTTGCGATTGTCCGGCTTCCCGGCCTGGGTGGTGTGGGTGGCGGTGCACCTGTTCTACCTGGTCGGCTTCAAGAACCGGGTGACCGCGGTGCTGCACTGGTTCGTCAGTTTCCTGGGCCGGGGCCGGTCGGAGCGGGTGGCCACCCAGCAGCAGGCGTTCGCCCGGCAGGCGATCCGGGCCTACGGTGATCCGTTCCGCCGGGCCTCCGGGGCGGAAGCCGAGGTCGGGTAGCGTGTAGCGGCCCGCAGAAAGTCATGAGGAAGGCTCACCATTGGTCCCGGTCACAGTGTCAACGCCCGTGGTGTCGCGAGTCCGGACCATGGCGCCGGTCTTTCACGAGCTGACCCTGTTCCACGGGAGCATGGGCGCTGGCAAGTCGACGCTGGCGCTGCAGAACGCGTACAACAGGCGGCAGGCGGGCCGGCCCGGGGTGCTGCTCACCAGCATGGACCGGGCCGGCGCCGGGGTGATGTCGTCGCGGCTCGGAGTGGCGGCGGACGCCATCGAGGTGACCGACGGCACCGAGCTGACCGCGCTGATCGCCGGCGAGGTGCCGGCCGGTGGTTTCGTGATCGTCGACGAGGCCCAGTTCCTGCATCCGGAGCAGGTGGAGCAGCTGGCCTGGGTGGTCGACGAGCTGTGCGTGGACGTGGACGCCTACGCCATCTCCACCGACTTCATGTCCCGGCTGTTCCCGGGCGCGCGGCGGCTGCTGGAGCTGGCCGACAACATCGTGTCGCTCCAGGTGGAGGTGACCTGCTGGTGCGGCCGCCCGGGCCGGCAGAACGCGCGGATCGAGGACGGCCGGGTGGCCCGTTCGGGCGCGCAGGTGGCGGTCGGTGACACGTCCGACGCGGCCGACGTGACGTACCGGGTGCTGTGCCGGCGGCACTGGCGCGACGGGGTGGCCGGGCCCGATTCGGTGACCGCGGAAACGAACTTCTAGCGCGAAGTCCCGACATTCTCGATACGCCGGGAGGTCGACGGCGGGGCATTCCTCTAAGGTGTGCCCCGCTTTTGATCATCCAACGTGGAGGGTTGTCATGTCTCGCGCGGGCCTCGGGCCGCTGCTCACCCTGCTGGTGGGCGCCCTGTTACCGGCCTCCTGCGCGAGCGGCCCGGCCGCCGTGGGCGCCGCCCGGGTCACCGTGCCGGACCTGATCGGCGCGGAGGCCGACGCGATCGGCGAGCAGAGCGCCCAGGCCGGGGTGAAGCCGATCCTGCGCTACCGGTGGGACTCCACGGCCGCCCCTCGCACGGTGATCGCGGTGGCCCCCACGCCGGGCACCACGGTCGAGCGCGGCACCAGCATCACGGTCGAGGTGGCCGGCGCGCCGGGGGCCTCGCTGGACGAGCGGATCACCGCGGACCGGGAGCACTTCGTCGGCCTCGGCACCGACCCGGACGGCACACTGGTGATCGCCGTGGCGGCCGGCGCCGACCGGGCCGCGGCCGTGGCGGCCCTCGGCGCCACCCTGCTGAACCGGCGCTTCCGTACCGTCGTCTGCCCGGTGACCCACGCCGACCTGGAACGGATCCGGGCCGAGGTGAGCGCCACCGCGTCGCTGCACGCCACCGGCTACACGGTGCACATGGAGGCCACGGCGTGCGCGGTCCGGCTGACCGGTGACATCGCGCCGCCGGTCGTCCGGGCACTGCATCAGCGGTACGGCGGCGCGCTGATCGTCAGCAGCGGCCCGAGCCCCACTCCGCACACGTGACGGTCCGCGTCACGGGTAGATCATCCAGTTGCGCAGGTCTCCCTGCGGGTCGAACAGGTAGCCGCCGTCGCCGACGCTGTGCCGGGCCGGGTCGGCGTTGGACAGGATCGGCTTGGTGAGCCCCCAGTGCTTGTGGTCGGCGGTGTCCGTGCCCTTGCCGACGTGCACGTAGACGTCACCGCCGGCGGGCACGACCGTGCCCGCCTGGAAGGTGTAGCGGCGCAGGCCGGTGTCGCGCACCCACCAGCCGGCGATCGGCACGGGCGCGGCGGACGGATTGTGCACCTGGAACCATTCGCCGTTGAGGTTCTGCTCGTCGGCGCCGTCCGGGTCGGGGTTGACGGTCACGGTGAGGCCGCTGTCCTGTGCCGGTCCCGCGCCGCAGCTGTCGGTGTCGTAGAGCCCACGGCGCTCGGCGGCGGCCTGCCGGGCGGCCACGTGATAGGCGTCGTCCCAGGCCCACTCACCGGGGAAGGGCAGCCAGAGCGCGTACCCGCCGCGGACCATCTGCCGGCCGACGTCCTGCCAGGTGCCGTTGATCTTCACGGCGACCGAGCGCAGGTCCCGGTCCCCGCTCTTGCTGGAGGCGTCGAGTGAGGTGAGGCGAACCTTGTTGCCACCGGCTTTGAGGATCCGCTCGAGCCGCGCGGTGGCCGCCAGCGCGTGACAGTCTCCCTTGCGGCGTTGCGGCTTGGGCGAGTAGCGGGTCTGCTCCATGGCCTGCAGGCCGATGATCCGCACCGAGACGAGCTTCTTGGTGCCGTCGCCGGCCAGGTCGACGCGAATGGTGTCGCCGTCGGGCACCCAGTCCACCGTGCCCGTCCACACCTGGCAGCGTGGACTGCCGGCGCCCGGGCGGCAGGCCGTGGTCGCGGCTTCGGCCGGCGCGGCGAGGCCGGCGGTCAGGGACAGTGTGGCGGCGGTGGCCAGGGTGACCAGGCGACGGAACATGACGCTTCGATCGGCTCCCGGCGACGGCGGTTGAGGATTCGGGGCTTCTTGTCCCTAAGATCGTTAGCTAGGCTAAGCAACATGCCGCCTGTACCGCGCCGCGCCCCCAAGGGCGGTATCCATCCGGATCCGTCGAAGACCTGGCTACGGCGCGCCTGGCCGATCGTCCGCGCCCACCGTGCCCTGCTCGCCACGTCGCTGACGTGCTCGTTCGCCGGTCTCATCGTCCAGGTGTGGATCCCCGACCTGGTCCGCATCGGCATCGACGAGGCGCTGGTGGCCCGCACCGGCGACCTGACCGTGTATGTCGGCCTGATCGCCGTGCTGGCCGTCACCCAGGGGGTGATCAACTTCCTGGCCCGGCTCTATCTGCTGCGCACCGCGTACGAGATGGAGTACGACCTGCGCAACATCGTCTTCACCCATCTGATGCGGATGTCGTACGCCTTCTACGACCGGGCCCAGTCCGGCGAGCTGCTGTCCCGGGCCACCAGCGACATCCGGGCCGTGCAGATGTACCTCGCGTTCGGCCCGTCGATCCTGGTCCAGTGCACGATCGCGGGCGTCGCCTTCGCCCTGATGCTGTCGATCAACGCCCCGCTGGCCGTGGTGGCGATGCTGACCATGCCGGTGATCGCGGTCCTCGGCGTCCGAATGCGCAAGGCGATCTTCCCGGTCTCCTGGCTGATCCAGTCCCGGCTGGCCGGCGTCGCCACCGTGGTCGACGAGAACGTGCAGGGCGTCCGGATCGTCAAGGCGTTCGCGGCCGAGCAGCGGCAGGTCGACACGCTGGCCCGGGCCGCCGACCGGGTCCGCTGGGCCTACACCACCGACTCGCGGATCCGCGGCCGCTGGCTCCCGGTGATGGACAACCTGCCCCGGCTCGGCCTGGCCATGGTCCTGCTGATCGGCGGCCTGATGGTCCTCGACGGGAACGCGACCGTCGGCACGATCGTGGCGTTCAACTCCTACGTGCTGATGCTCCAGCCGCCGTTCCGGATGCTCGGCATGATCATCATGATGGGGCAGCGGGCGGCCGCGTCGGCCCAGCGCATCTACGAGATCCTGGACACGCCCACCGAGGTCCTCGACCCGGTGACCCCGGTGGTGCCGGAACCACGGGGAGACGTTCGTTTCGAGGGCGCGCGGTTCGCGTACCCCGATGGGACCGTGGCCCTGGACGGCCTGGACCTGCACGTCCGGCCGGGTGAGACGGTGGCCCTGGTCGGCGCGACCGGCAGCGGCAAGTCGACGGTGGCGCGGCTCGCCGCGCGCTTCTACGACGTGACGGCGGGGCTGGTGCTGATCGACGGCGCCGACGTCCGCGACTATCCCCTCCCGACGCTGCGGGACCGGGTCGGGATCGTGCCGGACGAGCCGTTCCTGTTCTCCGTGTCGCTGCACGACAACATCGCTTTCGGACATCCAGAAGCGACACGCGAGCAGGTGGTGACCGCCGCCGTCGCCGCGGGCGCGCACGCGTTCATCGAGAAACTTCCCGAGGGGTACGACACGGTCGTCGGCGAACGCGGCTACACCCTCTCCGGCGGGCAGCGGCAGCGGGTCGCGATCGCCCGCGCGCTGCTGGTCAACCCGCCGGTGCTGATCCTGGACGACGCCACGAGCGCGATCGACGTCCGCGTCGAGCACGAGATCCACGAGGCGCTGCGCGACCTGATGCACGACCGCACCACGATCGTCGTCGCCCACCGGCTCGCCACGATCGGGCTGGCGGACCGGGTCGTCCTGATCGAGAACGGTCGCGCCATCGCGTCCGGAACCCACGCGCAACTGCTGGCGAACGAGCCCCGCTACAACCGGGTTCTGGCCACCAACGTCTCGGAGGTGACCATATGAGCGAGCTTGCGAGCGAATCATCAGGCTCAGTCTTGAACTCATGGCGGCGCCGGAGCGAAGCGGAGGTGACGGCATGAGCGAGCTTGCGAGCGAATCATCAGGCTCAGTCTTGAACTCATGGCGGCGCCGGAGCGAAGCGGAGGTGACGGCATGAGCATGTTCGGTGGCGGGTTCGGCGGGCCGGGTGGCGGGCCCGGATCCGGGCCGGTCGGCGGCCTCAGCGGCACCGGCGCGGGCGGCCGCGACCGGCGGCAGGGCGGTCCGGGCGCGTTCGCCGGGATCCCGCCGGAGCTGGCCGCCGGGGTGGCCGCGCTGGAGGCCCGCGAACCCGTGCATCCGGCGCCGGACGAGCCGTTCACCCAGGCCCCGGACGGCGGCCGGCTCAGCCTCTGGTCACTGCTGTCCGGCCGGCCGGCGCTGCTCGTGGCGGCCGCCGTCGCGGTGCTGGTGGAGGCGCTGCTGCTCCAGTCCGGTCCGTACCTGGTCCAGGTCGGCATCGACCACGGCATCATGGCCCGCGACGTGACGGTCCTGATCGTGGCGGCCGCGGCGTTCCTCGCCTCGGTCGGCCTCACCGCGCTGGCCTCGGCGATCCGGATCCGGCAGAGCGGCCGGCTCGCCGCCTACGCCACCCGTGACCTGCGGGTCCGCGTCTTCGCCCAGTTGCAGCGGCTGAGCCTGGACCACTACACCAGCGAGAAGGCCGGGGTCACGCTCACCCGGATGACCTCGGACGTGGAGGCGTTGCAGCACCTGCTGTCCGAGGGGTTCGCCCAGTTCCTCATCCACGGGCTCACCATGGTCGTGGTCACCACGATCCTGGTGCACTACGACGCGACCCTCGCGCTGATCACCCTGGCCCTGGTGGTGCCGCCGCTGCTGCTGCTCACCCTCTGGTTCCGCGGGGCCGCCGACATCGGCTACCGGCGGCAGCGCGACACCATCGCGGCCCTCTTCACCCACCTCTCCGAGAGCCTGTACGGCGTACGCGTCATCACCGCCCACAACCAGCAGGACCGCAGCGTCACCGGGCACCGCGAGGTGGTCGGCGACTACCGTGACGCGAACGACCACACCGGACGGATCAGCGCCCTCTACGGCCCCGGCACCTCGGTGATCGGCCTGCTCGGGCTGGCCGCGCTGCTGCTGATCGGCGGCCACATGGTGCTCGACGGCACCCTCACCATCGGCGAGCTGACCGCGTTCGTGCTCTACCTGAACGCCTTCTTCCAGCCGGTCCAGCAGCTCGTCCAGCTCTACACCAACTACCAGCAGGCGCGCGCCGCGCTCGGCAAGCTCCGCGGGCTGCTCGGGACCGTACCGGCCGTCCGCGAGGCGCCCGGCGCGATCCCGCTGCCCCCGGCCGACGGCGCCATCGAACTGCGCGGCGTCACCTTCGGCTACGACCCGGACCGCCCGGTGCTGCGCGACGTCAGCCTGCTGATCGCCCCCGGCGAGACGATCGCGTGCGTCGGCCCGACCGGCGCCGGCAAGTCCACCCTGGCCAAACTGGTGGCCCGCCTCTACGACCCGGACGCCGGCAGCGTCCTCATCGACGGCCACGATCTGCGCGACGTCACCCTCGGCTCGCTGCACCGGCAGGTCGGCGTGGTCCCGCAGGAGCCGTTCCTGTTCGCCGGGACACTGCGCGACAACATCGCCTTCGCCCGCCCGTCGGTGCCCGACGAGGTGGTGTGGGCGGCGGTCGACGCGGTCGGCCTGCGGGATCTGGTCGACCGCTCCCCCGGCGGCCTGCACACGGTTCTGCACGAGCGCGGTCAGTCGGTGTCGTCCGGTGAACGCCAGCTGATCGCGCTGGCCCGGGTCTTCGTGGCCGAGCCGCGGGTGGTGGTGCTCGACGAGGCGACCTCCAGCCTCGATCTGCGGTCCGAACTGCGGGTGGAGGCGGCGATCCAGCGGCTCCTCGACGGCCGGACCGCGATCCTGGTGGCCCATCGGCTCTCCACGGCGCGCCGCGCCGACCGGGTGATCGTCGTCGACGACGGCGGCATCGTCGAATCGGGCACGCACGACGACCTGCTCACGGCCGGGGGCCACTACGCGGCCATGTACTCGACCTGGGAATCACACACCATTTCCGGTACGGACGTCGCAGTCCCCGACCGCAGTCGACCCCGTCCCGCGGCGCACCCGCGATCACCTGCCCACTGACGCTCCGTGCCGCGACCGCCGGGCGTTGAGTGGGTGGTCGCCGCCGGCCCTCAGCGCTGTCTCAAGCCCTCCGAACAGCCCTGGCAGCCGGCTGGGCAAGATCCGTGCTATCCGAAGGAGCAGGGGGTTCCGTTGACGGTGCAGGAGGAGGGGCGGCCGCCGGTGCCCGTGTGGGCGTACTGGAAACGCAGCGGGGCGCTCGATCCGACGGCGACCGGCGCGCCGGAGCGCCAGATGTAGCGATCGCCGGACCGGCTCAGAGTGGCCTGCGGCGCGGACTCGACCCACGACGTGCGCAGCTCGCCCACCTCGTCCGGAAAAATCAGCTCGACCACCCAGTCGGCGGGCGCCGCGCCGGAGTTGGTCACCAGGACCTCGCCGATGAACTCCCGGTCGTAGGGCGCCATCACCCGGTACGTGCCGGTGACCGTCGGCGCGGGGCTCGACGGGCGCGCGACGGCCGGCGGCCGGGTCGACGGCCTGGTCGACGGCGTCCGCACCGGGAGCCGGCTGAAGGACGGCCGAACCGCCGGCGACAGGCTTCCCGTCGCCGAGGGTGCGGGCGCGGGCGCCGCCGACGAGGTGACCGCGGCGGGCCGCAGTGGCGCGGGCAGGGTGAATCCCGGCACGGCCTCGACGATGACGTCGTCACGGTCCGGCGACAGCAACCGGAACCCGGTCGCCAGGACCATGAACAGCAACAGGCCGACAGCGACGATGATCGGCAGCCAGGGCAGCGACTCCTCCAGGCCTTCCCGGAATCCGCCCTCCCGGAACGCCGTCTTTCTCATCTGCGGAACGCCCCCATCACGGCACGAATGTGTGAACGAGCACACACTATGCCCGGCACCCCGTCGCGAATCAACAGCGACCTCTGTGACCGAGACTAATCAGTGGAGCCGGGAGAGCACCAGATCGTGCACCGCGGCCAGCAGATCGCCGTCCCGCTCGGAACGGGCGGTCACGGTGACCGCCGCCCGCCGCCGCGGGTCGACGATCGCGTACTGGCCGTAGGCGCCGTCCATCCGGTAGGCGCCGTCCCGGTCCAGCCAGACGCCCAGCCCGTACCCGTGCTCGAATGCGGGCCCGAACCCGATCCCACCGGTGCCGACGCTCTCACCGGTCATCCGCCCCACCCAGCCCTCCGGCAGGATCCGGCGCCCCTCCCACTCGCCGTTGTCCAGCAGCAGCCGGGCGAACCGGGCCAGTTCCCCGGTCGTGAGGTGGAGCCCGCTCTCGCCGAACGGGAACCCCAACGGGCAGGCGTGCCAGGCCGGATCGTGCAGCCCGAGCGGCCGGAACAGGCGCGGCGACAGGAACTCCCGCAGATCGGCGCCGGACACCCGGGCGATGACCCGCCCGACCGCGTACGGTCCCGACCCGGTATACCGGAACCGCGTCCCCGGGACCGCCTCCATCCGAGCGGCGACGATCTCGGCCAGCAGGTCGGGGGCGTCGATCCGCTGATGGGCGAACCATTGATGCCCGGTCCCGCTGGTCATCGTCGTCAACTGCCGCAGCGTGACCGCCTCGAACCCGTCCGCCGCGTTCCCCCGCAGCTCCGGCAGGTGGTCGAGCAGCCGGTCGTCCAGCCCGAGCCGCCCCTCCGCCTCCGCCATCCCCAGCGCGACGGCCGTGAACGTCTTCGCCACCGAGTACAGATCGACCCGCTCGTCCGGCCGGAACCGATGCTCCACCGGCGACCGCCCGTCCGAGTGCACGTGGATCCCGTAGGTGCCGAGCCCCTGCTCCCGATCCGCCCGAACGAAGTCCTCCAACAGACCGGCCATGCCCGCACGCTACGGCAGGAGGCCGCGGGGGCGCGGACGGCAGAGCCCGCGGACGGTGTGGAACCGCCCGCGGGCCCGGATCGATGCGCTAGCCGGCGGTCCAGAACAGGGCTCGGGCGTAGCCGGCGTACAGGCCCTTCGGGTGGGCCCGGAACAACGGCTCGGTGCCGAACAGGACCGCGTTGCCGCCGCCGGGTGTGGTGCCGGAGACGACGGCGGCCTGGCCGGCGGCCTGGGCCGGACCGTTGGTGCCGGCCTCGGTGGGCAGCCAGTGGCCGGCGACCAGCGGGTCGGCGCCGTAGCGCTGTTCCACGGTGAAGCCGGTGCCGGTGAACCAGAGCGGGGAGTAGACGAACGAGTGCGGCGGGGAGCCGGCGCCCACGACTGCGCCCTCGTTCGTCACGGTGACCACGCCGTTGGCGTCGCCACGGCCGGCCACCGCGGTCGCCGGCAGGACCTTCGCGGCGGCGTTGAAGGCGGCGCCGGTGGCGCCCCGGGCGAGCACGCCGCCGCCACGGGCCAGGAAGGCGTCGACGGTGGCGCGTGCCGTGGGGTTCAGGGCGGTGTACGACAGGCCGGACGAGACGATCAGGGTGTCCACGCCGGAGAGGTCGGCCCCGGCGTTCAGGACCGCCGTCGACACGGTCCGCACTCCGAAGCCCATCTCGCGGAGGGCGAACAGCTCGTCCGCGGAGACGGCGGCGGCGATCACCGGCTGGTCGAACACCTCACCCTTGGCGCCACGAGGGGCGGCGCCGAATCGTACGCCCAGGGTCTTGGCGAGCGCGGCGGCCTCGGAGCGCGCCTCGGCCGGGACCACGACGGTGCCCGCGTCCGTACGCCGCAGTTTGATCCCCCGCGTGAGCAACTCGTTGACCGCGCGCACATCGTTGCCGTCGCGCGGCGACAGGCTGAGGTCCCGCCCGCGCGGCGCGTCGACCGAGCCGGTGGGCGCGGCCCTGGTGACCGGCGACGTGTGGACGCGCGGCAGCGTGCGGAGGCTGGCGTCGACGGTGGCGCCCCAGAGCAGGCCGTGGCTCCAGCCGGAGATGTCGTACATCTGCGGAACCAGGTCGGAGATGTCGCGCCCGGCTTCGAGGAGCACGTTCGCGAGGCCGCGCTTCGGCTGGTGCATGTCGACGATGTAGGTGCCGTCGGGGTAACGGTGCCCGTTCACGGTGAAGCCGTGGCGGGCGCGGGTGACCCGGACGTCGTTGGCGATCAGGTGGTCGACGAGGCGGGCGGCCGCCGGGGTGCCCGCCGGGATGACGTAGGCGCGCGGGAACGTCGTCGAGTACCGGTCCTCGGGGCCGAACCCGGGCACGAAACCGTCCGGGATCTCCGGCGACGCCTCGCCCGCCCAGCCGCGGCGGAACTGCTCGATCTGGTCGGCGAGCAGGGTGGCCCGGTCGGTGTCGGCGTAGGTGAGCGCCGCCTCGATGGTCGCGGCCGCCACGTCGGTGTTGATCCGGGCGCGGCGCCGCAGCTCCTCGACCGGCAGGTTGGTGTAGTCGGCGTTGTTGACCCGCAACGGGATCTCCACGGTGTGGCCGATCGCGCCGTGGTACATCGCGTACATCGGGGTGAAGATCGGCGGCCAGTCGTCCCAGTCACCGGGAGCGTAGTCCCGGAACGGGATGTCGGCGGCGGCCGTCTCCGGGTGGCCGAGCCGCTGGATCGCCTTCTCCATGCCGAGCGCGTTGGGCAGCGCGTGCTTGATGTAGAGGTCGTACTCGTAGTTCTGCCCGTGCGGCGGGGTGGCCGGCTCGATCAGCGTGGTGCCGGTGTAGCCGTGCTCGTCGAGCATGACGAACGGCTGCGTCCCGATGACCACGTCGCGTACCGCCCGGGACTCCGGCTGCGAACCGGTCGCGTGGTCCCGGTTGATGTCGAAGCCGGCGCCGTTCGCCCTGGTCCCGGCGACGCGGCCGTCCGGGTTGTTGGTGACGGTCACGTACACCCGGCTGCGGTCCAGGAAGTCTCCGGTCGCGGCGTCGGTGGCGGTGGCCAGGCGCTCGATGACGCGCAGCGCGCCGTCGGTGCCCTCCCACTCGTTGCCGTGGATGTTCGCGTTGATCCAGACCGGCGTCTTGTAACCGGCTTGGAGAGCGCGATCCCGCTTCGCGGCGGCCGGTTTCTCCTCGATCAGCTCACGCCAGCGGTCCTGCCGGGCCGCCTCGCCCGCCGACTCGGGGGCGGTCACCGTCACCAGGTAGAGGTCGCGGCCTCCGGCCGACTTCCCGATGATCTCCGCGGACACCCGGTTCGAGGCCTGCTGCAGCGCGTTCAGCTTCGGGGCTATCTCGTGGTACGGGACGAGGCCGAGTTTGATCGACCGGTCCTCGGGATTGTCCGGCCACACCGGCAGGGTGTTCTGCCGTGGATAGCCCTTGCGGCTCTTGAGGCTCCACGCGGACGCGGGCTCCTCCGCAAGCAGCGTCCGTGCCGACCGTCCGGCGGCCGAGTCGACGGCGGCGATCTCGTTGCGTTCCGGCCCGTTGCCGAAGTCGCGAGTCGACGGGGTGTCGTCTGGTGCGCCCGTCGCCGGGTTGGCGAGCAGGGCGGTGGCGAGCAACGCGGCACCGAATCCGGTCAGGGTTCGTGACAAGTCCACAAAGCACCTCCGTTGGGATTCCCCGACCCTCTCCGGAGCACTGACGCATGCGCAATGATCTATCAGGTTGATTCACCATACCGTTAGGGTCATCCCCCGCACCCGCGCATCAACGGTCACCTCCATCGATCGGCATTCATGTCGCCGACCGGCTCGCGTCAGGGCGCCGGGGCCACCAGGGCGGCGTGCCCGCTCACCGGCCGCTCCCCGCCTTCGCCACGCGACCCGGCCGACCACCACCGGCCGTTCGAGCCATCCGTAAACATCGAAGCAGATCTTGAGCAATCGTCGCCGAACGGCGCGATCTTGCGCGATCGAGGCCAGCCGGATGCACCCGATAACCCAAGATCTTCCAGGCAAGATAGATCATGGGCGATGATTCACCGCCGGATGACAACCAGGAATCAAGATCGGCCCGAAAGCTACCATCGCCCAAGATCGCTGGCGAGTCGGGGCGGGGCCAGGGACGGGCCAGCGGGACCGGGGCGGGGCGGAGACGGGGGGCGGAGACGGGGGCGGAGACGGGGGCGGAGACGGGGACGGGAGGGTGGGGGCGTCAGGGGGTGGGGGGTGTCGAGGAGAGGGTTCGGCGGGCGTCTCGGATCACGGCCAGGTCGACCATGCGGCCCCGGGCGTCCAGGCAGACGCCACCGCCGGCGGTTTCGAAGCGGGTGATCAGGTCGCGGGCGGTGGCGATCTCCTCGGCGGTCGGGGTGAAGACGTCGTGGACCACCGGGATCTGGGCCGGGTGGATGCAGGCGCGACCGCGGAAGCCGAGGCGCTTCAGGGCGAGCGTCGAGCGGCGCAGAGCGTCCAGGTCACGGAAGTCGGTGGTCACCGCGGCGACGGGTGGCTCGATTCCGGCGGCCGCCGAGGCGAGGACGACGCTCGATCGTACGAGGAGAAGCTCTTGATCTCCGGGGGTGATGCCCAGCTCGGCGCTGAGATCGGCCTCGCCGATCTGCAACCGGGTGACGCGCGGCGCCGACGCGATGGCCGCTGCCGCGAGGATCGCCTGCGGGGTCTCCAAGAGGGGTACGAGGCCGACCGCCCCCGCCGGATCGTGCTCGCCGAGCAGCCCGGCCAGGGCGGTGAGCTGGTCCGGTGAGGCCTTCGCCACGACCAGGCCACGCAGTGCGGGAGTGATGACGGCACGGGCGTCGGTGTGCGGTGCGGGAGTGATGACGGCACGGGCGTCGCCGCGCGGTGCGGGGGCGATGACGGCACGGGCGTCGGCCAGCCCGTCCGGCCCGGAGTTGACCCGCACCCAGACCGGCGCGCCGGCCGGAAGGGACCGCAGCCATGCGGCGACCGTGTGGCGGGCCGCCTGCTTCTCGCCGGGCGGGACCGCGTCCTCCAGGTCGACGATGAGCGCGTCGGCGCCCCGGGTCAGGGCGGAGGCCAGCATCTTCGGCTGGTTGCCGGGGACGTACAGGAAGGATCTCATCCGATCGTCGCCGCCCCGGACAGCAGCGCGCGGGCGATGACGACGCGCTGGATGTCGTTGGTTCCCTCGCCGATCATCATGAGCGGGGCGTCCCGGTAGAGGCGCTCCACCACGAACTCCTTGGAGTAGCCGTAGCCGCCGTGCACCTGCATCGAGTTGAGTGCACAGAACACGGCGGCCTCGGAGGCGAACGCCTTGGCCATGCCGGCCTCCATGTCGACGCGGTGGCCGCCGTCGGAACGGGACGCGGCCCAGTAGACGAGCAGCCGGGCGGCCTGCACCTGGGCGGCCATCTCGGCAATCTTGAGCTGGACCGCCTGGAAGTCGCCGATCGCCTTGCCGAAGGCTTTGCGCTGGCCGGCGTACCTGAGGGCCTCGTCGTAGGCGGCCTGGGCGATGCCGAGGGCGCGGGCGGCCACGTTGATCCGGCCGGTCTCCAGGCCGGAGAGCACCTGCTGCATGCCCCGGCCCTCGACACCGCCGAGCAGCTGGGTCGCCGGGACGCGGACGTCCTCCAGCAGCACCTCGCACGACTCGGTGCCCTTGTAGCCGAGTTTCGGCAGGTCACGTTCGACGGTGAAACCGGGGGTGCCGGCCTCGACGAGGATCACCGACATGCCCTTGTGCGCGGGGGTCGCGGCCGGGTCGGTCTTGCAGAGAACGGGCAGCGGGTCGGCGTACCGGGCGTTGGTGATCCAGGTCTTGCGGCCGTTGAGGACGTAGTGGTCGCCGTCGCGAACGGCCGTCGTGGCGATTCCCTGCAGGTCGGTTCCGGCATCCGGTTCGGTCAGAGCGATTCCGGTACGCCGGACGCCGCTGGCCAGATCGGGCAGGTACCTCGACTTCTGGTCGTCGGTGCCGTGCCGGGCGATCAGCCAGCAGGACAGCGAGTGGCTGCCGAGGATGCCGGCGATGCCCATCCAGCCCTTGGCGATCTCCTCGAAGGTGAGCGCGAAACTGACCATGTCGGCGCCGAGCCCGCCGTACTCCTCGGGGACGGTGAGGCCGAACAGTCCCAGCTCACGCATGGTCTCGACGATCTCGGTGGGATACCGGCCGGAGGCCTCCCACTCCTGCGCGACCGGCCGGATCTCGCGGTCCACGAAGTCCCGGAGCACGTCGCGGAACATCCGCTGCTCGTCGTTCAGGTCAAAGTCCATCGTCACTCCCTGTGAAGACCGGTGGTTCGGAGCCCTCGACGAGGCGGACGGGCTGGTCGCATCGGGGTTCGGGGACACCGGTGACGTGGGTGAGCACGACCGGGCCCTCGGTGAGACGGACCCGGGCGAGCACGTAGAGCTCCTCGGCACGGTGGACGACGGTGAAGCTGTCCACCGTTCCGGTGCCGGCCGCCTCCACCTCGTCCGGCCGGTCGCCGCCGCAGGTGACACAGATCGGGCGCGGATAGTGCTGGTAGGACCCGCAGCTCGTACAGTGCTGGATTCTCACCGGTCCGCTCCCAGGATCACCGTGGCGTGGCTGGAGAAGATGCCGCCGGTACCGTGCGCGAGGGCCGTCGACGCGCCCGGCACCTGCCGGTCGCCGCATTCGCCACGCAGTTGCCGGACCGCCTCCACCAGCAGCAGCACCCCGAACTGGCCGGGATGGCAGTAGGCCAGGCCGCCACCGGTGGTGTTGTGCGGCGTGGTGACGGCGAGCCCCTCGCCGGGCGCCGCGAAACCGAGCGCCTCGAGGCCGAGCGGCACCGAGACGGTGAACGAGTCGTAGAGCTGCACCACGTCGATGTCGGCCGGGGTCAGCCCGGCCCGGGCGAAGGCACGCCGGCCCGAGTCGATCGCCCCGGTCCGCAGCAGGTCCGGTTCGCTCGCCATGCCGGTGTGGGTCAGCGCCTCCCCGTAGCCGAGCACCTCGACCGGCCGTTTCGGCAGGTCCCGGGCGCGTTCCAGGGAGGTCAGGACGATCGCGCCACCGCCGTCGGTGACCAGGCAGCAGTCCAGTCTGCCGAGCGGGCTGGAGATCTGCGGGGCGGCCAGGACGTCATCGACGGTGAGTGCGCCTTTCCCGTACGTCCATGCCTTGGGGTTGATCTGGGCCCGCGCCCGAGCGGCGACGGCGACCGACGCGAGGTCCGCCCGGTTCAGGCCATGAACGTGCAGGTAGCGCTGGGCGACCATGGCGTAGTAGGAGATCGGGTAGAGCGGCTCATAGGGGGCCTCCCACTCGGCCTCGGGGGTGCCCTCGTCGTAGACGGCGGTCAGTTTGCGGCGGCGGGCCGAACGCTGGTCGGAAGCGTAGGAGATCACCACGGTGCCGCACTGACCCGCGGCGATGGCCTGGGCGGCGCGGGCCACGTACATCTCGAAGACCGCGCCCCCGGCGAACGTGGAGTCGCACCACGCCGGCCGCACCCCCAGCCAGTCGGCGAGCTGGGTGGCCGAGAAGCAGGAGATGCCGTTGGTGGCGAGCCCGTCCACGTCACTCAGGGTGAGCCCGGCGTCGTCGAGCGCCCGGGTGACCGCCTGGGTCTGCAACTCCAGGATCGTCTTGCCGGTGGCGCCGAGGTCGCATTCGGCGACGCCGGCGATGGCGACGCCGGTCATGGCAGGGTCAGTGTCGCGGAGGCGGGGGCCACCGCGATCCGGCCACCCTCGACGACCTCGACGCGCAGGTCGACGTCGACCGTGCCGGCCTCCTCGCGGACGACCGTGCCGACGCAGCGGATCGTCTCGCCGGCGAAGACCAGGCTCTTGAACCGGAACGACAGGACGGTGATCACCGCGTCCGGGCCGAACCACTCGCGCAGGGCGATCGCCAGGTACGCGCCGAACACCTGACCGTCGACGACCGGCTTGTCGAGGCCGCGTTCCCGCAGATAGCCGGCGTCGTAGTGGAGTTTGTGCCAGTCCCAGGTGGCGCCGGCGTACGCGATCATGTCGGGCAGTTCGATCTTCTGTTCTCTAACGAGCGACATAGATCAGCGTCTCCTCGTTGACGGCCAGGACGCGGCCGGCCTGGTCGGTGTAGGTGGCGACCGAGGTGACGATCAGCATCGTCTTGCCACCGCCGGTGACCCGCTCGGCCATGTCGGCCAGTTTCCAGCGGGCGGTGATCACGTCGTCCGGGCCGACCGGGCGCTCGAAACGGTAGGCGTTTCCACCACGGACCAGCCGGGTGCCCGGAACGTCCAGATGCCACCCGTGACCGGCGTAGCCGTCGGCGTCCCGGGGCAGGCCGGCGTACTGGTTGGTCTCGCAGATCAGTGTCGGCGGCGCCACGTCGCCGGCCAGGTGCGCCGGGTCGGTGTCGCCGGTGGCCAGCGCGAAGTAGCGGATCGCGGCCCGGCCCAGCGGTTCCGGCGCGGTGTAGACCCGCTCCTCCCCGATCCGCGCCGCCAGTTCCGGCGTCAGCAGCGTCACGGCAGCACCGCCGTCGGCACCGTCTCCAGCAGGAACTCCGGGCGCAGCAGGGCCGAGCAGACGACCGCGGTGACGACCGCGTTCGGGAAATGCCTCTCCCGCAGGGCGGCCGTGCTCGGATAATCGGCGACCGCGCCCGGGGTCAGGTATTCAACCAGGTGGACGACGTTCTCCCCGGTGGCGCCGGCCTCGGCCAGGACGGTCTCGATGCCGCGGTAGACGTACTCCGCTTGGGCGACCAGGTCCCCGGCGTGGATCGCCTGCTGGCTGACCGGGTCGAGCGCGCCGAACCCGGCCAGGTAGACGCTGTTCGCGGCCCGTACGGCCGGTTTGTAGGTGAGCGTGTCGTAGCGGGCCCAGCCGGGGTTGAGCGCTTCGAGCGGCGGGGACGCGGCGAGCGCGTCCAGCGACACCTGGGCGCCCGGCTCGACCGGTACGTCGACGAGGATGCCGGCGGCGCCCGGATGGACCGGCCCGGCGCCGAGGATCTCCCTACGTGGCCGTCCGCATCGGGGGTATTCGGCGCGGGTCGCGGTCGCCGTGTAGTCGACCGTCCGGACCAGCGCGCCGGTGTCCGATCCGGCCACCGCCAGCAGGGTGGCGATCCGTTCCAGGCACCAGCGGTACTGGTCGCGGAAGTCGCCCTCGGTGGTGTGCACGCTCGGCAGATAGGTGACGCCGGCCGCCACCCGGATCACGTCGTCGCCGTCGGTGAACAGCGTGCCGCCGCCCGGGTGGGTGACGACCGCGACGGCGTAGGGGGCGCCGGAGCCGACGATCGACTCGACCGGCACCCGCGACACCGGCGCGCGGTGTTCCCCGAACACCGCTTTCCGCGCGGCGTCGAGTGCCGCCGGGTCGGCCAGGGCGGCGGCGGTGACGTATTCGGTCACGTGGACCACGTCCCCGATCGGCACGTCGAGCTGGTGGTAGCCGGGAACGGCCGGCAGATACACGGTCACGGGAGACATCCTTCGATCGCATCCAGGAGAGACACCGGGCCGTCGGCCGCGAAGACCGCCTCCGCGCCGGGTCCGAGGTTCGCGGCGGCCTTCGTGCGCACTCCCCCGCCGGTGGGCCGCTCCACCCGGGCGGTCCGGCCGTCGCCCTCGACGATGCCGGGCGCGTCGGCGGCGACCACGCCGGCGGCGCCGGCCCGCACGGTGATCCGGGCGGCCAGGTCCAGGATCTCCGGCCGGTCCAGGTCCTCGAACGTGTCGAGGTCGACCCAGCCGTCGACCACCATCGCGGCGACACACCAGTAGACACTGAACTTGGCCTCGTAGGCGCTGCGCGGCCGCCGTTTCTCCGGACCACCGACGATCGGTACGGCGTCCGGGTGCAGTGTCACGGTCAGCGCCGACGGTGTGCTCCCGGTGAACTCCCCGGCCGCGTCGATCGAGGCGTGCGTGAGCTGGCAGGCCGGGTAGGGCTTGATCCCGATCCGGGTCGTCTCCCACCGCTCCCCGAGATCGCCGAGCAGCACGGCCCGGTCGGGATCGCGGGCGGTCATGGTCCGGAAGAGGCCGTACTCGCCGTCGAGCGCCCCGGCCGGACCGGTCGCGCCGGCGGCGGCGAGGCGGGCGGCGAGGATGCCGTTCGCGGCGGCGGTGCCCGGATGCAGTTGCTTGGTGCCGGCCGGGCTGTGCAGGAACTCCAGCAGTCCGCTGGCCCCGCTGGCCGCGATCCCGATGGCGTGTGTCAGCCGCGTCTCGTCGAGGCCGATCAGCTTCCCGGCGGTGACGGCCGCGCCGACGACCCCGCACATCGAGGTGGCGTGCAGCCCACGCGCGTGGAAGCCGTGCGGCGCCGACGCACCGAGGCGGCACACCACTTCGAGACCCGCGACCAGCGCGGTGATCATCTCGCTGCCGCGCGCCCCGGTCTGTTCTCCCACGGCAAGAGCCACCGGTACGGTCACCGCGCTCGCGTGCACCAATCCGCCGGCGTGGGTGTCGTCGAAATCGAGCGCGTGTACGGCGACGGCGTTCCCGAACGCGGCCGCCACCGCGCCGACCCGCTCCCCGCTGAACAGCCGTGCCTCGGGCGGGCCGCCGAGCCCGCGCGCGACGGTGAGCGCGGGTTCGGCGGCGCCGCGTCCGATGCCGGCGACCGCACAGCCGACAGCGTCGATCAGATGTTCACGGGCCGCCTCGACAACCGCGTCCGCCAGTGCCGTGTAGTCAAGCCCATCAACCCATCGGCCCAGCACCACCGCCGCCGGCTCAACATTGACGTGCTCAACATTGACGCCGTCAACACGATCAGGATTGAGGGCGCCGGTCACTCGGGGGCCTTGCCGAAAGCGCCGGAGGAGCGGAGTTCGGTCAAGCGGGTGTCGGAGTAGCCGAGGAGTTCGGCGACGTACCCCAGGTCTTCTCCCCGGCGCGGAGCGCGACGGTAGGCCGGCGGCGCGCCGCCCACCCGGACCGGTGACGCGACCTGGCGCACGGTGCCGTAATGCGGATGCTCGGTCTCCACGACGAGCCCACGCGCCAGCGTGTGCGGGTCACGCAGCGCGGCGGCCACGTCGTTGACCGGCCCGCACGGGATGCCGGCCGGTTCGAGCAGGGCCAGCCACTCGGCCGTCGTCCGGGTCGCGAAGATCTCCTCCAGCAGCGGAAGCAGCACGTCAGCGTGCGTGCGCCGATCCGCGAAGGTGGCGAACCGCGGATCGCTCAGCGCGGTGGCGCCCCTCCCAGCCGCGGCGTTCGGGGCGGGAACGGCGTTCGGGGCGGGGGCGGTTTCGAGGACGGCGACCAGGCGGTGCCAGAACTTCTCCTTGGCGCAACCGACCACGACCCAGCCGTCGGCCGAGGGGAACAGCTGGAACGGGACCAGGGACGGGTGCGCGGAGTAGCGGGTCCGGCCGGGTTCGAAGCCGGCGTTCAGGTGCCACGCCGCGGGGTAGGTGAGCATGCCGACCGCGGTGTCGAAGAGGCTCAGGTCGCAGTCCATGCCGTGGCCGTCGCGGCGGGCCGCGTGGACTCCGGCGAGCAGGGCGATGGCGGCGACGAAACCGCCGGAGTAGTCGACGATGGACAGGCCGGATTTGGTGGGTGGGCCGCCCGGTTCGCCGGTCAGCTCCATCCAGCCGGCCAGGCCCTGGAGGATGTAGTCGTAGCCGGGCTGGGCGGCGCGCGGGCCGGTCATGCCGAAGCCGGTCAGCGAGCAGCAGACGATGCTCGGGTTGATGTGTTTGAGCTGGTCGTAGGTGATGCCGATCTTCGCGGGCACGTCACCGCGGAGGTTGGAGTAGACGGCGTCGGAGTGGCGTACCAGGTCTTCGAAGACCTCGCGGCCGGCGGGGGACGTCAGGTCGAGGGAGAGCGAGCGTTTGCCGCGGTTGAACGTCTCGAAGAACAGCGAGTCCTCGCCGTGCTGGTAGGGCGGCACGTAGCGGCCGACGTCGCCGCCGGTGCCCGGTTCTTCGATCTTGATGACGTCGGCGCCCAGGTCGGCGAGGTGGACCGAGCCGAACGGGCCGGCGCCGTACTGTTCGACGGCGACGATGCGGATGTCCTCGAGTGGCCTCAACACATGCTCCCGACGAGTTCGAGCAGGCGGTTCTGGGCGTGCCGGACCTCGGCGGCGGGCAGGCCGTAGGAGGGCGGGGAGAGCTTGATCGCGTCGGCCAGACCGTCGTATTCGAGGATCCGGGCGGCGCAGTGTGCGGGGGTTCCGGCGATGGTGAAGGCGTCGACCATCGCGTCGGGGATCAGGTCGCCGAGGGAGTCGGCGGGGCGGCCGGAGCGCAGGGCTTCGGAGGCGGCCGCGCAGACGTCGGCGAATCCGGCGGCGCCGAACATGTCGGCGTAGGAGCGGACCGAGGCGTAGAAGCCGACCACGTTGGCGGCACGACGGCGAGCCACGGCCGGATCCGGGTCGACCGAGCAACAGGCGGCGGCCACGATGTCGAAACCAGCGGAGGAAGAGGAGGGGGCGGCGCGCCGCGCGAGACCGGACTGCAGCGCGGGACGGATACGTTCGCGCAGCTCAGTGGATGGGCACAGCTCGTGGGCGATCCAGCCGTCGGCGACCTCACCGGCGAGCGCGACCATGGCCGGCCCGACCCCGGCCAGGTAGATCGGAAGGTGCGGGCGGACCGGTGGATAGGGCCGCCGCCAGCCGCGCACCCGGATCGACCGCAACCCCTTGTGGACGATCGGGTCACCGCCGGCGAGGACCGCGCGGACGATGGCGACCGTGTCACGCAGCCGGGGTAGCGGGCGATCGAAGGAGACGCCGTGCCAGTCCTGGTTGAGCCGGGCCACCCCGGTGCCGAGGCCGAGCCGGAACCGGCCTTCGGACAGTTCGTCGAGGTCGGCGGCGGCGAGCGCGGTCAGCATGGCACTGCGGGCGAAGGCGAGCGCGATGCCCGTACCGATGCCGATGCGGGAGTGACCACCCGCTTCCTTGCCGGTTCCGGCGGCGAGTGCGGAGGCTGTCACGAAGGCGCTGCGGTGCAGCTCGGGGGCCCAGACGACGCCGGCGCCGGCGCTCTCGGCGGCCCGGGCGGCGCTGACCAGTTCGGCCATCGTCTCGCCCCACGGCTGCACGTCGAGGCGCATCTAGGAGTCCTCGAAGCCGGGGCCGTGGCCGCGCTTGTAGGTGAGCATGGTGCGGGTCCAGGTGATGACGTCGACGCCGTCCTGGTTGAAGCCGGTGGTGAAGACCTTGACGATGCCCGCGTACGGCCGCGATTTCGATTCACGCAGGTCGAGGACCGTGGATTTGGCGTAGATGGTGTCGCCGACGAAGACCGGGCTGGGCATGTTGATCTGTTCCCAGCCGAGGTTGGCGAAGGCGTGCTGGCTGACGTCCGGCACCGACAAGCCGGTCACGATGGCGACCGTGAGGGTGGAGTTGACCAGCAGTCTCTTGTACGGAGTACGCGCTGCGTAGTCGGCGTTGAAGTGGCTCTGGTTGGTGTTCAGCGTCAGGAGCGTGAACCACGTGTTGTCCGCTTCGGAGATGGTGCGGCCGAACGGGTGGCGGTACGTGTCACCGACGGTGAAGTCTTCGTAATAGCGGCCGAGCATGCGGCGAAGCTAGCACTTGTTTCGCACAGTGGAAAGGTGTTTCCATCTACGCCATGCTCGAAGCGTTCCTCTACCTGCACATCGTGCTCATGGTCTTCTGGCTCGGCGGGGACCTGGGAGTCTTCTACTCCAGCCGGTACGTGATCGACTCCTCGCTGACCCCGGCCGCACGGCTCACCGCCCTGAAGATCATGCTGGGGCTGGACCTCGGGCCGAAGATCTGCCTCATCCTCTTCCTGCCCAGCGGCCTGACCCTGATCTCACTGGACGCGCACGGCGGCGAGCTGTGGGGCGTCCGGTTGCTGCCGTGGTGGCTGCTCGTACCGGTCTGGATCGGATCGTTCGTCTGGGTCCGGCTGATGTGGACCGACCACCACGAGCCGGGCAAGCACCCCACCGTGAAGCGGGCCGACCAGGCGATCCGGATCGCCGTGGTGGCCGGCATGTTCGGCATGGGCGTCTTCACGCTGGTGGCCGCCGAGCCGTTCGGCGTCACGACGAATCCGAAGTGGCTGGGCGGCAAGGTCATCCTCTACGCCCTCGCGATCGCGGCGGGACTGGGCATCCGGCGGCAGCTGAAGCCGTTCGGCCCGGCCTTCTTCGGCAAGGTGATGGCGGGCACGGCCGGGGACGACGACGAGGTAACCGTCAAGAAGAGTGTCAACGGCTGCCTCCCGTACGTCTGGGTGATCTGGGGTTCGGTCCTGCTGGCCGGCCTTCTCGGCGTGGCCAAGCCGCTCGCGAACCTCTAGGGCCGGTAGCCCAGCTGCGCGGAGATCCGGGACGCGGAGGCCAGGAGGTCGGCGACGGCCTCCTGGGTGTCCGCCTTGAAGCGCAGCGCCGGCCCGGCCAGGCTGATCACGGCCACCACCCGGGCGTCGTGGTCGAAGATCGGGGCGGCGATCGACGCGGCCCCGGCCTGGCGTTCGCCGAGCGAGGTGGAATACCCCCGTTTGCGGACCGCGGCCAGGTCCTTGCGCAGCTTGGCCGGGTCGGTGATGGTCTTGTCGGTCACCGCCTCGAGCGGGTGCCGGGTGAGGTAGGCGTCGACCTCGAAGTCCGGCAGGAACGCCAGGAACGCCTTGGACGAGGCGCCGGCGTTGAGCGGGAACGGGATGCCGAGGCTCACCTCCAGGCGCAGCTCCTGGTCGGGGACGACCTGGTCGACGTAGAGCCGGGTGTCGCCGCGGCGCAGCGACAGGGTGGCGGTCTCGTGGGTGCGCTCGGAGAGGCGCCTGAGCTCGGGCGCGGCCATCGCGCGGACGTCGGTGCGGGCCAGGTACGCCCGGCCGAGGGCGACCGCGGCGTGGCCCAGCGCGTACCGCCGGGTGGCCGGGTCGACGGTGATCAGCTCGCGGCTGCGCAGCGCGGTGAGGATGCGGTGCACGGCCGCCTTGGTGAGACCGAGCGCGGTGGCGATCTCGGTCACCCCGAGATCGGGCTGGTCGGTGCGGCCGAAGTAGAGCAGCACATCCATCGCGCGCTCGACCGCGGCGATGGACCGGGACTGGCCTTCGTCCTCACTCACTGCCACTGCGAAACCCCCACGGAACAGGTACGGAACAGACTTTGCCGAACTCTAGCCTGCCATTTCGCGGTGGGAAACGCCGTACCGTTCCGCGGTTGACACGATCCTTGAGCGTCGTTACGTTCAGCGTAACGACGTTTCCTAGAGCGAAACAGTCCGCAGGAACGGAGCGTACGAGTGCCGGTCGACAGCACTACCTTCCGATCCGTGCTCGGACAGTGGCCGAGTGGCGTCTGCGTGGTGACCACGGTCGGCCCGCACGGCGTGCACGGGATGACCGCCAGTTCATTCTCCTCCGTCAGCCTCGATCCGCCGCTCGTGTCGGTCTGCCTGGGCAACCATCTGCCCAGCCGGGCGCTGCTCGGCGAAGCGGGCAAGTTCGCGATCAGCTTCCTCGGCAGGGACCAGGCGGACATCGGCCGCCGGTTCGCCGGACAGGAGCGCGACGTCAAGAACCGGTTCGCCGGCCTGGACTGGACCACCACCCCGAACGGATGCCCGGTGCTCAGTGACGCGGTGGCGTGGCTGGACTGCACGGTGGCGCACGCGTACCCGGGCGGCGACCACACCATCTTCGTCGGCGCGGTGACCGACGCGGCCCTGCCCCGGATCACCTCGCCGCTGCTGTTCCACTCGCGCAACTGGGGCCAGATCGCCGACCCGCTGCCGTCCTCGGTGAACCTCACCGTCGACGTGGCCGCCGACGACCCGCTCGCCGGCGCGCTGCGCAAGGCCGGAGCCCGGGTCCGCGCCGACGGGCACTGCTTCGAGTTCTCCGCCGACGCCCCTCCCCCGCCCACGGCCATCCGGGCCGCCAAGGAGTCCGGCGCCACCGTCATCGGGTACGTGCCGGACGCCTTCGACCCGGACCGCGAGGACGAGGTGCTGGCCTCCGTCGCCGCGCTCACCGAACTGGGCTGCGACGAGATCGGGTGCGCCGAGTCGCTCGTCGCGCCGGCCTCGCCGTTGCAGGTCCGCCGGGTGCTCCAGGACGCCGCGGTCCGGGCCCGCCCGGCCGTCCTGCGCGTCCGCCTCTCCGGCGACAACCGTCTCGCCCTGGTCAACGCGCTGGTCGCGATGAAGAGCGGGGTCTCGCACTTCGACGTCGTCGCCCCCGGCTCCGGCTCGTCCGGGCTGCCGCTGGGCGACCTGCTCCACCTGTCCCGCCAACTCGAGGTCGCCGGCCCGCCCGACCTCGCCCACATCAGGGAGTGACACCATGGCCGACCGACTCATCGGCGAGAAGCTCGTCGACGACATGACCGTCGAGGAGAAGGCCCGGGCCGCCCTCGTCGAGCAGGTGTTGCCGGCGCTGCGGGCCAAGGCCGACCAGGCCGACGCCGACGGCGCCTTCCCGCGCGAGCACATCGATCTGCTGCGCGACGCCGGCCTGCTGGGCCTGATCGTCCCCCGGGAGTACGGCGGCCTCGGCGGCACCCTGCGGGACCTGGCCGCCGCCACGTACGCGATGGGCAGCGCCTGCCCGTCCACGGCGCTGGCCTTCTTCTTCCACAACACGTCGGCGTCGCGCGGCCTGCTGCCGCTGGAGGCGATCGAGTCCGGGCTGTTCTCCGCCGAGGAGGCGCCGGTCGTCAAGGCGTTCGCCGAGAAGGTGCTGCGGCTGATGTCCGGCGGCACCTGGCTCGCCAACTTCGCCAGCGAGTCGGTGAAGTCGAGCGGCGCCAACATCGCGATCGCCACCACGGCGGTCTCCGCGACCCGGAACGGGGTGGAGGGCTGGGAGCTGACCGGTGAGAAGTCGTTCGGCTGCGCCACCGGCATCGCCGACTACTACCTGGTCACGGCCCGCCTGGACGGCTACGAGACGGCCGACGGCCTGGTCATGTTCCTGGTCCCGCGCGATGCCGAGGGGGTGACCGAGCGGCCGTTCTGGAACGGGCTCGGCATGCGCGGCAGCGCCAACCACGGCATCCGGCTCGACGGTGTGTTCATCCCGCGGGAGGACGCGCTCACCGTACCGGGCGCGTTCGTGAAGATGTTGCGGTGCAGCCGCGGCAGCTTCGTCGGCAACCAGCTGGCCATCACGGCGGTCTACGTGGGCGCGGCGCAGGGCGTCTACGACGACACCCTGGAGCGGCTGACCCGCAAGACCTTCGCCGACACGGGCCGTCCGATCGCCGAGTCGCCCATGCACCAGGTGATCATCGGCGACATGACCGAGAACCTGGAACGGGCGTACCTGTGGCTGCGCCGCCAACTGCTGCTGGAGACGTGCGAGCCGCCGATCGCCACCAAGTCCGAGGTGTACGCGCAGTGGCGCATC
Organism: Actinoplanes hulinensis; assembly: GCF_019429605.1. Classification (NCBI taxonomy): domain Bacteria; kingdom Bacillati; phylum Actinomycetota; class Actinomycetes; order Micromonosporales; family Micromonosporaceae; genus Actinoplanes; species Actinoplanes hulinensis. The sequence continues at coordinate 193,700 of NZ_JAHXZI010000005.1, read as the reverse complement.
GCCAAGGGCAGCATCTGCCAGGCCGCGTTCGACGTGGCGATCGGCGCCCTCAAGGCGTCCGGCACCTCCAACGCGACGATGAACGGCACCGTCGGCCGCGCCCTGCGTGACCTGGCGATGGGGCTGGTCATGACGTTCCCGCCGGAGCGCGGTCGCCTGGAGGCCGCCTCGGTGATCACCAGCAACCGGGCCAACGATCTGTTCGCGAGCGTGTCCTCATGACCAGAAACCTCATCACCGGTACGTGGAGAGCGTGCACGATTTCGGTAGGAGTGGACCTGGAGAACCCGGCCACCGGTGAGGTGACCGGGCCGGCGCTCGGCGCGTCCGAGACCGAGGTGGAGGAGGCTCTCGCCGCCGCCGACGCGCTCGGCGCCTGGGACCTGCCCGCCGCCGACCGTGCCGACGTCCTGGACCGGATCGCCGCAGCGGTCGGCGCGGCCGCGGGTGAGATCGTGGCGCTGGAGTCGAAGGCCACCGGCGTCCCGATCCGGCAGACCACCCCGCTCGGCATGATCCTGGCCGGAGCGTTCGCACTGGCCGCCGGGCAGCTCCGGGCCGGCATCCTGACCTCGACGGCGACCCGTGAGGACGGCCGCGAGGTGCTCGTCGAACGCCTCCCCTGGGGGCCGGCCGCCTGCCTGGTGCCGTGGAACGCGCCGGCCCCGATGGCCGCCCACAAGGTCGCCAACGCGCTGGCCGCCGGCTGCCCGGCCGTCCTGAAGCCCAGCGAGTACGCGCCGTACGGCACCGAGCGCCTGGCCGAGGTGATCGACACCGTCCTCCGCGAGGCCGGCGCCCCGGCCGCCCTGTTCCAGCTGCTGCACGGCGGCGCCGCGGTCGGTTCCCAGATCGTCTCGGATCCGCGGATCCGGGCCGTCTCGTTCACCGGCGGGCTCGGCGGCGGCCGGGCGGTCGCGGCCGCCTGCGCCTACGACATCAAGCCGGTGCAACTGGAGCTCGGCGGCAACAACGCGCTGATCGCCCTGCCCGACGCCGACGAGCACGCCGTGGCCCGCGCCGCCGCCGATCTGCTCACCACCCTGAACGGGCAGTGGTGCCGGGCGCTGGGCCGCCTGATCGTCCCGGCCGGCCGGGAGGAGGCCATTGCCTCCTTGGTCATGGCGCGTATCGACGATCTACGGACCGGTGATCCCTCCGACGAGGCCACCGACTACGGCCCGCTGATCCATTCCGGACACCGGGCCACCGTGGTCAAGGCCCGCGACGACCTGGGCGGCACCCTGCACGAATCCGCCCTGACCGGTCCGGGCAACACCCTCGCGCCGTCGCTGGTGGTCGGCGCCGACCCGGCCCGCACCACTGACGAGATCTTCGGCCCGGTCGCCGCGGTACACGGCTACGAAACGGTCGACGAGGCCGTCGCCCTGGCCAACGGCACCCGGTACGGCCTGGAGGGCTACGTCTTCGGCGCCGACGAGGAGGCCGCCCTGGCCGTCGCGAAACGGGTCCGGGCCGGCGAGGTGAAGGTCAACGGCTCCTCGATCATGAGCCTGCACCTGTTCACGCCCCGGCCGGCCTGGGGGATCTCCGGCTACTCGGAGGAGGGCACCGCCGAGACCCTGCTGTTCTTCACCAACCCGCGTGTGGTCGGTGTCGAGAACGGCTTCGCCCTGCACAGCCGATCATGACCCACCGCACCGAACGGCACACGGGGCGAGGAAGATCCAGCCTTGACATCTCCCCGCCTTAGAACGGGGATTCCGGCGGTTGCCCGCCGGGTTTCCTGCTTCGCAGCCCGCTGCCCCGGACGGAGGTTTCCCCGTTGAGGTCTTACGCCGGCTCCACAGGCCGTCACCGCCTGCCCGGCGGCCAGGATGTTGCGTGCCGCGTTGACGTCACGGTCATGAAGGGTGCCGCAGTTGCGGCAGGTCCACGACCGGATGTCCAGCGGCATCTTCTCCGTGAGGTGCCCACAGGCCGAGCAGACCTTGGACGACGGGTACCAGCGGTCGACCACGACCAGGTCCCGGCTGTACCACCGGCATTTGTAGGTGAGCAGTTCACGGAAGGTGGTCCAGGCCGCGTCACTGATGGCGCGGGCCAGACGGTGGTTCTTGACCATGTTGCGGACGGTCAGGTCCTCGATCACGAGCGTTTGGTTCTCACGCACGAGCCGAGTGGTCAACTGGTGCAGGTGGTCACGGCGACGGTCACCGATGCGAGCGTGGATCCGGGCAACCCTGACCCGGGCCTTGTCCCGATTCCGCGAGCCCTTCTCCTTACGGGCCAGCTGGCGTTGGGCGCAGGCCAGCCGGTGCCGGTCGGCACGTTCATGGCGGGGGTTGGCGACCTTCTCCCCGGTGGACAGGGTGATCAGGTGGTCGAGCCCGGCATCGATACCAACCGCGTTTTCGGTGGCCAGCAGCGGCGGGATGGTGTCCTCGCACAACAGGGATACGAACCAGCGGCCGGCGCTGTCGCGCGACACGGTCACGGTGGACGGCGACTGTCCCTCGGGCAGTGGCCGGGAGCAGACGATGTCCAGCGGGGCGGTCATCTTTGCCAGGGTCAGCTCGCCGTTTTTCCAGCGGAAGGCGGACGGGGTGAACTCGGCCGACGCACGGGACTTGTGTTTGGACTTGAAGCGCGGGTACCGGGACCGCTTGTCCCAGAACGCGGTGAACGCGCTCTGCAGATGCCGCAGGCCCTGCTGGAGTGGCACGCAGGAGACCTCGTTGAGGAAGGCGAGTTCCTCGGTCTTTTTCCACGCGGTCAGCAGGGCGCTGGTGGCGGTGTAGTTCACCCGTTCCTGCCGTTGCCGCCAGGCGGTGGTGCGGGCCTCCAGAGCCAGGTTGTACACCTTGCGCACACACCCGAACGTCCGGTTCAGCAGGTCGGCCTGCTCCGGAGTCGGGTAGAAGCGGAATTTGAAACCCCGCTTCACGGTGCGCTGGGACACGGCGCATAAAATAGCACACTTGTTCGGAATTGATCCGATGGGGGCGATGGACGCCTATCCGCTTTGACGCGGATCGGCTATCCCTGATCTGCTCCGCAAGGGTTCCGTTTCCTCTCCGGCCTTCAGCCGGAGTATCCACGAAGGAATCTGATGACTGCCACCGCACTGCGCGCGATTCTCGCGTCCGGCCGGGTCACCCATGTGCCCGGCGTCTACGACCCGGTCACCGCGGCGCTCGCCGTGGCGGCCGGCCACCGGGCCGTGCACCTGTCCGGCGCGGCCGTCTCGGCGATCATGCTGGGCCGGCCGGATCTCGGGTTCGTGCACGCCACCCAGATCGCCGACCGGGCGTCCACCCTGGTCCCGGCCCTGGACGGCATTCCGCTGATCGCCGACGCCGACACCGGGTACGGCAACCCGCTGCACGCCGTGTGGACCGCCCTCGCGTACGCCCGGGCCGGTATCGCCGGACTGCACCTGGAGGACCAGGTCAGCCCGAAACGGTGCGGGCACCTGGCCGGCAAGGAGGTGATCCCGATCGGCGAGGCGGCCGCGAAGATCACCGCCCTGGCCGATCAGGCGCCGCAGATCGTGGTGATCGCCCGCACCGACGCGTACTCGATCCTCGGCCTGGACGAGACGATCCTGCGCTGCCGGGCGTACGCCGAGGCCGGCGCCGACGCGGTGTTCCCCGAAGGCGTGGACAGCCTGGCCGACCTCGCCCGCATCGGTGCCGCGATCCCCGGCGTGCCGATCGTCGTCAACCGCAGTGAGGCCGGCGGCGACCGCCCCGCCCTGACCGACGCCGAGCTCGCCGCGGCCGGTGTCCGTCTCGTCCTGCACCCGGTGTCCGCGCTGCTCGCCGCCATGCGGGCGGCGTCGCTGACCTACCGGGCCATCGCCGACCACGGCACCGCCGAACCGGTCGACCGGATGCCGTGGGCCGCGTTCACCGCGCTGGTCGGCCAGGACGAGGCGCTCGACCTCGACGCCCGCTACGTACCGAAAGGGTTGCAGACGTGAACCGCATCCTGGTCGCCGGCGCCGGGCCGGTCGGTCTCACCGCGGCCCTGGCCCTGGCGCGGCGCGGCTTCGCCGTGACCGTCCTCGAGTCCGGGGACGCGCTGGCCACCGAGTCCCGTGCGTCCACGTTCCACCCGCCCACCCTGGAGATGCTCGACGATCTCGGCGTCGGCGGGGAACTGCACGAGCGCGGGCTGCTGTCGCCCACGTTCGCCTACCGGGACCGGCGCGAGGGGCTGATCGCCATGCTGGACCTGGCGGTTCTCGGTGACGACACCCGTTTTCCGTACCGGTTGCAGTGCGAGCAGTCGAAGCTCACGCCGATCCTGCTCGACCATCTGCTGCGACACGAGAACTGCGGGATCGAGTTCGGTTTCCACGTGACCGACGTGGCCCAGGACGGCGGGGTCACCGTCACCTCCGCCGACGGCCGCGCCGTCCACGGTGACTGGCTGATCGGGGCGGACGGCGCGCACTCGTCGACCCGGCGGGCCACCGGCGTCACCTTCGACGGCATCACCTATCCCGAGCGGTTCCTGGTCGCCTCGGTCGACGAGGAGCTGCCGGACTGGCTGGACGACCTGGCCTCGGTCAACTACGTGTTCGACCCGGTCGAGTGGTGTGTGCTGCTGCGGACCCCCGACCACTGGCGGGTGCTGCTGCCCACCCCGTCCGAGACACCCGACGAGCAGGAGTACGAACGTCTCGGCTCCCGCCTGCGCGGCGTCCACGACCCGGGCCGGCCGTGGCGGGTGGCGCACGCCAGCATGTACCGCGTCCACCAGCGGGTCGCCACGTCCTTCCGTACCGGACGGGTCCTGCTCGCCGGCGACGCGGCACACGTCAACAATCCGCTCGGCGGGCTCGGCATGAACTCCGGCATCCACGACGCCGTCGCCTATGCCGCCGCCATCGCGACCGGCGATGACGCGGCGATCTGGGCGGCCGCCACCGACCGGCGGCGGATCGCCCTGGAATACGTGCAGAGCGTCTCCCACCAGAACTACGAGCGCCTGCGCGCCGCCGACCCGGACGCCCGCGCCGCCCACCTCGGCGGCCTGCGCGCCATCGCCGCCGACCCGGCCCGTGCCCGCGAGTCCCTGCTGCGCAGCTCCATGATCGCCTCGCTGCGCCCGGTCGCCGCATGACCGCGTCCGCCGCGGCGACGATCGCCCGGGAGAATCCCGCGCGTACCTCTGAGATCGTCGGGGTGGTCGTGGAGACGGCGCCGGAGGCGGTCGACGCGATCGTGCGTGAGGCGGACGCGGATCAGCGGAAGTGGGCGGCACGGCCGCTTGCGGACCGGCTGGCCGCGCTGGCGCGCGCCGCCGCCGCGATCGAGGACGCGACGCCCGGGCTGGCCACGCTCCTGGCGCGCGAGTCCGGCAAGGTGGTCGGCGACTGCCGCGGTGAGCTGGGCTTCGCGGTCCGCTATCTGCGGTGGGTGGTCGAGCATGCCCCTTCGGCGTACGCGGATCGCGTTCTCGACGACGACCTGGGAAGGGTCGTCGAGCAGCGGAAACCGTACGGTGTGGTGGCCGCCGTCACGCCCTGGAACGCGCCGGTCATCCTGGCCATGCTCAAGATCGCGCCGGCGCTGGCGGCCGGGAACGCGATCGTGGTGAAACCGTCGCCGCTCGCGCCGCTGACCATCTCGCGGGTGGTGGACCTCTTCGACGCGCCGGTCCGGGTGGTGCACGGCGGGGCGGAGACGGGCGCCGCACTGGTCGGGCACGAACTGGTGCGGAAGGTGGCGTTCACCGGCGGCGCGGCCGGCGGGCGGGCGGTGGCGGCGCTGGCCAGCGAGCGTCTCACCCCGAGCGTCCTGGAGCTCGGCGGCAACGATCCGGCCGTCTTCCTGGACGACGCGCCGTTCACCGACGACGCGATGGACCGCCTCGTGATGGCCAGTTTCGCGACCAGTGGGCAGGTCTGCATGGCGGCGAAACGGCTCTACGTGCCGTCGTCGCGGCTGTCCGGGTTCGTCGGCGCCTACCGGGCCGCCGCCGACCGCGTCCTGGTCACCGGCGATCCGCTCGCCGACGGCGTGACCATGGGCCCGGTGATCTCCGCCGCCGCCCAGCGGGCCGCGCTCGCCCTGCGCGGCTCCGGAACCGTGCACGATCTCGGGCGGTTCGACGGGGATCCGGCGAGTGGCTACTTCGTGCGTCCGGCGCTCGTCGTGGAACCGGACCCGGGGTCGCGGCTGGTCGTCGCGGAGCAGTTCGCGCCGGTGGTGCCGGTGCTCGGCTACTCCGGCGAGGAGTCGGTGCTGGCCGCCGCGAACGCCGGGGAGCTGGGGCTGGGCGCGTCGGTGTGGAGCGCCGACGAGGAACGGGCGTTCGCGTTCGCGCGGCGGTTCGAGGCCGGGTTCACGTTCGTCAACACGCACAACCGCACCGGCATGAGCCTGCGTGCCCCGTTCGGCGGGGTGAAGCGCTCCGGCTGGGGCCGCGAGTACGCCCAGGAGGGGCTCGCCGAATACGTCCAGACCTGCGTCATCCACGCCCCGGCCGCGTTCCGGCCGGGCGCCGCGGTGACCGGGGGCGGGCCGTCGGCGTACCCCGCGGGGTGATGGTCCGCCAGGAGGTCCCACTGTGACCCCCGTCACCACGGTTCACGAACGGCGGGGCCGTGCCCGTCTCCCGGTCGTAACAGCGACGAGGGAGGAACAAGCCATGCACGAGATCCTGGTTCTGGGCGCCGGATACGCGGGCCTGATGGCCGCCACCAGCCTGGCCGGCCGCACCGGACGGCGCGGCGACGTCCGGATCACGCTGGTGAACGGCAGCGACCGGTTCACCGAGCGGCTCCGGCTGCACCAGGTGGCGACCGGGCAGCGGCTCGCCGACCTCAGCATCCCGGCGGTCCTGGCGGGCACGAACGCTCACCTGGTCACCGGCTGGGTGACGGCGATCGACCCGGCCGCCCGGACGGTACGGGTCGACGACGAGCGGGTGCTCCGCTACGACACGCTGATCTACGCGCTCGGCGGGGTCGCCGACACGGCCGCCGTCGCGGGGGCGGACGAGCACGCGTACGCCCTGGACGGTGCGCCGGCCGCCGAGGCGCTGGCCCGCCGCCTGGCGGAGGTGGGCCGGCCGGGTGGTGGGTCGGTGGCCGTCTGCGGCACCGGCCTGACCGGGATCGAGCTGGCCACCGAGATCGCCGAGAGCTACCCCGGCCTGGCGATCACGCTGCTCGGCACGGCCGAGCCCGGCGCCGGGATGGGCCGGCGAGCGCGGGCGCACCTGGACGGCGCGCTCGCCCGCCTGGGCGTACGGGTGCGGGCCGGCGCCGAGGTGGTCAAGGTGCTCCCGGGCGCGGTGGCGCTGGCCGGCGGCGCGACCGTCGAGGCCGACGTGGTGGTGTGGGCCGCCGGGGTGCGGATCCCGCCGCTGGCCACGGCGGCCGGCCTCACGGTGGACGGGCACGGGCGGATCGTGGTGGACGGCGCGCTGCGCTCGGTGTCGCACCCTGAGGTCTACGCGATCGGGGACGCGGCGGCGATCCGGCAGGGGTTCGGCGTTCTGCACGGCACGTGCCAGAGCGGGATGCCGACCGGCGTGCAGGTGGCGTGGAACATCGCGCGGGAGCTGGACGGCCGGGAACCGGGACGGTTCCGGTTCGGCTACCTGCACCTGCCGGTGAGCCTGGGCCGCGGCGACGCGGTCATCCAGTTCACCCGGCCGGACGGGAGCCCGAAACGGCTGGCGCTGACCGGGCGGGCGGCGGTCTGGTACAAGGAGACCGTGAGCTCGTCACCGTGGTCGTCGTTCCAGCGCATGCTCCGCAGTCCGGGCGCGGGCCGGCTCGCCTGGCGCCGTGGCGGTCGGCAGACCCGGTGAACGAGCCGTTCGAGGAGCACCGGAGGCTGCTGTTCGCGGTGGCCTACCGGATTCTCGGCAGTGCGGCCGACGCCGAGGACGCGGTGCAGGACAGCTGGCTGAAGTGGTCGGCCGCGGACCGTTCCCGGGTCGCCGACCCGCGGGCCTACCTGGTGCGGATCGTGACGAACCTGGCGATGGACCGGCTGCGGTCGGCCCGGGCGCGGCGGGAGTCCTACGTCGGCCCGTGGCTGCCCGAGCCGGTGCTGACCGACGCCGGCTCCGAGGACGACGCGGTCCGCGCGGAGTCGGTGTCGACCGGCCTGCTGATGCTGCTGGAGAGTCTCAGTCCGCTGGAACGGGCGGTGTTCGTGCTGCGGGAGGCGTTCGCGTTCAGCCATGCCGAGATCGCCGCCGCGGTGGGACGCTCCGAGGAGACGGTGCGGCAGGCGGCGTCGCGGGCCCGGGAGCACGTGCGGTCGAACCGGCCGCGGTTCCCGGTCACCGCCTCCCGGCACCGGGCGGTGACCGAGCGGTTCCTGGCCGCGGCCGGTGGCGGGGACATCAACACGATGATGGACCTGCTCGCCCCGGACGTCACCCTGTGGACCGACGGCGGCGGCAAGGTGCGCCAGGCGTTGCGGCCGGTCCGCGGGGCGCAGCCGGTGGCGGCCTGGTTCGCGGGCATCATGCGGCGGCCGTACGAGGGGGTCGCGCCGGCCGCGATGACCGCCGAGATCACCGGGCTGAGCGGCACGCCCGGCGTCGTGATGCGCGGCGGCGGGCGGGTCCTGGCGACGCTCACGCTCGATCTCGACGATCAGGGCCGGATCATCGCCATTCACAACGTTGCCAACCCGGACAAGCTGGGCGCCGTCACCGCCGGAATCATGCGCGACCTGCGGTTTTCCGCGTACGGATCAGGGTTGGGTGTAGTCGACGACGGCGCGTGAGGTCAGCAGCGGGCGCAACCACGCGCCCAGCTCGAGATGGGCCGGATGCGCCTGATAGGCGCGAAGATCGTCGGTGTCCCGGTGCGTGGTGCGCAGGTGCAGGTCCCAGGAGACCTCGGTACGGAGCTCGTCGACGTGGGCCTCCAGGGAACGGATTTCCGGAACGGCATCGCCAAGGTCTTCCAAACGCAACTTCGCCTTGGCAGCATCCCCGGGATCGGCAAACCTCATCAGTACGACATGCACCAGCACCGCGCGCCCCCAAAATATCTTTGTCATCAAGAGAAACACCTGTTGCGAAGGTGGCACCCAAGTGTAGTTTTGGGAAACGCCGTTTCGCTAGGGGGAACCCGGATGCCCGGTTCTGTTCGTGTCGCCGCCGCCCAGATCGAGGCCGGCCAGGATGTCACGGAGAATCTCGCCGCCTGCCTGCGGGTCATCGACGCCGCGGCCGAGCAGCGGGCACAACTCGTGGTCCTGCCCGAGTTCTGCAACCATCTCTCCTGGTACGCGTCTCGCGCCCAGGCGCACGAGCGGGCCACCCGGCCCAGCGGCGAGTTCCTGACCGCCATCGCCGAACGGGCCCGCCGGCACGGCATCTGGATCAAGATCAACCTCACGCACGCCCACCCGGACGGGACCACCGGCGGCACGAACTTCCTGTTCGATCCGGCCGGCGAGGTGGTCGGCACCTGCGACAAGCAGACCCTGATGGGCGCCGAGAACGACTTCCTGGAGCCGGGTGCCACGGTCGGGCCGGTGCTGGAGACGCCACTCGGGCGCATCGGGATGTACGCCTGCATGGAGGGCGTCATCAACGAGGTCGCCCGCGGGCTCGCCCTGCGCGGCGCCCAGGTGCTGCTCAACAGCCTGAACAGCTTCGCTCTCGACGAGGCCGACCTGCACATCCCGGTCCGCGCCGCGGAGAACAAGGTGTGGGTGGTCGCCGCCAACAAGGTCGGGCCACTGCTGCCGCGTGACGAGCTGCCCGCGATCGCCGAACGCCTCGGGGTGCCGCCGGAGTGGCTGCACGGGGCCGGCGAGTCGCAGATCGTCGCGCCGGACGGCACGGTCGTCGCGAAGGCGCCGCGCACCGGCGAGGCCGTGGTGGTCGCCGACATCGACCCCACGCTGGCCGACGACAAACGGCGACCGGACGGGACGGACATCTTCGCGACCCGGCGCCCCGAGCTGTACGGGCCGATCGGCGAGCCGCCCGCCGGACGCCGCCGCCCGCCCGGCGCGCCGGTGTTGCGGAGCGCGGTGGTCCGCGACCCGGCACTCCTGCGCGACGCCGTCGACAAGGGCGCGCAGCTGGTGGTGATGCCGGAATCGGCCGGCGACCCGGCGGCGCTCGCGGCAGCCCTCGACGGCACCGGCGCCCACGTCGTCACCACCGCCCTGGAGGACGGCGTCCCGACCGGGCTGCTGATCTCGAGCGACGGCATCGTGGCGCGACAGCCCCGCTTGCACGGCCGGTCCGGCGATGTCGGCCGGGCCGGCGGAATCGGCGCGGCCGGCGAAATCGGCACGCCCAGCACGACGGGCGCGTCCAGCACATCCGAATCGTCCGGCGCGGGGATCGTCCCGATCGACCTGGAGTGGGGCCGCCTGGCGATCATCGCCGGTGACGACGCGCTCTATCCGGAGACGTTCCGGCTGGCCGCGTTGCTGGACACCGACGTGGTGGCGGTGCCCTACGACGCGCAGGAGGACTGGGAACTGGCCCTCGGCCTGCCGGAGCGCGCCGCCGAGAACCGGCTCAACCTGGTCGTCGCCACCCCGATCGACCAGCCCGCCGCGATCCTCGCGATGACCCCCGACTTCACTCTCTGGACCAGGTGGGAGGGGCCGTTCACCGGCCGTATCTCCACCCCGGTCCGCACCGACATCCCGGCCGGTGAGGCGAGCGGCGCCGCCGAGGTCGCTCCGGCACAGGCCGCGAATCGCCTGGTCTCACGGAACACCGACCTTGTCGACGGCCGTCCTTGGCGCCTGGTCGACGCATTGACCCGCTGACGACACAGCGACTCGGTCACGGCAGTGGCTCGGCATGACGCATTGACTTGACTTCATACACGCATTGACTTGACACAACGCATTGATTCGATAACGAAGGGTGCACATAGTGGCCGAGACGATCCGGCACGTAGAGGACATGGTCGACAACTCGCCGGCCATCGACGTGCACGACACGTTCAACTTCTACCGGCAACTCCTCGCCGATCTCAAGGCGAAGATCGACGCCCGGTTCGAGTTGAAGCGTGACCCGTCCACCCTGGGTCTCCAGACGTACGGCAGCTACCCGGACGGCCCCGGCGGCTCCCTGGAGGCGTACTCCGGACCGGAGATCGACTGGATGGTCCACTCGTGGATCGGCAACCCGGGCGCCAGCTTCGCCAACCTGCACCTGACCGCCTGGCTCGGCCCGCAGGTCAAGGTGCCGCACCTGGGCATCGCGCTGCTGGTGTGGCCGGGCGGCTGGTTCTACTTCGACTCGGTGCCGCGGACCAACCTGGTCGAGGACGGCGAGTACTACGACAAGTACTACGAGCCGGTCAACGAGGAGTGGCTGGAACTGCGGGGCGACCCGGAGTTCGACTACTTCGTGAGCCGGGCCGGGTTCATCCGGGCGAGCCTGTCGCCGACCGCGTACTGCTTCTCGTTCGAGCGTTCGCAGCGCAACCTCGACATCGTGGCGGCCCGGGCGCACGCGCACGTGGACCGCTGGCTGCGCTGGGTAGACGAGGCCGAGCCGGTGCCGGCGGAGGAGCAGGCGGCACTGGCCGCGACCGACGAGACGATCCGCCGCAACATCGCCGAACGGGACCCGGCGAACGTGATGGGGGTCCGCTTCTTCGGCGAGGAGACCACGAACAAGCTGGTCCGGGCCCTCTGGGGCGGCGACCGCGAGCTGCCGCGCCCCGGGGCGACGAAACCGGCGGCCCCGAATCAGGCGACCGGAGAGCAGGCCACGGACCAGGCCACGGACCAGGCCACGGACCAGGCCACGGACCAGGCCACGGACCAGGCGACCACGGAATCGGCGGCCGGGTGATGAGCGTCCGTTCGGTCTGGTGGGCAACCACGATCCCCGGCGCGGACAAGCCGTTCGACACCGCGCATCTGCGGGTCTTCTACCCGTCGAAGCCGACCGGCTCGGACGCGGAACGGCTGTCGGGCGTCTTCCCCGCCGATCCGGCACACGCCCCGTACCCCGTGGTGTTGATCGTCTCCGGGGTCAACGTGGGCCAGGAGGCCTATCGCTGGCTGGCCGTGGAACTCGCGTCGCGGGGCTATGTCGCCGTCACCTACGACTGGGTGGGTGAGCTGTTCGGCGGCTTGAAGGGCATCACGCCGGGCGTCGAGCTGGCCGCCGCGAAGCCGGACACCTACGGGACGCGGGCCACCACCCCGTCGGTTCCCGCGGTGATCGACGCCCTGCGGACGATCACCGGGCCGGTGGAGGGCCTGCTGGACCTGGACAACGTGGCGCTGATCGGGCACTCCGCCGGCGGCACGGTCATCCTCCAGAGCGCCCGCTTCTTCCCCGAGGTCAGGGCGGTCGCCGCCTACGGCACCCACACCATGGTGGCGACGATGCTCGGCTGGCCGGCCGGCACGGTTCTCCCCGCCCAGGTGGACTGCCCGGTGCTGCTGATGAACGGCGAGAACGACGGCGTCATCAACGGCTCGGCGGACCGCTACGGCGAGGACGCCGCGACCAGGCGGGATCCGATCAGCCGCACCTTCGACGAGGCGCTGCCCTCCGCGGACGGCGCGAACGTGCAGGTCACCTTCGCCGGGGCGAACCATTTCGCGATCGTGCACCCGGTCGACGACACCGCCGCCCGGGCGTTCCTCGATTCCGAGGCCACCACCGATCCGGCGGCCACCCGCGCCGCCCTGGTGGACGTCACCGCGGCGTTCCTCGACGTCCACCTGCGCGGCGCCTCCGGTGACGCGCTCGACAAGGCCCTCCAGAACCCCGACATCGCCGGCATCCGGCGGAGGTAACAGCCATGCTCAAGAACTTCTGGTACGCGGTGGAGTTCTCCGACAAGGTGACCACCAAGCCGGAGCGGATCACGGTCCTCGGGCAGTACCTGGTGATCTACCGGACGCCGAAGCAGGGACGGGTCGTCGCGCTGAGCGATCTGTGTGTGCACCGGGGGGCCGCGCTCTCCGGCGGGTGGCTCAACGACGACAAGATCGTGTGCCCGTACCACGGTTGGGAGTACGAGCCCGACGGCGCCTGCGTCAAGATCCCGGCGAACCTGCCGGGGCGGGGCATTCCCAAGAAGGCGCGGGTGGATTCGTACCCCGTACAGGAAAAATATGGTTTTGTCTGGGTCTTCATGGGCGATCTCCCGGAGGAGGAGCGCCCGCCGATGCCGGTGTGGCCGGAATTCGACGACCTGGTGGAGAACGGCGGCAGGTTCCGCACGGTGACCGGCGAGTTCCTGTGGAAGGCCAACTACGAGCGGATCCTGGAGAACGGCTGCGACATCGCGCACGCGCCGTTCGTCCACGCCGGACGGTTCGGCAACCCGGACATGCCGCAGGTGCCGGACTACGAGGTCGAGCATCCGGACGAGTGGTCGGCGTTCGCGACGGTGGATCTGCACCCGCCGAAGCCGAGCGGTCTGTGGGGCAGGTTCGGCCGGCTGATCGGCAACGATCTGAAGAAGCGGCCGCCGGTCACCACGTCGGCCGGCTGGATGCTGCCGAACATGATCAAGCTGCACGTGCGGCTGCCGATCGGCGACATGATCATTTACGACACCAACATCCCGATCGACGAGACGACCACGCTGGTCAAGTGGGTCGCGCTGCGCACCTTCTTCACCGGGAAATGGGCCAACAGGGACGCCATCAACCGGACCATGCGGATCTTCTACGAGGACGCGGCGGTGGTCGACAAGGTGCGGCCCGAGCTGCTGCCCTTCGACCTCGGCGCCGAGCTGCACATCAAGAGCGACATCATCGCCGTCGAGTACCGCCGCCGGCGCCAGGAGCTGGCCGACAAGGGCTGGCTGCTCAACGAGGAGGATTTCATCACCGGTGACGTGCCGAGACGCACCGCCACGGTGATCCCCTCGCCGGCCCGCCGGGAGAGCACAGAGCTGTCCCGCGCCTGGGTGCACAAGGCCCGTGGCGAGCACCCGACCGTCGCCGCCGCCCGCCTGATGGGTGCCAACCCTGAGGAAGAGAACAAGTGAGCCTGCCCGAAGCACTCTCCGACACCACGCTCGACAAGATTCTCGCCCGCTTCGCGGTCTCGCTCGACTCCGAGCGCGCGCTCACGTCGCCGATGAGCCCGGCCCCGGTCGGCAAGATCAAAATCTGGCGGGGTACGGGCACCGTCGTCAAAGTCGTGAACGTGTCGCTGGTCGTACCGATGATCGGTCTGGACAGCCACATGATCTTCGCGTTCACCGCCCCTGACTCGGGCGTGCCGCACTTCACGCTGGATTCGGTGGCCAACGGGGAGAACTATGCGTTCCACCTCGACCTGATCCCCCGGATCGACCTGGCCACGTCGCTGCCCTACCTGGACGAGGTCTACGAGCCGCTGACCGCCCTGTACCAGGAGGTCAGCGCCCGGGACGGCCTCACCGCCGCCCACCTCACGCCCCGGCAGTATGCGCTCATGTCGCCCTGGATGCTCGTAAATCGGGCGAATGCCGAGGCTTTCGAAGGGATCGGCGACGCGGTCGACGGCTACTTCACCCACTGGGCCTCCCTGGTGGAGAGCGGCGTCAAGGCGGAGGGCACCGGCGTACGGGACGCCGCCCACCGGGAGCTGCTGTTCAGCCCGGAGATCGACCCGGTGTGGAAGCAGACGGTCCGCCTCCTCGGCGAGGAGCAGAGCGAATCGGTACGCCTGGCCCTGGTGAGCAATGACTGAGCCGTCCACCTGGCAGAAGAGGATCGCCGGGGAGTGGCACGGGCGGCCGTCGCTGTTCAACCACAACGGCACCTGGTGCGGATTCGAGGAGATCCGGCGGTCGTCGGACTTCATCGACGGCGTCACCACGTACAAGATGGATGGTGGTCTGATCGGTGGCGGCCCGCTGGCCGGGCAGTTCCGGCTGGGCGCGCCGTTCTCGTTCGGTGTCGTCGACTCGGACGCCAACCGGGTCTACACCGGGCCGGACTTCTTCGGGACCGGGCAGCCGTACGGGTCGTTCGTCGACTCGCACTACTACGGGCCCGGCTGGCAGGTCGACCTCAACACCTGGAACCAGGTGCTGCCGGACGGGGAGACGCAGGTCTACTCGTCGGTGCTCCACCAGGGGTGGGCCGTGGTGGGCTGCTTCAACGGCCTCTACACACGGGTTCCCTCTCTCGTGGAGGACCTGATCGAGGCGGAGACCCGGAACGGCTCGGTGCCGTACATCCTGCCGACAAAGCAGGCCGGCACGTTCACCGGCGAGCTGGAGCTGTGGGGCGCCGATCAGAAGCTGCGCGGCGCCGTGTCGGCGTCCATCGCGCTGGAGCCGATCGACCTGCTCCGCACCCGGCGGACGGTGTCCTGGCAGGGCGCCGGCCTGGACCGGGTGTTCACCGCCGACACCCGGCGGGACGGCAACCGGCTGTTCTTCGAGGGGCCGCAGGCGTGGGGCAACGCGATCGGGTTCGGCCGGGCGTCGTTCCAGTCGCTGCACTTCACGGACGTGTGGAAGGTCAAGGCACGGGAGTTCTCGATCGACGCCGCGCCGGGCATGTCGGCCGGTAAGCAGCTCGCCGTCGTCTACGAATTGTTCCACGGCGGCAACCTGGACTCGGTGCTGCACGGTCTTCTGGAGTGGACCTCATGACGGTCGTGGTGGTCACGGGTGGGACGCGCGGGATCGGGCAGGGGCTGGTCCGCGCGTTCCTCGATCAGGGCGCGTCCGTCGCCTACTGCGGACGGACAATCCCCCCGGATGGACCGGCTGAGGCCCTCGCCGTGGCCGCTGACGTGACAGATCGGGCAGATGTCCGCAAGCTCTGGGATGCCACGGTCGACAAATTCGGAAAAGTCGATGTCTGGGTCAACAATGCTGGAATATCCAATTCGAGGCGTCCGCTGTGGGATCTTCCCCCGGCGGAGATCGATGCGGTCGTCGGGCTCAACCTCCGCGGGACACTGCACGCCAGCGCGGTCGTCCTCGAAGCGATGCTCGCCCAGGGCCACGGCGCGCTCTGGAACATGGAGGGGCTCGGCTCGAACGGGCAGATCGTGCCCGGCCTGACGCCGTACGGCGCGACCAAACGGGCCCTCACCTACGCCACCCTGGCGATGGCCAAGGAGCTGAAGGACACCCCGGTCAAGGTCGGCCTGCTCTCCCCCGGCATGGTCGTCACCGACCTGCTCATCCAGGACTACGACCCGGCCGAGCTGGAGAAGGCGAAGAAGATCTTCAACATCCTGGCCGACCGGGTCGAGACGGTCACCCCCTGGCTCGCCGCGAAGGTGCTGGCCGGCACGAGGAACGGCGGCCGGGTCGCCTGGCTGACCGGACCGAAAGCCGCCTACCGGTTCGCCACCGCCGGATTCCGCAAGCGCGACCTCTTCGGGGACGCCTGATGGACTATCCGATCATTCTCGCGCTCGAGGACTTCGTACCGGTGATCTTCGGGACCGTGGGTTTCGCCCTGCTCGCCCGGACCGCGCCGGTGGAGTCCGCGCGCAAGGCCGGCCTGGCCGGCGCCGTCCTCATCGGCGCCGGCGGCATCGCCAAATGCGTCTGGAAACTCGGGTACTCCGCCGGCGCCGGCGACTGGACGCTTCTCGAACAGGCGCTGTTCCCGCTGATGGCGGCCGGTGCCACACTGCTGTCCTGGTCGCTGGCGGTCACCGTCCGCCGGGGGAAGCCGACCCGGTTCTGGCCGTTCGGGCTGGCCTTCGGATCGTGTGTGGCCGGGTCGGTGCCGGCCGGCAGCCTCAACCCGCTCTTCGTCGCCGCCACGCTGGGCGTGACCGCGATCAGTGTGCTCGGCGCGGTCGTCGCGGGCCGGCACAAGCAGTGGTGGGCGGTGTCCCTCTACGTGCTCGGCCTGGTCCTGGTGATGGGCCTGGTGCCGCTGCGGTCGTCCGACGAGCATCACACGGTCGCCTTCCAGTGGCTCGAACAGTCGATCAACACCGCCGCGCAACTCTGCCTCCTGGTGGCCGCGTGGCTCACCCTCCGCGCTAGTCGTCCCGCACTGATCGGAGCCTCCCGATGACCGACGCCCTCGGCTGGCGCCGCAAGTTCGGCGTCATCGCCCCGTCCACCAACACGATCGTCGAGCCGGATTTCCACTCGATGGCCGTACCCGGTGTGACCTCGCACTTCTCCCGCATCCACATCCGCAACCAGAACCTGTCCGACGACGCCGAGTTCGAGAACCTGCTGGTCCAGATCCGCGCCGAGATCGGCTTCGCCTGCGAGCGGGTCCTCACGTGCGAGCCCGACTACATGGTGATGGGCATGTCCGCCGAGACGTTCTGGGGCGGCGTCGAGGGCAACCGGGAATTCGTGGCCCAGATCAGGGAGATCACCGGCCTGGACGTGGCCACCGGCGCCGAGGCGTGCGAGCGTGCCCTCAAGCTCTACGGCGCCCGCAGGATCGGCGTGGTCACCCCCTACCAGCCGGTCGGCGACGCCAACGTGGTCCGCTTCTTCGGCGAGATCGGTTTCGAGGTCACCGCCATCCAGGGCTTGAAGTGCCCCACCGCGGTCTCCATCGCCCACGTGACCGAGGACGAACTGCGCGCCGCCGTCCTCACCGTCAACACCCCCGACGTCGACGCCATCGTCCAGTGCGGCACCAACCTCTCCATGCTCCGCCTGGCCGACGAGGCCGAACGCTGGCTGGGCAAGCCGGTGATCGCCATCAACGCGGCCACCTGGTGGATGGCCCTCCGCGAGAACGGCATCAACGACAAGGTCTACGGCGCGGGCTCCCTCCTCCGCGACCACTGACCGCACCGCACGCTCAGCTGTCGGGGTCGAGGTCCGCGTTCCCTTCCGGTCGTTCCTTTCCGGTACGCGTGACCTCGCCCCGTCCATTTCAGGGCAGTTCCGCCCTGCCTCGCGATCTAGCTGCCCGCTCCGGCCCGTGCCGCGCCCGCCGGGCGCAGATCGGTGGTCACCCGAACCCCCGCAGCACCCTCGCCCACCGCCGCCGCCCGCGGCACCCTCGCTCACCGCCGCCGCCCGCAGCACCCTCGCCCACCGTCCCCGCGGCAGCCAGGGACGGCAGGCGCACACGCCCGCGGCACCGTGAGCACCCGCCTGGCCGATAACCTCGGCCACCGCACACGCAAGCCCGCCGTGCGCGCCCACCCACCCCACAGCGCCCCATCGTGCGCGCCCAACCGCGCGGCCGCGCCTCACGGGTGTGCGATTCACCTCAGTTTGCGGGCCGTCAAATTGATCGAATCGTTGCCGGGGCCCGATAGATTCGCCCAGCTCACTCAGGTTCCCGGTGACCCGGATCAGGAAAGAAGATCAATGAAGAAGACTACGCTCCAGGCCGGTGCCGCCGCCCTGGCCGCCGCCGCCATGCTGCTCGCCGGGTGTGGCAGCTCCGACTCGAGCGACACAGGGTCCAAGAGCACGCCGGCCGCCACCCAGGCGACCGACAACGGGGTGGCCGCTCTCACCGCCGACGAGATCCTGGCCAAGGCCAAGGAGGCGCTGAAGAAGGCCGGCTCGTTCCAGGTCAAGGGCAGCCAGACGTCCGAGGGCACCACGGTCAGCATCGATTTCCGGATCTCCGGCGACGACTTCGCGGGCTCGATGTCGATGGGCGAGGGCGCCGACGTGGAGCTGCTGTCGGTCGGCGGCAAGCAGTACATGAAGCCGGCCGAGGGCTTCTGGGCCATGCTCGCCGGCCCCGAGCAGGCGAAGAAGATGGCCGCGGCCACCGGCGACAAGTGGATTCTGGTGCCGGCCAAGGACGAGACCGCGACCGGCCTGTTCGCCGCCGGGAACGTCGACGAGCTGCTGAAGCCGACCGGCAAGCTGGCCAAGGGCGAGGCCGCGAAGGTCGGCGACACCGCGGTGATCACCCTGACCGACGCCGGTGACGCGACGGCGAAGCTGTTCGTGGCGACGACCGGCGACGCGTACCCGGTCAAGATCGGTGCGGACGCGGCGGGCGACGGCATCCTGTTCAGCGAGTTCGGCGCGACCTTCGCCGACATCAAGGCGCCGGCCGCGGGCGAGTTCATCGAGAAGTCGAGCCTGGGCAAGTAGTCCTGCCGGATCGGGGGGTGTGGGACCGGCCCCGCGCACAGCCGGGCCCACACCCCCCGAACCGTCCCCTCCCGCTCGAGAGATGCGGGCGGGAGAGGACGTCCTACTGGAAGCCCGCCATCCGGCGCCGGCGTGCCGGCAGCATGACGAGCAGGCCGATACCGGGCAGGAGCAGAGCGCTTCCGATCAGTACGACGGTGGCCCACTCCATGCCGGGCCCGGTCTTGGGCAGGGCGCCCGCGGCCGCGCTCGAGCTCTTCGACGAGGTCGCGGTCGCCGACTTGGTGGACGACTTGGTGGACGTCGCCGTCGGCGAGGTGCTGGTCCCACCACCGCCGGTGCCGAACGCGATCTCCACCTGGACCTTGTTGGCGGCCACCTCCTCCTCGCTGTGGCTGGACGGAAGCAGCTGTGCCGCGATCACACAACCGTCGTCGCAGGTCTTGGCCCCGTCGCTCCACGATTTGGCGATGGTGAGGGTGAGCGTCTTGGTCTTGCCGGAGCCGTCGGTGGACACGAATTCGGCGCCGCCGGTGAGGTTGCAGTCGGTGGCGGTGGCCGGGTCGGCGACACACTGGCCGAGCGCCAGGTCGGTGAGCCCGGCCGTGAACCCGGTCCCGTAGACGGTGATCTTCTCCCCGTCGGCGATGCCGCTCGTCTTGGAGACGTGCAGTTCGGGCGCGGCCAGGGCCGGGGACGTGTCGACGAGCACGACCGTGACGGCGCAGATCAGGCCGGCGGCGACCGAGGCGGCCAGCCGGCGGAGGTGGCGGGTAAGGACCATCGATGAAACCTCCATCATGGGTACGGCCGGTCAGCCGGCCGGTTCTCCGGATCGGGCCACGGCAGCCTGGTCGGTGCCGAGGTAGGACAGGACGACCGCGGGGTGGTTACGGACCTCGTCCGGCGTCCCCTGAGTGATGACCGTGCCTGCGTCCATGGCGATCAGCCGGTCGGCGACGCGCGACAGCAGCGGCAGGTCGTGTTCGATGACGAGGATCGTGGTGCCGAGTTCGGCGCGGACGCGCAGCATCAGGTCACCGAGGGCCTTGCCGTCGGCCTGGGTGAGGCCGGAGGACGGTTCGTCGAGAAGCAGCAGCCGGGGACGCAGGGTGAGCAGACAGCAGAGCTCGACGACGCGCCGGGTGCCGGTGGACAGCTCCCCGACCGGCCGTCCGGCCAGCCAGTCCAGCCCCATGGCCTCCAGCGCGGCATCCGCCTGAGCCGCCTTGACCGTTTCCGATCGCTCATCACCGATCAGGTCGGCGGCCAGCCGCACCGGCGCGATCCGTTCGGCGGCGACCATCACGTTCTCCCGGACGGTCATCGCCGGAAAGAGCCGCGCGTCCTGGAACGATCGCACCAGCCCGGCCCGCGCCCGCCGCTCCGGGGTCCAGCCGGTAACGGCGCGCCCCTGATACCGGACCGCACCCCCATCGGCCGCGGTGAACCCGGCGAGAATCTCGAAGAGCGTCGTCTTCCCGGCGCCGTTGGGCCCGATGATCCCGACGATCTCACCGTCGGTCACGGTGAACGTGGCGTCCTGCACAGCCCGCACCCCACCGAACGACCGCCGGATCCCGGCCACCTCCAGCAGCGGCCCGCTCTCCTCCCCGGGTACCCCAGGCTCTGCCCGCTCCAGCGGCTCAGCGGGCAGCCGCGCGATGTTCCAGAGCCGAGGCCGCTCCGCCGCAAAGATCGGCCGCGTCTCTTCCACATCGACAGCGCCCACACCGACGCCGCCCACACTGACGGCACCCACGTTGACGCCGCCCGCATTGACGGGGTTCGTGCCGGTTGGGCGGCGTTCGCGTAGGCGGGTGACGGCGCCCGCCAGATCGCGGAGCCTGCTGTCGAGGCCGCGGCGCGAGCCCCACGCGGCGAGGCGGCGCCCCAGGCGGGGGACGCTGCCGGCGAGGAAGCCGCCCAGACCGTCCGGCATGAGGATGACCACGAGCAGCCAGCCGAGGGTGAGTGCCGCCTGCCCGGGGATCCCGAGGGGATAGAGCAGCGGCAACCCCACGATGATCACCGATCCGAGGAGCGCGCCCCCGGCGCGGGCCAGCCCGCCGACGACCGCGATGGCGACGACGTCGATGCTCGCCCCGGCCGGGAAGTTGTTGATGCTCAGCTGCGACTGTCCGAAGCCGATCACCACGCCGCCGAGGCCCGCGAGGGCGCCGCCCACGGCGTACGCCTGAAGTTTGCGCAGAGGGGCCGTCACGGTGAGTGCGCGTCCCGCCTCCTCGTTGTCGCGCAGCGCGAGCAGGAGGCGGCCGAAGCCGCCGCCGCTGAGGCGGGCCGTGACCCACCAGCCGAGTCCCAGGAGCAGCAGGGTGAACAGGTAGTAGTCGGTGGCGACGCCGACGACGTAGCCGTGCCACACCGGGTAGGGCGTGTCCAGCCCGTCGCCGAGCAGGAAGGTCTGGCGCAGCAGCCAGCCGCTGGTGGCGAGCGCGAAGGCGAGGGTGGTGACGCCGAGGGCGACGCCGCGCAACCGCATGGCCGGGATGCCGACGAGGGTCGCGGCGAGCCCGCCGGCCGCGCAGCCGGCGACGGTGCCGAGGAACATGTTGCCGGTGAGTGTGGCGATCTGGACGGCGACGGCGGCGCCGATGCCGGCGAAGCCGAACTGGCCGAGCGACAGTTCGCCGGCGATGCCGGTCACCAGGATCACCGACAGCGCGACCAGCGTGTATCCGCAGATGGTGGTGAGGATGGAGGCGGTGGCGTTGCTGACCACGTAGGCGAGCCCGACGCCGAACGCCGCGAGCAGCGCCAGCCCGGCCCGGGAGAGAACGGAGGCCGCCCTACGTTCCTGACGGGGCCAGGGCGCGCTCTGATCGTCACGGCGGCCGCCCTGCCGCTGGCGCAGCAGCGACACCAGGATGGCGAGCCCGAGGACCACATCGACGAAACCGCTGCCCTCCTTGGAGAGCAGGACCTGCTCCAGGACGCCGACGCCGAGGGATGCGCTGAACGCGATCGGCAGCGACGTCATCCGGGCGATGACCGCGCCGGCCAGGCCGCGCAGCAGCAGTTGGGGGCCGAGCGACTCGATCGACTGCACGCCCTGGGTGGGGGTGAGCAGGATGGCCGAGAAGGCGGCGATACCCCCGGCGACCGCCCAGGCCAGGGTCGCCATCCGTGGCGCGGGCACGCCGTCGACGGTGGCGGCGTCCGGGTTGTCGGCGGCGGCGCGGATGCCGATGCCGTACTTCGTGCGCCGGAGGAAGAACGCGAGCGCGGCCAGCAGCACCGGGGTGAGCAGCAGCATGGCGGTGAGCGACGAGCCGACCGCGGTGGTGCCGATGTTGAAGGCGGGCAGGCCGGGCGGTTTCGGGTAGGTGGTGCCGGAGAAGCTGTCCCGGGACACCAGCAGCGCGATGACCAGGATGAACTGGGACAGGCCGAGGCTGGCGATCATGCCGATGACGCGGGGCCGCCGGTAGAGGCGCCGGACGATCACGATCTCGGTGAGCGCGGCGAGCCCGCCGGCGACCACGATGGCGACCGGGAAGGCCAGCCAGTAGGGCATCCCGGTGGCGAACCGGGCGAGCACGGCGGCCCCGAAGACGCCGATGGCGCCGTGCGCGAAGTTGACGAACCGGCTGGACCGGTAGACCAGCACGAGGCCGACGGCGAGCAGCCCGTAGGTGAGACCGGTGAACAGCCCGACGGTGAGCCGGTCGAGCCCGAGATCGAAGCCGAGGAGTGTCATGCCGCCGCCACTGCGACGAAGCGGTGGCCGTGCCGGAAGAAGCTCATGCGGCATGCCCTCCGAGTACCAGGCGGCGGGCCAGATCCGGGGATTCGCGCAGCTCGGCCGGGGTGTGTTCGGCGATGATCGTGCCGTGCTCCATGAAGAGCAGCCGGTCGGCGACCGACATGGCGACGTTCACCGACTGTTCGATGAGCAGTGTTCCGACCCCGGCCGTGGCCAGCCGCCGGATGAGTTCGAGCAGTCCGCCGACCACGACCGGGGCGAGCCCGAGGGAGAACTCGTCGATCAGCAGCACGTCGGGCCGCTGGATGAGCGTCTTGGCGAGCACCAGCATCTGCCGTTCCCCGCCGGACAGGGTGGAGGCGGGCTGGTCGGCGCGGGCCCGCAGCCGGGGGAAGACGGCGAGCGCCCCGTCGACCGAGGTGGTGGGTTTCTCGTCGCCCCGGTTCACCGGGTAGGTGTGCATGCGCAGGTTGTCGCGTACCGAGAGGGAGCCGAAGGCCTGCTGGCCGATGACGGTGGACATGCCGAGCCGGGGCCGTTCGGCGCCGGGCACGCCGGTGACGTCGAGCCCGTTGAGGAGGACGGTGCCGGCGCTGGGCCGGCTCAGCCCGGAGATCATCCGGACCAGGGTGGACTTGCCGACGCCGTTGGGCCCGCACAGTGCCACGGTCTCGCCGCGCCGGACGGCCAGGTCGATGCCGAACAGCACCTGGATCGAGCCGTAGCCCCCGGAGAGCCCGGTGGTCTGGAGGACGATGTCACTGGCCAAGGGGGGTCACCGGCCCGTCGTAGGTGAAGCAGGCGCAGCCGGTGTCGTACTTGAGGATCCGGTAGCCGGTGCCGGCCGCGTACCCGTCGGGTCCGAGTTCGCCGCCGAAGCCGCCGGCGGTGCTGAACGCGGGTCCCAGTGCCCGGGCGGCCGTGCCCCAGGCGGCGGCGTTCAGGTTGGGCCCGAGGTTCGCGGCGGCGCCCTGGAGCAGCAGCGCGGCGTCGCAGTAGGTGAAGGCCACCCGGGCGTTCTCCCGTTTGGCGAAGGTGATCCCGGCCTGCTGGTAGATGTCCAGGCACTTCTTCTCGGCGTCGGTGCCGGGGAAGGCGAGCCGGGAGTCCGGCACGTCGTTGGCCGGGGCGAACCCGATGCCGACCATCCCGGCCAGTGACTCCGGCGGCACGGTGCCCGGGTTGTTCACCATGAAGATCGGGCTGTCGAAGGTGGAGATGCCGTACCGGGCGGTGAAGCTCTGCGCTTTGGCGCTGGTCATGAAGAACGGCGCGAGCCGGGCCCCGCCGAGGAAGAACACCCGGTCGATCCTCTTCCCGCGGAAGTTGACGGCCGCCTGGGACAGTCCGCTGTTCAGGGTGCCGAGGCTGGTGGTGTCGATCCAGTTGACGGCGACCGTGACGCCCGCCTCGGAAAGCAACGGGACGACCAGTTCGTCGTACACCGATTTGTTGGCCGGCGTGTCGGCGGCGACCAGACCGGCCTCCTTGCGGCCGTCGAAGAACTTCTGCTGGACCAGAACGGACAGGAACGACGTGGCGAAGGCGTCGTACTCCGGGTAGGAGGCGGTCCACAGGTACGGGTCGAGCTGGGTGAACGTGGCCCGGTCGTCGGCGATCAGGGTGGCGTCCAGCATCAGGGTGCGCCGCTGCGCGTAGCAGGGCCGGGCGTTGGACTGGAGCTGTCCGGTGAGGACCACCGCGAACGCCTTGTCGTCCTGGGTGATCTGGCTGCACAGGGTGGTCTCGGCGGCCGGGGAGTCCTTGCTGGCCTCGTACTCGCGGTAGACGGCCTCCAGTTCGCGCCCGGCCACCCCGCCGTTCGCGTTGACGTACGTCTCCAGGGCTTCGACCTGCTCGGCCGGCTTGCCGACGTCGGCGTTCTTGAAACCGGTCATGGAGGCGGTCTTGGTGAGGTCGGTGCCGATGAACACGACCTTCACCGTGTCGTCGGTGACGCCGGGTCCGGTGCCGGCCGCCGACGCCCCGCCGGCCGAGTCCGCGCCCGGCATCAGGGTGCCGCAGCTCGTGTAGGCGAGCGCCGCGGCCACCAGCACGGCGCCGGCCCGGACCAGCAGCGGCCGGTCCAGCGGGCGGCGCGGCGATGGCGATGTCATTCGTCGTCCTCCTCGAAGAGGGTGAGGTCCCGGGGGTAGCGCCGGGCCATCACGTGATCGAGCGCGTCCAGGTCGAGCACGGAGTCACCGCCGCCGGCCGGGCGTTCCTGGCCGACCAGGGCGCGCAGCGTCTCCAGGCTGAGCTGGGCGCCGGCCATCCGGCGCAGCCGCCGGGTGCCGGGCGCGTCGTCGAAGACCAGGTAGGCGCCGAGGCTGCCGAGGCGGACGACGGACGGCAGCATGGTCTGCGACGGGTCGGCCCAGGCCAGTTCGATGCCGCGCCGGCGGGCCCGCCGCAGCACGCCCCAGGCGATCAGCAGCAGGCCGGCCGCGTTGATCAAGAACAGACCCCAGGGGTACGCCTCGCGCGTGAGCCGGGCCTGGGCCAGTCCGCTGACGTCGACCGTCACGACGTAGCGGCCGAACGCGGCGAGGGGCAGCTCGACCGGCACGGTGAGGGTCCGGCTCTGGCCCGGCCCCAGGTCGGTGATCTGTGCCCGGTGGAAGACGTTGTCGTCGCCGCCTCCGCCGAGGCGTACCTGTGCCGTGGCGTTGACCAGCGTCGACGTGCTCGGGTTGCGGATCGTGTAGACGAGAAGCAGCCGGTCGGGGGCGCCGAACCAGGCGGCCGCCGTGCCGCCGGTCAGCCGGGCGTCCTGGACGACCAGGTCCCGGACCGGGTCGGCGGTGCGCGGGATCTGCCCGCTGGCGTGGCCGGTGATGGTGAGCGGCAGGTTGACGGTCGCGTCGGCGTCGCCCTGTACGGCGGCCACGTGGATGACGCAGGGGCAGGCTTTGGGGGGTTCGCCGACGAACAGGTCGACGACGAAGGTGCCGTCCGGGCGTACCGGGGTGGCCATCGAGGCGCGGGTGTCGCAGGCGGCCGAGCCGGTCACGCCGCCTTCGCCGCAGGTGACGAACTGGAGCAGCTGGGACGGTTCCCAGCCCTCTCCGGTGACCCGGATCTTCTCGCCCGGCGACGCCTCGGTGACCGAGAGCCGGGCGACCAGTCCGCTGGCCCGGGCCGCTGCCGCCGGCGTGACGAGCGCCAGCACGACGAGCAGGGACGTGAGGAACCGCCTCATCGAGACGCCACCAGCCCACGTGGCCGGACCTCGCGGCTGCGGATGCGGCGGCGGGCGGCCCAGACGACCGATCCGATCAGGACAGCGAGGATGACGGCGCCGCTGTACGAGTAGACGAAGGCCCGGTCGGTGCGGCGGGCGTAGACACCGCCGTCGGCTCTGACCACGACCGAGGTGGTGACGATGTCGAGCGGCCAGATGCCCTCGGCGGTCATGGCGAACCGGCCTTCGGAGCCGGGGACCATGTCGCTGGACGGCGCCGGCCCGGTCACCTTGACCGGATGCCCGAACAGGCCGGTCACGCGGACCGTGGCCCGCGGCATGAGGTGCACGTTGCCGACGTTCGTGACGGCGTACTCCAGGTCGCCCTTCACCGGCACCGGCAGCAGCGGCGATCGGATGTCCATCCGCAGGCTGGGCACCCCGAGGCCGGGCACGATGGTGCCGGCCACCCGCAGGTAGACGCGGGCCGCGACGGCACGCTGGATCTTCACGGTGGCGCCGCCGGCCCGGGTGACGGCGCTCGGCTCGGCCTCCAGGGCCACGACGCCGCCGACGTGGTCGCCGGGGGTGGCGCTCTGCGGGACGGTGATGGTGAACGGGATGTCCGCGCTGGCGCCGCCCGGGATGGTCACCTTCCCGGCGCCGGAGGTCACCCAGGCGCCGAGGTCGGTCTGCTGCCGGTCCTTGGTGCGCAGCGCGAACCCGCCGTCCTTGACCGTGTTGTACGCGTCCGCGCCGTAGATCTCGAACGCCTTCGGGTCCTTGCCGAGGTTGGTGACGCGTACCGATTCCTTGACGGTCTGGCCGGCGGCCGCGTCCAGGAAGAAGTAGAGGCGCGGGGTGGGCCCGGCGTTCTTGGCCGGGGTGGGCGTCACCGCCCACTCGCCGTTGCCGGTGGCCAGGGCCGGGGTGGCCGGGACGACCGTGAGGGCGGCCAGCGCCAGAGCCGCCGCGGCGATCTGGGTGATCCGGCCGATCCGGCTGATCCGCATGTCTGTCCCTCCAACGGCATGGCGGCCGGAAATTCGGAGAAGAGGGTGGGTGGGGACGGTGGCGGCCGTCCCCACCCGGGGTCCGGGTCAGCTCAGGGTGATCGTGAGCGTCGCCGTGTAGGTGCCCGCGAGCTGGTTCACGGGCACCGCCAGGGCCAGTTCGGCCGAGGCGTCGAACGAGCCGCCGGTGCCGGTCGTGGTGTTGACCGGTCCCTTGCAGAGGGTGGCGGCGTTGACCGCTTGACCCGCGGTGCCTGCCTCTGCCGTGACGGCGTTCGTGGCGCCGGGGTGGGCCACGCAGGCGGGCGTCCAGGTGAGGGCGCTCGCCGGGATGGTGCCGCCGGGCACACCCTTGAAGTCGGTGACCTCCGCCGTCAGGTCCCACCCGAGGGTGCTGCCGCGGTAGTCGGTCACGTTGATCGCCGAGAGGGTGCCCTCGGCGGTCTGCGCGGTCCCGTTCAGGGTGATGCCGTCGAACGCGATGGTGCTGGAGCCGGCGCCCCGCGACATCGCGAGCGCGCCGCCGTTCACGGTCTGCGAGAGCTCGTAGGTGAGGTCGCACTCCCCGTCGACGTTGCCGGTCGCCGCGGTGCAGGAGTCCGCCGAGGCGGTCCACGCGGCCAGGGCGAACAGCTGACCCGACGACGCGCCGATCCAGGCGGTCGCGGGGTCGTCGACGGTGAACGTGGCGGTGATGCCGCCGGTCGCCGTCGCGGTGGTGGTGACCGCCGCGTCGGCGGTGGCCGGGGGCGGCGGTGCGCCCGCGAGCGCCTTGTAGCCGCCGACCGTGACCGTACTGGCCGGGTTGAATCCGGTGCCCTTGACGGTGACGACGGTGCCGGCGCCGCCGCCCGGGGGCGTGATGGTGATCGCCGGCGTGCCGAGGATCGTGATGGATACGAGGACGATGCTGGTGCCGTCGGTGATCGCCACGGTGCGGTCGCCCGCGGTGGCGTTCGCCGGGACGGCCAGCGTGCCGGTGCCGGCGCCGGTGGCCCCGGTGCTTCCGGTGCCGCTGCCCTCACCCGTACCGCCGCCGGCGCTGTCCTTCAGCGACGCGGTGAGCGCCGCGTTCGCGGCCAGGCCGGTGACCGAGTAGTTGATGGTGTTGCCGGAGCGGGCCGCGGCGGTGCCGGTCTGCCCGGTGATCGAGGTGATGGT
Organism: Actinoplanes hulinensis; assembly: GCF_019429605.1. Lineage (NCBI taxonomy): Bacteria > Bacillati > Actinomycetota > Actinomycetes > Micromonosporales > Micromonosporaceae > Actinoplanes > Actinoplanes hulinensis. The sequence continues at coordinate 165,654 of NZ_JAHXZI010000005.1, read as the reverse complement.
CGCCCCGCCGTCGAAGACGGTGACCGGCTGGACGATCGTGGTGGCCACCGGGCTCGCCTTGTGGTCCCGGTCGCCCTCCGCCGAACAGTAGGTGGACGCCGTGGTGTTGGCGAATTTGACCTGCTGGACGGTGAGGTCGAGGGAACCCGCCGCGCCGGCGGTGAAGGTGCCGGTGGCGGTGAAGCCACCGAGCTTGGCGTAGGCGGCGACGGCGCCGGCCGGGTAGCCGGCCTGGTTCAGCGTGACCGTTCCGGTCTGGGATCCGGAGATTCCGACCGTGACGGCCACCGGCACGGAGCCGGCGGTGAGCGGGACCGGGCCGTTGGTGGACCCCTCCGCCGCGGTGAACGACACGGTCACGGTCTGGCCGGGCTTCGGCGACGCCGGAGTCTGGGTCAGGGTGAACGTGTCCGCCCACGTGCTCGGGGAGGAGCCGGTGCCGGCGTCGCTGAAATAGATCCGGCACCCAAGGGAACTCGCGGTCGGCCCGTACGCGGCGGCGGGCGCCTGTACGGCGACGACGCCGACCAGGGCCAGTGCCGCGATCAGGGCCTTTCTTGCGGTGGATGTCATGGTGGTGCCGCGTCCCCTCTCTGACAGTGGGTGCGCCGCCTCCGACCGGCGGTGGTGGCGCTCTAGCGCGCGGTACGCATCCAGTCTCCCTCCCGTTTCCCAGAGGGAAACGGCGTTTTCTTTCTGCGTGGGATCAATGAACGCAGTCCGCAACACTCATGTCAACCCACCGACCAGCCTTATCCCGCCCTGCGATACACCGTTTCCCGAATCATCATCAGAATCGTCAGGCCGGAAACACGTCGGAAACCGGCCCACCGGACCCGAGCCGCCAGACCGCATCGGACAGCGCGGCCACCGCGTCGGCCGATAACGCACGCCGGGCGTTGCCGGTGAACTTCGCGGTCACCTCGGCGGCGCTCAGCGGATGCCCGGGCCCGCCGCGCGAACTGTCCACCCGGTGCTCCATCACCGCCCCGGAGCGGGTACGCACCCGCAGCACGCCGGCGAACGCACGCGGGAACGCGGCCGTGGCGGCCTCGTCGGCGTACATCCGCACCCGGGACGCCAGTTCCAGCCGCCGCGGGTCCAGCGCCACGAAGTCGTCCAGGCCCACACCCAGCCCGCCGCCCCCGGTCAGGGCCACCGCGAGGGTGTACGGCCCGGAGAACTTGGCGTGGTACCCGCTGCGCGGCCGGGCCTTCTCGGCGGCCGGCTCGGCGATGGTCCGCAGCACCGGCTCGGCCACCCCCAGCTCGGCGCTCTCCACCTCGTCCGGATCCAGTCCGGCCGCGCGCAACGCCAGCGCGCAGTCGATCCCGGCGTGGGTGAAATGATTCGACGGGTACGGCTTGAACACCGTCCGCAGCAGTTCCCAGCGCTCGCCCAGCCCGTCCGTGACGGCCTCCGGCGTGAACCGGCCGGTGTGTGCCGTGAAGAACCCGAAGCGTCCCTCCAGCACGGTCGGCGGGCCGGTCAGCCCCTCGGCGGCCAGCGTCGCCGCGACCACGCCGCCGTGCGCCGCCCAGCCGCAGTGCGAGCGTTTCACCGACCCACCGGTACGGTTCGCCTCCAGCACCCCGGCGCCCATCGACACGGCGATCCCGACGGCATCGGCGATCTTCCCGGCGTCCAGCTCGTACAGACGGGCCACGGCCACCGCGGCGCCGATCGTCCCGCAGATCGACGTGGCGTGCTGTCCGCGTTCGAAGTACAGGTTCGCGCCGGTCTCCGGATCGCAGCCGGCCATGCCGAGCCGGTTGGTCACCTCGATGCCGGCGGCGATCGCGGCGATCAGGTCGCCGGGCGCGCCGGCCTCGGCCGCGGCCAGCGCCGCCGGGACCACCGAGGCGCTCGGGTGCAGCACCGACGGCAGGTGCGTGTCGTCGAAGTCGAGCGAGTGGGCGAGCACCCCGTTCACGAACGCCGCGGACGGGGCGGGCAACCGGTCCCCGGAGCCGAGGACGGTCGATTCGGGCACGCCACCCCAGCGTCGCATCGCGCGGAGTGCGGCGGGCGCCGCGTCCGCGTCCTTCTCGGCGTACGCGGCCAGACTGTTCCCGAGCACGTCGAGGATCCGCGTCGGCACGTCCGCGCGCACCCGCCCGGGTGGGTCCACCTTGGCCGCGAACTCGCCCAGCTCCTGTGCGAGGGTCACGGGACCACCGCCAGCGGCCGCACCGGCGAACCCGTGGCGCCGACCAGCTTGAGCGGGGCCAGGATGAACTGGAACTCGGTCACCCCGGCGTCGGCCAGCTCACTGAGCAGCATCGTCTCCACGATGTTGATGCCTGCCTCGACCAGCAAAATCCGGTGCACCGGCAGGCTGGCGTGCCCGGCGCCGGGGGCGATGTGCTCGTAGGCGATCGTCTCCGCCCCGGTCACCGCGATCTCCCGCTCGGCCAGCCAGCGCGCGGCGTCCGCTCCGGGGCCGGGCACGCCGTCACGCGTACCCAGGAAGGTTTGCCCGTCCTGAAAATGGCGTGACCAGCCGGTGCCGATGAGGACCGCGTCGCCGGGGTTGACGGTGAGGTCGCCGGAGGCGGCCGCGAGGTCCTCGGCCGTCACCTCGTAGCCGGGCGGCAGCACCTCCACGCCGTGCACCCGCGCCACGTCCAGGAGGACGCCGCGGCCGACGAACGGCGGGAACTCGTCGATGCCGAGCCGGGCGAAACCGGCGTCGGACTGCACATCGGCCGCGACCACGCCGCCGTGCAGCAGGCCGTCCTGCGAGACGTGCGCCAGCGCGTCCACGTGCGTGCCGACGTGTGTGCCCATGACCAGGATGTCGTTGGCGGCCGAACCACCGCCGGCCCGCACCATGTCACCGTGCCTGCGCACCAGGGAATGGGTGTAGGCCGGATGGTTCGGCGACTGTGGCATCCCCTTACGCATCGGCTGCGCAAGGTCGAAAACTTTCACTGGATGACTCCTTCGGCCCTCAGCTTCGCCCGTTCCTCCTCGTCGTAGCCGAGGCCGGCGAGCACGTCGTCGGTGTCCGCGCCGCGCGGCCGGCCGGTCCAGCGGATCGAGCCGGGCGTCCGCGAGAGGCGGTACAGCGGGCCGGGCATGCGCACCGGCCCGAGCGTCGGATCGTGCGCGGTCGTCACCGAGTCGCGCGCGATGAACTGCGGGTCGGCGAAGACGTCCGCGATGTCGTAGACCGGGGCGATCGCGGCCTGCGCCCGCTCGAACGCCTCGGTGACCGTCGCCAGGTCGCGGGCGCCGATCCACCCGCTCAGCGCCTCGTCCAGCACGTCGGCGTGCGCGGCCCGGCCGACGCCGGTGGCGAACCACGGCTCGTCGATCAGCTCGGGGCGGCCGACCAGGCGCATGACCCGCTCGGCGATGGCCTGCGCGCTGGTGGAGACGGCGACCCAGCGGCCGTCGACGGTCCGGTAGGTGTTGCGCGGCGCGTTGTTGACCGATCGGTTACCGGTCCGCTGTTGCACCTGGCCGAGTTGGTCGTACACCATCGCCTGCATGCCGAGGACGGTGAGCATCGGCTCGACGATGGCCAGGTCGATGACCTGGCCCGTGCCTCCCCGCGCGTCGCGGTGGTACAGCGCTGTCATGATCGCCTGGGCGGTGGTCAGCGCGGCGATGCCGTCGGCCAGGCCGAAGGGCGGCAGGGTCGGGGGCCCGTCCGGCTCACCGGTGATGGCCGCGAACCCGCTCATCGCCTCGGCCAGCGTGCCGAATCCCGGCCGGTGGGAGTACGGCCCGAATTGTCCGTACGTGGTGACACGCGCGATGATCAACTTCGGGTTGATCTCGTGCAGGACGTCAGGACCGAGCCCCCAGCGCTCCAGAGTGCCTGGACGGAAGTTCTCGATCAGGACATCGACGTCCTTGAAGAGATTCCTCGCCACCTCAGCGCCTTTGGCCGCCCCCAGATCGAGGGTGACCGTCCGCTTGTTGCGACCCAGCATGGTCCACCAGAGCGGGACCCCGTCCTTCGCCGGACCGTGCCCCCGGGCCGGGTCACCCTTGACCGGATGCTCGATCTTGGTCACGTCGGCGCCGTAGTCGCCGAGGACCGTCGCGGCCAGAGGTCCGGCGAACAGGGTGGACGCGTCGACGACGCGGACACCCTCGAGGGGGCTGTGCATGCCACACCCTAACCGCTCTGTTCCATTAAGGGAAACCTCGTTACTGTGTGCGAAACACTCGTGGGAGGTTGGGCCGGATGAGCCGTTACGAACTGCTGGTACGCGGAGGCACCCTGGTCGTGCCCTACCTGGGAACGATCCGGGCCGACCTGGCCACCAGGAACGGCAAGGTCGCCGCGATCGCCGACTCGATCCCGGTCGAGGACGCCGACGAGGTCCTGGACGCGACCGGCAAACTGGTCTTCCCCGGCGCCGTCGACGCCCACTTCCACCTGGGCATCTACCGTCCGCTCGCGGTCGACGCGGCCGAGGAGACCCGGTCCTCGCTGGTCGGCGGCGCGACCACGGTGCTCTCCTACTTCCGCACCGGCCAGCACTACCTCAACAGGACGGGCGCCTACGCCGACATCTTCCCCGAGGTGCTCTCCTCCGTTGAGGGCCACGCGTGGACCGACTACGGCTTCCATCTGGCGCCGATGGACACCGCCCAGGTCGGCGAGGTGTCCTCGCTGGTCGACGGCAGCGGGGTCAGCTCGTTCAAGTACTACATGTTCTACAAGGGCTTCAATCTGTCGGCGAACTCGCGCGACGCCAAGTCGTTCACGATGAGCGACGAGTACGACCTCGGCCACCTCTACCAGCTCATGGAGGCGGTGGCCGCGGCCAACGCGGCAACGGACCGGCGGGTGTCCCTCTCACTGCACTGCGAACAGGCCGAACTCATGCGGCTCTTCATCGAGAGGGTACGAGCGAACGGCGACCCCCAGACGCTGAAGGCCTATTCGGAGGCCCGCCCGCCGCTGACCGAACGGGTGGCGATCGGCGAGGCCACCACCCTGGCCCGGGCCACCGACTGTGCCATCAACCTGCTGCACCTGTCCTCCGGCGAGGCCCTGGCCGCCGCCCGCGAGGCCCGGATCGCGATGCCGGAGGTCGACATGCGCTTCGAGGTGACCCTGCACCACCTGTGCCTCACCCACGAGGAGCTCGACGCGCAGGGCGGCCTCGGCGGCAAGGTCAACCCCCCGATCCGGTCGAGGAACGACACCGAGGCCCTGTGGGCCGGCGTCCTGGACGGCACCGTCGGCTGGGTCGCCTCCGACCACGCCTGCTGCCTCGAGGAGGAGAAGGGCGACGAGCTGTGGCCGGCGCTGCCCGGCTTCGGCGGCACCGCACTGCTCTACCCCATCCTGATCAGCGAGGGCATGCACAAGCGCGGCCTCTCCCCGGCCCGCGTCGCCGAGCTGGTGTCCGCGAACCCGGCCCGCGCGTACGGCCTGGACGGCCGCAAGGGCAACCTGCTCCCCGGCTTCGACGCCGACCTGGCGATCATCGACCCCGACCTGGAGCAGGAGGTCACCACCGGCCTGCTGCTCTCCGGCCAGGACCACTGCCCCTTCGAGGGCCGCAAGGTCCGCGGCTGGCCGGTGGCCACCGTCCTCCGGGGCCGCGTCGCCTACCGCGACGGCGAGGTCCTGGGCACTCCCCGCGGCACCTTCGTAGCTCGCTGAACCCGGGCCGAGCCGCCCCTTCTCAGAGAGGCGGCTCCGCGCGGAGGGCGTCGTCCTCCTTGGCCATGGCCTCCTGGCGGGCCGGCTCCTCGCGGAGGACGGCGGCGTTCAACCACTCCTCCGGTACGGCGAACGCGTCCACCAGCGTGCGCATGTGCGGCCGCAGCTCGCGCAGCAGGTCGTTGGCGACCGCGGTGACCGCCCGGGAGCGGGCCGGGGTGAGGCGGCCGTGTTCCATGAGCCAGGCCTTGTGCTCCTCGATGGTGGTCAGCGCGTACAGGTCGCAGACCTTGCCCAGCAGCTCGCGGGCGGACTCGTCGGTGGCCCGCTCGATGCCGGCCACGAACGCCTCCAGGGTGATCCGGTCGATGTGGGCGCCCGCCACCGACAGGATGTGGTCCTGTACGTCGTTGAAGATGTCGAACGGCCGGTCCTTCTTGGTGTCGGCGCCCTTGCGGAGCCGGCGGATCGCCCCGTCCAGCAGGTGCTTCTCCCGGTCCTCGAAGAGGGCCAGATGCCAGCCCCGGTCGGTGACGGCAACCTCCTCGTCCCGGCCGGGGACCGCGCTGACGAGCCGCTGGATGAGCGAGCGCGCGGCCGTACGCTCGAGCATCATCTCCCGCACCTGTTCGGCGACGAACGTGGCGCGTCCCCAGCCGTCGAGCGAGCCGAAGGCGTCGCGATAGCCGGTGAGCAGGCCTTTCGCGACCAGCTGGAGCAGGACGGTGTTGTCGCCCTCGAAGGTGGTGAACACGTCGGTGTCGGCCTTGAGCCCGGGCAGCCGGTTCTCGGCGAGGTAACCGGCGCCGCCGCACGCCTCCCGGCACATCTGGATGGTCCTCGTGGCGTGCCACGTCTGGACGGCTTTGAGCCCGGCCGCCCGGGATTCGAGTTCCCGTTGCCGGTGCTCGTCGGGCTCGGCGAGGGAGAAGACCTCGGCCATGGTGACCGCGAGTTCCTCCTGGGCGAAGGCGTACGCGTACGAGCGCGCCAGCGCCGGCAGGAGTTTGCGCTGGTGGGCCAGGTAGTCGTTGAGGGCGATCTCCCGGTCGGCGCCGGGGCTGGTGAACTGGCGGCGGGTCTCGCCGTACCGGACCGCGATGGTCAGCGCGCTGCGGGTGGCCGCGGAGGCGGCGGCGCCGACGGTGACCCGGCCGCGGACCAGGGTGCCGAGCATGGTGAAGAAGCGCCGGGTGTCGTTCTCGATCGAGCTGGTGTAGGCGCCGTCGGCGGCGACCTGCCCGTACCGGTCGAGCAGCATGTCCCGCGGCACGGTGACGTGATCGAAGGAGATCCGCCCGTTGTCGACGCCGAGCAGCCCGGCCTTGGGTCCGGCGTCGCCGAGGGTGACGCCGGGCATCGGTTTGCCGTGCTCGTCGCGGATCGGCACGAGCCAGGCGTGCACGCCGTAGGACCTGCCGCCGGTGATCAGCTGGGCGAAGACCACGGCCATCCGCCCGTCGCGGGCCGCGTTGCCGATGTAGTCCTTGCGCGCGGCCTCGTGCGGGGTGTGCAGCACGAAATTTCCGGAGGCGGCATCGTAGGTACAGGTGGTCCGCAGTTGCTGCACGTCGGACCCGTGACCGGTCTCGGTCATCGCGAAGCAGCCCATGAGGTCGGCCGAGATGATGTCGCGCAGGTAGGCGTCGTGGTGCCGCTTCGTGCCCAGGGCGACGACCGCCCCGCCGAAGAGCCCCCACTGCACCCCGGCCTTGACCATGAGCGACAGGTCGACCTGGGCGAGCATCTCGGCGGCGACGGTGGAGCCGCCCGGATCGTCCGAGCCGCCGTACTCGACCGGGAAGGCGGAGACCACGCCCACGTCGGTGGGCAGGTCGCGGATCAGCCGGCTGACCCGTTCCCGGGCCTGGTCGCCGGTCTCACCGGGAACCGTGACGAACTCGGCGCCGAGCCGTTCCCGGACCGCCCGGCGGACGTGCGCCCACCGGCCGTCGAGCACCTCGGTCAGGGCAACGGTGACACGATCTCTCATGCCGAGATATTACCCACCAGTAACCTGGCTTGAACCTCTCCGCCGGAAACCGGCTGTCAGTGCTGTCCCAGCCGCGCCGAGACAGCACTGACGCCCAGCTGAGGAACGACGTCACATGCCGTCGCCGGACCACTCGCCACGGGACCGGGACCGCACCGGCAGCGACGACAGGACCGGGTGGACGTGGCCGTCGTGCTCGTCGTAGTTCTCCGCGTGACCGCCGTACTTGACCCACTCGTCGGTGGTGTACCAGTTGGTCAGCTCACCGTCGGACCGCAGGATCCAGTCGATCTCGGTCTCCGCGACGAAGTGGCCGTGCTTGACCCGGGCCGGGCGGAAGCAGTAGGTGCCCTCGTCGATGTCGCCGAAGTTGTACGCCATCTTCCCGGCCAGGGTGTAGAACTCCTCGTAGCACGGGTGGTGGGCGAGCCGGTGGTCGGTCCAGCCCTTCGGTGCGCGGATGAGCCGGGTGTAGAAACCGGTCTTCGGGTCGCGGTGCAGCAGCTTGATGTAGAGCGGGGTGAGCGGGCCGACCGACTGCGCCTCGGTCCACTCCATCCTCTCGGCGTCCATGACGGTCACGCCCTCGGCCGACTCCGGGGTCGCCTTGGCCGAGGCCTCACCGAGATCGGTGAACGGGTCGAAGCCGCAGTCGCCGTACTCGCGCCAATGCAGCACCCGGGAGCCCTCCCGGATCTTCAGCCAGTCCATCGCGGTGCCCTTGGGGACCTGGACGTAGCCGCCGGCGCCCAGCTCCTGACCGCCATAGAGCATCGAGCCCTCGACCACGTAGAACTCGGTGTCGGCGTGCACGATCCCGGCGCTGCGGCCCCAGTCGGCGGTGGCGTGCAGCGACAGCGACGACGAGCCGTCCTCCTCATCGGTGGACAGACGGCGCTCGAGGATCTTTCCCTCGCCGTACGGCAGTTCGCCGGCGTGGAAGATGTAGTCGTCCTCGTGGATCAGCTCCACATGTGCCCTCACGGCGTACTCCTCAGCTCGCGTTTCAGGATCTTGCCGGCGGCGTTGCGGGGCAGCGCCGCGACGGTTCGGTACTGCTTGGGGACCTTGAATCCGGCCAGCCGCGACCGCAGGAAGCCCTCCAGGTCACCGGCGTCGACGGGCGACCGGCCGACGTAGTAGGCGACGACCCGCTCACCCCACCGCTCGTCCGGCTCGCCGACGACCGCGCACTCGGCCACCGCCGGGTGGGTGAGCAGGACCTCCTCGACGTCGCGCGGGTAGACGTTCACACCGCCCGTGATGATCACGTCCTTGACCCGGTCAACGATGGAGATGAAGCCCTCCTCGTCGCGGATCACGATGTCGCCGGAGGTGAGAAAGCCGTCCTCGGTGGTGCAGGCGGCGGTCGCGGCCGGGTTCTCGTGGTAGCCGTTCATCAGGTACGGCGAGCGGCTGTACAGCTCTCCCGGCTGCCCGGGACCGACCGGGGCGCCGTCCGGCCCGACCACCCGGACCTGCGTGCCGAACCACGGATGGCCGACGGTTCCGGCCTTGCGCCGGGCGTCCGGCGGCCGCAGGTTGGTGATCACGCCCGCCTCGGTGGAGCCGTACAGCTCGTGCACCCCCACGCCGGGGAACGCCTCGAACACCCACTCCTTGAGCACCTTCGGCAGGGCCGCCGCGTTGAAGTAGAGCGTGTCCAGCGTCGACAGGGACGGGACCTTGTCGACAGCGGAGCGGATCAGCTGCGCGTGGGTCGGGACCAGGAACACCGACTGGGCGCCGTCCCGCTGGATCATGTCGAGCAGCGCGTCCGGCTGGAACGAGCGCAGCATGCTGACCGTCGCCCCGCAGTAGACGGCCGCGTAGGCGAAGGCGAACCCGGCGCCGTGGTACATCGGGGCGACCGCGATGGTCCGCCGCCCCGGCCCGATCCCCCACTCCAGCGCGGTGGCGTAGAAGGTCAGCGCCCGGGACCGGTGCGAGACGAGCACACCCTTCGGGTCGCCGGTGGTGCCGGCCGTGTAGGCGATGCAGAACGGGTCCCGCTCGTCCACCCCGATCCACGGGTCGACGGCACGGGCGTCGCCGAGCCACGCCTCGTACTCCGGCCCGATGTGCACGACCCGCCCCGGGAAGCCGTCCGGGACCGCCCCGGCCAGCGCCGGGTCCACGATCAGCGCCCGCGCCCCGGAGTGGCCGAGGATGAAGTCCACCTCCGGCGCGGTGAGCCGTGGGTTGACCGGGACCAGCACCAGGCCCGCCTTGGCGATGCCGGCCGCGATCTCCGGGTATTCGAGGCGGTTGCCGCAGAGCAGCGCCATCCGGTCGCCGTAGGAGAGCCCATGGGCCAGCAGCGCACACGCGATTCGTGAGGAGCGCTCGTCGAGCGCCCCGTACTTGAGTTCCCGGTCACCGTCGCGTACCGCGATCACGTCCGGGGTGGCCCGGCCGAACTCGCGTACGCCGCCGGCGATCGTCAGATCAGCACCACCCGGCCGCAGCATGCGAGAATGGAAACACCGTTTCCATTCAGGGCGCAAGAGGGAAGTCGCCGGCCCGGCCGAGTTGCGCGGGAACCGAGTCGAGCCCGAGCTCCGATCCGATCCAGGTCCCGGCGGCGGCAGCGGCGGTCACGTCCACCCCGGTCTTCCGCGCCGACCGGTTCAGCAGGTAGGCCAGGTCCTCGGTGGCGATGTTCCCGGTGGCGGCCGGCGCGAACGGGCACCCGCCGATCCCGCCGATGCTGGCGTCCAGCGCCACGAATCCACTCGCCACCGCGGCGATCGCGTTGGCGTACCCCGTGTTCCTGGTGTTGTGGAAGTGAGCGCGCAGCGGCGCGCCCGGGGCGACCGCACGCACCGCGGCCGCCAGCTCGGTGACCTGCCCCGGCACGCCCACGCCGATGGTGTCGGCCAGGCAGATCTCATCCAGCGGGCCGGCATCGGCCACGATGTCGCGCACGCGGGAAACGGGCACCGAGCCGGTAAAGGGGCATCCGAACGCCGCGGCCACCGTCAAAGTCACGAAAAATCCGGCATCGCGGGCACGTTCAGCGACCGCATGGAAGGCCCCGAGTGAGGAGGCCGTAGACATCCCCTGGTTGCGCCGGGAAAACTCATCACTCGCGACAACTACATAGTTGATCTCGTCAGGCCGGGCGGCCTCCAGCGCGAGCGCCCGGTCGAGCCCGCGACCGTTGAGGACCAGCGCGACATACCGCACGTCGGGCCGGCGGGGCACCGACCGCAGGACCTCCTCGGCGTCGGCCATCTGCGGCACCCGGTCCGGGCGGGCGAAGGCGGCCACCTCGATCCGCCGCAACCCCGCCCCGATGGCCCGCGACACGTAGCCGACCTTGACGGATGTCGGCAGCACCCGCTTCTCGTTCTGCAGCCCGTCGCGCGGCCCGACCTCGACGATCTCCACGTCCGACACCCCCTGTTTCATCTAGCGAAACGTCGTTTCGCAAGTATAGGGTGGCGGCGTGACCGCGCCACTGTCTGACATTCGCGTACTGGAAACCGGAACCCTGCTCGCCGGCCCGTTCTGCGGGCAGCTCCTCGGCGACTTCGGGGCCGAGGTGATCAAGCTGGAGGACCCGGGTAGGGGCGATCCGATGCGCCAGTGGGGGCGGGAGAAACCGCACGGCCAGTCCCTGTGGTGGCCGGTGGTGGCCCGCAACAAGAAGTCGGTCACCTGCAACCTGCGCACCGAGGAAGGTCAGGCCCTGGTCCGGCGCCTGGTCGAGAAGGCCGACGTCCTGCTGGAGAACTTCCGGCCCGGCACCCTCGAGCGCTGGGGCCTCTCCTACGAGGAGCTGTCGAAGATCAACCCCCGGCTCATCCTGGTCCGGGTGACCGGTTACGGACAGACCGGACCGTATTCGCCGCGCGCCGGATTCGGCTCGATCGGCGAGGCGATGGGCGGGCTGCGGTATGTGACCGGCGAGGCCGACCGGGCCCCGTCCCGCTCCGGCATCTCGATCGGCGACTCCCTCGCCGCGACCTACGCCGCGTTCGGCACGCTCGCCGCCCTGCACGCCCGCGAGCGCACCGGCCGCGGTCAGGTCGTCGACTCGGCGATCTACGAGGCGGTGCTCGCCATGATGGAGTCGCTGATCCCGGAGTGGGGCGTGGCCGGCTACCGTCGCGAGCGCACCGGCCCGATCCTGCCGAACGTCGCGCCCAGCAACGTCTACCCCAGCGCCGACGGCTCCGACGTGCTGATCGCCGCCAACCAGGACACCGTGTTCCGCCGGCTGGCCGACGTCATGGAGCGCCCCGACCTGCCGGCCGACGAGCGGTATGCGACGCACGGCGCCCGCGGCGAGAACCAGGCCGAACTCGACGACATCATCTCCGCCTGGACCCGGACCATCCCGTCGGCGAAGCTGCTGTCACTGCTGCACGAGGCCGGCGTCCCGGCCGGCGGCATCTACACGGCCGAGGACATCATCGCCGACCCGCACGTCCAGGCCCGGCAGGCGGTCATCGAGGTGGACCACCCCGAGTTCGGCAAGCTCCCGATGCAGAACGTGGCGCCGAAGCTGTCCGGCACCCCCGGTGAGGTGAAATGGGCCGGTCCGGCGCTCGGCTCCCACAACGAGGAGGTCTACCAGGGCCTGCTCGGCCTCACCGGCGACGAGCTGGCCGACCTGAGAACCCGCGGGATCGTCTGATGGCCGAGCTCGGCGAGGACTACGCGAGGGCCGGGTTCGCGCGGCGGCTGGGCTGGGGCGCCCGGCCCGCGGTGCTGCTCGTGGATCCGGCGCTGGCGTACACCGACCCGGATTCGCCGCTCTTCCTCACCACCGGTCAGGCGGCCGCCGAGGCGATGGCCGAGCTGGCCGACGCCGCCCGCGCCGGCGGCATCCCGGTCCTCTGGACCCGGGTCCACTTCGCCGACGAATCGTGCGCGGAGGCGCCGCTGTTCGCGGCCAAGGTCCCGGCGCTCAAGGTCTTCGCCGACGGCAACCCGCTGGGCGACTTCGCGCCGCCGCTGCGCCCGGCGCCCGGCGAGCAGGTGGTGGTCAAGCACTACGCGAGCGCCTTCGCCGGCACGTCACTGGCCGCCTGGCTGGCCTCACACTCGATCGACACCGTGGTCATCGGCGGTTACTCCACCTCCGGCTGCGTCCGCGCCTCGGCGCTCGACGCGCTCCAGCACGGCTTCCGGCCGATCGTCGTCCGCGACGCCTGCGCCGACCGCGACGGCGGCCCGCACGACCACAACCTCTTCGACCTCGACGCCAAATACGCCGACGTGGTCACCCTCCCCGAAACCCTGCAAACCCTGATCTGGTACGCGGCGGAGCGTTCCGAATAGGACACCCCGTCCCGTGGCGCACGGCGGCCTCGCTGCCACCCGGGCCTTTGCCGCCCGTTCCGGGCGGAGCTGCCGGGTCCGGCGGGCCGGAGCCGGCGACCGGGTGGCCGCCGGCTCCGGTGGAGTGGATCAGCTGAGCGTCTGGATGACGTTGCCGGTGAGCAGGCCCTGGTAGTACGAGCCACCCGGGTAGTAGGTCGCGGTGGTGGTGCCGGCCACCGCGTCCGAGGCCCAGTTGACCGCGAAGGTCTGGAGCGCCGTGACGTTCTGCGCCTTCGACGCGCCGCCGGTCAGGGTGCAGAGCCAGTTGGTGCTGGCGCCCTCGGCGTCACAGTGTGAGCCGGTGGTGAGCCGGACCCCGAGGAACGCCCGGTCGACGCGGGCGAGCAGCTCCACGGTGCCGCTGGCGTTGCTGTTGGAGAGGTAGGGCGGCGAGGAGATCGCCGTGATCGGCAGCGAGGTTCCGTTCAGCCCGGTCAGTGCGGTCGCCATGTTGGTGCCGGACGGCGACTTGACCGGGTCGAGCAGCTGCAGGTAGGCCAGGTTCGCGAACGCGGCCGGGAACGTGGTGCGCAACCGGTTGGCGATGTAGGTGACCGCGTCGCCGCCGGCCGAGTGCCCGGCCAGCACGTACTTCGTGGGCAGTGTGCTGCCGGAGCGCCCGGCCGTGGTCGCCGCCTTCGCGTAGCTGGTGGCGAGCGCCTTGGTCGAGGTGGTCGCCTCGCCGATCCAGGCGGCGACGCCGTTCAGGAAGGCGGTGTTGTCTCCCTGGTTGCTGACCGTGCAGCCGCTGGAGTTGGTCGACGGCAGGGTCGGGGTGAAGACCAGGAAGCCGGCGGCCTGGTATTTCCGGGCCAGCGCGGCGACGTTGCTGTTCGAGCGGGAGAAGCCGTGCTGGAGAAGGACCAGGGCCTTCGGGCTGGTGGTCTCGGGGAAGAACCAGTCGGCGTCCTGGGTGAGGGTCGAACTGCCGCAGGGGACGGTGATGTCACCGTCGACCTCGACCGCCGCGGCCTGGGCGGGCGTGGTGGTGGCGGCCAGGATGCCGGCGGACATGACGAGCATCGCCACGATGCGGCGCGGGGACAGGGACACGGGACCTCCAAGTGGTCATCCGTAACACTCTCCGAAACAGGGTTTCCATTAGCCGCTATCGATGGGAGGCTGTCAAGGACGCAAAAAGGCCCGGCCGGGGGGGGGTTGGGATTGTAGGGGCAGGGTCACCACAGCCACACCGCCGCGCGGCTCGTCGCGGGTCGTCCCCCCCCCCCCCAACCCCCCCCCCCCCCCCGCCCGGGCCCGAACCTCAGTCCTCAGTCCTCGTAACGGGGCACCACGAGGGGGTGGCGATACTCGTCACGCGCGGCGATGCCGGCCATCGACCGCAGGTACTGGCGCCGGGTGATCTCCCCGTCCAGGAGCTGCGCGCAGAGCACGCCCTCCAGGCTCTCCGGCGCGAAGAGCGCCTCCGGGATGCTCAGCGGCTCAGCCTCGGCCCGAGCGTCCGCCCGCACCCCGCGCACCGCGAGCACGCAGGCGGCGGCCAGGACCAGGATGAGCAGGGACAGGATCAGCATTGCCACCGCCTTGTCGGTCACCGCGGGACGTCGTGTCCCGCCTGACAGAGAGAACGGATCACAGGGCGTGTCGGTTCGACGATTTCTGTCACTCTTAGCGACGAAGTCGCCGTCCAGGGCTCAACGCACCGACGATGCCGTCGCCGTTGCCTGATCAAATGCCGAAATTCCCTCCAACCGGTACGTGACCGCGCCGGTCGTCCAGATCAGGGTGGGCCCGGCCAGCCGTGCCGTCTCGGTCCGCGCGACGCCGTCACGGCCCACATAGGTGACCGGGTGCGGCAGTGGGAGCCAGGCCGCCGCCAGGACCGGGCCGCCCAACTCCACCGGTCGCGCGTCCGGTGACGTCTTGAGGAACGTGGTCTCCAGCCGCCCGTCGAACTGGTCGAACCGCACGCTCCCGCCCTGGTAGACCAGGGTGACCACCCGCGGATGCCCCTGCGGGTCCGGGTCGGCCGACAGCACCTGCTCCGGCTCCCCCAGCACCCCGGGCACGCCGACCGGGAAGGCGGCGGCGCGGCGGACGGCGTCCAGCGACGACCCGCCCTGCGACGGCAACGGGCCGGGGGTGGCGGGCAGGCTGGTGCGGGACGGCTCCGCCCGTACCTCGATGCCCGCGACGCGCAGGAGGCCGCCGATCACCTCGGCCACCGCGGCGCGGGCCGGGGCGACCAGGGTGACCGCGGCGATGAGAGCGGCCACCAGGCCGGCGAGGACGAGGCGGACGCTAGGCCGTCGCGGCGCGGGCCGGGCGAGGCGCGCCCGCACCGCGTCCCTTTGATCAACAGCCGGGGGTACGCGCAGCCGACCGCCCAATTCACGAAGTTCCGCGATCAGATCGTCCCGTTCAGGCACCGGGCACCTCCGTGATCGGCAGCCGGTCGCGCAGTCTCGCCAGCGCCCGGGAGGTCCGCGACTTGACCGTCCCGCGGGGCAGATCCAGGGTCACCGCGGTCTCCGCCTCGGACAGGTCGAGCAGGTAGCGGCAGACCAGCACCTCCCGGTCCCGCCGGTCGAGCGCCCGCAACTGCTCGACCAGGATCCGGCGGCGCTCACCGGCGACCGCCGACTCGGCCGGGTCCGGCTCCAGCGGAAGCGGATCCTCCCGGACGGCGGCCCGCAGCCACAGACCCTCCCGGCGGCGGCGCGACCGGACCAGGTTGCGCGTCTCGTTGGCCACGATGGCCAGCAGCCACGCCTTGAACCCGGCCTCACCCCGGAACCGGCCCAGCTGCCGGTACGCCTTCACGAACGCCTCCTGCACCACGTCGTCCGCGTCCGCTCCGGCCCCGAGCAGGACCGCGGCCCGGTGCGCGGGCGCCGTGCAGCGCGCGACCAGGACCTCGTAGGCGTCCAGATCGCCACCCCGGGCCCGGGCCACCGCGGTCGCCTCATCGATATCGATCGCCGCCCCCTTGAGACAACTGCACAATCTAGAGACACCGCCGATCGGGAACCGGTTCCCGGCGAGCGGTGTCTCGATGACATGACGACCCGCCGCAACGTGTTGATGCTCGCCGGCTCGGCCCTCGTGCTGGCCGGCTGCCGCGACTCCGACCCCGCCGTCGCCGCCGGCCCGGTCCCGGACCGGTTGCTCGCCGACTCGGAGCGTGGCCTGCTCCGGCTGGGCCCGTTCGGCGAGCAGGTGCTCGGCCCGGCCGCCGCCGGGTTCGACGGCGCCCACGTGTTCCTGGCCCGTGACCGTGGCCTGGAGCAGATCAGGCCGGACACCGGGCTGTCCGTCCGGCGTACCCCACTACGGGACGGCTGGCTGCCACGGGTCGTCTCCACCGACGGCCGGGCGTGCGCGCTGACCCGGACGGGAGCCGCCGACCGGCCCGCCGCGCGCGCCCGGACGCCCCTTCTGGTTGTCCGGGCCGACGCCGAACGCGAGTACGACCTGCCCGGGGTGATCGAGCCGGACGCGTTCACCGCCGACGGCACCGGCCTGTTCGTGCTGGACTGGCTACCGGCGACCGCGCCGGACCACTACCGGGTGCGGCTGCTCGACCTGGGCGCCGGCACGATCCAGCCGCTGTTCAGCCGGGACAAGCGACCACTGCCGGCGGGCGCCGAGGAGGAGATGCGTGGCGACGGGCGGCAGGCGGTGCTGTCCGCGGACCGGACGATGCTGTTCACCCTCTACACCCATCAGCCGGGCCACCGGCACACCCGGGATCTGCTGTCCGGGCGGCCGGGCGACGCGCACGCCTTCGTACACGTGCTGCACCTGACCGACCGGTGGGCGTACTGCCTGGATCTGCCGCACCCGTTCGGGGAGGGACCGGTGGCCGGGCACGCGCTGGCCGCCGACGGGCGGCACCTGTTCGTCGCCGACGCCACCGGCGGGAAGCTGGCCTACGCGAACCCGGAGACGCTGTCGATCGAGCGGGTGGTGGACGTGCCGGTCACGAAGGACGCGCCGGCCGCCCTGGCCCTGACCGCCGACCGGGTTCTGCTCGGCGTGGGCGACGCGGTGACCGTGCTGGACCGGAACTCGGGCGCGGTGACCGGCAGGTGGCCGGTGCCCTTCCCGGTACGCGGACTGGCCCTGAGCCGGGACGGCGGCCGCCTCTACGCCGGCGGCCCGGACCGGGTCACCTGGCTCTCCGACGGCGCCGTCCGGGGATGGTCGGCCGTCCCCGGGCTCACCGCGTTACGCCACGTCGTCTGACCGGCGCAGCACGTCGAGCAGGAACCACTCGTCCTCGTGGTGCACGACCGGGGTCAGGCCTGCGGTGGCGAACAGCGCGGCGTGCGCGTTGAAGCCGTCGTAGTTGCCGCCGTTCTCCCGGTCCCGGAAGTGCACCGACACCAGGTCGCCGCCCGGCTCCAGCCGCTGGACCAGGCCGTCGAGCAGGGCGGTCAGGTCGGCCGCGGACAGGTAGTAGAGCAGGTCCCCGATGACGACCAGGTCGAACGTGCCGTCCGGCAGCTGGGCCGGGAGCTCGGCGCGTTCGGCCCGGACGTTCGGCAGGTCGGCGGTGTTCTGCCGGAGCAGGTCGACGGCCTCGGGGACGCTGTCCACGGCCAGCACCTCGCCGCAGCGGCCGGCCAGCATCCGGGTGAGGGTGCCGACCGAGGCGCCCGGCTCGTAGCAGCGTTCGTACCGCTCGCGGGGCAGGCTCGCCATGGTCACCGCGAACTTGCGCCGGTCGTGCCACTTGCTGGCGATGTCCCACGGGTCGTCCTTCGCCAGGTAGAGCCCGGTGAAGTAGTCCAGGGAGACGGTGGTCTCGGGTGGTGCGGCGTCGCCCTCTGCTCGTGTCACCCCGAAATTCTGCCCCGGGCTCACCCGGCCTCGACGGTCAGGGTGCCGACGCCCTCGGCCGCGACCAGGTCGATGCCGCCGTCACCGTCACCGACGGTGAACACGGTGCGGCTGTCGACGCCGCGGTCCCGGTCGCCATAGAGATCCACCTCGCCGGCGCCGCGCTGGAGCACCGCACGGACCCGGGTCTTACCGTCGGTGGTGATCTTCCAGTCCCGGACGCCGCCGCCCATCGAGATCGGGACGACCGTGTCCTGGCGGGGCAGCGCGAGTTCGATCCGCCGGGCGCCGCCGAGCAGGTCCACCCGGCCCACCCGGCCGTCGGTGAGGTCGAAGTCGCCGACCCGTACGCCGCCGCGCATCAGCACCGACCAGACCACCTCGGGGCTGAGCACCACGTCGATCCGGGCGGAGCCGCCGCGGGCGATCTCGTCGACGAAGACCCGTACGGACGTGCCCTCGACCACGGTCCGTACCTCGATCCCGCTGTCCTGCGGGGTCGACACCGCGAACCAGCCCTCACCCGGGTCGCCGATCCGCACGTCGAGTTCGGTGGTCCCCTCGGCCAGCTCGAAAGTGGCGGCGGCCGGGGCGGGCACGGGCGGCGCGGTGCTCTGCTCCGCCACCGGCGGAGACGTCCCGATGGACACCGGCGGGCTGGCCGGGACGGCGGCCGGCGGGTTGACGAGGACCGGCGCCTGTGACCGCTCCGCCTCCTGGTCCGGCCCGAAGATCACCCAGAAGGTGCCGGCGATGACCAGCATCCCGGCCAGCAGCGGGAGAACCGGGCGCCAGAGCGGCCGGGGCGGCGGTGGGCCGATGCCGGTCAGTTCCAGGGTGGGCCGGTGGGCGGCCAGCGAGTTCCAGGCCGGATCGGTCCGGACGGCTTCGGCACCGTCCAGTTCGTAGTGGTCGGCGGGTGGCCCGGTCCGATGCGGGGCATCCGGCCAATACTCCGCTATGTCGGGTAACTCAACCGGCTCGGCCGGGTCACCGGTCGTGGGCACGACGGGACTGTCCACGCTGCTCTCTCCTCGAAGCGCACGGATGGATCCAGCCGGGGATACGGGCGCGCGGGCCGAACGGATCAACTGGGATCGCTCCCAAAGAATTGATGGGGCGCTACCTCTTGCCCCACGACACATAGACCGTGTAGATCCTTAACGGATCATTAAGTACCTTTGTGAGCGTTCTCCAGGAAGCGAATTGATGCCGGAAGACGACACCCGCGACGGACTGCGGGTCGGCGGCTGGATTCCGCCCTATTCACCCGGCGGGGCATCCACCGGGCCGATCCGGCCGACCGTCCAACCCCCGCTACCCGGCGGGACCCGCCCCCGTGACCATTTCCCCCGACTCCGCGGCTCCGTGACGGCGCGCCCACGCCTCGTCCTGGTCGCCGCCCTCTGCCTCGCCTGCGCGGCCACCGCCGCGGTCGCCGTCGCCCTGGACGCCGCCCGCGGTCCCGAACCGGTGGCCGCCGAGTTCACCTTCCCGGCCGCGGCGCCGCAGACCTGGCCCGCGTGGCCGCCGGATCCCGGCACGTCCGACGCGCCGGTCAGTGTCGAACCGTCCCCACCAGCGAGTTCACTCTCCGCGACACCGACCGGCCGGCACACCACGGCGCCGGCCACCACGTCGGTGTCGACACGTACCGCGACCAAGAGGCCGACCCGCACGGCCACCGCCACGAAACCCGCGCCGGTGTCACTCTCCGTAGGCTCCACAGCCGGGCTGGCGGCGGCCGACGAGACCGCGCTGCGGGTCCGGCACCGCGATTACCGGGGCCGCCTGGACCGGATCGGCGACCGCGAACGGGACGACGCCAACTTCCGGATCCGTAGCGGACTCGCGAACAGCGGCTGCGTCTCGTTCGAATCTGTAAACTTTCCCGGATATTATTTGCGGCACCGGAACTACGAAATCCGGCTGGACCGGATCGACGGCAGTGAGCTTTTCCGTCAGGACGCCACTTTCTGTCCACTGACGATTCGTTCAGGTGCCGCGCTCGTGTTGCGTTCCAACAATTATCCGAGGCACTATGTCGTCTCCGGCGACCAGTGGTTGCGGATCGTGGAGACCTCCGCGGAGCGGGCCACCGCGTTCGTGCCGCGGGCCGCGCTCTGACCGCTCCCCGGCCGGCCCATCCGGCCGGGGAGCGGTCAGGCTCTTCCCTCGCTCGTCATCAGTTCGTGAAGACCGCGACTCCCCGCGCCTCCAGCACCTCGGGGGCGCCGGGGAGGGCGCGCAGGTCCACCGGCTGGTCGGTGCGGTTGATCAGGAACCAGTGGTCGCCGCGGATCGCCAGCTCCACCCGCCCGCCCAGCTCGGCCGGCAGCTCGCCGGTCACCCCGGCGGGGCCGAGCAGCCGCGGCAACAGCCCGGCGAGCCCGTCCGGGCCGAGGCGCGTGGAGACGTACGCCGCGGAGCCGGCACCCACCCGCCGCCGGGTGACCGCCGCCCGGTCCGCCTGCTCGCCGGTCGTGTAGCGGGCCAGCACCTCGACGTCCGGGCCGGCCACGTCGATCCGGTCGGTCCACAGTGTGCCGGTGGCGCCGTCGTCCAGCGTCACGCTCCCGCCGTCGAGCAGCGGCCCGAACTCCTCGATCCGGATGCCGAGCAGATCACGCAGCGCACCCGGGTAGCCGCCCAGCCAGACGTGGTCGTTCTCGTCCACGATCCCGGAGAAGTACGTGGTGACCAGGTGCCCGCCCGCGGCGACCCAGGCCTCCAGCCGGGCCGCGAGGCCGGCCGGGACCACGTGCAGGACCGGGGCGATGAGCAGCCGGTACTCCTCCAGCGGCCCACCGGCCGGCACCACGTCGGCGCGGATCCCGGCGTCCAGCAGCGCGGTGTACCAGTCCAGCGACTCCTGCCGGTACCGCAGCCGGTCGGTCGGGTGGGAGTCCTGCTCGGCCGTCCACCACGACTCCCAGTCGAAGACGATGCCGACCGAGGCGCGGCGGCGGCGTGAGCCGGCGATGGGCGCCAGCTCACGCAGCCGCTCCCCCAGCCGGACCACACTCCGGAAGAGGTCGCTGTCGGTCCCGGCGTGCGGCAGCATCGCCGAGTGGTACTTCTCCGCGCCGGCCCGCGACTGCCGCCACTGGAAGAAGCAGACCGCGTCGGCGCCGTGTGCCACATGGGTCAGCGAGTCGCGGGCCAGTTCGCCCGGCTTCTTCGCCACGTTGACCGGCTGCCAGTTGACCGCGCTGGTGGAGTGCTCCATCAGGAACCACGGCTCGCCGCCGGCGATGTTGCCGGTCAGGTTGGCCGAGAAGGACAGCTCGTCGCGGGCCTGCGGGCCGGGCAGCACGTAATGGTCGTTGGAGACGAAGTCGACCTCGGCGGCCCAGTCGGCGTAGTTCATCGGCTTCATCCCGCCCATCACCATGAAGTTCGTGGTGACCGGCACCTCCGGGGTGATCCGCCGGAGCAGGTCGCGCTCGGCCCGCAGGTGGTCCTTGAGGGCGTCCGAGGAGAACCGCTTGAAGTCGAGCTGCTGGGTCGGGTTCGGGTGCGAGGCGGCCAGGCGGGGCGGCAGGATCTCCTCGAAGTCGTCGTACCGCTGGGACCAGAAGGCGGTGCCCCAGGCGTGGTTGAGCGCTTCGATGGTGCCGTAGCGCTCGCGCAGCCAGACCCGGAGGGCGCGCGCCGCGTCGTCCGAGTAGTCGTACACGTTGTGGCAGCCCAGCTCGTTGTTGACGTGCCAGGCGACCAGCGCCGGGTGGTCGGCGTACCGGGTGGCCAGCTCGCTCACCAGGCGCAGGGCGTGCTCCCGGAAGACCGGCGAGGTGGGCCGCCAGTGCTGGCGGGCCCCCGGCCAGAGGATCTCCCCGGTTCGGGTGACCGGCAGGATCTCCGGGTGCTTCCGGGTCAGCCAGGGCGGCGGCGAGGCGGTGGCGGTGGCCAGGTCGACGGTGATGCCCCCGGCGTGCAGCAGGTCCATCACCTCGTCCAGCCACGCGAAGTCGTACTCGCCGTCGCGGGGCTCCAGCCGTGCCCAGGAGAAGATGGCGAGGCTGACGATGGTGACGCCGGCCTCGCGCATCGCGCGTACGTCGTCGTCCCAGACCTCGCGGGGCCACTGGTCGGGGTTGTAGTCGGCGCCGAATTCCAGACGCGCCGACCCGGCGCGGCGAAGCCAGCGCCGGGTCGTCTCGTTGCTCTGTGTCATTTAACCGTGAAACCCTGTTCCTGGCCGTACTTGACCGAAGCGTCCTGCCAGGACTTCAGCCCGTCCGTGAGCGTTCCCTGCCCGAGGTAGGCCTTGCCCACCGTGTCGCCGTAGATGCTGTTGGCGTAGACCTGGAAGGGCAGGTAGGACCATCCGGTGACGACCTGCCCGGCGGACTCGGCGAGCACCTCGTTGACCTTCTGGCCACCGAAGTACGGGAACTCCTTGTTCTTGAACTCCGGCGCGGCGAGGTGCTTGGTGGTCGCCGGGAAGGCGCCGTCGTCGATGCGGGTCTGCGCGCCCTCGTCGACGGCCGCGTACTTCAGGAACGCGTACGCGAGGGTCTTGTTGGCGCTCTTCTCCGGGATGGCCAGGGAGCTGCCGCCGTTCTCCGCGGTGGCCTTGCCGCCGGCCTCCCACTGCGGCATCGGGGCGACCCGCCACTTGCCGTTGGCGGCCGCCGCGCCCTTCTCCAGGTTGCTGGGCATCCAGGCGCCGGTGACCAGGGTGGCGATGGTGCCGTCGCCGAGGCCCTTGTACCACTCGTCGGTCCAGCCGACGACCGGCGAGAGCAGCTTGCCGTCGATCAGCTTCTGCCACTGGGTGGCGAACTTCGTGCTGCCCGGGTCGGCGAAGTTGACGCCGACCTCGGTGCCGCTGACCGTGTACGGCTTGCCGCCCGCCTGCCAGATCAGGCTGGTGGTGAACCCGGCGTCGCCGCTGTCGCTGGTGATGTACGCCTTCGGATCGGCCTTGTGCAGCTTGTCGGCGGCGGCCGCGTACTCCTCCCAGGTCGCCGGGACGGCGATGCCGTGCTTGTCGAAGACCTCCTTGTTGTAGAAGAGCGCCATCGGGCCGGAGTCGATCGGGAAGCCGTAGATCTTGTCGCCGGCGTGCACCGCGTTCCAGGTGCCAGGGGTGAACGTGCCGTCCAGCGACGCGGCCCCGTACACGTTCAGGTCCGCCACCGACTTGGCCAGCGCGAACTGCGGCAGCGCGTAGTACTCGATCTGCGCCACGTCGGGGATCCCGGTGCCGGCCGTGATCGCGTTCTGCAGGGCGGTGTACTGGTCGTTGCCCGTACCGGCGTTGGTGAGGTTGATCTTGACCTTGGGGTATTTGGTCTGGAAGTCGGCGGCGACCTTGGTGATCGTGGTGTCCCACGCCCAGACGGTCAGGTTGCCGCCCGCCTCCAGGGCGGCCGCGATGTCCGCCTCGGTGACCGTGGTCGGGGCCGCGGCGCCGTCGTCGGCGTCGTCCGAACCGGAGCAGCCGGTGGCCATGAGGGTTATCGACAGGGCGGCGCCGAGAAGCGCCCGCCGTCGGGTGATCGACATATGAATCCCTTCGGTGTTGGGGGATCTAAATGAGGCTTGTTCGCGACGGTGGAGACGTCCGTCGCACCTCACGCGGACGGGTCGGTACAGGTAGGTCGCGAACAAGCCTCATTGCTTGACGCTCCCCGCGGCCAGACCCGACTGCCAGTAGCGCTGGAGCATCAGGAAGGCCACGGTGAGGGGGATGATGGTGAGCAGGGAGCCGGTGATCACGAGGTCGAAGACGACGTCGCCGCCGACCGTGATGGCCTGCCTGTTCCAGGAGTAGAGACCCAGCGTGAGCGGGTAGAGGTCGGCGTTCTTCAGCATGATCAGCGGCATGAAGAAGTTGTTCCAGGCCGCCACCAGGTTGAACAGCAGCACGGTGACGAGACCGGGCGCCAGCAGCGGCAGCGCGAGCTTGAAGAAGATCCGGAACTCGCCGGCCCCGTCGCACCGGGCCGACTCCAGGATCTCGTTCGGCACCGCCTCCGTGGAGTAGGTCCACATCAGGTAGAGGCCGAACGGCGACACCAGCGACGGGATGATCACCGCCCACGGGGTGTCGGTGAGCCCCATCTTGGCGAACAGCAGGAACGTCGGTACGGCCAGGGCGGTCGGCGGGACCGCGATGCCGCCGAGCACCACGGCGAACACCGCGCGGCGGCCGCGGAAGTCGAACTTGGCCAGGCCGTACCCGGCGAGCGCGGCCAGCAGGGTCGCTCCCCCCGCGCCGACCACCACGTAGATCACCGTGTTGAGCATCCAGCGGCCGAACATGCCGTCCTGATAGGTGAACGTGTCGGCGATGTTGTCGAAGAGGGCGAACTCCCCGCCGAACCAGAGACCGAACGTGCCGAGCAGGTCCTCCTGGGTCTTCGTGGCGCTGATGAACAGCCACGCCAGCGGCAGGATCGCGTACACCAGCATCACGCCGGTGACCACGGTGAGAACGGCGCTGCGCCTACGCGGCTTGCGGGCCGCGGGTTTCAGCGGGGGGCGGCCCGGACGGCGCGCCGCCGCCCGGACGGTGGGCGTGGCGCTCATCGGGCCTCCCCCCGCATGGCGCGAAGCTGGAAGAGGTAGGCCACGACCATCGTCGCCACACCCATCAGCAGCGCGATGGTGGCCGAGTAGTTGATCTGCTGCCCGGCGAACGACAACTGGTAGGCGTAGATGTTCGGGGTGAAGTAGGTGGTGATCGAGTTCGGCGCCAGGCTGTCGAGCACCTGCGGCTCGTTGAAGAGCTGGAAGCTGCCGACGATCGAGAAGATCGTGGCGACGACCAGCGGCCCGCGCAGCGCCGGCAGCTTGATCGACCGGATGATCCGGAGCTCGCCGGCCCCGTCGATCGCGGCCGCCTCGTAGAGCGAGGCGTCGATCACCTTCAGGCCGGAGTAGAGGATGAGCATGTTGTAGCCGACGTATTCCCAGGTCACGATGTTGCCGATGGTGGCGAGGATCCAGCCCGGCGCCAGCGGGTCGGGCAGGTTCAGGCCGAGCGCCTCGTTGATGCTGCCGACCAGGCCGAACCGGATGCCGTAGAGGAAGCCGGCCATCAGGGTGGCGACGACCGACGGCACCGCGTACGGCAGGAAGATCGCGACCCGGAAGAACCCGGCGCCGTAGAGCCGCCCGCTGTCGATGGCGAGCGCCACCAGCAGGGCCAGCCCGAGCATGATCGGCACCTGGATCAGCAGGAAGAGCGCGACCCGGGTGATCGCCTCCCAGAACTGCGGGTCGCTGAGCGCCTTGGTGTAGTTCTCCAGGCCGACGAAGGTGGTGCCGCCGACCAGGCGGGTACGAAACACGCTGAGGTACGCCGAGTACGCGATCGGCGCCAGGAAGACCAGCGTGAAGAGCGCGAGGAACGGAGCGGTGAACTGCCACCCGATCCATGAACGCCGGGTCAAACCTGCCCCCTCCCGAGGATGTTTACGTAAACATCAGCGTCATGTTTACGTAAACATGACTGCCGTATAGTGGCACGGGCCACAAATCACGGTCAAGGAGTGATCAAGATCGAACCACCCCGGCTGCGCGCCTCCTCGGACGTCCCCGGCGGCCGGCGCAAACAGCGCGTGTCCATGGCCGACGTGGCCCGCCTCGCCGGGGTCTCCTCACAGACCGTCTCGCGCGTGGCCAACGGCTCGCCCGGCGTCGTGGAAACCACCCGTGAGCAGGTGCTCGCCGCGATGAGCGAGCTCGGTTACCGGCCCAACAGCGCGGCCCGCTCCCTGCGCTACGGGCGGTTCAACACGATCGGGGTGATCCTGTTCGGGCTGTCCTCCATCGGCAACAGCCGGACGGTGGAGGCGATCGCCACCCACGCCGCCGCCGAGGGGTACGCGATAACGCTCATCCCGGTCGGCGCGCCCACCCAGGACAACGTCCTGGGAGCGTTCACAAGAATGGGCGAGCTCGCGGTCGACGGCGTCATTCTCATCATCGAGGTACACCTTCTCGACGCGGCCGCGGTGACCCTTCCGCCGGGCGCCCACGTGGTGGTCGTCGACTCGGACGCCGGCGACCGCTATCCGGTCGTCGACACCGACCAGGCCGACGGCGCCCGGCAGGCCGTCCGGCATCTGCTCGACCTGGGACACCGCACCGTCTGGCACCTCGCCGGGCCGGCCGGGTCGTTCTCCGCCGAGCGCCGCGCCTCGGCCTGGCGCCAGGTCCTCGAGGAGGCCGGCCGTCCGGTGCCCGCGCTCGAGCGCGGCGACTGGTCCGCCGACTCCGGTTACCGGGCCGGGCTGCGGCTGGCCGGCGACCCGTCCTGCACCGCGATCTTCGCGGCCAACGACCAGATGGCGCTCGGCGTGCTCCGGGCCCTGCACGAGCGCGGCCGCCGGGTGCCGGAGGAGGTCAGCGTGGTCGGGTTCGACGACATCGCCGACGCCGGTTCCTACCTGCCCCCGCTGACCACCGTGCACCAGGACTTCGCCGAGGTGGGGCGGCGCTGCGTGGACGCCCTGCTGCGCCAGATCCACGACGAGCCGACCGGGCCGGGCACCGACCTGGTCGCCACCCGCCTGGTGATCCGGGCCAGCACCGCCGCTCCCGAAGTCTGATCAGGGACTGCGCGCACCGTCGGCCGAGTGGATCCTTCAGGGGAGAACTTCGACGCGGAGGAGAAGCGCATGCCATCGAGACTCAGTGCCGCCGAGATCCTGGAGCGGGCCCGCGCCGGCGCCGAGACGGCCACGGCCGGCCGGGTCTTCGGCCCGCCGATCGAGCGTGACGGCGTCACCGTCGTCCCGGTCGCCGTCGTCAGCGGGGGCGGAGGCGGAGGCGAGGGCGGCGGGACGTCCCCGGGCGACGACCCCGGGGACGGCGGCACCCCGCAGGGGGAGGGCTCCGGCGGCGGGTTCGGCTACACCGCCCGCCCGGCCGGCGTCTACGTCATCCGCGACGGCGACGCCCACTGGCGGCCCGCCGTCGACGTCAACAAGATCGTCATCGGCGGTCAGCTGATCGCTGTCGTGGCCCTGTTGGTCGCGCGGTCGGTCCTGCGCCACCGCCGCCGCCGCCGCTGACGGCGGCGGCCCTCAGGAGGCGAAGTCCCCGGCCAGGCGGCGCTCACCGATCTCCCAGGCGAGGATGTACTGCCGGATCATCCTGGCCACGTCCTCCTCGGCGCCGAACCGGAGGATCAGGTGCTCGCCCGGATCGCCGTGCGGCGCCTGGCGGATCGTGTGGACGACGCCGCTCAGCCGGACCTCGGCGTCGCCCAGCCACACCGCGGCCTCCACCCGGTCCCCCTGGGACAGGGTGGTCGGCTGATCGATCCAGCAGCGCAGGCCGCCCTCGCTGATGTCGAGCAGCGCGCCCTCGGCCGGCTGGCCGTTGACCTCGGTGTCCAGCTGGACCACCGCGCCCGCCCCGCCCCGGACGAATTCGCGCCGGTTGTCGTGGCGGGCGCTGCCGGACGGCACGAGCGTCCACCCCGGTGGCGAGTCGGAGATCTGGGTCAGGCGGCAGGGCAGCACGACCCGGGTCCGGGGCGGGGCCCAGAAGATCTCGATCTCGCGGCCCGGCGCGAACACGGTCAGGCCGGTGGTCTCCAGCGGTGCGCTGAGCAGGAGCGCGCCATCGTCGATCGCCTGGAGTTTCGCCCGCAGATTCAGGCCCTCACCCATGGCGATGAAGACCGTGCTGCCGATCTCCGGCAACTCGATCGGCGGCGCGCCCTCCATCGCGGGAACGGACATCGAATCGGCCACACCGTTACTCATCTGCTACCTGCTACCTCACGAAAGACGCCGTTACCGGCAGTTCGGACGCCTTTCCATCGGCGGGCCGCACCCGAATGTGACCATCCTGGTCCGATCATGTTCGTTCCAGTGCGGGTTCGGGGTAGCGGGCCAGCCGGAGACGGCGCGCGAACACCGCCAGGGTGAGGCCGGTACAGAGCAGCCAGACCACCGCGGCGTGAGCGAGACCACGCCACAGCAGGTCGGTGCCGCCGCCGTCGACCGCATAGGTGCCGATCTCCCGGGCCGACCAGAACGGCATGAACTTCGCGATCGTGCCGGCCGGGTCGGCGAGCATCTGCACGGCACAGACCGAGAGCAGGGCCAGGGCGCCCTCCAACTCGCGGGGCAGCAGCGCGCCGACCAGGCTGCCGAACGGCGCCGCGATCAGGGCGGTGGTCCCCATCATCAGGGCGATCGCCCAGAACCGGTCGATGTCCTGATCGATGCCGACCAGGACCAGGTATCCGCCGGCCAGCAGCAGGCCGAAGCCGCTCATCGCGATCAGGCGGCCGCCGATGATGCCGGCCACCGAGGCGCCGGAGAGACGCAGGCGGGGGTCGACGCCGCGGGCCGAGTTCACCACGAAGAGGGTGAGGGTGGAGACGGCCCAGGCGATACCGAGGGTGAGCATGCGGGTGGACTGGCCGGTCAGGTCCCGCCGGACCAGGTAGAACCAGAGCGGCAGGGAGATCACCAGCAGCAGCGCGGTGCGCCGCCGGCCCACCTCGCGGGCCGACAGCCCGGCCACCGTCAGCGCGGTCATCGGTCTCCTCCGCCGTGTGCGCCCAGGTCCAGCACGTGATCGACGTTCTCCAGCTCGTGCAGCAGGTGGGTGACCACGATCACGGCCCGGCCGGCGTCGCGCCACTCCCGCACCTGACGCCAGAAATCCAGGTACGACCCCTGGTCGAACCCCTGGTACGGCTCGTCGAGCAGCAGCAGGTCCGGGCCGTGCAGCTCGCCGAGGACCAGGTTCAGCTTCTGCCGGGTGCCGCCGGACAGCTCCTGCACCGGCTGGTGACGGCCGGGACGCCAGGCCAGACGGGACGCGAGATGCGTACCGGTGGATCGGGCCTTGCGTGGCGCCATGCCGGCGGCGGCCCCGAAGAGGGTGAAATGCTCCTCGGCGGTGAGCCAGCCCGCGGTGCCGCCGTCCTGCGGGACGAAACCCACCCGGCGGGTCCGCCGGACGTCGCCGCCGGTGGGGCGGGTCAGCCCGGCGCAGATGCGCAGCAGGGTGGACTTGCCGCAGCCGTTGGCGCCGACGATCGCGGCCACCTCGCCGCCGCGAACGGTGAGGTCGACGCCGGAGAAGACCTCGCGCCTGCGGTACCGCTTGCTCACCCCGGTCAGCCGCAGCATCACCGGCCCGGGCAGCGCGGGGACCGCCGCGGTCGGCGCCTGGAGCTCGGTGACGAGATGACGGGCGTACAGGTGTGCCGGGCCGAAGAACCGGTCCGGGTCGGCGGCGTGCTCCCCGGCCTGGGCGGCGGTCTCCGCACCCAGTTGCCGGGCCCGCTCCGGCTGCACGCCGAGCCGGACCAGCTCCGCCTCGAACCGATTCGGCCAATCGCTCATGCCGCCACCTCCGCCGCGCTCCGGTGGCGCCACGAGACCTGTGCTGAGCCCGATGATTCGCTCGCAAGCTCGCTCATCGGACCCGCTCCCCGATCAGGGAGTCGACGCCGTCACGGAAGCCGCGCCACTCCTCTGCCTGAGCGTTGAGCGTGCCGAGCCCGGCCGGGGTGATCGCGTAGTACTTCCGGCGCGGCCCGGAGCCGGACGGCGCCCAGCTCGGCGAGGCCAGCCCCTGCTGTTCCAGGCGCAGCAGCGCCGGGTAGAGGGTGCCGCCGGGGATGTCGGCGACGCCTGCCGCGGCCAGCCGCTGAGCCAGCCCATACCCGTAATCGGGCTGGTCACGCAGCATGGCGAGCAGGCAGAGATCGAGGAAACCGTGCAGCCACGGCCGGGGGGTCATGTAGGAAGGCTAACTGCTTAGCAGACCGCCTATCTACCCGGCCCGGAAAAATAGTTCGGCGTTCGACTGCACAGATCGGCCCCGGGGTGCGTCGATTGAGTTGTGACCTTCGAGCAGTTCGCGTTGGCCCGCCTGCCCAGCCTCCTGCGCTACGCGGTCGTCCTCACCGGCGACCGTGACCTGGCGCAGGACGTCGTTCAGGAGGTGCTGGCGCGGGCCCAGACCCGATGGCGGCGCATCAGCGACGCCGACTCCCCGGAGGCGTATGTCCGGCGCATGGTGCTCAACGAGTACCTGTCCTGGCGGCGCAGCTGGGCGGTCCGGCACGTGCACGCGGCCGGCGAGCGCCTGATCGAGCTGGACGACGCGCGCGGCGGTGTGCGCGACCACGCGGACGGCGTGGTCGAGGCCGACGCGCTGTGGCACCGGCTCGCCGCGCTGGGCCGCAAGCAACGGGCCGTGCTGGTGCTGCGCTACTACGAGCAGCTGGACGACGACGCGATCGCCGACCTGCTCGGATGCACGGCCGCCACGGTGCGCAGCCACGCGTCGAGGGCACTGAGAACCCTCCGGCTCGACAAGGAGTCGGACTTGCGAGTACCTGCCGAGGAGAGGTCGTGACCGAGCACGGAGACCGGCTGCGGGAAGCCTTCATCACCCACGAGAACCAGACGCCGGATCCCGCCGCGGTCTACGCCCGCGTCGAAGAACTGGCCCGCAAGCACAAGTGGCGCCGCCGCTCGGCGCAGGCCGCGGGCGGGGTGGCGCTCAGCGCCGGCCTGATCGCGGGGATCACCCAGATGCCGGGGTTCCTGCCCGGCGAGGCGGCGCCGTCCGGCCCCGTCATCGAGGTCGCCGCACCGAGCGCCACGCCGTCGTACACCGACGACCAGGCCTTCGACGCCTACTTCGAGGCCGGGTTCGGTTACACCAACGCTCTGGAGCTGGCCAAGCTCTGGAACATGACCGACACCCAGGCGGGCGACATCAAGCTGCTCGCCGGGCGGAAACTGCTGGCCGGGGAGACCCTGCCGGTCCAGCCGAAGCCGAACACCGAGGGCGTTCCGGGGCAGACCGAGGACGGTCGCAACTCGGAGGCGTTCTTCAACGGGGGCTACGACTGGGACGACGCCGTCAAGCTCGCCAAGCTGTGGAAGCTCGACGACCCGTACCAGGCCAAGATCGAGGGCGGCAAGCGACTGCTGGCCGGCGAGACCCTGCCGATCAAGCCGGACCCGAAGCAGCTCGAGGAAGCGCGCAAGTCGAAGCTCGCCACGATCTTCTGGGAGGCCGGTTACGACGGTGAGGACGCCGCGAAACTGGCCAAGCTGTGGAAGATGGACAGCAACGACACGTACGCCGTGAAGGTCGAGGCGGGCCGTCGCCTGGAGGCCGGCGAGACCCTCCCGATCAAGCCGTGATCCCGGAGCTGCGCCGGCGCATCGGCTTCGAGATCGAGCTGATGGCCCCACCCGGGGTCAGCCGGCGCACTCTCGCGCTGGATCTGGCCGGACGCTGCGGAGGCAGCGTCCGGCCGGTGTGGCACCACGACAGCGAGCCGTCCCTGGTTCCCGGCCTGGGACGGTTCCTGCACCTCACCCAGGGTTTCGAGGTGCGCCGGCCGGACGGAACGCCCCTGTGCACGCTGGTCGACGACATCACCCTGACGCGCGGGCTCGACCCCCGGGCGCCCGCCATCCCCGGCTGGTTCCGGGTGCTGACCGACGACACCCGGCTGCTGCGCCTGCTCTCCGCCCGCTGCGATCCGGGGACCACCCTGCCCCGGGTGCTGGAGCCGGCGGCCGAACTGTGGGGCACCACGGTCGAACGGCACGGCGACATCTACCGCCTCAACGACGCGGCCGGCGCCACGATCGCCCTGGCCTCCCCCGCCGGCGGCGAACGGGAACGCCCCTGCGAGATCATCACCCCACCGCTGTCGGCGGGCCATCACGCGGAGCTGTCGTTCCTGCTCGGGGTCGCCCGGGGGCTCGGTTTCACGGTCCCGCACGAGGCGGCCGTGCACCTGCACGTCGATGGCGGCCCGTTCCGGGAGGCGCCCGCCCTGGCCAATCTGATCAGGTTGTTCGCCCACTGGCGGGAGCCGTTGCGGACGCTGCTGGCCACCAATCCGGCCTGCCGTCGTCTGGCCCCGCTGCCCGCGCCGCTGGTGGACGCTGTTGCCGGGACCCCGACCATCACCGAGCTACGCCAGGCAGCCCAAACAGGGCAGATCACGAAATTTTATGATGTGAACCTGACGCAGGTGCTGACGGACACCCCTCCCCTGCGCGACACCGTGGAGATCCGGATCCTCCCCGGCGCCATCGACGCGGACGAGATCGTGCACCGCGCCGCCCTGGTCGAGCTCCTGCTCGATCGCTGCCTCGATCCGGCCCCGATCCCCTCGGGCCCGGCGACCCCCGACGCGCTCCTGGAGATGGCCGCCGCAACCCTAGTTCAAGATCAATAACCCCTTCTCCGGTACGGGCCGAGACGCCCCAGACGCATTCGGCACGTCCCGTGGCGCACCGCGAGGCCCGTGCGTGATACAGACCGTGCCGCGACCGCCGGGCTTGACCGGGTGACCCGGCCGGCTTCAGGAGCTGTTTCAACGGGCCTGAGACAGCTCCTGAAGCCAGCCGGACAAGGTCGGCCCGGCAGGGCGGGGCAGGCGGGCCTGCCCTGCCGGGTGGTCGAGGGCGCGACATGTCGAGAGTCGCGGACGGTGGTGGACACCGGGAGGTGCCCTGCGGGATTCGGGGGCGCCGCGGCGCTGTCAGTGGACGATCAGGTGGGTTGCCGGTGTTCGGCCAGGTCGGCGAGGACGTCGCGGGCGGCGGGGGCGATGCGGGGCGGCACGCCCAGGTCCTCGAGCAGTTCGGTGGCGGCGGCCATCTCCTCGCGACGGCGTACGGCGTGTTTGACGGAGCCGTCGACCAGGCGGTCCAGGGTGTCGGCGTTGCTGCGGATCAGCTCGTCGCGGATGTTGCCGCGCAGCCACTCCTCCAGACCCGCGGCCCGGGCGGCGGTCAGCGCCTCGGTGACAGCGGCGGCCATGCCCTTGTAGAAGACGCTGCGCAGCAGTTTGCGGGTGGCGGCCGCACCGACCGGACCGTCCAGCACGGTCACCGTGGCGCCGTATCCACCGAGCACGGTGGCGAACTCGGCGGCGGCCGGGCCGCTGGCGGTCATCTGAGTGCGCAGTCCGCGGCCGGGTACCGGGGACATCAGGGCGACGTCGACCACCCGTACCGTCTGGCCGCCGAGCGCCGCGAGCGTCTCCTTGAGGCCGGGTGTCGCGGTGTTGAGATCGGCCCAGATGGCGCCGGGGGCCAGCGACGGCAATGAGTCGCGCAGGGCGTCCGCCGCGTCGGCGGCGCTGTTGACGCTGAGCACGATCGACGCCCCGGCGCACGCCTCGGCGTCGCTGCCGGCGGCCCGCACCCCGGCCGGGGGCGGAACCTTCGGGTCGTAGCCCTGGACGGTGGCGCCCGCGGCGACCAGGTCGGCCGCGATGAGACCACCTGCCTCACCCAGACCGAGGACGGCGATGACGGTTTCCGTCATGGATGGACCTCCAGACACTTCACGGCCGGCTGGGCGGCGTCAACAGTCTTCGTCGCGGATGGGCCCGGGAAGCCTCGGGGCGGGTGGGTAGCAGGGACAGAATGAACCGGTGCCGCAGGAGCCGGCCGCGCAGGGTCTCGGTGACCGTGTCGGTGGTGGGCGGCGATCCGGCGGATCAGTTCGTGCAGGTGCTGTTCCAGGTCACGGTGGCGCCGCTGGGCGCCGGTCTCGGCGGCCGGGGTTGGGGGCACACGCGCCTCCTCAAAGACCGGCGGAACTGATTGAAGGGGAGTGTTCCAAGGCGGCGACAGGATTGTCAACAATTGTTTCGCCGGGATCGCTGGCCTAGGCTCGGGTCTGGCAGCCGCGCCTTCAGGGCATCTCCGCCGCGCGGATTGTTGACAATGTTGTTGCTAATCGGATTGGGAGACGCGATGACCGATTCGACCCTGGTACTCACCGCCCACCCCGGCGATTTCGTCTGGCGTGCGGGCGGGGCGATCGCCCTGGCGGCGTCCCGCGGTCAGCGTGTGGTGATCGGCTGCATGAGCTTCGGCGAACGCGGCGAGTCGGCCTCGCTCTGGCGCAAGGGTTACACGTTGCAGCAGGTCAAGGACCACCGCCGGGCCGAGGCCGAGCAGGCCGCGAAGGTGCTGGGCGCGGAGATCCGGTTCTTCGACGCCGACGACTACCCCCTCGTCGAGACGCCGCGGCTGCTCCAGGGGCTGATCGACCTGTACCGGGAGGTGCAGCCGTCGGTCGTGCTGACCCACGCGGCGGCCGACCCGTACAACGGCGACCACGCGTTCGCGCACGCCATCGCGCTCAAGGCCCGGATCCTGGCGCAGGCGCCGGGCGTCGAGGGGCCGGGCGAGGTCATCGGGGCGCCGCCGGTGTTCAGCTTCGAGCCGCACCAGCCGGAGCAGTGCGGTTTCATCCCGAACGTGCTGCTCGACATCACCGCGGTGTGGGAGACCAAGCGCGCGGCCATGCGGATCCTGGCCGCGCAGAAGCACCTGCACACCTACTACACCGAGCTGGGCAGCCGGCGCGGACTCCAGGCGTCACGCAACTCCGGGCCGAACCTGGGACTGCCGAACGACACCTGCGCCGAGGCCTACATGCGGCTCTACCCGCAGGTCACCCGGGAGTTGTCCTGATGGCCCGGCACGTCGTCGTCCGTACCGGGAAAAGGGTTTCCGAAGAGGTTCTGAAGGGCCTCGCGGAGGCCGGCGCGTCCACGGCGCACGAGGCGGACGGCCGGCGCGGCGCGGTCTCCCCCGATCTGCGGCCGATCCAGGCCGGCGCCCGGATCGCCGGCAGCGCGGTGACCGTCTCCTGCCATCCCGGCGACAACCTGATGATCCACGCGGCCGTGGAGCAGGTGCGGCCCGGTGACGTCGTGGTCGTCACGACCACCTCGCCGTCGACCGACGGGATGCTGGGCGACCTGCTGGCCACCTCGCTGCGGGCCCGGGGCGCGATCGGCGTGGTCCTGGACGCCGGGGTGCGCGACGTGGCCGAGCTGCGCCAGATGGGTTTCCCGGTGTGGTCGCGGGCGGTCAGCACCCAGGGCACGGTGAAGGCCGGCCCGGGGTCGGTGAACGTGCCGATCGTGGTGGGCGGCCAGGTCGTCGGTCCCGGTGACGCGATCGTCGCCGACGACGACGGTGTCGTGGTGATCCCGCACGAGCGGGCGGCCGCGGTCCTGGCGGCGGCGCGGGCGCGTACCGCGAACGAGGACGCCAAGCGGGCGCGGCTCGCCGCGGGTGAGCTGGGCCTGGACATGTACAACCTGCGGCCGCTGCTGGCGGAGCTCGGCGTCGTCTACGTGGACGAGCCATGAGCTCCCTGCGGTCGCTCATGGCTCGTCGGGACTGCGCCTTTGACTCCCGAGTGGGGGAACAGCAATGAGCATCCCGGTCGTGATCATGCGTGGCGGCACGTCCAAGGGGGCGTACTTCCTCCGGGAGGATCTGCCCGCGGACGAGAGCGAGCGGGACGCCCTGCTGCTGTCGGTGATGGGCTCCCCGGATCCGCGGCAGATCGACGGCATCGGCGGCGGCCACCCGCTGACCAGCAAGGTCGCAGTGGTCGGCGCCTCGGGCGATCCGGAGGCCGACGTCGACTACCTGTTCCTCCAGGTGCAGGTGGATCAGCCGCGGGTCAGCGCGGAGCAGCCGTGCGGCAACATCCTGGCCGGGGTCGGCCCGTTCGCCGTCGAGCGCGGCCTGGTGGCGGCCTCCGGCGACGTCACCCCGGTACGCGTCCGCATGGTCAACACCGGCGCCCTGGCCGTGGTCTCGGTCCCCACTCCCGGCGGGCGGGTCGAGTACGCCGGGGACACCGCGCTCAGCGGCGTGCCCGGCACGGCGGCCCGCATCGAGGTGGAGTTCCGGGACACGGCCGGCTCGGTCGCCCCGGGGCTGCTGCCCACCGGCCGGATCGTCGACGAGCTGGACGGTGTCCCGGCCACCCTGATCGACAACGGCATGCCGGTGGTCCTGATGGCCGCCGCGTCACTGGGTGTCACCGGCGAGGAGACTCCGGCCGAGCTGGAGGCGGACGGTCGTCTGCGCCGCCGGGTCGAGGAGCTGCGCCTGCTCGCCGGCAAGCTGATGGGTCTCGGTGACGTGAGCGCGACGACCGTACCGAAGATGTGCCTGATCTCGCCGCCGACCGAGGGTGGCACGCTGAGCACGCGCATGTTCATCCCGCATCGCGTCCATGCCTCGATCGGCGTGCTCGCCGCCGTCACCGTGGGCACCGCCGTGGCGATGCCCGGCAGCGTGTCGCACACCGAGGCCGGCGGCATCGTCCGGCTGGAGCATCCGACCGGTTTCTCCGACGTCGTCATCGATCCGGGCACCGGCCGTTCCGCGATCGTCAGCACCGCCCGCCTGCTCATGGAGGGGCGGGTCCATCCCCGTCGCAACACGGAAGGGGCCGTCATCCATGGCTGAGAAGATCCGCGACATCGCCCACGTCTCCGCGGTGGAGCTGCTGACCCCGGTCCTCGACGACACGGTCCGGTTCTTCACCGACACCATGGCGATGGAGGTCGTCGAGCGGCGCGGGAACAGCGCGTACCTGCACGCCTGGGACGACTACGAGAGCTTCACCGTGAAGGTGACCGGCTCGGGCACCTCCGGCATCGGCCGCACCTGGCTGCGGGCCCGCAGCCCGGAGGCGCTGGAGCGGCGGGTTCACGACATCTCGTCCCTGGGACTCGGTGCGGGGTGGAGCAAGGACGAGCCGGGTTACGGGCCGGTCTTCCACTTCACCGACCCGGACGGGCACCCGTTCGGTCTCTACTACGAGACCCGGCGGTACGTGGCCTCGGACGCCACCCGCCCGTCGCTGAAGAACCAGGCCGCGAGGTTCCCGGGCCGCGGCTCGAACGTGCGGCGGCTGGACCACGTCAACTTCCTGGCGCGGGACGTGCCGCCGAACGCGGACTTCGTGGCGACCGCGCTGACCGGCCGGGCCAGCGAGCAGATCGTGCTGAACGACGGCACGCAGGCGGCGGTCTGGTACACGTTCAGCGACAAGTCCTACGACGTCGTGTACACCCGGGACTGGACCGGCTCGCGGGGCCGCCTGCACCACGTGGCGTTCGCGACCGATACCCGGGAGGACATCCTGCGTGCCGCGGACGTGTTCCTGGAGGCCGGCGTGCACATCGAGACCGGGCCGCACAAGCACGCCATCCAGCAGACCTTCTTCCTGTACGTCTGGGAGCCCGGCGGCAACCGCATCGAGTTGTGCAACGCGGGCGCCCGGCTGCTGCTCGCCCCGGACCACGAGGTGGTCACGTGGACCGAGGCGGAACGCGCCAAGGGCCAGGCCTGGGGCTTGAAGACGATCGAGTCCTTCCACACCCACGGCACGCCGCCGGTGGCCGAGGCCGAGTGGGCGTAGTGACGGCCTAGCCGTGGGCCGCCGGGGTGTCCTCCAGCGACCGGAGCACCTCCACCACGCTCGCGATGTGCTCGCGCATGGCCGTCTCGGCGGCCGCCGGGTCGCGGTCGCGGATCGCCGTGATGACGCGCTCGTGCTGCGGCAGGGAGACGGCCGGCCGGCCCGGCAGCAGTGACAGCATGAACTGGTGCCGGGCCAGCTGGGCGCGCAGCGTGCCGATCAGCCGGTCCGCGGTGGCATGGTTGCCGATCTTGCGGATCAGGCCGTGCAGGCGCTGGTTGAGGTCGCTGTAGCGGCGGAACTCGCCGGCCTCCACGGCGCGGCGCATGAGCAGGCCGATCTCGTCGAGCTCGCTGGCCTCGGCCTCGGTGACGCGGTCCGCGGCCTGTGCCGCCACCAAACCCTCCAGCACCATTCGGACCTGGGTGATCTCGATCGTCTCGGCCAGGGAGATCTTGCGGACGTGGGCGCCGCGGTTGCGCTGGATCTCGACCAGGCCCTCACCGGAGAGGTCCTGCAGGGCCAGCCGGATGTTGAACCGGCTCACCCCGAACCGCTCGATCAGCTGCGCCTCCACCAGGCGTTCGCCGGGCATGTACTCCCCGGCCAGGATCGCGGTGCGCAGTTCGTCGCGCGCGGTCGCCTTGTCCTTCCCGTCAGCCGTGCCACGTGGCCGTGACCGGCGTACGCCGGTGAGGTTCTTCTCCGCAGACATGTGGATCCCGTCGTCCCGTGCCGACAGCCTGTTCAGTGCCGGTACGATACCGCGCTCTCCCGATCACCGCCGGTCAAGATCTTCGCTGCCCTCGAAGCCGGGCTTCCCCTTTTTCAAGATCAAACCCCTTCCCGGTACGCCGGGAGCACACTCGATCGTGGATTGTTGACGATATTGCTCGCCATCTTGTTAAGAACTCGTGTCGAGACTTGTCGGCCACCGCCTCCGCTTCGCTCCGCCCCGTCCAGCCGGTCATCGACTGCTCCGACGTCACCGGCCCGGACCTGGCCGGCGTCACCATCCGCTCCGCCACGGTGACAGCGCCGGCACCCCGGCCCCGTACTGCGCCGTCGAGGGCGTCATCGCCCCGGCGGACACCATCGTCATGCGCCTGCCGGTGAACGGATGAACGCAGCGGTACCTCCAGACCGGGTACGGCGGGCTGTGCGGCACCGCGCGGATCAACTGCACCCAGGCGGCGGCGTGCGCCCCGGTCGCCGACGACCGGCGGTCAACTACGACTGGCTCGGCGCAGGCCTCCACACCCACGGCTACCAGACCACGTGCCAGTCCTCAAACGGCAAGCTGCTCCGCGCCCCGTCCCACCCCATCCCCCACCCGCTGACCCACATTCACCCCACGGCCGCACCACCTACGGCCCACCCCGTCGCGATCTTGTACGGTTTCCCACCCGCTCCGGTGGCCGATCGTCCAAGATCGCGGGCCGCAGGCACGGAGCAAGCAGGACGCACTCACCCTGCCGGACCTTGGACGAAGCACCACCGGATGCGGTGGGCAAACATCCAAGATCGCGGGTGGGATGGAGGTGGGAGGGGAGGGAGGAAGTGCGGGTCAGGGGGTGTTGAGGAAAGTGAGCAGCTCGCTCGTGAAGGCGGGGACGCGGACGGCGCCCAGGTGGTCGCCGTCGATGACGGTGAGGCGGGCGCCGGGGATGGCCTTCGCCAGGAGTTCCGGGCGGGTGGCCAGGGCGTCGTCGCGGCCGGCCAGGACCAGCGTGGGCACGGTGATGGCGTCCAGCGGGATGGGCGCGGCGTGCAGGGCGGCGGCCTGCGCGGCCAGGGCGACGCGGTCGCCGCCCACCGCGTCGACGAAAGCGCGGAAGCCGGCGGCGGCCGGCGAGGTGATGGTCTTCGGGTCCGCGGCCTCGAACGCCTCGCGGAAGTCACCGGCCGGGATGATCCGCGTGTCGACGCCGCCCAGCTCGACCACCGCCGAGCCGACGCCCCCGACGACCAGGCGGCGGACCCGGGTGTCGCGGGTGGTCAGCAGGAGCGAGACGACGGCGCCCATCGAGTAGCCGGCCACGTCGACGGTCTCGATGCCGAGCAGGTCGAGCAGGGTGGCGACGTCGGCGGCCATCCGGGACTCGCCGTAGAACGACGGGTCGTGCGGCTTGCCGGAGCGGCCGTGCCCGCGGGCGTCGATGGCCACGACGTCCCGGCCGGCGGCGGTGAGGGCGTCGACCACCCCGGGCAGCACCCAGTTGGTGAGGCCGTTCGCGATGAATCCGTGGTGCAGCAGCACGGGTGGCAGGGCCGGCTCGGCCTCCCATCGCTGGTAGTAGATCTCCACACCATCGGTGGCCTGGAAGGTCGGCATGGCGGGTCCCCTCTTCGTGATGCGAGCGGACGACAGCGTATGCACCGCACCGGATGAGCGGGATCGGTGAGATCGCCGGTGTGGTCAGAGTCTGCGACGCGGGCGCGTCCGGCACGTTGATCGCGATACATTGCGGCGGTGACCCCCACTCAGTTGCGCGCCTATTCCGCCGTGGTCCGGTGCGGCTCGGTGAAACAGGCGGCCGCACAGCTCGAGGTGTCCGAGTCGGCGGTCTCGCTGCACATCGGACAGCTGCGCAAGGAGCTGGGTGATCAGCTGTTCTCACGGTCGGCGAACGGGCTGACGTTCACGCCGGGCGGGCTGCGCCTGGCCAGCCGGGCCACCGAGCTGCTCGGCCTCCAGGACATCACGGTGCTGGAGGTGAGCGCGGCCGGGCAGGGGCGGCGGCTGCTGCGGGTGGGCGCCTCCAGCCTGTTCGCCGAGCACGGCGCGCCGGGCCTGATCGAGCTGTTCGCGAGCCGGGCCGCGGACCTCGACGTCGAGCTGAGTGTCCGCAACCCGGGGTCGTTCGTGCCGGCGCTGATCGAGCGGCGCATCGACATCGCGATCGGCCCGCCGCCGGCCCTGCCGGATCCGGCGGTGGTGTGCCGTCCGGTCATGTACTACAAGGTCGTCACGGTGGCCGGCCCGGACCATCCGCTGGCCGGCACCCAGCCGTCACCGCGGCAGCTGCGCGACCAGACGTGGCTGCTCGGGCCGTCCGCCGCCGCGGACCGGGGCGCCATCCCGACGTTGCTGCGCCGGCTCGGGGTGCCGGACGACCGGCAGCAGATCTTCCAGAGTCACGCGGCCGCCATCGAGGAGGCGAAACGCGGGCACGGGGTGGCGGCGGCGCTGTCGTTCACCGTGGCGCCGGAGGTCCGCAAGGGACATCTCGTGCAGTTCTGCGGGCCGCACACCGGACTGGAGGACGTCTGGCACTCGCTGACCCTGGCCGAGACCGGGGCGCCGTCCGCGGCGGCCGAGTTGGCACGCTTCGCGTCGACGCCCCGGGCCATTCAGGCGATGATGCGCGGGGCCGGGGTCAATGTGGGACGGTTCAAGCCGTCGATCCACGTGACTCTGTGGAGTTGATGCTCCGCGGCAGCAGCTGGGCGGCGATGAGGGTGGCCAGCGCGCCGTTGTCACTGCCGCCGTCGGTGCGGATCACCACCGGCTGCGGGGCCTGACCGGCCAGTTCGGCGCCCACCTCGAGCCGGCGCAGGGCCAGCTCGTACTGGAGGACGGCCCGGTTGTCCCGGTACGCCTGGGCGAGCCGCCGCTGGGCCTTCGCCTCGTTCTCCGCGGCGATCAGCCCGCTGCGGCCCCGCGTCTCGATCTCGAACCGGACCCGCTGGGCGTCGGTCTCCTGCTTCTCCAGCAGCTGGGCGACCTGCTCACGGGCCTTGTTGAGGGCGGCCTTCACCTCGACGATCCGGGCGTCCCGGACCTTCTTGGCGCGCTCGATGTCCATCTGGAGCTGGTCGATGCGCCGTTTACGGGTGAGACCCCACTCCTGCTCGTAGGCGGCGCTCTCCTTGGCGACCCGCTCCCGGGTGGCCAGGTGCTGCTGGTACTGGGCGGGCAGCTGCACGTCGGGGATGTTGCAGCCGGTGATGCGTACGCCGTACCGGGTCAGCTGGCGGTTGAGCAGCTCCTGCATGTCGGCCACGTCGGAGCCGCGCAGGTCGTACGCCCGCTCGGTCTGCACGAGCCGGGCCCGCTGCCGGATGGCGTCCTGGACGGCGCTGGACAGCACCGCGAGCAGGCCGAGCCAGAGCGCGGCGATCCAGCCGAGCCGCCGCCGGTGCTTCGGGATGACGACCGGTACGAGCGTGCCCGCCTCACCGCCGCGCAGCAGCCGGGCGATGTCGCTCCACGGCGCCACCGCCTCGGTGATGACCGAGCTGCGCCCACCGAATGACCTGCTCATGCCTGCTCCTCGAAGTCGTCGGTGGAAGAGGAGACGGGGGAAGAGGAGTGGGGAGAAGAGGCGGGGGCGGCT
The DNA here is from genome assembly GCF_019429605.1 of Actinoplanes hulinensis. Taxonomy (NCBI): domain Bacteria; kingdom Bacillati; phylum Actinomycetota; class Actinomycetes; order Micromonosporales; family Micromonosporaceae; genus Actinoplanes; species Actinoplanes hulinensis. The sequence goes on along the minus strand of NZ_JAHXZI010000005.1, from coordinate 124,325 downwards.
CGCAGCGCCTCGATCTCCGGCTCCCGCTCGGCGATCCGCTGCGCGACCGAGGCCAGGCGATCACGCATGGCGGCCATGTCGGCCGGGGTGAACAGTTCGGTGCCGCGCTCGCCGAGCATCTCCCGGGCCAGTTGCAGCAGGTCGATGCCGGCCGCCGCGTTGGGGTCGCCGGACCCGCCGATCCGGACCAGCCGGGGCAGGTGCCCGGCCACCTCCTCCAGCCGGTCCAGCACCTCACGCTGGTAGCGGTATTCGAGGATCTCCGGCGCCTCGGCCGTGGTGACCGCCCGGATGTCCAGGGCCTGCGCCTCCAGCAGGGCGGCGTTGGCCTTCGCCTCGGATTCGACGAGCACGTACCGCTGGCGGGCCAGTGCCTCGGCCCGGTTGGTCTCCCGCTCGACCGCGGTGTCCATCTGTGCCTGGTACTGGGCGATGTCGGCCTGGATGGCGGACAGCGTCTCGGTGAGGGTGGCGAGCTCCTTGGTCAGGTCGCCCTCGTCCTGCTCCTTGCGCAGCGTCAACGCGTACTCATGGGTGTAGGCGTCCTTGGCGACCCGGACCATCTCCGGCGCCGCGAGGTCCATCCGGTATCTCTGGTCGGCCGGCTCGGCGTGGGTGATGTTGGCGTTGGTCAGCTCGACGGCCGGGCGGAACTGCTGGTTGAGCATGTCCAGCAGCCGGCCGGAGTCCTCGCCGACCATGTTGTAGATGTCGGCGGCCGCCTGCTCGTAGATCAGGCTGCGGATCGTCTCGCTCACCGCGTTGCTGAGCTTCTCCTCGAAGCCGCGGACCGCGCCGAGCGTGTAGACGAACTCCACCGGGTCGTTGATCCGGAACTGGATGAACAGGTCGATCGACGCCTTCACCCCGCCCTTGGTGGGCGCCTCCCGGACCGGGGCGTTGAACGGGTACTCCCGCGTGGTGTTAGCGACAGCACCGGCAGCATGGTCGCCAGGGAGCGGCCCTTGGGGATCACCATGGGGCAGATGACGTGCACCTGCTCGCCCTCCAGCCGCTGCAGCTCGCTGCGGTTGAGCACCTCACCGGCCTCGTCGAGCGGGACGGTGCGCTGCTCCATCACGGTGTCGACGCTGCCGCCGAGCTCCTGGGCGGCCGGGAAGTCGCTGGGATCGACGCCCATCTCCGAACCGGTGAGCCGCCGCATCTCCGCCCGGGCCACCTCCTGCGGGTCCGCTCCCTCGACGATCGCTCCCGCGGCTCTTCGCAGGCTCTGCTGGATCCGTGCCACTACCTTCCTCCCCCACTGGAAAGCGCTGAGCCTATCGCCGGCCGGCCACTTCCTGTAGACAGCGGACAGCCTGAATGAGGTCGGCGAAGGTGGCGGCCGGCAGCAGCCGGTCACAGGACGGCAGGGCCGCGGCCATGCCGCCGACGCCGGGGGTCCATCCAGGAGCGCCGGCGCGGGGATTCAACCAGATGATCCGGTACGCACGGCGCCGCAACCGGGCCATGACGGCGGCCATTCGTTCCGGCGGGTCGCTGTCCCACCCGTCCGAGGCGACGATCACCACGCCGCCGCGGACCGTCTCGCCGTGGTGCGAGTCGAGCAGCGCGCCGAGGTTCGCGGCGATCCGGGTGCCGCCGAACCGGTCGCCGACGGCCGCCCCGGCCTGTTCGATCGCCTCGGACGGCGAGGTGTGCCGCAGTGGCACGGTGAGCCGGGTCAGCCGGGTGGCGAAGGCGAACACCTCGGCGTCGGCGACAGTGGCGAACGCGCGCATGAGCTGGAGGTACGCGGCCGCCTGGGCGCGCATCGACTCGCTGACGTCGCAGAGCATCACGACCCGGCGCGGGCGCGGCACCGGCCGTTCCCGGACCACGGTGACCGCCTCCCAGCCGGTACGCCGGGCCCGGGCGATGGTGGGCCGCAACGCCACCCGGCGGCCGGCCGGATGTGCCCGGTGGCGGCGGCCGCGCCGGTGCGGCCAGTGGGTGAGCGCGTCCCGCAGCGCCTCGCCGAGCGCCGCGGTCTGTCCGGCGTCCAGGTCCTCGAAGGGCCGCTCGGCCAGTGCCGCCAGCTCGCTGGGCCGCAGTTCGGGCAGGTGGAGGCCGTCCTCGGCGGGTGACTCGCCGGCCGCGACGGCCGGCGGCAGGGTGGCCCACGGCAGCCCGTCGCCGCCGGAGGTCTTCTCGTCCCCGGTGCCGGGGACCGCCACGTTGGCGCCGTCGTCGCGGCGGGACGGCGGGGTGGCCGAGCGGCTCAGCGGCAGTGGCGGGCTGTCGTCGAAGACGGTGGCGAAGACCCGGTCGAAGACGGCCAGGTCGGCGTGCCGGCGGACCAGGGTGATCCGGGCCGTCCAGTAGAGCGCGCCGCGGGACACCGGTGGGCTGGCGGCCAGTGCCCGTACCAGATCGTCGGTCTCGGTGATCCCGGCCGGGAGGCCGGCGGCGCGCAACCGGGCCGTGAACGCCACCGCGAACGCGGCCCGGTCGGTGCCGCGCAGCAGCACCGGGGCAGGGTCAGCCGCGGGCAACGAACCAGATGACGACGGCGGCGACGACCGCCACGCCGATGCCGACCGGAATGAGCCGTTTGTAGACGGATCCGCCGGCGACGGCCAGCAGATCGAGTGCCTCCGGCTCGGCCGTCTCCTTCACCGCGACCGAGGCGGGGGCGGGGGCGGGGGGTTCCGCGGCGGGCGTGCCGGCCTCCACGACGGGAGCGGCCTCCTCAATGGCAGCGGCCTCGGCGACGGGTTCCTCGGCGGCCAGCTTCGCCTCCAGGTTCGCGACGAACTGGGCGAGCAGCTTCGAGGACACCTCCTTGATCATGCCGCTGCCGAATTGGGCCAGCTTCCCGCTGATCCTCAGGTCGGTGTCGACCGAGACCCGGGTGCTGTCCTCCCCCTCCGGCGACAGCGACGCGCTGACCACGGCGGCCGCGTTGCCGGCCGACCGGGCGTCGCGGCCCTTGGCGTCGATGACCGCCCGGTAGGCCGTGTCGTCCCGCTCCACGAACCGCGCGGTCCCGGAGAAGTCCGAGATCACCGGACCGACCTTGACCTTCACCTTTCCCTGGTAGACGTCGCCCTCCACCCCGGTGAGCCGGGCGCCCGGCATGCAGGGGGCGATGCCCTCCAGGTCGGTCAGCACCTGCCAGGCACGGTCGACCGGGATCCGTACGGTGAACTCGTTGGTGATCTTCATTGGGGGCTCTCCCGGGTTACGGCCTCGGCGACCAGGATCCGGTCGTCGGGGGTTTTGGCGATGGTGCCGATGGTGCGCGGAACGTCCCCCGCGGCGAGGTCGGCGACGCCGAGAGCCACCAGCGCGGCGACCCAGTCGATGGTCTCGGCGAGGCCGGGCGCCTTGTCCAGTTCGAGCCCCCGGACGCGGCCGATGAACTCGGTGGCGTCCCGGATCAGCGGCTCGGTGGCGGCCGGTACCGCGCGGCGCACGATCGACGCCGCGCGGTCCGGGGCCGGGAACTCGATCCAGTGGTAGAGGCAGCGGCGGCGCAGCGCGTCGTGCAGGTCGCGGCTGCGGTTGGAGGTGAGCACCACGACCGGCGGCCGGGTGGCGGCGAAGGTGCCCAGTTCGGGAACGGTCACCGACGCCTCGCCGAGGAACTCGAACAGCAGCGCCTCGAACTCGTCGTCGGCCCGGTCGATCTCGTCGATCAGCAGCACCGGCGGGGTCGGCCCGTCGTGCCGGACGGCGCGCAGGATCGGCCGTTCCAGCAGGAAGTCGTCGGTGAACAGGGAGGAGTCGTCGGAGGCGTGGCCGAGCCGGATGTGCAGCAGCTGACGCTGGTAGTTCCACTCGTACAGGGCCTCGCCGGCGGTCAGGCCCTCGTAGCACTGGAGGCGGATGAACGGCGTGTCGAGCGCGTCCGCCAGCGCCTTGGCGGCGGCGGTCTTGCCGACGCCCGGCTCGCCCTCCAGCAGCAGCGGCTTGCCGAGACGCAGGGCCAGGAAGATCGCCATGGCGAGGCCGTCGTCGACCAGGTAGTCGACGGCGTCCAGACGCGCGATGACCTCGTCAGGAGTGTTCAATCGGAAGCAGCCGTTCGTCGTCTCAGGTCAGGCCTTCGTGTACTTCTTCAGGCAGCCGGGGCAGCAGAACCAGAAGTCCTCGCCGTCGACCACCCCGTGCGGGGTGTCCGGTCCGATCACGACGGTCATCCCGCAGACCGGGTCGACGGCGGTCCGTGCGGGGGTCTCGCCGATGGGGACCATGATCTCCTCGATGGGAAATGTGGCCGGCCCGACGGGCAGGGTCGGGCCGGCCACGAACTCGGGCCCGGCTTTCGCGAACGCGGCCGCCTCGGCGTGCGTCGCGGCGGGCTTCTTCGGCGCGGCGACGGTCAGGCCACCGACGCGCATCTCGCGCACGATCTCGGCCAGCACCGAGAGGGCGATCTCCTTGGGGGTACGGGCGCCGATGTCGATACCGGCGTGCGCCCGGATCCGGGACCGCTCCTCGATGGACAGGCCCATCGTGTCGAGCAGGATCGCCGACCGGGTGTTGCTGGCCACCAGCGCGATCAGCGGCACACCGGCGTCCAGCGCCTCCCGGACGGCGCGTTCCTCGTCGCGGCCCAGCCCGGCCACCACCACCGCGGTCGCCCCCTCGTACGAGTGGGCGACCTCGAAGTCGAGGAACTCGGCCAGGGCCGTCACGGCCGTGCCGACCGGGGTGCCGCCGACCACCACCATCAGCGGTTTCGGCAGCACCGGCCGGAGGAAGATCTCGATCGCCCCACCGGAGTGGCAGGGGTTGACGACGACGAGCGCGCCGGGCGTCTCGGGGAACTCGGCCGAGTCCTCCGGCAGCACCCGCAGCAGGACGGTGTTGCCGTCGCGCAGCGAGTCCATGGCGGCCGCCCGTACCGACGTCTCGGCGCAGACCCCGCCGACGAAGCCCTCGATGGACCCGTCGGCCAGGATCACCGCGTCGTCGCCGGCCCGCGCCGAGGTGGGTTCCTGGGCGCGGACCACGGTGGCGTGCACGAACGGCCGGCGGGCGACCGTCAGCTCGTGGGCACGCTCGGCGATGCTCGTCGTCATCACGTACTCCGTCTTCTAGATCGGCGGGGTGGCCTGGCCGCGCATCGCGTCCCAGACCCGCGACGGGGTGAGCGGCATGTCGGCGTGCCGGACGCCGAACGGCTTGAGCGCGTCGACGACCGCGTTGACGATCGCCGGCGGCGAGCCGACCGTCGCGGACTCGCCGACGCCCTTGGCGCCGATCGGGTGGTGCGGCGACGGGGTGACCGTGTAGCCGGTCTCCCAGTCGGGCACCTCCAGAGCGGTCGGGATCAGGTAGTCCATCAGCGAGGCGCCGAGGCAGTTGCCGTCCTCGTCGAAGGAGATCATCTCCATGAGCGCCATGCCGACGCCGTCGGTGAGACCACCGTGCACCTGACCCTCGATGATCATCGGGTTGATCCGGGTGCCGCAGTCGTCGACCGCGATGAACCGGCGAACCTTGACCTCGGCCGTGCCCGGGTCGATGTCGACGACGCAGATGTACGCCCCGTGCGGGTAGGTCAGGTTCGACGGGTTGTAGCAGATCTGCGCCTCGAGACCGCCCTCGACGCCGTCCGGCAGGTCGCCCGCGCCGTGCGCCCGGAACGCGATCTCCTGGATCGTCACCGACTTGCCCGGGTCGCCCTTGACCTGGAAGGCGCCCTTCACCCAGTCCAGGTCGGCGATCGACACCTCGAGCATCGCCGAGGCGATCAGCTTCGCCTTGTCCCGCACCTTGCGGGCCACCAGGGCGGCCGCCGCGCCGGAGACCGGGGTGGACCGGCTGCCGTAGGTGCCGAGACCGAACGGCGTGTTGTCGGTGTCGCCGTGCAGCACGTCGATGTCGGCCGGTGGTATGCCCAGCTCCTCGGCGATGATCTGCGCGAACGTGGTCTCGTGGCCCTGGCCCTGGGTCTTCACCGAGAGCCGGACGACGGCCTTGCCGGTCGGGTGCACCCGCAGCTCGCAGCCGTCGGCCATGCCCAGGCCGAGGATGTCCATGTTCTTGCGCGGCCCGGCGCCGACCGCCTCGGTGAAGAACGAGATGCCGATGCCCATCAGCTCGCCGCGGGCCCGCTTCTCGGCCTGCTCCTTGCGCAGCTCGTCGTAGCCGGCCATCTCCATGGCGAGGCGCATGGTGGGCTCGTAGTTCCCGGAGTCGTACACCCATCCGGTCTTGGTGGTGTACGGGAACTGGTCCGGCTGGATGAAGTTCTTCAGCCGCAGCTCGGCCGGGTCCATCCGGAGCTCGTAGGCGAGCGTGTCGACGATCCGCTCGACCAGGTAGACGGCCTCGGTGATGCGGAACGAGCAGGCGTACGCCACACCGCCGGGCGCCTTGTTCGTGTAGACCGCGGTCATCTTGCAGTGCGCGGCCTGGAGGTCGTAGCTGCCGGTGAACACGCCGAAGAAGCCGGCCGGGTACTTCACCGGGGCGGCCGTGCCGTTGAACGCGCCGTGGTCGGCCAGCACGTTCGTACGGATCGCCAGGATCTTGCCCTCGGCCGTCGCCGCGATCTCGGCCCGCATGATGTAGTCCCGGGCGAAACCGGTGCTGATCAGGTTCTCCGAGCGGTCCTCCATCCACTTCACCGGCTTGCCGGTGACGATGGAGCCGACGATGCTCAGCACGTAGCCCGGGTAGATCGGCACCTTGTTGCCGAAGCCGCCGCCGATGTCCGGGGCGATCACCTGGATCTTGTGCTCGGGCAGACCGGCGACGATCGCGTAGAGGGTGCGGTGCGCGTGCGGGGCCTGGGTGGTCGACCAGAGCCGCAGCCTGCCCTCGACCGGGTCGAAGTCGGCGACCGAGCCGCACGTCTCCATCGGTGCGGGGTGCACGCGCGGGTAGACGATGTCCTCCTTGACGACCACGTCCGCCGAGGCGAAGACCCGGTTCGTCTCCTCCTCGTCACCGGTCTCCCAGTCGAAGACGTGGTTGTCCGCCTTGCCCTCGAGGTCGGTGCGGATGATCGGGGCGTCCGGCGCCAGGGACTTGCGGACGTCGATGACCGGTTCCAGCACGTCGTACTCGACGTCGATCAGTTCGAGGGCGTCCCGGGCCTTGTACCGGTCCTCGGCGACGACGAACGCCACCTCCTGGCCCTGGAAGCGCACCTTGTCGGTGGCCAGCACGGCCTGCACGTCGTTGGACAGCGTCGGCATCCAGGCCAGGCCGAGGCCCTTGAGGGTCTCGCCGGTGACGACCGCCTTCACGCCGGGCGACGCCTCGGCCGCGCTGGTGTCGATGCTGACGATGCCGGCGTGCGCGAACGGCGACCGCAGGATCGCCAGGTGCAGCATGCCGGGCAGCTGCACGTCGTCGACGAACCGGCCGCGGCCGCGGAGCAGGCGCGGGTCCTCCTTGCGCAGCATCCGGCCGAAGCCGATCGGATTCTGGTCGTTGTCCTCGAACTCGGTGAGCTTGGAGTCCTGGAGATCGGTCATGCCTGCGCCACCTCCTCTTCCTTAGCGGCGTTGGCCTCGTGCACCGCGGCCCAGCGGACCGAGCGGATGATCGACGAGTAACCGGTGCAGCGGCAGATCTGGCCGGAGATGGCCTCGCGGATCTCGCCCTCGGTCGGGTCCGGGTTCCTGTCCAGCAGCGCCCGGCACGTCATCAGCATGCCCGGCGTGCAGAACCCGCACTGGAGGCCGTGGCACTGCCGGAAGCCCTCCTGGATCGGGTCCAGCTCGGCGCCGTTGGCCAGCCCTTCGACGGTACGGACCTCGTGGCCCCCGGCCATCGCGGCCAGCACGGTGCACGACTTGACGGGCTCGCCGTCCAGCCACACCACGCAGACGCCGCAGTTGCTCGTGTCGCAGCCCCAGTGGGTGCCGGTCAGGCCGAGCACGTCGCGCAGGAAGTGCACGAGCAGCATGCGGCCCTCGATCTCACGGGTGTACTCGGTCCCGTTGACCGTCATCGTGACCTGCATCAGTTCAGCTCCTCGCCCGTTCCACGGCGGTACGCAGGGTGCGCCGGGTCAGCTCGTCCGCCAGGTGGCGCTTGTAGTCGGCACTGCCCCGGGTGTCGGTCACCGGGTCGCAGCCGCGCGCCGCGATCGCCCCGGCCAGCTGGTACAGCTCCTCGCTCGGCTCGTGGCCGCGCAGGGACGCCGAGATCTCCGGGATGCCGGTGGTGTTCGGGCCGACCGCGGCCAGGCCCACCCGGGCGTCCACGATCCTGCCGGCATCGAGCCACACCGCGGCGCCGGCCGACACGACGGCCCAGTCGCCGGCGCGGCGCTCGACCTTCGCGTACGCGCTGCCGACCTTGAAGTTCTTCCGGGGGAGCCGGATCTCGGTGAGGATCTCGTTGTCCGCGACGGCCGTCTCGTACGGGCCGACGTGGAACTCCTCCATGGTGACGACCCGCTCGGCGCCGCCCGGGCCCCGGATCACGCAGCTCGCGTCCAGGGTCGTGCACACCGCCGACAGGTCCTCGGACGGGTCCGCCTGGCAGAGCGATCCGCCCAGGGTGCCGCGATTGCGGACCACCGGGTCGGCGATCACCCGCTCGGCGTCCCGGAAGATCGGGAAGACGCCGGCCAGCACGTCCGATTCGAGCAGCTCCCGATGCCGGGTCATGGCCCCGATGCGCACCTCGTCGTCGCTCAGCCTGATGTAGCCGAGCTCGCCGTGCAGATCGTTGATGTCGATGAGATATTCGAAGTTGGCGAGCCGCAGCTTCATCATCGGCAGCAGGCTGTGGCCACCGGCCACCAACCGTGCCGAGCTGCCCAGCCGCTCCAACAGTCCAATGGCTTGATCCACGCTTGTGGCACGTTCGTATTCGAACGGAGCCGGCACCTGCACCCTGCACCTCCCGCGAAGTCGCGCAGACCCTCGCGTGCCCGGGATCCATTGTCAACAGCGACCTAAGGGTTCTCTTAATCAAGCGTTGACTAGGCCTTGATGATCACGGAAGGTGCTGAGATGCGCGAGATCGTGGACGGGCTGATCGCCTGGCGCGCCGCCGGCGTCTCCTTCGCCGTGGCGACGGTCGTGAACACGTGGCGTTCGGCGCCCCGGCAGCCCGGCGCCGCGATGGCCGTCAACGAGCACGGCGACGTTCTGGGCAGTGTCTCGGGCGGCTGCGTGGAGGGCGCCGTCTACACGGCCGCTCAGGAAGTCATAAAAACCAAAAAGGCACAGACGCATACGTACGGGGTGAGCGACGGCGACGCGTTCGAAGTCGGTCTGACCTGCGGCGGCACCATCGAGGTCATGATCCAGCCGGACGTCGCGCTGTCCTCGCTGGACGCCCTGCTCGCCGACATCGCCGCCGGCCGCCCGGTCGCCACCGTGTCCCTGCCCGGCGCCCAGCTCGTGGCCTGGCCCGAGCCCACGCCGAACACCGTCGCCGGCCCCGAACCCGGCCGCACCGCGGGCACCCTCGGCGACCCCGAGCTCGACCGGATCGCCGCCGCCCAGGCGAGAGGCCTGCTGGCGCACGGGCGCAGCGCCATCGTGACGGCCTGCGAGCGGGAGGTGTTCGTCCAGTCCTGGGCCTCCCCGGCCCGCATGATCGTCTTCGGGGCGATCGACTTCGCCGCCGCGGTGGCCCGGATCGGGAAGTTCCTCGGCTACCAGGTCACCGTCTGCGACGCCCGGGGCGTCTTCGCCACCGAGGCCCGCTTCCCCGAGGCGGACGAGGTGGTCGTCCAGTGGCCGCACCGCTACCTCGAATCCACCGGGATCGACGAGCGCACCGTCCTGTGCGTGCTCACCCACGACCCGAAGTTCGACATCCCGCTGCTGGAGGTCGCCCTGCGGACCCCGGCCCGCTACATCGGCGCGATGGGCAGCCGCCGCACCTGCGAGGACCGCATCCGCCGCCTGCGCGAGGCCGGTGTCCCGGAGGCGGCTCTGGCCCGTCTGCGCGCCCCGATCGGCCTCGACCTGGGCGCCCGCACCCCGGAGGAGACCGCGGTGGCCATCGCCGCCGAGATCGTCGCCCTCTCCTGGGGCGGTTCCGGAGCCCCGCTCACCGGCCTCACCGCCCCCATCCACCGTCCCGCCTGATCAGGGCACTTCCGGCTGGGCCCACCCACGGACCGCGAGCGCGGCACGGAACTGTCAGTCGCCGGCCAGGATCTCGTCGGTCCGGCGGCCGGCCGTGGCCCACCAGGTGGCGATGCGGTCGACGACCGGGCCGGGGTTGCGGGCCCAGGCGATGTGGTCGTTGCTGCCGCCCGGTGGGACGTCGGCGTGGCGGTACTGCCAGACCGTGGCGGCCGACGGGTCGAACATGGCGGCGGCGAAGGCCTCGACCGACATCGGCGGGGCGAGGCGGTCGCCCTCCAGGGCCACGAGCAGCGACGGGGTACGCACCGGCTCGGGCGCCGGGAACGGGGTGCGGCCGGTCAGCGCCATCCGGGCCCACTCGCGCATCAGGGTGCGGGCGCCGGGACCACCGAAGGCCGGCTTGGGCAGGTGGCCGAAGAGGCTGGTCAGCAGCGGGACGACCACGCCGGCCTGGATCACCAGCGGCAGGCCGCCGAACGGGTAGTGCCGGTGGTACGGCAGGGCGCCGCCCACCGTGACCACACCGTCCGCCGGGACGTGGCCGAGCTGGTGACCGACCGCGAGCTGGGCGCCGAGGCTGTGGCCGAGGATGATGACCGGCCGCCGTGGCGCCTCGGCACGGGCCGCCGTCACCGCCTCCGCCATCACCTGGATCTCGTCGGCGTAGGACCAGTCGTTGCCCCGCGACGCCGGGCGCTCACCCTGCTCGAAACCGCGCCGGGGCAGAGCACGGGCGCTCCATCCCCGGGCTTCGAACGCTTCGACGAGCAGCCGGTAGTACCGGGATCCGATGCCCATGGCGGGCGACACGAGGACCATCGGTGCCGGCTGCGTCATGTCCATCCCCGTCTCGGTGTCACGGCCACTGGTTACCGGCCGGTATCAGCACTCTCGGGTCGCCGGATCCGGACGACAAGCGGATATGGCCCACATCACGTACCCGGGCCGATCCCACGAGAGCCGTCCCCGGCCGATCACATGAGCCGGCGGCCGGGGACGGCCCGGAGCACCGGCCGGCGGCCCGCCGCGACAGCAGCGAGCCCCGCGGTCCCGTACAGGAAACGGGGTTTGTCAGCCTCTCTTCATCAGACGGCCGACCGCGGCCATCAGCTCGGAGGCCATCTCGTCGGCGCGGCCCTCCTGGGCGCCCTCGTGCATGCAGTGGCGGGCGTGCCCGTCGAGGAGGCCGAGTGCCACCTTGTCGAGGGCGGCCTGGATGGCGGAGATCTGGGTGAGGATGTCGATGCAGTAGCGGTCGTCCTCGACCATCCGCTCGATGCCGCGCACCTGGCCCTCGATGCGGCGCAGCCGGGACTGCAGGTTGTCCTTCGTCGCGGTGTAGCCGCGGGTCGGGGCGGGATTGGTCATGAGGACCATGCTACATCGCTTGGGTACCCCTACCGGGTATGTGTATGGTGAGGAGACATCACGACGAAGGGGGCACTTATGAGGACGCCGGTACGGCTGGCCGCGTTCGCGCTCGGGCTGGTCGCCGTCTTCGGGGTGGCGGCCGGCGCGGGGCGGCTGATCGGCCCGGACGTGCTGCCCGAGCCTGAGCCGGCGCACGGCGAGGCCCACGCGCCCGCCGCGCCGGAGATCCCGGGCGGACTGCAGATCGCGCAGGGTGGCTACCGGTTGAGCCCGGCCACCACCCGTCTCACCGTCGGGGAGCCGGGGCCGTTCGCCTTCCAGGTGCTCGGGCCGGACGGGAAGCCGGTGACGTCGTACACCCGCAACCACGACAAGGACCTGCATCTCATCGTGGTCCGGCGGGATCTGTCCGGCTATCAGCACCTGCATCCGGTGCTGGGCGCGGACGGCACGTGGTCGGTGCCGATCGGCGTGGACACCCCCGGGCAGTACCGGGTGCTCGCCGACTTCCAGCCGGCCGCCGAGCCGGAGGCGCTCACCCTGGGCGTCGACGTGCCCGCGCCGGGCGACTACCAGCCGGTGCCGCTGCCTCCGGCGGCGCGGACCGCCGAGGTCGACGGCTACACCGTCACCCTGGCCGGCGATCTCGCGGCCGGGGCCTCGTCGGAGCTCGACTTCACCGTCAGCCGGGACGGGCGGCCGATCACCGACCTGGAGCCCTATCTGGGGGCGCTCGGTCACCTGGTGGTGCTGCGCGAGGGAGACCTGGCCTACCTGCACGTGCACCCGGCGAGCGCGACCGCGCTGAGCTTCCGGGCCGAGGTGCCGTCGCCCGGGGTCTACCGTCTCTACCTGGATTTCCAGCACGCTGGAAAGGTGCGCACCGCCGAGTTCACCGCGACGACGACCGGTGTCACCCAGCCGCCGGCCCCGACCGAGACCGCCGATCCCGGGCCCAGCGCCGACGGACACGGCGCCGACGGCCACACGCACGACTGAGGGGGCAATCGCCATGAGCCTGCAAATCTCTCCTCAGCTGATCGAACTCGAGATCGGCGGGATGACCTGCGCGTCCTGCGCGGCCCGGATCGAGAAGAAGCTGAACCGGATGGACGGGGTGACCGCCACCGTCAACTACGCCACCGAGAAGGCGACGGTGACGGCCGACCCGGGCGTCACCACGGCCGACCTGATCGCCACGGTCGAAAAGACTGGATATTCCGCGAAAATTCCGGAAAAGGCGGAAGAAGCGCTGCCAGCGCATGATCCACTCCGGACCCGGCTGATCGTATCGATCGTGCTCAGCGTGCCGGTGATCCTGCTGGCCATGGTTCCGGCCTGGCAGTTCACCTACTGGCAGTGGGCCTCGCTCACCCTGGCCGCGCCGGTGGTCGTCTACGGCGGCTGGCCGTTCCACCGGGCGGCCGCGATCAACCTGCGGCACGGCGCGGCGACCATGGACACGCTGGTCTCGCTGGGGACGATCGCGGCGTTCGGCTGGTCGCTGTGGGCGCTGTTCTTCGGCACCGCCGGGGAGCCGGGCATGACGCACCCGTTCAGCCTGGCCGTCAGCCGCACCGACGGCGCCGGGGCCATCTACCTGGAGGCGGCCGCCGGGGTGACCATGTTCATCCTGGCCGGGCGGTACTTCGAGGCCCGGTCCAAGCGGCGTGCCGGTGACGCGCTGCGGGCGCTGCTGGAGATGGGCGCCAAGGACGTCGCCGTGCTGCGCGACGGCCGGGAGGTGCGGGTACCCGTCGAGGATCTGCGGACGGACGACCGGTTCGTGGTCCGCCCGGGCGAGAAGATCGCGACGGACGGCGTGGTCGAGGAGGGGTCGTCGGCGGTCGACCGGTCGATGCTGACCGGCGAGAGCGTCCCGGTCGAGATCGGGCCGGGCGGCGAGGTCGCCGGCGGCACGGTGAACGCGGGCGGCCGGCTGATCGTGCGGGCCACCCGGGTCGGCGCCGACACCCAGCTGGCGCAGATGGCCCGGCTGGTCGAACAGGCGCAGGCCGGCAAGGCGGAGGTGCAGCGGCTCGCCGACCGGATCTCCGCGGTGTTCGTACCGATCGTGATCACGCTGGCGGTGGCGACGCTGGGCTGGTGGTACGGGACCGGCGCCGGCTGGACGGCCGCGTTCACCGCCGCGGTGGCCGTGCTGATCATCGCCTGCCCGTGCGCGCTCGGCCTGGCCACGCCGACGGCGCTGCTGGTCGGCACCGGCCGGGGCGCGCAGCTCGGCATCCTGATCAAGGGTCCGGAGGCGCTGGAGTCGACCCACCGGGTGGACACGATCGTCCTGGACAAGACGGGCACGGTCACGACCGGCGTGATGAAGCTGGTCGCCGTGCTGCCCGACGATCCGGAGCTGCTGCGTCTCACGGCCTCCGTGGAGGCGGCGTCGGAACACCCCATCGCTCACGCGATCGCGGCCGGGGTGAGCGATCACCTTCCGGTGAGTGGGTTCACCAGCTTCGAGGGCTTGGGCGTACGGGGAACCGCCGGCGACCGTGACATTCTCGCCGGGCGGATCGGTCTGCTGGAGCGGGAGGGTTTCGAGGTCCCCTTCGAGGTCGCCCGGATCGCCGCCGAGCACGAGGCGGCCGGCCGCACCGCGATCGTGGCCGGCTGGGACGGTAAGGCCCGCGGTGTGCTGGCCGTCGCCGACATGGTGAAGCCGACCAGCGCCACCGCGGTCGCCGGGCTGCGCCGCCTGGGCCTGACCCCGGTGCTGCTGACCGGCGACAACGAGACGGTGGCGCGGGCCGTGGCGGCCGAGGTCGGCATCGACGAGGTGATCGCCGGGGTGCTGCCGGCCGGCAAGGTCGACGTGATCCGGCGGTTGCAGTCGGACGGCCGGGTGGTGGCGATGGCCGGGGACGGGGTGAACGACGCGGCCGCCCTGGCGCAGTCCGACCTGGGGCTGGCCATGGGCACCGGCACCGATGTGGCGATCGAGGCGTCCGATCTGACCCTCGTACGGGGTGATCTGACGGCCGCGGTGGACGCGATCCGGCTGTCCCGGCGGACCCTGCGGATCATCAAGAGCAACCTGTTCTGGGCGTTCGCGTACAACGTGGCGGCGCTGCCACTGGCCGCCGCCGGGCTGCTCAACCCGATGATCGCCGGCGCCGCGATGGCCTTCTCCTCGGTCTTCGTGGTCGCCAACAGTCTCCGCCTGCGCCGCTTCCGGCCCCTCCACTGACGGTTCGGCCCCGGCGTCCTCGCAGGCGCCGGGGCCGGCCCGTATCAGTCCAGGACGGCGGTCACCGTGCCGGCGGCGACCGTGCGGTTGCCCTCACGGACCGCGAAGCCCATGCCGGCCTCCAGTGCGATCGCCTTGCCCAGGGTGACGGTCACCCGGTCCAGGGTGTCGCCGGGCATGACCAGGTCACGGCCGCCGAGGTCCATCCCGCCGGACACGTCGGTGGTGTGGAAGTAGAACTGCGGCCGGTAGTCCGCCGCGAACGGCGTGTGCCGGCCACCCTCGGCGCTGGTCAGCGCGTACATCCGGGCCGTGAAGACCCGGTGCGGGCGCACGCTGGACGGCGCCGCGAGAACCTGGCCCCGCTGCACCTGCTCGCGCTTGACCCCGCGCAGCAGGACGGCGGCGTTGTCGCCGGCCTGCGCCGACTCCAGGACCTTGCCGAACGTCTCCAGGCCGGTGGCGACGCTGGCGACTGTCGGCCCGAGGCCGACCACCTCGACCGGCTCGCCCACGCGGAGCTCGCCACGCTCCACCTTGCCGGTGACGACGGTGCCGCGGCCGCTGATCGACAGCACGTTCTCGATCGGCATGAGGAACGGCTCGCCGAGTTCGCGCGGCGGGATCGGCACGTAGGTGTCGACCGCGTCGAGCAGCTCGGCGATCGACGCCACCCAGCGCGGGTCGCCGTCGAGCGCCCGCAGCGCGCTGACCCGGACCACCGGCACCTCGTCGCCGGGGAAGCCGTAGGCCGACAGCAGCTCACGGACCTCCAGTTCGACCAGGTCGAGCAGCTCCGGGTCCTCGGCCATGTCGCTCTTGTTGAGGGCCACCACCAGGTACGGCACGCCGACCCGCTGGGCGAGCAGCACGTGCTCGCGGGTCTGCGGCATCGACCCGTCCTGCGCCGAGACGACCAGGATCGCGCCGTCCACCTGCGCCGCGCCGGTGATCATGTTCTTCACGTAGTCGGCGTGGCCGGGCATGTCGACGTGGGCGTAGTGGCGGGACGCGGTCTCGTACTCGACGTGGGCGATGGTGATGGTGATGCCGCGGGCGGCCTCCTCCGGGGCCTTGTCGATCCCCTCGAACGCGACGTACCGGTTGGTTGCCGGGTCGCGGTCGGCGAGAACCTTCGTGATCGCGGCGGTCAGGGTCGTCTTGCCGTGGTCGACGTGACCCATCGTGCCGATGTTGAGGTGTGGCTTCGTACGGATGAACTGGCTCTTGGCCATTTTGCGAGTCCTCACTGGATGCGAGGCGGGAGGTGGAGCGCGGCCCGATGCCAGCCGGGACGCGCCAGAACCACGCACGGGGCAGCCACCCCTCCCCTGGGTTCTGCTGCTGGCGGGGAGGGGTCAGACTCGCGAATCAAGGCGCGCGGGAGCCGCCACGAGGGGCAGCTGCGGACCGGGCGCGAAGAACATGCCGAGAGGTTAGCGCGGCTCCCGGCGGGCGACCAGCGAATTAACGACGTCGATGATCGGGGCGGGCGGCAGGGGCGTCAGCCAGTTGGGGCGCACGTCGACGAACCGGACCCGGCCGGCCCGGTCGGCGACGACCACGGTGGCGAACGGCAGCACCGACCGGCCGGTGCCGAGCGGCTTGTCGGCGCCGGGGCTGCCGAAGCCGATGTTCAGGGCGTCGATCAGGACGTGCCGCGGGTCGGAGGCGACCAGCATGCGCAGGTCGTCGCGGTGTTTGAGGTCGGCCAGCCGGCCCGGCGCCTGGGTGCTGACGGCGACCAGGTGGGCGCCCAGGCCGGTGAGCGCGGGTTCGAGCTTCTCCGAGTAGGACCGCAGCAGCGCCTCGCAGTCGGCCGAGCCGGCGTAGCGGATGAAGACCAGCACGAGCGGGCCGGTGTGCAGGAGCCGGTCGAGGTGGATCGGTCCGAGATCCACCTCGAGCAGCGGCATCAGCGGCAGGCGGTCGCCGGCCTTGACCATTCGCTTCCAGATCGCGTTGCGGTCGAGAAGCCGCCGGAACGCTTCGTCGTCGACCCGGCGCAGGTCCTGCACGGTCGTCATCGTGGTCTCCAGTCCTCAGGGTGTGACCATAATACCCATCGGACCGATAGGATTACTAGGCTTACCCGACCCGGGTTCGCCGATCAAGAGGGTAGCGGGCGGCTCACGTCCCAGTGCTCGACGATCAGCCCGTCCTCGAAGCGCCAGATGTCGACGACCGCCTCGGACGGGCCCTCGGCCGGGATCAGGGTGTAGTGGGCCACCACGAACTGGTCGTCCGCGATGACGTGTTGCAGGTCGAGCTGGGCGGTGGCGATCGGTGAGTCGACGATGAACTCGATCCAGGCGTCGCGGCCGGCCGGGGCGCCCGGGCTGTGTGACAGGAAATCCTCGCGGAGGATCTCGCGGAGGACCTCGACCTCGCCGGCCGCGAACCGGCCGAAGGCATCGAGGAACCGTCTCTTGTTCTCTTCCGCCACATCGATGTCAGTCATGGGGACACCGTCGCACCTCGCCGATCGGGGTTCAAGGCGCTCAGGCGCGGGGGCGGACCAGGCCGGCGTTGAAGGCGGCGATCACCAGTTGGGCGCGGTCGCGGGCGGCCAGTTTGGCGAGCAGGTGGGTGATATGGGTCTTGACCGTCTTGACCGAGATGGCCAGCGCCGTGGCGATCTCGTCGTTGGCCAGGCCGTTGCCGATCAGGGCGAGCACCTCCACCTCGCGGGGCGTGAGGTGCCGCAGCGCGCGGACCCGTTCCGGACGGGGCGCCGCCACGTAGTGGGCCACCAGCCGGGTGAGGATCGACGGGGCGAACAGCGACTCGCCCCGGCCGGTGCGCCGGACCGCCTCCACCAGGTCCTCCGGCCGGGCGTCCTTGAGCAGGAAACCGGACGCTCCCGCCTGGAGGGCCTCGTAGACGTACTCGTCCAGCTCGAACATGCTGAGCACCAGCACCCGGATGCCGGTCAGGGCCGGGTCGGCGCAGATCCGCCGGGTCGCTTCAAGACCATCGACACCAGGCATGCGTACGTCCATGAGCACCACGTCCGGCCGCGCCGCCCGGGACCGCAGCACCGCCTCGGCCCCGTCCGCGGCCTGCCCGGCCACCTCGATGTCCGGCGCGTGCCCGAGGATCATGGCGAGGCTCTGCCGGAGCAGCGGCTGATCGTCCACCACCAGGACGCGGACAACCCCTTCCGCTGGCCGCTCTTCGCTCATTGCGACTGAGCCTGATGATTCGCTCGCAAGCCCGCTCATCGCGGCTCGTCCGGGATCCGGGCGGTGAGGCGGAAGCCCGCCTCGACCCGCTCCGCCGACAGCGTGCCGCCCAGGCTGCCGACGCGTTCCCGCAGCCCGGCGAGGCCGTGCCCGGCGCCCGGGGTGGGCCGCCATCCGTGGGCCGGGCCGCTGTCGGCCACGCTGACCACCACGTGTCCCCCGTCGCGGCGCACCCGGACCGTGGCATCGGCCGGACCGGCGTGCCGGGCCGTGTTGGCGAGGCCCTCCCGGACCGTCCGGCAGATCGCCACCTGTACGCCCGGCGGCACGTCCCCGAGCTCGCCGGCGTCCAGCCGGGCCCGCACCCCGGCGGCCGCGGCCGCGGCGACGATGCCGGGCAGCGCGCCGAGGCCCTCCACCGGCGCGCGCGGGCCGGGCGCGGTGGGCTCGCGGAGCACGCCGAGCATGCGGCGCAGTTCGGCGGTGGCGTCTCGGCTGGTCTCCTCGATGTCGTCGAGGGCGGCCCGGACCTCGGCGGGCGCGGGCAGGTGCCGGGTGGCCGCCGCCCGTACGGTGATCAGCCCGAGCCCGTGCGACACGAGATCATGCAGGTCGCGGGCGATGTGCAGCCGTTCGGCCAGCACCGCCTCGGTGGCCGCCCACTCGGTGAGCCGCCGCTCGTAGGCGGCCCGGTCGGCCCGCCACCGGCGCACCGCCCACACCGCCGCGGTGGCCGCCCCGCCGCCGATCACCACCGGGATGATCCGGGACAGCGGGCCGGACGCCCCGACCGTGCACATGGCCATGATCAGCACCGCGGCGACGGCCACGACGACCGGCACGGCCCGGCTGCTCCAGGCGGGCCGTGGGTTGGCGTTCACCGGGCCGACTCTATTCCTCGGACCTGGGTCGTAGACGGATGGCGGAATCCCGGAGCACGGTCCGATGCGGCCGCCCCGGGCCGCCGGTTGACTCCTCCTATGATCACGATCGATGGTGTCACCCGGGTTCGCGGCCGGACCCGGGTCCTGCACGAGGTGAGTTTCACGGCGCGTCCCGGGCGGGTGACCGGGTTCCTCGGGCCGAACGGCGCGGGCAAGACGACCACGCTGCGGGTGCTGCTCGGCCTGGATCGTCCGCAGGGCGGGACCGCCCTGATCGACGGCCGCCGGTACGCCGACCACGACCGCCCGCTCACCGTGGCCGGAGCGTTGCTGGACGGCAGCGGGGCCCACCGTTCCCGGTCGGCGCGGTCGCATCTGCGCTGGGTGGCGGCGAGCAACGGGCTGCCCCGCTCCCGCGTCGGCGAGGTGCTGGACCTGGTCGGGCTGGGCGCCGAGGCGGGCAAGCGGGCCGGCCGGTTCTCGCTCGGGATGAGCCGCCGTCTGGGGCTGGCCACCGCGCTGCTCGGCGATCCGCCGGTGCTGATCCTGGACGAGCCGGTGAACGGGCTGGACCCGGCCGGGATCCGGTGGATGCGCACGTTCCTGCGGGACAGCGCGGCCGCCGGGCGGACAGTGCTGCTCTCCAGTCACCTCATGGGTGAGCTCGCGGAGACCGTGGACGACGTGGTGATCATCGACCGCGGCCGGGTGGTGGCGGCCGGTGAGCTGGCCGAGGTGGTCGGCGGGCACGCCACCCTGGAGGACGCGTTCCTGGCGAAGACCGGGAGCGAGGGCGTGTCGTGGTGAGCCTGCTCGACGCCGAGCTGCGGAAACTGCTCGGGCTGCGGACCGCCTGGATCGGGCTGCTGGTGGGTTTCCTGGCCGCGCCGGCGCTGGTGTTCGTGTCGGCCGGCAGCACCCGCCGGGCGATCGCCGAGGGCCTCTGGACCGACTCGTCCGACCTGGGCTTCCAGACGCTGGGCATCGGCGTGCTGGGCGCGATGATCCTCGGCGTGGTGACGGTGAGCAGCGAGTACACGCCCACCGGGGACGACGCGCCGGGCGCCCGGCAGCTCACCACCACGCTGGCGGCGATGCCCCGGCGGGCACGGCTGCTGACCGCCAAGGGCGCCGCGCTGACGCTGGTGGTGGCGGTGCAGGGGCTGGTCACGACGGTGGCGACGCTGGCGCTGACCCGGCTGGTGCACGGTTCGCTGGTGCCGTCGCCGGCGCCCGGGCGGCTGGCCGGGGCGGTTCTCTACTGGGTGCTGATCGGGCTGCTGGCGTACGCCCTCACGCTGATCTTCCGCAACGGGATCGTCACGCTGACCGTGCTGGTGGTGAACACCTCGGTCGTCTCGGTGTCCTACCTGCTGACCAAGGTGACCAGCGCGGCCGTCTACCTGCCGGACATCGTGGGGGCGCACATGTTCCTGAACGAGGTGGGCGACCACGACGTCGCCCCGGTGACCGCCGGGCTGGTGATGTCGGCGTGGGTGGCGGCGCTGCTGGCCCTGGCCGGGTGGCTGTTCGGCAGGCGGGACGCGTGAACGCGGTCCGGGCCGAGGTGGGCAAGCTGCTCACCCTGCGGTCGCTGGCGCTCACCCTGGGCCTGACCTGGGCGGTCACGCTGCTGCTGGACGCGCTGGATCCGCCCGGTGGCTCGGTGCTGCCGTACGGGCAGGTGGGGTTCCTGATCCTGGGCGTGCTGGCGACGTCCCACGAGTACCAGGGCGGCGGCCAGATCCGGACCACCCTGCTGGCCATGCCGCGGCGGTACCGGCTCGCGGCGGCGAAGGCGGTGGCCCTGGTGGTGCTGGCGGCGCCGGCCGCGCTGCTGGTCGCGGGCACCGCCGGGGAGCCGGGCGGGACACTGTCGCTGGTGGTGGACACGCTGGTCGCGGCCGGGGTGGGGTTGCTGATCCGGCATCCGGTCGGGGCCGCGGGGGCGGTGCTCGTCGCGTACGAGATCGGGTTGCCCTTGATCCGCACGCACTGGGGTGAGGTGAACGACTGGCTGCCGCTCACCGGTGTGTTGATCTTCGCGGTGGCGTCCGTGGTGTTCGCGCGCCGCGACGGGGCAGACGGATCTTGACTCCGGGGTGTTCAATACGCGCAGCGCGGGGTCCCACCCCCAGAAGAACCCTCGCGCTGTACAGGCCGAGGAGAGACAGCGATGGCACAGCGCCCCTCGCTCGCGGAGATCCGTGAGCGCACCTATAAGCGCCGGGACTCCTGGTGGACGGTGTGGCTGGTGGATCCGCTCGCGTCCCGGCTGGTGTGGCTGGTCGCTCCGTGGCGCCGGGTCACGCCGAACGCGCTGAGTCTGGGCGCGTTCGTGCTGGGCCTGGGCGCGGCGGCCGCGTTCTGGCAGGCGGAGTACCGGTGGCTGCTGGCCGGCGCGCTGCTGTTCCACCTGGGTTTCGTGCTGGACTGCATGGACGGCAAGATCGCCCGGCTGAACGGGACGGGGTCGCTGTTCGGCACCTGGCTGGACTACGTCTTCGACCGGTTCCGGGTGGTGGTCTGCTCGCTGGCGCTGTTCGGCGGGCAGTGGCACCACACCGGCGAGACCCTCTACCTGTGGCTGGCCGCGACCGTCATCTTCCTGGACATGTTCCGCTACCTGAACGCGCTCCAGATGCAGAAGGTCAAGCTGACCATGAAGGAGAACCTGACGGCCGCGGCCGGGGCCGGGGCCGCCGGCAAGGCGATGGAGTACACGGACGAGACCGACGAGGAGATCCCGCTGGACGGCGAGGAGGCCCGGTCCGCGATCGACGTGCACGGCGACTTCCGCGCCCGGTTCGGTGGTTTCCTCAACTTCCGCAACTTCTTGCTACGGCAGCGCATCCGCGCACACGTCTTCAGCGGCATCGAGTTCATGATGTTCGTGTTCATCATCGGGCCGGTGGCCGGGTTGCTCGTGCCGGTCACGGCCGTTGCCGGCCTGCTGCTGCTGGCCTTCGAGTCGCTGCTGGTCTACAAGCTCTGGACCACCACCAGGACCTATCAGAGGCGGATCGCCGTCCTCTGAGCACACAGCTCACACGGGAACGTCACCTGGGAGTCCGGCGGCAACCGGTCGTACACCACCGGCACCGCGTCGGCGTACACCGTCAGCGACACCTGGAAGTAGCGCAAGGCTCAGCGGCCCGCCTCATGTGACGCGCACCGGCACCACGTCCGGAGCGCCGAGGCGGGCCGCGTCCGCCGTCTCGTCGTCCTGCTGCTCCTGGGACGCCCGTTCGGCCGCCACCCGCAGGCGGTAGTTCTCCACCTCACGGTCGCGCTGCTCGACCGTCCAGCCGAGCACCCGGCCCATCAGCTCGGCCGCGTGCGGGGCGGCGACCACGCCACGGTCGAACGTCTCGATCGAGATGCGGGTCCGCCTGGTCAGCACGTCCACCAGGTGCCGGGCGCCCTCCGCGGCGGCCGCGTAGACGAACTCGGCACGCAGGTAGTCGTCGGCGCCCTCGATCGGGCGGCCCAGATCCGGGTCGTCACGGATCAGCGCCAGCACCTCGTGGATCAACGCGCCGTACCGGCCGAGCAGGTGCTCGACCCGGGCCACGTGCAGGCCGGACTCGACGGCCAGGATGCCCCGGCGGTTCCACAGCGCCGGATAGCCGTCGGCGCCGACCAGCGGCACCCGGTCGGTGACCGAACGCGGCACGGTCCGCGCCAGGTTGTGCACGCAGGCGTCGATCGCGTCCTTCGCCATCACCCGGTACGTCGTGTACTTGCCGCCGGCCACCACCACGAGCCCCGGCACCGGGCTCGACACCGAATGCTCCCGGGACAGCTGCGATGTCGACTCCGACTCGCCGGACAGCAGCGGCCGCAGCCCGGCGTAGACGCCCTCCACATCGGCGCGTTCCAGCGGTGTCGCGAGGACCTTGTTGACCTCGCGGAGCAGGTAGTCGATGTCCTTGCCGGACGCCGCCGGGTGCGCCTTGTCGAGCCGCCAGTCGGTGTCGGTGGTGCCGATGATCCAGTGCCGGCCCCACGGGATGACGAACAGCACGCTGGTCGCGGTCCGCAGGATCAGCCCGGTCGACGACTGGACCCGGTCGCGGGGAACCACCAGGTGGATGCCCTTCGAGGCGCGTACGTGGAACTGTCCCCGCTCGCCGACCAGGGACTGGGTGTCGTCGGTCCACACCCCGGTGGCGTTGACGATCTGCTGCGCGCGGATCTCGTACGTCCGGTCGTGTTCCAGGTCGTGCACCCGTACCCCGGTCATCCGGGAACCCTCCCGGAGGAAGCCGACGACCTCGGTCCGGGTGACCACGTGGGCGCCGTACGCGGCCGCGGTCCGGGCCAGGAACATGGTGTGCCGGGCGTCGTCGACCTGCGCGTCGTAGTACTGCAACGCGCCGACCAGGGAGTCCCGGCGCAGCGACGGGCAGGCCCGCAGCGCGCCGCGCCGGGTCAGATGCCGGTGCCGGGGCATGTTCGCCCAGCCGGCCAGGGTGTCGTAGAGGGTGACGCCCGCCCCGGCGTACAGGCGTTCCCAGCCGCGGTGCTTGAGCGGGTAGAGGAACCGGACCGGGCGGGCCAGGTGCGGCGCGAGGCGGTGCAGGATCAGCCCCCGCTCCCGCAGCGCCTCGCGGACCAGCCCGAAGTCCAGCATCTCCAGGTAGCGCAGCCCGCCGTGGATCAGTTTGCTGGACCGGCTGGACGTGCCGGAGGCGAGGTCGCGCGCCTCGACGAGGCCCACGGTCAGTCCCCGTGTGACCGCGTCGAGCGCGCAACCCGCCCCCACCACTCCCCCACCGATCACCAGCACGTCGACCTCCCGCTGCTCGAGAGCTTGCGAGGCGGCGTCCCGGTACGAAGGAGAGAGAGCCGTCATGATCAGTCCACATCCACCCAGTCGAGGGTCCGCTGCACCGCCTTCTTCCACTTCCCGAAGCCCTGGTCGCGCTGTTCGGCGGACCAGCCCGGCTGCCAGCGCTGCGACTCGTTCCAGTTCTCCCGCAGCTCGTCGGTGTTCTTCCAGAACCCGACCGCGAGACCGGCCGCGTAGGCGGCGCCCAGGGCGGTGGTCTCGGCGACCACCGGCCGGCTGACCGGCACCCCGAGCACGTCGGCCTGGATCTGCATGCACAGGTTGTTGACGGTGATGCCGCCGTCCACCTTGAGCACGTCCAGGGTCACGCCGGAGTCCTGCGCCATGGCGTCGACCACGTCCCGGGTCTGGTAGCAGATCGCCTCCAGGGTGGCCCGGGCGATGTGCGCGCCGGTGTTGAACCGGGACAGCCCGACGATCGCGCCGCGGGCGTCGGAGCGCCAGTACGGCGCGAACAGCCCGGAGAACGCCGGGACGAAGTAGACGCCGCCGCTGTCCGGCACCTGCGCGGCCAGCGACTCGCTCTCCCCGGCCGAGTTGATGAGGTGCAGCTGGTCGCGCAGCCACTGCACGGCCGAGCCGGTGACCGCGATCGAGCCCTCCAGGGCGTAGACCGGGGCGGCGTCGCCGAACTTGTAGCAGACCGTGGTGAGCAGCCCGTTCTCCGAGCGCACCAGGTTCGTGCCGGTGTTGAGCAGCATGAAGTTGCCGGTGCCGTAGGTGTTCTTGGCCTCGCCCGGGTTGAAGCAGACCTGCCCGACCGTGGCGGCCTGCTGGTCGCCGAGGTCACCGGTGAGCGGCACGTCCCCGCCGAGCGGGCCGTCGACGTGGGCGATGCCGTACCCGTTGGGGTCGGACGACGGGCGGATCTCCGGCAGCATGGCCCGCGGGATGCCGAAGAAGGACAGCAGTTCGTCGTCCCAGTCGAGGGTCTCCAGGTTCATCAGCATGGTGCGGCTGGCGTTCGTCACGTCGGTGACGTGGTTGCCGCGCGTGATGTTCCACAACAGCCAGGAGTCGGTGTTGCCGAACAGCGCGTCACCGCGCTCGGCGGCCTCCCGGACCCCCTCGACGTTCTCCAGGATCCACTGGATCTTGCCGCCGGAGAAGTAGGTCGCGGGCGGCAGGCCGGCCTTGCGGCGGATCACGTCGCCGCGCCCGTCCCGGTCCAGAGCGGAGGCGATCCGGTCGGTACGGGTGTCCTGCCAGACGATCGCGTTGTAGTACGGCCGCCCGGTCCGCCGGTCCCACACCACCGTGGTCTCGCGCTGGTTGGTGATCCCGACCGCGGCCAGGTCCGAGGCGCTCAGGTTCGCCTTCTGCATGGCGGTGCGCACCACGGCGACCGTGCGCTCCCAGATCTCGATCGGGTTGTGCTCCACCCAGCCGGCTTGCGGCAGGATCTGCTCGTGTTCGAGCTGGTGCCGGGCCACCTCGTTCCCGCCATGGTCGAAGATCATGAACCGGGTGCTGGTGGTGCCCTGGTCCACTGCGCCTACGAAGTCAGCCACGGTTGGCCTCCACGGTGGTCTGGTCTGTCGGTGTCGGAACGCGCCCCGGCTCCGGCGGCTCGGCCGTGGGCAGGAAGCGTCCGATCAGAGTCTGGTACAACCCGGCGCCCACGATGCCACCGATGACGGGCCCGACTATCGGGATCCAGAAATAGAGATACCCGGTCTGGTCACGGAACGCCGTCTCGTACCCGGTCAGGAAACTCGCGAGCCGCGGCCCGAAGTCGCGGGCCGGGTTGATCGCGTAGCCGGCGTTGGTGCCCCAGGCCATGCCGATCGCGACGACCAGCAGGCCCACCACGACCGGCCCGAGGTTGGCGGCCGGCGCCGTGTTGTTCATGTCGGTCAGCGCCAGGATGACGAAGAGCAGGATCGCCGTACCGATGATCTGGTCGCGGAAAGCGCCCCACTCGCCCACCGGAAGCGTCCCGTTGCCGGGCAGTGTGGAGAAGACGCCCTGCGTCTTGATCGTCAGGCCGGGGTCGGCGGCCCGCAGCACCTCGGTGTAGTTCCAGCGCACGATCAGCGCGGCGACGAACGCGCCGAGGAACTGGGCGATCGAGTAGGGGGCCACCTTCCGCCAGGAGAAGCCCTTGAAGACGGCGAGCGCGATGGTCACCGCCGGGTTGAGGTGCGCGCCGCTGATCCGCGCCGCGACGTAGACGCCGAGTGTCACACCCAGGCCCCAGGCCCAGGCGATGCTGTCGTGGTCCCCGATCTCGGCGGCGGCGACCTGCGCCACCACCCCCACGCCGAACAGAATCAGAATCATGGTGCCGGCGAACTCGGCCGCCAACTCGCCGGCGAGCCCTGGAAGTTTGAGTCGTGTTGCCATGCTCCCTCCCTGTGTCAGACGCCTCGGACGCTAGGCAGGGGCCGGAAAGGGAGCAATGAACACCGGTCGGCATTGTCGAACATCAATTACAGCGGGTCGTCACAGGGTGGCTTAGAGTCCGGAACATGCCCGGAACGGTGCAGGCGATCGAACGAGCGGCCGCGATCCTGCGGACCCTCGCCGGTGGGCCGGGCCGTCTCGGGCTCAGCGAGATCGCCCGCACGCTCGACCTGGCCAAGGGCACCACCCACGGCATCCTGCGCACCCTGCAACTGGTCGGGTTCGTCGAGCAGGACCGGGTCTCCGGGCAGTACCAGCTCGGCGGCGCCCTGCTCCACCTGGGCACCAGCTATCTGGACATCAACGAGCTGCGGTCCCGGTCGATCAACTGGGCCGACCCCCTCGCCGCACGCAGCGGCCAGGCGGTCCGGATCGGCACCGTGCTGGAGGGGCAGGTGCTCGTGGTGCACCACGTGTTCCGGCCGGACGACACGTTCCAGACCCTGGACGTCGGCGCCCTGCTGCCGCTGCACGCCACGGCGCTCGGCAAGGTGCTGCTCGCCTACCGGGCCGGCGGCCCGGCGCCGAACCTGGAGCCCTTCACCCGCCGCACCCTCACCGATCCGCGCGCGCTCGCCGTCGCGCTGGAGGGGGTACGGGAGTCCGGCTGGGCTTTCGAGGTGGACGAGTTCCTGATCGGCCAGGCGGCGGTGGCGGCGCCCATCCGCGGCTACGGCGGGCTGGTCGTCGGCGCGATCGGCATCTCCGGCCCGGTCGAGCGCCTCTGCGACAGCCACTACCGGCCGCTGCCGAGGCTGGTGACCTACGTCCGCGACGCCGCCCGGGCGATCTCCCGGGATCTGGGGGCCACGCGATGACCGAGAAGTATGTGCTCGCGATCGACCAGGGCACCACCTCGACCCGGTGCATCGTCTTCGACCGGCGGGGGCAGCTGGTCTCCCTGGCCCAGCAGGAGCACAAGCAGTACTTCCCCCGGCCCGGCTGGGTGGAGCACGACGCCATGGAGATCTGGCGCAACGTGGAGCGGCTCGCGCCCCGGGTGCTGCGGCGGGCCGGGATCGGGCTGGACCAGCTGGCCGCGCTGGGCATCGCCAACCAGCGGGAGACCACGGTCATCTGGGACCGGCGTACCGGTGTGCCGGCCGGGCGGGCGATCATCTGGCAGGACACCCGGACCGACGCGCTGGTCCATTCGCTGGCCGCATCTCCCGCCGCCGCCGACATCTCCGAGATCTCAGGACTTCCCCTGGCGACCTACTTCTCCGGGCCGCGCCTGCGCTGGATGCTCGACCACACGCCGGGCCTGCGCGCCCGGGCGGAACGCGGCGAGGTGCTCTGCGGAACCATGGAGACCTGGCTGATCTGGAACCTCACCGGCCGGGCCCAGCACGTCACCGACGTGACGAACGCGAGCCGGACCATGCTGCTCGACGTGCGCGGTCTCGACTGGTCACCGCGGGCGCTCGACTTCTTCGGGATACCCCGCGCCATGCTCCCGGAGGTGCGGCCGTCGATCGGCGGCTTCGGCACCGCGTCCGAGGCCTTTCCCGGGGTACGGATCGGGGCGGCGCTCGGCGACCAGCAGGCGGCGCTGTTCGGGCAGACGTGCTTCACCCCCGGCGAGGCGAAGTGCACCTACGGCACCGGCAGCTTCCTGCTCCTGAACACCGGCGCGGAACTGGTCCACCCGGGGAACGGGCTGCTCAGCACGGTCGCCTACCAGATCGCCGGCGCCCCGGCCGTCTACGCCCTGGAGGGCTCGATCGCGATCACCGGATCCCTGGTCCAGTGGTTCCGCGACCAGCTCGAACTGATCTCCAGCGCGCCGGAGATCGAGACCCTGGCCCGGACCGTCGCCGACAACGGCGGCTGCTACATCGTGCCCGCCTTCTCCGGCCTGTACGCCCCCTACTGGCGCAGTGAGGCACGCGGCGTGATCGTGGGCCTCACCTCGTACATCACCAAGGGTCATCTGGCCCGTGCCGTGCTGGAGGCGACCGCCTGGCAGACCCGCGAGGTGGTGGACGCCATGAACGCCAACTCCGGTCTCACCCTCACCACCCTCAAGGTGGACGGTGGGATGACCGCCGACAACCTGCTGATGCAGATGATCGCCGACGTGCTGGACGTGCCGGTGGTCCGCCCACTGGCCGTGGAGACGGTGTCGCTGGGCGCCGCCTACGCGGCCGGCCTGGCCGTCGGCTACTGGCCCGACCTGGACGGCCTGCGCCGCAACTGGCACATCGCCGGCCAGTGGATGCCGGCCATGGACCCGGCCCTGCGCGACGGCGAGTACGCCAACTGGCGCCGCGCCGTGGAACGCACCTTCGACTGGATCCAGCCCGCCTGACCGGCTCAGATGGCGGCCCGCAGGCGCGGGTCGGCCTTGCGGAAGCCGAGGCAGTGGCCGCACACCATGTAGTGGCCGGCCGGCTTGACCGGGAACAGCGGCACGAAGAACAGGGTGAACTTCGTGGTGCGCCGGATCAGCTGCTGCGGGGCCTCCCAGCGGCAGATCTCACACGTCATCGTCCGGGTGCCGACCAGGTGGTCCTTGCTCCGCAGACCGAACAGCACGAACATCGGGCAACTCCTCGGATCGCCGGCGGTTTCTCCTCATGGTCATACCCACCGGCAAACGCGAGGTGCGCCCGGCGACCCGATCCGCCCGAATCGGCGCGGGAGTTTCTTCCGATGCCCCGGCCCCGCACCGCTCGGTACGGTCGCAGTCAGGTACGACAGCGGCGCGGAAAGGGTGCGTCACGTGTACGACGACGAGTTCCGGATCGACCCGGCGATCACCGTCTCCGTCCATCGCCTCCGGTCCGGTGACGTGCTGGCCCGGGTGGTCGGGGAACTGGACCTCCAGAGTGCTCCGGCGCTGCTGCGGGAGTTGCGCCCCGCGCTCGGCGAACGGGAGGTCACGACGCTCCGGCTCGATCTGGCCGGCGTCACCTTCTGCGATCAGGCCGGGCTGCGGGCGCTGCACGCGCTGAGCGCCGAGGCCGGGCCGGACCGGGTGCGGATCGTGGCCGTCCACCAGTGCGTGGACGTCCTCCTCCGGCTCTGCGGCATCGACGTGTTTCTGGGCTGGAGGGCGGGGGCGACCACCCGGACCGGCTGATCGGCCAGCCCCTGACGAGGGGTGTGCGCACCATGATGGAGGGGTGGGCGCACACCTCGACAACGGACGGATCACGGCCGAGATCGTCCGGATCGCGGCGATGCCCGGCGGTGCCCGGCAGCGGGCCGAGGCACTGATCGACAGTCTGCGCCCGCTGCTGCGGCACGACGCGGCCTGGCTGAGCCTCCTCGACCCGGAAGGACGGCGGCAGCAGCCGATCACCGCGCCCGGCCACACCGGCCGGCTCCAGCGGCACCTGGCCGGGCGGGAGTTCATGGCCGTGCTGGAACGGGTCGGCCTGCACCGCGCGCGCCGCCCGATGCGGGTGTTCGAGTCGCCGGTGCCGGCCGAGGAGCTGCCGTCGTGGGTGGACTACTTCCGGCCGGACGGGTTCGCCGAGGGGGTGGCCCTTCCCCTGGTCACCACGGACGGCCGATACCTGGGCCTGCTGGGCGCGCACGCCGGATCGCCGGATCCGTTGTGCGACGACCTGTGCGACCTGCTGGCGACGCTGGCCCCGTTGATCGCGCACGCGGTGGACCCGCTGCGCACGCTCACCGCCCTGGCCGGGATGGTGCACGGCGCGACGGCCGGGGTGGTGCTGACCCGGGCGGGGCGGACCGAGCTGCTGCCCGGCATGCCCGGCCCGGACGCGTTCGGGGTGGAGCCGCCGGCGCTGCATCTGGTGGGGGCGCTGCTCGCGCCGGGCCGGTCGATCGCCCGGTTCATGGTGCCCAGCACCGACCCGGAGCGCGGCCTGGTACAGGTGACCGCACTGGCCTGCCCGCCGGAGCCGCCCGGCCACCACCGGGCGCTGGTGCTGCTCGGGCCGCCGCCGGAGACCTACGGCCTGACCCGCCGGGAGATGCAGGTGCTGGGGTTGCTGGTGGAGGGCCGCAGCAACGCGGCGATCGCCGGCGCGCTGCGGATCACGCCGCGGACCGCGATCGGCCACCTGGAACACATCATGGCCAAGATGGGGGCGGAGTCGCGGACGGCCGCCGCGGTCCGGGCCGACCGGCAGGGCCTCTACGTCCCGGCCGAGCTGCTGCGCCGCGGCTCCTGAGTGTCCCGCAACAGAGCCCACACCATCTTTCCGGTACGGGTGGGCATGGCGCCCCACGCCTCGGCCGCCGCGTCGACGATCCGCAGCCCGTACCCGCGTTCGGTCAGCAGCGTCTCCAGTGGCGGCTCGTTCCCGCCGGGCATCGGCGGCAGCGCCGGGTCGCCGTCCACCACGACCAGGTGCAGCAGGTCCGGGCCGCGCCGGGAGATGAGCACATCGATCGGGGTGCCGGCGTGCTCGGCCGCGTTGACCACCAGCTCGGACAGCACGATCCGGGCCCGGGGCACCAGCCGCGGCATGCCCCACCCGGCGCAGGCCTCGGACACCACCTGCCGGGCGGCGACCGCGGCCGACGGCTGCGGGGGCAGCCGCAGCCGCATCTGACCGGTCAGCGGACGCCGGGCGGCCAGGAAGGACCGGGCCAACGGCACGGTGGCGAAGACCGGCAGCACGCCCTGGGCGGGCGGGAGGTCGAGCCGGGTCGCCAGGCGGGTGAGGACCGGCAGGCTGGCCGCCACGCGTACCGTCGGATCCATCCGCGTTCCCTGGGCCGCGGCGGTGAGCCAGAGGGGCGCGCTGCTCGCGCCGGGGTCGTCGAGTCCGTGCAGGTCGAGCAGGACGCCGGCGGGGTGCTGGGCGAGGCACTTGTGCAGCGCCTGGTAGGCGGAGAGCCACAGGGGCCGCCCCCAGGAACCGCGCACGGTCAGCTCGACGAGCCAGCTCTCGTCGTCCACCACCGCCGTGACCGATGGGACGGGCACCGCCTGACCGCCTGACCGAGTTCTCCGGAATGTTTCCAGAAACGGTATATCCGCGGCGCGCCGATGCCAATCACCGGTGGGCATGCCACGTCCCGTTGGCGGACGGGACGTGGCATGCGGTCTCTCAGCGTTCGCCGAACGTGTCGTGGGTGATGTACTGCCCGGTCGGCGGGGTGACCGTGGTGCGGTTGGCGCCCGGCTCCCAGGTGACCGTCCCGTCCGGGTCCTTGACGATGTACTTGAACTCGACGGCGGTGTTCGGCGGCAGGCCGGCGTTCCCGGTCCACACCGGATAGCCGTCGGCGGTCAGCGGCACGGCCCGCGCCGGATCCCATCCGCCCAGCTCGGGGAGGTTTCCGGCGACGAAGACGTTCTGGCCGTACCAGGTGGTGCGGGTGACGTTGAAGGTGGCCGCGATCCGGTTCGCGGGCGGGCGGAAGGTCACCCCGGCGCCCTCGGTGAGAACCGGGGCGTCGACGCTGTACGCCAGCCCGTCCGTCCCCGTCGCGTTCTCGATGCCGATGGTCGCGCTGTTCCCGGTGGCGCGGGTCCCGGTCAGGCCCCGGTACCGGTAGGTGACCGTGCCGTCGGCGTGCAGGATCGCGCTGATCGAGATCCGGTCCGCGGTGGTCGGGTAGAACCTGACGTTGCGCCACTCCACCACGAAGGTGTCCGCGGTCGCCGCCGTCCAGACGCCGGCCTGGTCGTCGACGATCAGGTCGTCCCAGAGCGCGAAGAGGGTGTCGTTCGGCTCCAGGCCGCTCGGCGGCGCCAGGTTCATGTACGACGAGCTGACCGTCCCGAACCCGATCACACCGTTGGTGCTGACCCAGGCGCGGGTGCGGGCGGTTCCGTAGTGCGGCACGGCGAACGGCAGGGTGATCTCGGTGGCCGCGTCGTCGCCGGTGAGGGCCAGCAGGTCGGTCCCGGCGCGGTACTCCTCGGTGGCGGCGGCGCAGCTGTGCCCGTACCGGTCGGTGTTCTGATCGAGCGGGACGTCGAGCGTGAGGTCGCCGCCGACCGTGAGGGACCGGGTGGCGGCGGTGAAGCAGCCGCCGGGCGGGCGGACGGTGAGCTCGTAGTCGCCGACCGGCGCGGCCAGCCGGAACCCGCCGTCGGCGCCGGTGGTGACCGTGACCGGCGTGCCGGTGAGCGCGACCGTGGCGCCGGCGAGTGCTGCCCCGGCGCCGCTGACGTGCCCGGAGACGACACCGGAACGGCTGGTGGCGAGTGCCGCGTCCACGTCGGAGCCGTCGTTCGCGGTGATCGTCACGCCGGTCTCGTAGGTGTCGTAGCCGAACGCCGTCACCCGGATCCGGTAGTCGCCGGCCGCCAGCCGCCCGAAGCGGTAGCCGCCGTCCGCGCCGGTCGTCGCGGCCCGGGTGGCGGTTCCGCTGAGCGAGACGGTCGCGCCGGCCAGGGGCACACCCGCGCCGGTCACGGTTCCGGTCAGGCGTCCGGCCGGGCGCAACGCCAGATTCACCGCGGCGTACGCGTCCAGCCGCCCCTGCCCGAACACGTTGTTGTCGGTGGCCGTCCCGCCGCAGCCGGTGTCGTTCGTGTCGATCGCCGTCTCGTCCAAAATCTCCCGGGTCGCGGTCACGTCGCGGCGCAGTGCGGGCGCCGCCGACCAGATCAGCGCCACCGTGGCGGCGGTGTGCGGGGAGGCCATCGAGGTGCCGCTGTAGGAGGCGTACCCGCCGCCCGGGACGCTGGAGCGCACGTCCACGCCCGGCGCCGACAGGTCCGGTTTCACGCCGCCGTCCTGGCCGGTGCCCCGGCTGGAGAACGAGGCGATCGCGTCGTTGACGTCGGTCGCGCCGGAGGAGTAGGTGTCGGTGTAGGAGCCCGGCGTGGACGCGGTGGCACAGCCCGGGCCCGCGTTGCCGTTGGAGAAGGCCGGGAAGATCCCCGCCGCCACCCACGACCGCACCACGTCGGAATACCACGGATCGAAGCCGGACGCCCCGCCCCACGAGTTGTTCACGACATCCGGCGCGAGGTCCGGCCGCGGGTTCCGGCCGTTGCGGTCGGTCGGTGCGACGATCCACTGCCCGGCCCCGAGCAGCGCCGCCACCGAGCACGAGTTGGACTCACAGCCCTTCGCCGCGATCCAGGTGACCCCGGGCGCCACCCCGATGCCGCCGGCCCCGGCCATCGTCCCCATGGTGTGGGTTCCGTGCCCGTTGTTGTCGCACGGGTTCGCGTCCGGGCAGACGTGCGCCGGATCGAACCAGTTGTAGTCGTGCTGGACGGTGCCGTCCGCCTGCCGCCCCCGGTAGTTCGCCGCCAGCGCCGGGTGGTCGAACTGCACCCCGGTGTCCACGTTGGCGACCACGATCCCCTGACCGCGGTCGTCCCGCTCGCCCCACACGCGGGGCGCGCCGATGCGGTCCACGTTCCACTCGTTGGCGTCGACGGCCGCCTGCACCGCACCCGCGGCCGGCGCCGGCAGGGTGACCGGCGTGTCCGGCAGCACCGCCTTCACCTCGGGCCGGGCCGCCACCTCCTCGAGCAGCGCGGCGTCGCCGGTGACCTTGACGGTGTCCGCGATCCAGAACTGCTCGAACCGTGCCTTCCGCTCGGTCAGCAACTTCCGCAGCCCGCCCTGGTGCCGGGCCGTGCTGGCGCGCGCCGCGTCGTGGACGGCCTTCGCCCGCGCCCTGCCCTTGGCCTTGGCGGCCGGGGCGAGGTCGGGACGGTCCCGCAGCACCACCCAGAAGGTGGCGTCGCGCCCGCCCTCGACCGCATCGGCCACCGCGGCCGCGACCTTCGGCTCGCTCTCCGCCGCCCGGGCCGGGTTCGGCGCGCCGACCAGCGCGATCAGCATGGCGCCCGCGCCGATCAGCGCGGTGGCGGTCCGTCGTCTCCGCTCGTTCCGTTCCGGGTCCGGGCCGCTCCGGTCCTGTCGCATGACGTCTCCCTCGGTCGAATGCCGCGCGCTCCACCGGGATGGGGCGCGATACGGACATGGCCGGCCGGACCACGGAAACGAACGCTATTGACATCCTCCACTCTCTGCAAGTTCTTGCAGTTCTTTCACAATGTTTCAGGCCGATGTCAAAATGCGCGCGGCACAGTGGACAGTGCAGCTAGAAGTCCCGCGCCACCTGCGCTTTGATCATCTCGGCGATACTCCGGATGACGAATGTCACTGCCATCCGGCATCGCTTCCACGCACAAATATTTCAGCCCCGAGTTGCGCATGTTTCATCGTCTTTCAACCCCGGGGCGACCCTCACCCCGGGGTGGATTCGGCGACGTGCGTACACAATGGGGTCAGCCCGGGACGGCCACCGACTGGCGGGTGAGGCGGGCGACCGTGCGCTGCTTCAGGGCGAAGCCCTGTTTGGCCGCGTCGCGCAGGTGGGCGACGAGCGGCGACCGGGAGCGGCGCGCCCACGGGACCGGGACCTCGGTGGTGCCGTACTTGACCTTGTACGCGTTCCCGCCGACGAAGTCGAACTCGGTGACGCCACGCTCCTTCGCCCAGCGCAGCGCGTGCCAGATCAGAGCCTCGTTGGGGCGCAGGTGCTGGAACGGGCGGTAGCTGGCGCCGCCCCAGAAGTACATGGTGCGGTGGTACCAGGGCAGGACGGCGGTGGCGATGCTGCGGCCGTCGGCGTCGCGGGCCCGCAGCAGCAGGAGGTTGCCGGCCGGGGCCAGGTGACGGATCAACGACCGAACCCTGTCCACCGAATAGGTCGGCACCAGATTCTGTTTGGCGAATACATCACGCAATTGATCGTAGAATTCGTCGGCGAATGCGGGATCATCACCCGCGTCCTCGATGACGACGCCGGACTTCGCGGCCTTGCGGATGTTTCGGCGGCATGCGCTCGCCATCGCCCCGAAGAGTTGATCCTCTGTCGGATTCAGGTCGATGACCGCGGTGGGCGCGGCATCCCAGCGCAGTCCGAGGCCGCCGAGATCGTTTTCCGTCAGGCCACGATCGCGGATCTCCAGATGGGCGGCGCCGGCCTCGCCGAAGGCGAACGGCATGAGCGCCTCCAGCGCGGCGCGGCGGGAGACACCCGGGCGCAGGTTGAAACCGACGTACGACGTGGTCCAGCCGGCCATCGGACTGCCCAGGATCCGCATGCCGAAACGCCTGGCCAGGAGCCCGGTGAAGTGGCCGACGGGCCGACCGCCGTCGGTGACGACGGCGAGCAGCGGCTCGGCGCGCTGGCACTCGGCGACGAAGCGGATCCACTCCCGGGTGTGAAAGATCAGGCGATCCTCGTAGGTGGCCCGGTCCGCCCAGAGCTCAGCGGACGGTTCCACCCGGTGCAACTTCAACATGGGGTCCCCGATCGAATTACAGCACGGCCGGCACGATGATGCTCAACCATAAGACCATTCCGCAAGAAGCCGATCGGGCCTATTTTCAATTGACGCGAATATCTTTCGCGTTCATTATGACAATTGCTACTGCCGCACCTCTCGCGCATTTGCAATCGTGGGTGAAGGCCGCGGGGCGACGACCCGTGGCCGTGACCTGTCGAACGAGCGGGAGGGTGCCGATCCCATGCAGCCGCCCACAGCCTTCAAACGACGCCTGAACGAGCTGGGCCTGCGCAGCCGGCTGCGCGCCCGGCCCCGGTTGCAGGGTCGCATCCTGGCCGCGGCGGGGCTCCGGCGCCGCCTGCCCAGTACCCCCGGCCTGTACTTCCCCTTCTACCACGACGTTCCCGCGGAGTACGCCCGCGACTTCCGCCGCCACCTGGGGGCACTGTCCGCGATCGGGCCGATGGTGTCCTGGGACGAGGCGTTACGGGTGCTCGGCGGTGAGCTCCCGCTGACCGAGCCGATGTTCTGTCTGTCCTTCGACGACGCCCACCTGACCTGGCGGGACGTGGCCGCGCCGGTGCTGCTGGAGATGGGCGTGCCGGCGATGTTCTTCGTCACCTCCGGCATGGTCGGGCAGCCGGGGAACCTGACCTGGCAGGACTGCCGGGAACTGCGGGCCGCCGGGTTCGCCTTCGGGTCGCACACGGTCAGCCATCACCGGCTCGCCGACCAGGACGACGCCGCGGCGGCCCGGGAGATCGTCGACTCCAAACGGGAGATCGAGGACGAGCTGGGTGTGGAGGTCCGGGACTTCGCCGCCCCGTACGGCCATCCCGCCGTCGACTTCCGCAAGCGGGACGTGGAGGTGGCCCGCGAGGCCGGCTACCGCAGTTTCGCGACCACCCTGCGGCCGGCCATGCACGCCGGCGGCGATCCGATGTTCATCCACCGGCAGGGTCTGCACCCCGCCTGGCCGATCCTGGCGGTGAGGACGCGCGTCCATGACTGACACCCGCATCTACCTGTCCCCACCGGACGTCAGCGACCTCGAGCGCAAGCTCCTGCTGGACGCCTTCGACTCGAACTGGGTGGCCCCGGTCGGCCCCGACCTGGACGCCTTCGAGGAGCAGGTCGCCGAGGTCGTCGGCGTGCGGCACGCGGTGGCGCTGAGCAGCGGCACCGCCGCCCTGCACCTGGCCCTCATCGCGGCCGGGGTACGGCGCGGCGACACCGTGCTGGTGCCGTCGTTCACCTTCGCGGCGACCGCGAACGCGGTGGTCTACCTGGGTGCCCGCCCGGTGTTCGTGGACTCCACCCCGGACAGCTGGAACGTGGACCCGGCCCTGGTCGCCGAGGAGCTGCGGGCCCGCGCCGAACGGGGCCAGCTCCCCCGGGCGGTGATCACCGTCGACATGTACGGCCAGTGCGCCGACTACGACCCGCTGATGGAGGCGTGCGACCGGTACGGCGTCCCGCTCATCGAGGACGCCGCCGAGGCCCTGGGCGCCTCCTACCGGGGGCAGCCGGCCGGGTCGTTCGGGCTGGCCGGGGTGCTGTCCTTCAACGGCAACAAGATCATCACCACGGGTGGCGGCGGAATGCTCGTCACCGACGACGGCCGGGTCGCCAAGCAGGCCCGGCACCTGTCCACCCAGGCCCGCGAGCCGGTGCCGCACTACGAGCACCGCACGGTCGGCTACAACTACCGGCTCAGCAACCTGCTCGCCGCGGTGGGCCGGGGCCAGGTGCAGCGGCTCGACCAGATGATCGCGGCCCGGAAGGCGACGTTCGAGTACTACCGGGCCGCGCTGCCGGAGCTCACCTTCATGCCGGTCGCCGGCTACGGCACCCCGAACTACTGGCTCAGCTGCGCGCTGGTGGACGGCGACGACCGGGACCGCCTCATCGCCCGTCTCGCACAGCGCAACATCGAGGCCCGGCCCGCCTGGAAGCCGATGCACCTGCAACCGGTCTTCCAGGACTGTGTGGTGCGCGGCGGCGGGGTCAGCGCCGACCTGTTCCGCCGCGGGATGTGCCTGCCCAGCGGATCCGCGTTGACCGAACACGACCGGGAACGCGTCGTCGGCGCGATCCGGGAGGGCTGAGCCGAGATGCGGATCGTCTACATCCACCAGTACTACTGCAACCCGGGCATGGCCGGTGGGATCCGCTCGTACGAGCAGGCCCGCCGCCTGGTCGCCCGCGGGCACACGGTGGACGTGATCACCACCGACATCACCCCGGGCGCCCGGGACCTGGGCTGGCGCACCACGGACGAGGACGGCGTCACGGTCCACTGGTTCCGGGTCCCCTACAACAACAACATGTCGTACGCCCGGCGGATCCGCGCGTTCGCCGAGTTCATGATCCTGGCCACCGCGAAGGCCGCCCGCCTCCGGGCCGACCTGGTCTTCGCCACCAGCACGCCGCTCACCGTGGCGGTGCCCGGCGTGATCGCCGCGAAGCTGCGCCGGGTGCCGTTCGTCTTCGAGGTCCGCGACCTCTGGCCGGAGGTCCCGATCGAGATGGGCGCGCTGCGCAACCCGGTCGTCCAGCGCCTCGCCGGCGGCCTGGCGACCTTCGCCTACCGCAACGCGTCCGAGGTTATCGCCCTCTCCCCCGGCATGGCCGCCGGTGTGGTGGCGCGCCGCCCGGGCACCCCCACCACGGTCATCCCGAACGCCGCCGACCTGGACCTGTTCGCCGTCGACGAGGAGCGGGTGCGCCGGTTCCGCGAGTCGCACGACTGGCTCGGCGACCGGCCGCTGCTGGTCTACACCGGGGCGCTGGGCGTGGTGAACGGCGTGGAGTACCTGGTCCGGGCCATGCGCCGGGCCCGTGAACTGGACTCGGACGTGCGGTTCCTGATCGTCGGCCACGGCAAGGAGTGGGAGCCGACCAAGGCGCTCGCCGCCGAACTGGGGCTGCTCGGCGACGTGGTGCACATGTGGGAGAAGGTGCCCAAGTCGGAGCTGCCGGTGATCCTCGGCGCGGCCACCATGTCGAGCAGCACGGTCCGGCCGATCCGCGGGCTGTGGGACAACTCGGCGAACAAGTTCTTCGACGCGCTGGCCGCGTCCCGGCCGATCGCCATCAACTACGGCGGCTGGCAGGCGGACCTGCTCACCGAGACCGGGGCCGGCCTGGTGCTCGACCCGGAGGACACCGACGAGGCCGGTTATCAGCTGGTCCGGCACCTGCGTGACGAGGTGTGGCTGAAGCGGGCCCGGGAGGCCGCGTACCGGCTGGCCGTCGAGAGGTTCTCCCGGGACCTGCTGTTCGACGAGTTCGAGGCGGTGCTGAACCGATCGGCACGCCGGAAGAAGCAGTCCGTCCAGTCCTGACGAATCGGGGGAAGTCAGCGTGGAACTGCGCGCTTACGTACGGGCCTGCCGGCGCCGATGGCTCTGGCTGGTGGTTCCGGTGCTGGTGGCGGCCGGCATCGCGGCGGGCCTGACGGCGGCCGGATCACCCGGCTACAAATCGTCGCTGACCCTCTTCGTCAGCGTCGGCACCGGCGATCCGGACGCCGGGGCACGGCGCCTCAACTCGTACATCGCCCTGCTGACCGGCCCTCGGGTGGCCCAGGCCGTGGTCGACCGGATGGGCCCCGACGTCACCGCCGGCGAGGTGCAGAAGAGCCTGTCGGCGCAGGTGCGTGAGGGCACCGACCTGCTGGTGGTGTCGGCGGTCGCCGACTCCGAGGAGGAGAGCCGGCAGATCGTCACGACCGCGGCGGCGGTCCTGGTCGGCCTGGCCCGGCAGATCGGCGCGCCGGCCGACCCGCGGGACGGTCCCGCCCCGGCGGTCTCGATCGTGCAGGACGCGGTCACCGTGGAGGAACCGGGCAACCTGGGCCGCAACGCCGGCTTCGCCGCCGTGCTGGGGCTGCTCATCGGGGCGGTCGCGGTCGCGGTCCGGGAGGCGACGGCGCGTACGGTCACCGACGAGGCCGACCTGCGGCGCCTCGGCCTGGACTCGGTCGGGGTCATCTCGATCGGCGGGCGGCCCCGTGACGGCCACCCCGATCAGGCGCTGGCCGAGGCGTTCCGGCGGCTGCGCAGCCTGCTGCCGGTGCTCGCCGACCCGCACGCCGGCATCCCGCGGCGCGGCCGGTCGCTGCTGCTCACCGGTGCGAGCCGGAAGGAGGGCACCACGGCGGTGGCGTGCGGGCTGGCCATAGCGATGGCCGAGACCGGGGCGCGGGTCGTGCTGGTCGACGCCAACATGCGTACGCCCGGCGTCGGCCGCTACCTGTCGCTGGAAGCCTCGCCCGGCCTGGCCGAGGTGCTCGCCGGGACCGCCCGCGTGCCGGACGTGCTGCAGAGCTCGCTGGGCGGCCGGGTGACGGTGCTCCCGGCCGGGGAGCACGCTCCGGACCCCGGTGAGCTGCTGGCCTCGCCCCGGCTGCCGGCCACGGTCCGGACCCTGACCGAGCGGTACGACATCGTGCTGGTGGACGCGCCCGCCCTGCACGGGGTGGCCGACGCGTCGGTGCTGGCCCACGTCACCGACGACGCGCTGCTCGTGGTGCGGGCCAACCGGACCCGGACGGCCGATGTGGAGAAGTCGATCGACCTGCTGCAACGGGTCGGCGCCCGGCTGGCCGGCGCGGTGCTGAACTCCCTGCCGCGCAAACTGCCGACCGGCGGCTCCTGGCAGGACTCCGCCCAGGTCGGCGGCGCGGACAGCCCCGATCTGATCTTCGGGTTGGACGGGGATCAGCCGTCCGCCCGGTTGGAGGACACGTTCGTCTCGCTGCCCCCGGTCGGGACGGCGCGCGGCCGGGCCCGGGTGGTGAAGCCGGAGATCGAGAAGGCGCCCGAGGCTGAGACGCCGGAGGTTCCCACACAGCGCGAGGCGTCGCGGGAGGAGCCGGCGGCCACTCCGGACGAGGAGCAGCAGCGCGGTGAGTGAGCTGCGGGTCGAGGAGGCCGCCCCGGCCCGGGCGGCACTGGCCGGCCGGGTGCTGCGGGAGCCGTCCGTCCAGCTCCTGGCCTCGCAGGTGCTGACCGGTGGGGTGGCGATGGCGGCCAACATCCTGATGGTCCGGTCCCTCAGCCCCACCCATCGTGGTGAGGTCGCCCTGATGCTCCAGGTGGTGTACCTGGCCACCCAGGTCCTGTTGATGGGCACCGAGCGCAGCTTCGTGGCCGCGTACCACAACGTGGCGCCCGCTCCGGCGGTGCGCGCGTACGCCCGCCTGCTCGCCGTACCGTGTCTGGTCTTTCTCTCCGGGGCGGTGATCTGGCACCTGGCCGCGCCGGACCGGTTGACACCGAGCGGGGTGATCGTCGCCATGCTGGCGGTCTTCGCGCTGATCGAGGCCGCCAGCCTGGCCACCCGGTCGATCGCGATCGCGGTGGGCCGGGTCCGGGACTTCCTGGTGGCCCGCATCCTCGAGGCGCTGCTGCTGCTGGCCATGCTGATCGGCCTGTACGTGTCCGGCGCCGCCCGTCCCGAGCTGTGGTTCCTGGCCTACCTGTTCGCCGGCGCCACGCCCACCGTCGTCTACCTGCTGATCTGGACGCGGCTTCCGGTGAGCGCGGCCGCCACCCCGCTGGACCCGGCGGTGAACCGTCAGGTCCGGCGGGAGGGCCTGGCGCTGTTCCCGGCCGCGCTGTCCAACATGGCGATGCTGCGGGTGGACCGCCTGGTCATCCCGGCGCTGGCGTCCACCGCGGCGCTCGGCCACTACGCGTCGGTGGCGACCATGACCGAGCTGCTGGCGTGGCCGGTGCGGGCCTACGCCGACTCCCGGCTGGGCCGGTGGCGGGCGTCGCACCGGGAGGGGACGCTGCGGACCGCGCCGATCCTGCTGGCCGTCGGCGCGTACGCCCTGGTGGTGGTCCCGATCGTGGCCGGTGGCCTGTACCTGCTGATCGAGCCGCTGTTCGGCCACGACTACGCGGACGCCAAGGTGGTCGTGCTGCCGCTGGTGGTGGCGGCCGGTCTGTACGCGGTGTCCCGGGTCAGCCTGGGCCTGCTGATCGCGAAGGGGCACGGCGGGCTGGTGTCGGCCGCCGAGATCATCGGTTTCGTGGTGAGCTTCGCGGCGTACATCCTGCTGATCCCGCGGATCGGGATCCTCGGCGCGGCCTACGGGTCGCTGGCCGGGTACGGCGCCTGCCTGGTGTTCGCGATGATCGCGACGAACATCGTGAGAGAACGATGAGGCGGGCGTTCCTCGCCCCCGGCCTGCTGCTGATCCTCGTGGCGATCGGCGGCCGGTACACGCTGGACCGGGCCGGGCTGATCGATCTGGCCTGGGTGGACCTGCGGGTGATCGGCGTGCTCATCGCGCTGGCCGTCCTGATCCTGAATGCCGCCGAGCTGAGGAGCGGGAAGGCGGGACGGGAGGGCTGGATCATCGTGGCCCTGCTGTTCTTCCTCTTCCAGATCGCCTCGGCGCTGTGGGCCCCGCCGGCCGCCCGGGTCGGCCCGCAGGTGCTGGACCTGGTGCTGCTGGGCGTGCTGCTGGTGGCGACCTACCAGTACACGACCGGCGACCCGGAGACCGTCATCCGGTTCACCTTCCAGCTGTTCTTCGTGGCCGCGATCGTCTACGCGCTGGCCGCGATCTTCATCAGCGGGCCGGGCGAGCAGGGCCGCTACTCGGCCTTCGGGGGCGGGCCCAACGTGTTCGCCCGGATCGAGGTGCTCGGCGTGATCAGCGCGATCGCCCTGTTCATGCTGACCGGCCGGATGCTGCCGCTGCTGGTGATCCCGCTCTTCCTGCTGGCCACGGTGCTGTCCGGTTCGCGCGGCACGCTGGTGGCCGGTGGAGTCGTCGGTTTCGCCGCGCTGCTCAAGCTGCGGCACCGGCTGAGCGCCGCCGGGATCGCGGCGTCGGTGGTGGTGTCGCTGGTCGCGGTGGGCCTGATCTGGGTTCTGGCTCCGCCGGAGTTCACCGACCTCTTCCAGGAACGGTTCGTTGAACAGACCGTGCAGGAACAATATCTCTCCGGACGGACCGACATCTGGATGGCCGCGGTCCGCCTCTTCGCCGACCATCCGATCGGCGGCGCCGGCATCGACGGGTTCTACGGCCTGATCGGCGTCAACCAGGCCGTCGAATATCCACACAACTACGTGCTCGCGGTCGCGGCCGAGGGCGGGCTGATCGGTCTCGGGCTGCTCACCCTGTCGGTGCTGCTGTGGACCCGGATCGTCCACGGTGGCGGGCACCGGCCCCAGCTCGCCGGGCTGGCCGTGGCGTCGGCCGTATTCGTGGCGCTCAGCGGCCTGTTCTCCGGTGACTACTACGACTCCCGGCTGGCCTGGATGTTCGCGGCGATGGCGGCCGCGGCGGCCCTGGTCGCGCCGGCGCCGGCGCCCACTCCCGTGACTCCGTTGGCGACGGTGGCGCAATGAGGCGGCGGGCGCTGTTGGCGGCCTCGCTCGGCGGGGCGGCGGTCGCGGGCGCGGTCGGGCTGCACCTGGTCCGGGCGGCGGGCGAGGACGTGCCGGACGTCCGTGATCCGATGCCGGTCCCGCCGCCGTCGATGCAGGAGGCGCTGAAGATCAAGACGGTGGCCTACTGGACCGGGGTCTATCTGCGCAGCTGGGACTTCTCGCTGCGCAACGGGCTGCCGCTGAGCCGGTCCACGGACAGCCGGGACCACTACGACCTGGCGTACGACATCGACGCGTGCACCGCGATGTTCCGGGCCACCGGCGACCACCGCTACCTGGACCGGGGGCTGACGTTCATGGAGAACGTGGTGGCCTCGGCCCGCCCGTCGAAGTCGCTGCCGAAGAGCTCGTTCCGGGACCGGTTCTCCGGCTGGGCGTCCAGCCGCTCCGGCGAGGGCGGCGACGAGGTGCCGCTCTACGAGTCGTACCTGTGGCGGTACGGCACGAACCTGCTGGTCGCCATGAAGGGCCTGACCAACGCCGGATACCGGGCCCGCTACGCCCGGCTGCTCGCCTTCGCCGAGACCGACGTCTTCGACAAGTGGCACACCCGGGGGACGAAGGACTACCTCTACCGCGAGCGCACCCACATGGCGTCGCACTGGGCGCTGATCGCCATGAACCTGGCCCACCTCACCGCCGACCAGGGCCGCAAAGCCCGGTGCAACGCGGTGGTCGACGAGATCAGCACCCGGTTGCGCGGGCAGTTACGGCGCAATCCGGCGGAGCCGACCGCCTGGTTCTGGAGCGACGTGTGGGGCTCGATGAAACGGCCCGGCCAGGACGTGGGCCACGGCAACGCGGTGGTCACCTACGTGGTGGAGGCCCACGACCGCGGCCAGGGCTGGTCGACGGCGGACATGGCGGCGTTCTCGGCCCTGCTGACCAAGGTGGTCTGGCCCGGCGGGACGACCTATCACGCCTACGTGGACGGCACCGGAACCGACAACGGCTGGTGGTCCGACGGCTTCGTGAAGCTGGGCCGCTACGACCCGGCCGTGCAACTGCGGCTGGAGAGACACCAGGTGGTGAACGATCAGTTCGCCGCGAACATGGCGCTCAACGCCCGCCTGCTGCGGGCCTGAACGCCGGAAGGAGACAACGCGACATGACGGCATCGCTGCTGGATCCGGCGGCCCGCGAGTGGAAGGAGACGCTCCAGCACGTCGGTCACGACATGTACCACGTGCCGGACTACGTGGTTCTGGACGCCCGGCTCTACGGCGGGGCGCCGGCCGCGTTCCACTACGAGAGGCACGGCCGGCGGGTGCTGATCCCGCTGATCCTGCGGGAGATCCCGGACTCCGGGCTGCGGGACGCGATCTCCCCGTACGGGTATCCCGGCCCGGTCGGCCGCGGTGACCCGGTGTTCTGGGACCAGGCGTGTGCGGCGTTCGTCGCGACGCTGCGGGAGGAGGGCATCGTCTCGGCGTTCATCCGGACGCACCCGCTGTTCGACGCGCCCGCGCCGGTCCTCTCCGCGCACGGCGCCCTGGTCCTCCACGGCGAGACCGTCTCGATGGATCTGACCGTCTCCGAGGAGGAGATGTGGAAGCAGACCCGCAGTGACCACCGCAACCACATCAACCGGGCGAAACGTGCGGGCACCGAGATCGTGTTCGACGACTGGAGCCGGCTCGGCGAGTGGGTCGACGTCTACCACGACAACATGCGGCGGGTCGGCGCGACGTCGTACTACTTCTTCACCGTCGAGCACCTGACGGCGCTGCACGACGCGGTCGGTGACCGGATGCACCTGGTCGTCGCGCTGGAGGACGGCGAGGTGGTGGGCGGCAACACCTTCTTCTCGTACGACGGGATCGCCACCGGATACGTCTCGTCCACCCGGCGGGCGCCGAAACGGTACGCCGACGAGCTGCTCTACGACTCGGTGCGCCGCTGGTGCAAGGAGCGCGGCGACCGGGTGTTCCACCTGGGCGGGGGCAAGGGCGGCGCGAACGACTCGCTCTTCTCGTACAAGGCGGGGTTCTCGCCCAGCCGGCACCCGTTCCACACCTGGCGCGTGGTCGCCGACCCGGCGGCGTACGAGGACCTGGTCCGCGAACGCAAGCCCGGCGCCGACCCGGCCGACCTGACCA
Organism: Actinoplanes hulinensis; assembly: GCF_019429605.1. Taxonomy (NCBI): domain Bacteria; kingdom Bacillati; phylum Actinomycetota; class Actinomycetes; order Micromonosporales; family Micromonosporaceae; genus Actinoplanes; species Actinoplanes hulinensis. The sequence continues at coordinate 79,677 of NZ_JAHXZI010000005.1, read as the reverse complement.
CCACCTTCCCGTCCTACCGCTGAGGAGCATCGTCATGCGGATCACCTGCGTCGGCGGCGGTCCCGCCGGCCTGTACTTCGCGACGCTGGCGAAGCTCGCGGACCCGGCGAACGAGGTCACCGTCCTGGAGCGCAATCCGGCCGGGGTCACCTGGGGCTGGGGTGTCGTGTTCTGGGACGACCTGCTCGACGACCTGTTCGAGTACGACCCGGTCAGCGCCGGGCGGATCTGGGACGCCGCCTACAAGTGGGACGAGTACGCGGTGCGGGCCACCGGCAAACCGGACACCCACCTGGCCGGCTACGGGTTCAGCCTGGGCCGGCACCGGCTGCTGGAGATCCTCGCCGAGCGGGCCGTCGAGCTCGGTGTGGACATCCGGTACTCGGACGAACTGGCCGACCTGTCCGATCTGCCGCCGTCCGACCTGATCGTGGCGTGCGACGGGGCACGCAGCCGGATCCGGGAGGCGCACGCCGAGCACTTCGGCGCCGAGGTGGAGGTCGCCCGGAACCGCTACATCTGGCTGGGCACGCCGAAGGTGTTCGACACGTTCACCTTCGGGTTCGAGGAGACCGAGGCCGGGTGGATCTGGTTCCACGCGTACCCGTTCGATTCCAAGACCAGCACGTTCATCGTGGAATGCACCCCGGAGACGTGGGCCGGCCTGGGCTTCGACCGGATGGACGCGCGTGCCGGGACGGCCCGGCTGGCGGAGATCTTCACGAAGCATCTGGACGGCGCCGAGCTGATCGACCATCGGGCCGAGGTCGGCGGCACCGGCTGGCTGAACTTCCGCCGGGTCACCGCCCAGCGCTGGGACCACGGGAACATCGTCCTGATGGGAGACTCGGCGCACACCACCCACTTCGCGATCGGCTCCGGGACGAAGCTGGCCATGCAGGACGCGATGGCGCTGGCGGACGCCGTCGCATCCGGCGACGATCTGCCGGTGGCCCTGGAACGCTACGAGCATCGCCGCAAGGCGGCGCTGGCGCCGTTGCAGAAGGCGGCCCGGGCGAGCAGCGCGTGGTTCGAGCGGATGCCCGAGTACGCGAGTCTTCCGGCCAAACGTTTCTCGTACGCGCTGTCGAACCGGCGCGGCGAATATCCGACGTGGCGTTACCTGCTGCACATGGCGACGCAGAGCACGGTCCCCCGCACGCTGCTGCGGTGGACGTTGAGCGCGCGCCGGGCCGGCCGGGCCCGGCGCCGGCCCACGACGGCCCAGATGGCGACGCGACAGGCGATACCGCATACGGCGTGACACCCGACCGAAGGGATGACCGATGGCCGAAGGCGCCCTGCTGCACCCCGGCGACCCGGCGTGGACCGAGGCGCTGCGGCGTGTCCACCACGACGTCTACCACCTACCCTCCTACGTGACGCTCGACGCCCGGCTCTCCGGGGGTACGCCGATCGCGTTCCGGTACGACGAGATGGGCCAGGTGTTACTGCTTCCCCTGGTGCTGCGCGACGTGCCGGGCACCGGTTTACGGGATGCCGTCTCCCCGTACGGCTACCCCGGGCCGGTCAGTGACGTGCCACCGTCGGAGACCGGGTTCTGGGAGCGGGCCACCCTGGCGATGGCCGGTGTGCTGCGCACCAACGACGTGATCAGCGTCTTCGCCCGGCTGCATCCGCTGCTGCCGTCGGCGGCGGCCGTGCTGGCCGGCACCGGGACGGTCGTCCACCACGGGGAGACCGTCTCGGTGGACCTCACCCTGAGCCCCGAGCGGCTCTGGCAGGAAACCCACCGGAGCCACCGCAATCAGATCAACAAGGCGGGCCGGGCCGGGGTGGAGATCGTCGTCGACGACTGGGGGCTGCTCGACGCGTGGGTGGAGACGTACCACGCCACCATGCGGCGGGTCGGCGCCACGGCGTTCTACTTCTTCGACCGGGATCACTTCCAGCGGCTGCGGGAGGCGCTCGACGGGCACGTCCACCTGGCCGTGGCGCTGCGGGACGGGGAGGTGCTGGGCGGGAACCTGTTCTTCGCGTACCGGCGGATCATGCAGACGCATCTCCAGTCCACCCGGGACGGGCAGATCTGGTGGGCGGACAAACTGCTCTATCACGAGGTACGGCGGTGGGGCCGGGAGCACGGCAACCTGGTGCACCATATCGGCGGCGGGGTGGGCGGGGCGGACGACTCGCTGTTCCGCTACAAGGCGGCCTTCGCGTCCGGGCGCCAGGACTTCCACACGTGGCGGATGGTGACCGACCCGGTCGCGTTCGAGAAGCTGGCCGGCACCCCGACACCCGACCTCATGTCAGGACGATTCCCTCCGTACCGATGATTTGGCATCATATCGGACATGAGGCCGGAGACGATCGACGAGTACACCGAGCTGAACGACCGGATCCTGGCCCGGCACCGGGTCAGCCGGCGGGCGGCGCTGCGGGCCGCGCTGACCGGCGGCGGTCTGGTGTACGCCCAGTACCGGCTGGCCGGTGCGGCGTTCGCGGCCGGCGGGGGCAGGGCCGGGCGGGCGGGGGTGGTGGTCTCCGGCCGCCACCTGTCGTTCGTCCCCGGGGCCGACGGCGTGCCGCGGCGGGCGATGGCGGTCACCGCTCAGCTCGTGAGCAGCACCGGCAAGCTGCCGACCGGGCTACGGGCGATCGTCGAGGTGGGCACCGCGCCGGGCGGCTACGGCGCGACCTTCCCGGCCGAGATCCGTCACCTGACCGGCAGCGACGCGATCATCGGCGGCCCCGTGTGCAGCCAGTTCTACGTCAAGGCGGTGATGGACCGGCTGACGCCGGGCGCCGTGCACCACTACCGGATCCGCCTCTCCGACGGCACCGTGACCGGGGACGCCCACTTCACCGCCGCCCCCGGGCCGGCGGCCGCCCGGTTCTCCGCCGGGTACGGCACGGTGGCCGCGCCGTTCACCTTCACCGCGTTCGCCGACGTCGGCACGCACACGGCGCCGACCGACCCGCGGCACTCCTGGCATCAGCAGCCGGCCGTGGTCCGCCGGGCCGGAGGCGCCTGGCCCGCCGCCGTATTCGACAACAACTCCTACCTGAGCACCGATCCGGTGGCCGGGGCCGGTGGCGCCGATCCGTGGCCGGCGGTCACCCAGGTCGATCTGATGCGCACCCAGAATCCGGTGTTCGCGCTGCTCGCCGGGGACATCTGCTACGCCAACCCGAGTGGCCAGGGCCTGCCCGCCGACGACAGCATGGCCATGTCCCGCACCGCGCCGACCGGAAAGAACCTCTTCAACCCGTACGTGTGGGACGTCTTCCTCAACCAGATCGAACCGCTGGCGGCCTTCGTCCCGTGGATGTTCACCACCGGCAACCACGACATGGAGCCGATCCACGGCGACCACGGCTACGGTGGCCATCTCGCCCGGCTGGACCTGCCCGGCAACGGCCCTCAAGGCTGCCCGTCGGCGTACCGGTTCGTCTACGGCAACGTCGGCTTCCTGGCCATCGACGCCAACGACCTGTGCGCCGAACTCCAGACCAACACCGGCTACTCGGGCGGCCGGCAGGTGCGCTGGGTGGAGTCGGTGCTGCGGGAGTGGCGGTCCGGGACCACGGTCGACTTCATCGTCGCGTTCTTCCACCAGTGCGCCTACTCGACCTCGGACAAACACGCCTCCGACGGCGGTGTCCGGGACGCCCTCGACCCGCTCTTCTCGAAGTACCGGGTGGACCTGGCCATCCAGGGCCACAACCACCAGCTCGAACGGACCGACCCGATCCGGTTCGGCCGTAGGACCCGCTCCGCACCGGACGGCTCCACGATCCGCCCGGCCGACGACGGCGTCACCTACATCTGCGCCGGCGCCGGCGGGCGGCCCCGCTACCCGTTCCGCCCGGCGCCCGGCCCGGAGGCGCCGGCCCCGCCCGGTGTGAAGCCGTCCGGCGCGCACACGCTGCCCGAGGGTGAGCGCTACCGCGGCTACCGGCCGAGGAATCCGGAGAACAACACGGAAAGCGTCGACAACAGCTACGTCTGGTCCGGTGCGACGACGGTGATCGGCAAATCAGGACAAAAAGCGGGGGTACGGGTCCCGGAGGCGATCGACTGGTCGCAGGTCCGCTACGACGCCTACGCCTTCCTGGCCGTCGACGTGGTCCCGGCCGCCCCGGGCGGGACCACCACACTGACCGTGCGGACGCTGGCCGACGCCCTGCCCGGCACCAAGCAGCCCTGTACCGAGATCGACCGGATCACCCTCGCCCGGATCGCCGGCCGCGGCATGGTCACGGTCGCCCACTGACCGCGTACCGCTCCACCAGGCCGGCCAGGATGTCCCGCGTGCGGTGCAGGTCCGCCATCTGCGCCTCCACCCGGCGCAGTTCCTCGCCCAGCCGGCCGGCCAGCCACGGCGTACGGATCGCCTCGTCGGCCACGCACGGCAGCACGTCCCGGATCGTGGCGGTGGACAGCCCTGCCGCCAGCAACGTCCGGATCAGGCCCACCCGCTCGGTCGCCGCCGCCGGGTAATGCCGCTGCCCGCCCGTGCCGCGCTCGCTGCCGAGCAGCCCCTGCTCCTCGTAGTACCGCAACGACCGCGCGCTGGCGCCGGTGGCGGCGCTGAGTTCCCCGATCCGCATACCTGTCTCCCGGCTCACAACGCTTGACCCTCACATCAGTGTCAAGTCTTAGCGTCACCCCATGGCAACGACAACCGCCCACCGCTCTCCCGCCGCCGGCCCGCTCGGCCTGGCCGCCGCGAACGTCCCGTTCACGCTCGCCGGGCTGGATCTGCCCACCCGTTTCGTGATGGCGCCGATGACCCGTTTCCGCTCCCCCGGCGGCGTGCCCACCGCGGAGGTCGCCGACTACTACCGTCGCCGGGCCGAGAACGGCGTCGGCCTGATCGTCACCGAGGGCACGCTGGTCGGCCACCCGAGCGCGAGCCACGAGACCACCGTCCCGCGAATGACGGCGGGCGCGGCCGAGGCGGGCTGGCGCGGCGTCACCACGGCGGTCCACGCCGTGGGCGGCCGGATCGCCGCCCAACTGTGGCATCTCGGCAGCGAGCGCCGCCCGGTCGACGGTGTCGAGGCGTGGACCCCGTCCGGGGTGGGCGGCCACGCCATGTCCACCGCCGACATCGACACCATCGTGGCCGCCTTCGCCGAGTCGGCCCGGGTAGCGGCCCGCGCCGGGTTCGACGCCGTGGAGATCCACGGCGCCCACGGCTACCTCCTGGACGAATTCCTCTGGCCGGCCACCAACCACCGCACCGACGCCTTCGGCGGCTCCCCCGCTCGCCGTGCCGCGTTCCCGGCCGAGGTGATCCGAGCGGTCCGCGCCGAACTCCCGGTGATCTTTCGCTTCTCACAGTTCAAAGAACGCGACTACCAGGCCCGCATCGCCCAGTCCCCCGCCGAACTCGCCGACATCCTCACGGTGCTCGCGGACGCCGGCGCCGACGCCTTCCACGCCTCCCAGCGCCGTTTCTGGGAACCGGCCTTCCCCGGCTCCCCGCTCAACCTGGCCGGCTGGGCGAAGAAGCTGACCGGCCGCCCGTCGATCACCGTCGGCTCGATCGGCCTGACCAGCGATTTCCCGCAGCTCTCCCGCCTGGCCGAGGGCCTGACCACCGGCGAGTACGACCTGGTCGCCGCAGGTCGGATCCTGCTCGGCAACCCCGCCTGGGCCCGCCTGGTGACCGAGAACCGCCTGACCGAGATCCGCGACTACGACAAGTCCCACGAGGACGTCTACTTCTGACGTGCCTCATCCGGTAGGGACTCGAAACACGAACTGTTTCCTCGGGGGCAAGGGATGACCCAGCCGGTATGCCCAGCCCGGAGATCAACCACAGGTCATTTATAGACTTCGATGTTTCGATGCGGTTTCCCCCAACGGCAGAAGGAGGAACCCATGCAGGACAACGAAGCCTTCGTGCGCGAGGTGCACGACAAGGGCCTCGCCTACGACCTACCCGTCATGACACGGCGGCGGATGCTGTCCACGATCGGCGGGGCCGGCGCCCTGGCCGTGGCCGGTGGCGCAGAGCGTCACCAACCTGAGCCGGGTCACCCTGGCCAGTGACATGGTGTTCGGTGACGACCTGGCCGCCACCCAGATGGCGACCGTGACCGGATCGGTGTCGGCCGGCTACGTGGCGAACCTGACCATCACGGTTCCCTAGAAGCGGTCACCGGCGCAGCACGCCGTGCGGGTCCAGCACGTACTTGCGGGCCGCCCCCTGGTCGAACTCCTGGTACCCCCGCGGAGCCTCGTCCAGGGGGATCGGCGTGGCGTTGACGTTGCGCGCGATCCGCACCCGGTCGTGCAGGATAGCCATCATGAGCTGGTGGTTGTACTTCATCACCGGACACTGGCCGGTGACGAAGGAGTGCGACTTCGCCCAGCCCAGGCCGAGCCGCAACGACAGCGAACCGGTCCGCGCGGCCTCGTCCACCCCGCCCGGGTCACCTGTCACATACAGACCGGGCACGCCGATCGCCCCGCCCGCCCGGGTGAGGTCCATCAGCGAGTTCAGCACGGTGGCCGGCATCTCGGTCGACGAGTCCCGCCCGTGTCCCCGGGCCTCGAACCCGACCGCGTCGACAGCCGAGTCGACCAGCGGCTGCCCGATCGCGGGAGCCGCCCGCCCGAGGATCTGCTGCACCTGCTCGACCGGGTCACCGTGCGCCACGTTGATCGTCTCGCACCCGAAGCTGCGGGCCTGCGCGAGCCGCTCGTCGTTGAGGTCGCCGACGATGACGACCGCCGCGCCGAGCAGGAACGCCGAGGTGGCGGCGGCCAGCCCGACCGGTCCGGCGCCGGCGATGTAGACGGTGGAGCCGGTGGTCACGCCCGCGCTCACACAGCCGTGGTAGCCGGTCGGGAAGATGTCGCTGAGCATGGCCAGGTCGAGGATCTTCTCCATGGCCTGGTCACGGTCCGGGAAACGGAGCAGGTTCCAGTCGGCGTACGGGACCATCACGTACTCCGCCTGGCCACCGACCCAGCCACCCATGTCGACGTACCCGTACGCTGATCCGGGCCTGTCGGGGTTGACGTTGAGACACACGCCGGTCTTGCGCTCCTTGCAGTTGCGGCACCGGCCGCAGGAGATGTTGAACGGCACCGACACGATGTCGCCGACCCGGACGAACTCCACGTCGGGTCCGACGTCCACCACCTCACCGGTGATCTCGTGCCCGAGGACCAGGCCCTCCGGAGCGGTGGTCCGGCCGCGGACCATGTGCTGGTCGCTGCCGCAGATGTTGCTGACCACGGTCTTGAGGATCGCTCCGTGCGGGGTCCGGCGGCCCACGTTCTCCTTGTTGACCCCCGGCCCGTCCCTCATCTCGTACCCGGGGTAGTCGATGTCGTGCACCTCGACCCGTCCGGGGCCCTGGTAGACAACGGCTCTGTTGCCCATGGCGCCTCCTTCACTAGTCACGGCCAGTCTCATCCGCAGCGTGACGTGAAGAAAACCCTCAGTAGTGACAAATGATGCCTAGACGGGCCGCGGCCCGTACTTGCCCTCCAGTTCCGTAATCAGCGCCGTGTCCTCGAAATTCAGCCGGCGCTCGTCGTAGCGGGCATCGTCGCCGGTGTCCCAGACATACACGGTCACGTTACGCAGCGGTGCCAGCTCGCTCGTCCAGATCACCTTGGTGGTCTCCTCCGCCACCGGCCCGAGATCGGCGCCCTCCCGAACGCCGACGCTGGCATCCAGTGACTTCCCGGCGGTGATGTTGTTCTGATAGCTCAGCGTCGTCCGCACAACATCGGGATTCTCCGCCAGCACCGCCTCCATCCGTTGCGTGATGGCGTTGTTCGCCTCCCGGGTCTCCGGGCTCTGAGCGCAGCCCGATATCCCGAGAATCAGCAGCATGACTGCCAGCGGTATCCAACGGCGGTTCACGGGGGCTCCTGTCATGGTTCGCGGCTCAACTCGAAGACGCGGGAGGTCACAGCCGCGTCGCCGGAGGGAAGGAAGGCGGAGGCACTGTTCCGGAAGCCCACGACCGACGGGTGCGTGCTCCCGTCGAGGTTCCGGCCGGCCGGAAGGTAGGACTCGGTCGTTCCGTGATTGCCCTCGAAGGTTCCATGCTGGTCGCCGAAGGTCACGGTGGTCCGGTTAGGGCGGTCGGGATTGTCGGCGGCGTCGAGGTGCGGCACGATGTCGTTCTTGTTCTCCAGGGAGAGCACCTGAACGTCGTCCGGAACCTCGATGCGGCCGACCGGCGAACCGGCCGTCACCACGTGGGTGACGTTGAAGTCGAAGTCCGCGGTTCCCCGGTCGTGCGCGGCCTGCATCGCCACCATGCCACCCTGCGAATGCCCGACCAGCATCACGGGATCGGTGCTACTGGCGCCGGCCTGCTGCAGCGCCATCGCGATCGCGCGTTCCCGGGCGGTCACGTCGCCGCCGAGCACGTGCACATTCGTGCCGAGGTCGTTCAGTTCACGGTTGAATCCGTCGGTGGGCAGGTTCCAGTCCTTGGTACCGGGCAGGTTCACGACGAACGACTTCGTACCGTCCGGACCGGCGATCTGCTTCACGTCGATCCGGTCCGGCTGCCCTTCGGTCACGGTGCGGTTCTGATGATCGAGGCCCTCGAAGATGTCGCCCAGGTTCCTCGGCACCGCCTGTGCGCGATTGTCGATGCCCTCGACCTCGGTGACCCTCGGCGTGCCGTCCGGGTAGAGGCCGGCGATCAGGTCGGCGCCGCCCTTCACGTCGGTGACCACCGCGCCGCCGGAGAGCAGGTTCAGCAGCCCCGGCGCCCCGCCCACGACCGCGTCCACGATGCCCGGGTGGTCGGTGATGATCCGCTGGAACGAGCCCGGATCCTCGATCAGCCCGGTCACGATGCCCGGGTCGGTGATCAGCAGCCCGGCGATCCCGGCCGGCAGCGTCACCGGCGCCATCGCTCCGGCGCTCCACCGGACCGCGTCGATCAGGGCCGCCCCGGCGGCGTCGGTGGCCTCGTACGACGCCGAAGCCGCCCGCAGCCCCACCGCCCGTACCCCGAACTCGGCCGCCTGCCCGCTCAGCCCGCCGGGTCCGTCGAGCGCCTCCACCAGCGCCGCCTCGAAGCGGGCCGCGGTGATCGGCGACAGCACCGCCGAGGCGAGAACGTCCGGGTCGGCGGCGACGGCGTGGCAGTCCACACTGATCCGTCCCAGGGTGAGGGCCAGGTCGTCGCTGCCGCGGGCCAGCATGTCCAGGTCCGCGTAGTCGGCGCTGACCCCGCCCGCGCCACCGGTGATCTCCGGTTCAGCCATGGGAGGCCTCCAGCACGGTGGTCAGTGCCGGGGCCAGCCAGCTCGGGAAGTCGGCCGCCTCGACCGGCTCGAACCGGACCCTCCGGCCGGGCAGCGGCCGCATCCCGGTCCACCGGTCGCCGGTACGCAGCCACACCACCCGCCCGGCGAGCACGCCGGAGTTCGGCGCCCGGCCGGTGACCAGCGCCGACAGCGTCCCGTGGGTGACGGCGCGGGCCCGGGCCACCGGTCCCGTCGTGTCCCGTGGCAGCCAGGTGAACCAGGCCGGATCCGGCTCCCGCAGCTCGTCCAGCGGCACGGTCCCGGTGAGCACCGAGGCCGGGTTGAGCACCGACAGCACCGAGGCCGGCTCGTCGGGTACGGCCCGCAGCAGCTCCCGCCCGATCTCCACGGCCGGGAAGAGGGACAGTTCGGCCCGGTCGCCGGGCAGCGCGAACAGGCTCGCCCCGAACATCCCGGCCAGCGCGTACCAGCCGCGCAACGCCCGCCCGTCGATCCCGGCCTCGACCCGCACCGCCGCCACCGGCCGGGCGAGCACACCGAGGTTCACGGCGAGCGCCTCGACCGCGGGCGGGCCGGAGACCACCGGACGGCCGGAGTCCGTGACGATGCCCGGCGGCAGCGCGAGCCCCAGCTCCCGGGCGTAGCCGAGCAGTTCGTCGCCATCGAGGACGAGCCGCCGGGCCGCCGTCACAGCGCTCCCTCACCGCGCATGAACCGCCCCACCTCGAGCCACCGGATGTCACCGGCGGCGGGCAGGTTGTCCGGCCGGACCGGCCAGTTCACCCACGGCGGCTCGGTCAGCCCTCGCCGTAGCGTGCGCCCGGCCGCCTCGATCAGGTCGTCGGCCCGGTCCACCAGGCTCTTCCCGGTGTCCACGAACCACTGGCGGGTCTCGCGTTCGATCCGGGCGATGTCGGCGATGATCTGCCGGACGCTCTCCGCGTGCTCGGCGAGCAGAGCGGCCGCGTGTTCGATCTCGGCGGCCTGCCGGTCCACTTCGGCCCGGTCCCGGCTGAGCCGCTCCCGGTAGGCGGCGGCCCCGTCGGACACCCACTCGGCGGCGTGCCCGCGCGCCTCGTGGGTGGCCGCCTCGTCACGGATCCGTGCGGCCCTCTCCCGGAGCCGGGCGGCCAGCCGGTCGAGCTCGTCCGGGTCCCCGTACAGCCCCATCGCGCCCACCTCCCAGCATGACGTCTCGCTGGGGTCTACGCCGGGCGCCCGGTTTCCGTTCAGAGGCGCCGCGAAGTCGGCACCACCATCCGGGCCCCGAGCGAGTGCGCGATCAGCACGCCCGCGGCGGCCACGAAGACGATGTCCTTGATGATGTACTGCGCCTCCAGCGTCGGCCGGAAGTTCACGAACAGGTCGGCCGGGAACAGCACCAGCGGCGACATCATCCCGGCCAGCACCGGCAACAGCAGCGTCAGCCCGGCCCGCAGCGCGATCCCGCTGATCAGCACCACCCCGAGGGCGACCTCCACCAGGGCGGTTCCGACGACCGCGGCCCGCCCGCCGATCAACCCGAACGTCAGCAGATCCACGGTCCGCATCACCAGCGCCTCGGCCGGTGACGCTCCCGGGACGAATTTGAGGTTCCCGAACATCACCAGGATCATCCCGAGCGAGATCCGCAGCGCTTCCGGGCTGCGCGCACCCAGCCATGCGGCGATCCGCACCCGCATCGGGATCTCCTCACCGACTCGTACCAGCTCACCGACGCTCATGACGCCTCCCCTCCGGACCTTCGCGCGTCTGCCGCGCTCTGCCCTTAACGATCCGGCGGCGGCTTTCGCCGACGAATCCGCCGCCGCGCGTCGCTCCCGCCGCGTGAGTCCGCTCACCCCGCTGCCTCCGCTTGAACCCCATTCCCGGTACGCCTACAGCGCCCCCAGAAGCAGAATCAACGCCCCGCCCGCGCCGAGCGACCACCTGCACCCTCCAGGCCGTAACGCCCGCGTCCGGCCGATGCGGCCCCTCACCCACCATCCGTCCACAAACGAGGACAAGCAGCCGATCTTGCGCAGCTGGCTCCCAGAGCCGTCTCACGCCCCGAGACAGCGCTCACGGCCGGCCGGGGGTGAGGGTGAGTGGGCAGCTCAGCCCGGCGGGCGCGGCAAAGGCGTGCGTGGGCAGACGCTCGCGGGTATTCCACGGCAGAGCACCAGGGGCGTACCGGAAAGGGGCGTGAGGGAAGGTCCTGGATGGAGTGACGCGGGGTGAAAGACGTCCCCGGCCGACGGGCGGCCGGGGACGTGGGCGGAGCGAGGCTGGTCAGGCGGTGTGGGTGAGGACACCGCCGCGGGTGGGGGCCGGTTCGGTCTCGGCGAGGGCGACGCGGGTGCGGACCGGTTCGCGGGGCAGGGGTGCGGCGCCGGCTCCGGCGGTGGGGCGTGGGCGGCGCGGCTGGAGGCGGCCGGCGCTGCCGCCCCGGCCGGGGTAGATGAGCAGGCCGTTGACCGGGTCGGGGACGGCGTCGAGGGCGGCCTGGACGGCGGGCAGCTCGCGGAAGGCGGGCCAGGCCTCGGCGTCCTTGAAGGCGATCTCCAGGAGCAGGCCCCAGCGGAACGGATGCCACGCCCACTGCTGGGCGCCGTGGGACACCGCGGCGGACAGCAGGACCTGCTCGTGCGAGTCCCGCCATCGCTCGGCGGACGACAACGGCCCGTCAAGGATCTCGATCGACCACCATTGCAGACTCATATCGACCACCGCCGCAGCTCACCGTGCCCCCGATGCTACTGCGGCGGATCGGCGAGGTGGGCGGATCCGGCACGTTCACGGCCGAGGTTGGCACCCATGACGACGGCGGCCGGCGCCCCTCCGGCGTTGCTCCTGATCATGTGTTCGTTCCTCCGGGTGGGGGAACGCCGGGTCGCGTCCCGGCCACGAGGTTCGCCGGCCTGGAGGGGCGTGTGTGGTGAATCGAACGACTGCTAGGCCGCGTGCCGTCCGGAACGCCGCGGGGCGGCCGGGAGAGCGGCACGCCGGTGGGCGCGCCGCAGGCCGTTCCGGGCCGGCCTGGCGGTGCGGGCCTCGGGCAGTTGCGGGCCGGCCCAGGAGGGGATGGCGCCGGGCGGGCTCAGGGTGCGGTCCGGGGGGACCCACAGCGGCTGCGGGGTGATCGGCGAGCCCCACCACATGATCGTCCCGTAGCCGCGGACCAGTGGCGGCTGGAGCGCCGGCCAGTACGCCTCGGCGGGGATGGCCAGCCGCCATGTCTCGGCGGGCACCAGCGCCAGCCCGGCCCGTGGCGGCGGCACCATGACGGCCGTGCCGGCGGGGGCGAACGCGGGCTCGTCGCCGGCGGGGGCGACCGCGGCGGGCGCCGAGGCCAGCACGATCGCCGAGCCGACGGTGACCGCGCCGGCGGCCAGGGCGGCCCACTCCCAGCCGGGGCGGACGGTGTCGCCGATCAGGGTGAGCGCGATGATCGACGGCAGCACCACCTCGCCGGTCCAGTGGACCGCGGTGACCCGGCCGACCTCGCCGCCCTGGAGGGCGCTGGCGTAGAGCAGCATCCCGGTCAGCGCGAACAGGATCATGGTCCAGGTGACCGGCTCGGTGACCACCGCGACCACGGCGGTGGACGCCTGCCGCATCTCCTCGTCGGGGAACTGGAGGGCACGGCCGGAGATCGCCGCGCCGCCGAGGGAGAAGCCGCCGATCATGGCGATCAGGCCGGGCCGGCCGGTCCTGGTGGCGCCCCAGCCGAGCGCCCACAGGCACAGCAGCGCCGCGACCAGGCCGATCCGCACCCGCGTGGACGGCAGCATCTCGTGCTGCTGCCCGGCGGAGAGCGCCAGGACGCCGAGGGCGGTGGTCGTGCAGACGATGGCGGCCACGTCACGGCGGCGCAACTTGGAGCCGAGGAACAGCCACGCGCCGACGGCGGTGACCGCGAGCGAGCCGGCCAGGACCGACTCGACCACGTAGACCGCGAGGTGCTGGAGGGCGACGATCGCGCCGACCCAGGCGACGATGTCGAACCCGATGCCGATCAGGTAGAGCGGGTGACCCAGGGTGCTGACCGTGCTGTGGCTGCGCTTGGCGCCGACGGCCTGGAGGATCGATCCGGTGGCGTAACTGAACGCCCCGAACATCGCCATCCCCAGCGCGAACCAGCTCATGGAGGTCATCGCCCAACCCCCACAAGATCACGCTCGGTGGATCGATCGGTCACACTCGGATCATATGACCCGGAAAAGATCCAAGCGAGCAAATCCTTCGATGGTCTCCGCGATACGCCGCAGATCCCCCGGGCCGCACCGGTGGTCGACCGGCAGGGTCAGCATCCGGTCGGCCAGGCCGGCCGCCTCGTCGTCGCCGCTCCAGAACCCGGCCCGGTCCTGCCGCCAGTGCACCGGCGCGTAGATCCCGTGGCGGGCCAGGTGGGCGAGCAGCGCGTCGCGTACCTGCCCGGAGGGGCAGGTGAGCTGCACCCGGAAGCCGTCGGAGGTCACCCGCCCGACGAGGGCCGCCACGATCTCGGCGGCGTTGCGGGCACTCGCCGCGCGGATCCCGGCGACGTCGAGGACCGGCAGCACCGCGGTGGTGAACGCGGAGGCCGCCGCCGCGCTGCCCAGCAACTGCTGCTCTCCGCGCTGCTGGAGCTCACGGAAGTGGTCCTTGGGCACCGGCCGCCCGTCCAGCCAGGCGGCCTTGAGCAGCATGGCGGTCAGTTTCAGCTCGGCGCCGCCGGACGCCGGACCGGACGGTACGGGCAGGTCTAGCCCGCGCGGCGACCACAGCAGACCGCCGTCCGGCAGCGGCAGCGTCTTGCGGAGCGAGGCCACCGCGTACGCTGCCGTGCTGGCACAGGCCCACTCGCTGAACGGGTCGTGCGAATGGTCCTCGATCACCGTGACGCCCGGGTGCGCGCGCATCCACGCGTCCCAGGCGGTGCCGTCGTCGCGGCCGAACAGGCTCTGCGCCAGCACCACGTCGCCGTCCGCCGCGCGCAGCGTGTCCCAGTGCGGCCCCCGCCCGTCCGGCAGGTGCCGGTACCAGGTGACCGGGACCTGGGCGGACAGCGCCTCGGCCACACCCATGCAGAAGTAGGTGGGCACGTGCAGCCGCCCGGCCGGGGTCAGCAGGTCCAGCAGCGAGCTGAGCGCGCCGCACCCGGTGGCGAACAGCGCTCGCCGGGTGGGCAGCCAGCCGGGCAGACCGCCCCGCTCAGTACTGAGCAGGGCGGCCGGGTCCCAGTGGAACTCGGAGCCGATCTCAGCCGACACGGCTGACTTCCTCCGCGGGGGCCTGCTGACGGGTGATGTTGAGCTGGTCGACGTGGACCGGCGGCTCGTCGCGGTTCAGGCTGACCGCGGTCCGCCACACGATCCTCAGGTCGAGCAGGGGTGACCAGTTGTCGACGTACCAGCGGTCCAGGACGAACCGCTGCGCCCAGTCGATGTCGTCACGGCCGTTGACCTGCGCCCAGCCGGTGATGCCGGGCTTCACCTCGAGGCGGCGGGCGTCCTCCGGTGAGTAGCAGGCGACCTGCGGCAGCACGTCCGGGCGGGGGCCGACCAGGTTCATCTGCCCGCGCAGCACGTTGATCAGCTGGGGCAGCTCGTCCAGGCTGGTCCGCCGCAGGAACCGGCCGCACCGGGTGATCCGCGGATCGTTCTCGACCAGGCCGAACGGGTCGTCGATGCCCAACTCGGCGCTCATCGCCACCGAGTTGTGCACCATCGAGCGGAACTTGAGCATCCGGAACGGTACGCCGTTCCTACCGCCGCGGTCCTGGACGAAGAGGACACCCTTGCCGTCGGCGATCCGGATCCAGGCGGCCAGGGCCAGCATCACCGGGGCGAGCAGGAGAAGAAGGAGCAGGGCGGTCAGCCGGTTGAGGCCGTTCCAGATCGGGCGCACGATGTTCCTCTTCTCTTACAGCGACTCGACGTTCGGGCCGGTCAGGCGGTGCCGGGTGTCCAGCACGTACGGCGCGTGTTCCAGGACCAGGTCGAGGTCGAAGTCGTCGTGGTCGGCGAGCAGCACCACGGCGTCGGCGGCGGCGATCTGGTCGGCGGTGAGCGGGACCATGCCGACCCGGCTGTCGACGTGGGCGTCCTCGACCACGTGCGGATCGGTGGCCCGGACCTCGGCGCCCATGTCCAGCAGCAGGGACGCGACACGGCGGGCCGGCGACTCCCGGGCGTCGCCGCTGTTCTTCTTGTAGGCCAGGCCGAGCAGCAGGATCCGCGACCCGTTGACCGCCTTGCGGCGCTTGTTGAGGGCGGCGACCAGGCGGCGTACCACGTAGTCGGGCATGTGGTTGTTGATGTCGTTGGCCAGCTCGACGAAGCGGAAGCTCTGCCCGAGGGTCCGCTGCACCCGCCAGGACAGGTAGGACGGGTCGATCGGCAGGCAGTGGCCGCCGACGCCGGGGCCCGGGGTGAACCGCATGTAGCCGAACGGCTTCGAGCCGGCGGCCGCGATCGCCTCCCAGACGTCGATGCCGAGGTCGTGCGCGTACACCGCGAGTTCGTTGACCAGGGCGATGTTGACGTGCCGGAAGGTGTTCTCGAGCAGCTTGGCCAGCTCGGCGACCTTCGGGTCGGAGACCGGCACGGTCTGCTCGACGACCGAGGAGTAGAAGGCCTGCACCCGCTCCAGGGAGGCCGGGTTGATGCCGGAGACCACCTTGGGCGTGGTGGTGAGGTTCCACTCCCGGTTGCCCGGGTCGATGCGCTCGGGGCTGTAGCCGAGGTGGAAGTCGACGCCGGCGATCAGCCCGGAACCCTCCTCCAGCAGCGGCGCGACCAGCTCGGTCGTGGTGCCCGGGTAGGTGGTGGACTCCAGCGCCACGGTGGCGCCCGGCCGCAGGTAGCGGGCCAGGGTGCGGGCCGAGTCCTCGATGTAGGTGAGGTCGGGGCTGCCGTCGCGCAGCGGTGTCGGCACGGCGATCACCGCGACGTCGAAGCCGGCGCACGCGCGGGGGTCCGACGACGGGTGGAACGAGCCGCTCGCGAGGACGCGTTGCAGGTGGGCGGAGGAGACGTCGTCCACGTACGACTCACCGGCAGCGAGGCGTTTGATCCGCTCGTCGTCGACGTCGAACCCGACGACGGTGTGCCCGACCTCGGCCGCGCGGACCGCGAGCGGCAGTCCCACGTAACCCTGACCGGCGATGACGACCCGCATGGGCGTGTTCTCCTTCAATATTTTCCGGGCCTTGCGCAGGCGGCGCCCGTAGCGCCGGTTCTTCACGGACGCCGGCCCGGTGGGACGGCGGCGGTCTCGGGGCGGCGCTGTTTGCCGGCGATGACCGGGTGCGGCTTCTTCGGCAGGGCAGGGCTCGCGGCGAGCCAGTGCAGGACGGCGATCAGGTCCTCCCGGGGCGATGACGGGTCGAGCAGGGACAGCACGGCCCCGTCCAGCTGTGGCACCGGCGCCTGCGAGATCAGCGGGTGGTTGGGCCGGTGGTCCGGCTCGTCCGGCCCGAGCAGCACCTCGGCCAGCTTCTCGGCGGGCCGCAGGCCGGTGTAGACGATCTGGATGTGCTGGTCGGCGGCGTCGGCGATGCGCTTGGCGACGTCGGCGATGCGTACCGGCTCGCCCATGTCGAGGATCAGCACCTCGCCCTTGCTCTCCAGGGCGCCGGCCTGGATGACCAGCCGCACCGCCTCCTGGACGGTCATGAAGTAGCGGGTCACGTCCGGGTGGGTGACGGTGATCGGGCCGCCCGCCTCGACCTGCGCCGCGAAGGCGGTGAGCACCGAGCCGCGGGACCCGAGCACGTTGCCGAACCGGACGCTGCAGTAGGTGCCGGGGACCAGGGCGTCGGCGGCCGCGGTGAGCCGCTCGGTGATCCGCTTGGAGTAGCCGAGGACGCTGCACGGGTCGGCGGCCTTGTCGGTGGAGATGTTGACCAGCCGGTCGACGCCGTGCCGCATCGCGGTCTGGAGGATCTGGTACGTCCCGATGATGTTGGTCTTGAGCGCCTCGGACGGGTGCATCTCCAGCAGCGGCAGGTGCTTGAGGGCCGCCGCGTGGAAGACCACCTGGGGCTTGTGCTCGGCGAACACCTCGTCGAGGCGCTGCTCGTCGCGGATGTCGGCGACCACCAGGTTGCGGTCGTCGAGCTGGCCGCGGCCGTCCAGGGACAGCTGCACGGCGTGCAGGCCGGACTCGTCGCGGTCCAGCATCACCAGCTTGGCCGGGTTGAACCGGGCCACCTGCCGGCACAGTTCCGAGCCGATCGAGCCGCCGGCGCCGGTGACCAGCACCCGGCGGCCGGACAGGTATCCGGCGACGGCCTCCAGGTCGATGCCGACCTCGCGGCGGCCGAGCAGGTCCTCGTGGCTGACCGGGCGGATGTCCTCGACCCGGACGGTACGCCCGAACAGCTCCACCACCGGCGGGACCACCCTGAGGTCGACGTTGAGCGGCTGGGCCAGTTCGGTGAGCGCCCGGATCAGGTCGGCGCTGGCGCTCGGGATGGCGATCACCACCGCCTCGGCGCGGAACCGGCGGACCACGTCGGCCATGTCGTCGCGGGTGCCGACGACCGGCACGCCCATCACCCGGAAGGTGCGCTTGGCCGGGTCGTCGTCGAGCAGGGCCACCGGCACGTACGGGCTGGACGGGCTGCGCAGCATGGCCCGGATGACCGAGGTGGCGCCCTCCCCGGCGCCCATCACCACGACCCGGGCGCCGCGGTCCGGGGACGGCCGCAGCCGGCTGTCCTGGAGCGAGCGGACCATGTAGCGGACGCCGGCGGTGAGCACCAGCGCGAACATGCCGGCCGCGATGATCGCCGTGCGCGGCACGAGCCGGCCCAGCACGGTGTCCAGGAGCAGCACCGCCGGCACGGTCACGGCGGAGGTCTTGACCAGTGCGGCGATCTCCTCGAAGCAGCCGTACGCCCACCGTCCGGTGTAGAGCCCGAAATTGATGCCGGCCAGCGTGTGCACGGCCGCGGCGACCGCGGACAGCACCACCAGACCGGTGAGATCGACGTTGCCGATGTGCCCGTCGTGCCGCAGCAGCGTGGCGATCAGCAGCGCGGTGGCCAGGGCCGCCGCGTCGGTGAGCGCCCGCGCGGCGCGGCCGGGCAGGGCTCGGCGATGCCACGGGACCGGGTGTGCGCCCGGGCCGCGCGACTCGCCGAACGCTTGTCGCCGTACCTGCATGGATTCCCCCTCGTACGATGCCGGCGCGGCCGGCCGCGGATCCTTCGCTCGACAAGGAAAAACGAGTCGGCGCAAATGCATTTCCGGACATTGAAATGCGGGCAGCGACTCGTCTGCGTAGCGTCCTATCGACCTTTCGCAAATTTAGAGTTCCAGTCAGCGAGGTCGGTTTACAGTAGCAATTGTCATGGGCTATGCGAGTAAACCTCATGTTCGCCGTTCCATTGAGGACAGGGCCTTGATCGGCATTTCCGCGAGATACTTCCGGATGGCTACGGATGGCCATTCGGCGGAGGATGTCATATCCACGATGAGAAGGACTCACTTTAGGCGTGACATCTGAGACTTCCGTTGCGACGCCGTTTCCGGCAGCGTCTTGAGCGCGGGTGTCGCAAGCGTTCTGTCGAGAATGCGACCGGGGGACAAAGACATGAGGGTGCTGCATGTGATCAGCACGCTGGAACCGGGTGGAGCCGGGCAGCAATTGCGGTTGCTGGTGCGCCGGCTGCCGTACGAGAGCGAGGTGGTCACCCTGGCGCCGGCCGGCGCCGTGGACGTGCCGGACGGCGTCGAGGTCCACCGGATCACCACGTCACGTGACCACGACCCGGCGGCGGTCCGGCGGCTGCGGCAGCTGATGCGCGCCGGCCGGTACGACGTGGTGCACACCCACCTGTACCGGGCGTGCGTGCAGGGCCGGATCGCGGCCCGGCTGGCCGGCGTCCCGCACGTGGTGGCGACCGAGCACCACCTGGGCACCGAGACCATCGAGGGCCGCCGGGTCTCCCCCGCGGTCCGCGCCCTCTACCTGGCCGGTGAGCGCCTCGGCCAGGTCACCATCGCGGCGTCCCCGGCGATCGCCGGGCGGCTGCGCTCGTGGGGCGTCCCGGAGCGGCGGATCGCCATGATCCCCAAGGCGATCGACGCCCGCGAGTTCCGGTTCGACCCGGCGCTGCGGGCGGCGGCCCGGGCCCGGCTCGGCGTGGCGCCGGACGTGCCGGTGATCGGCGGACTCGGGCGACTCGAACCGGACAAGCGGTTCGACCTGCTGATCCGCGCGGTCGCCGAGGTGCCGGATTCGGTGCTGCTGCTGGTCGGCGACGGTTCGGCGCGCGCCGCCCTGGAACGGCTCGCGGTGATCGCGGGCGTCGCCGACCGGGTGCTGTTCGCCGGGGCGGTGGCCCACCCGAGGGAGATGCTCTGCGCCATGGACGTCTTCGCGTCACCCGACCACACCGCCTTCGGCACGGCCACGCTGGAGGCGATCGCCTCCGGGCTGCCCGCCGTCTACGGCTCGTGCCTGCCGCTGGAGGAGCGGGTGGCGGCGCGCGCGACGGTCCGCGGCACCCACCGGCTCTCCCTGGACCGGGAGTCGCTGCCGCGGGCGCTGCGCGCCGAGGTGCTCTGCCTGGCCGAACGCCGCGGGCGACGGCTGCCGGCCCGGTCGGCGGGAGTCCGGTACGACGCCGACCACCTGGCCGCCTCGGTCGGCCGGCTCTACGAGCGGATCGGCGACCGGCCCGGGCCCCGCCGGGTCATCGCACCGCTGCTGGGCTACCGCGGCCGGTTCGGTCGAAAGAACAGTTTTCCACTGCCCGGCGGAAATGTACGAAACGCATGAGCCGGCGGAATATCAGATAGCCCACCACGGTGCCGAACGTGTTCGACGTCAGGTCGTGCACATCGGCCCAGCGCAGGCCGTGCAGGGTCAGCAACAGGAACAGCTGGGCCGACTCGATGCCGAGGCTGATCGCGAAACCGATCTTCACGACCGCGCCCCAGCCGCGCACCCCGAAAACCATGTGCAGTACGGCGCCGAGCGGCAGCGTCATCACCATGTTCAGCACGAAGTCGCGACGGCGCATGTCCTCGATCGGCACCCAGAGGATCCGCTCCAGGTCCGGGCCGCCGGTGCCCGGCCCCCAGGACAGACTCATCGGGAGCATCGTCGCGCCGAGAATGGCCACCGCATACCACCCGGCGAACCAGAAGACGATGAGCCGGCCCGGGGTCAACTGCCCACGGCGGTGCAGGAACACCGTGGAAACGATCATCAGAATGACACCCAGAGGCAGCAGAACGGGCAGCGCCGGGATGTCGAGTCGATGGACTGGCATCCGTTCCCACGCTACCCGGCCGCACCGGTCAGCGAAGCCATCCCTCCTTGCGGGCGATCCGGATGGCGTCCAGCCGGTTGCGTGCCCCGGTCTTGGAGATGATCGCGGACAGATAGTTGCGCACCGTCCCGCCGGACAGGTAGAGCCGGCCGGCGATCTCCTTCACCGACTCGCCCTCCGCGGCCAGGCCGAGGACCTCCAGCTCGCGGGTGCTCAGGCCACGATCGGTGTTCAGCGAGGCGGCCTGCAACATCGGCGACACCACGCGCTCGCCGCGGGCCAGGCGCCGCACCGCGTCCGCCAGCATGGCCGGTGACGAGTCCTTGACCAGGAAGTTCAGCCCACCGTTCCACCGGCGGGGCGGCAGCATGCCCCGTTTCGACGGATCACACAGCAGCAGCATCGAACAGGACGGGATCGCGGTGTGCAGCCCGTCGGCTATCGGCAGGACCTGGCTCACCATGTACTGCGTGTCGATCACGACGACGGCCGGCCAGAGCTGGGCGGCACGCTGCGCCAGATCGGCGCCGATCGGGAGGGTGTCGACGTAGTGCATGTCCGGTTCGGTCTCGAGGAACGCTCGCACCGGGACACCGAAGTATCCCTCGTCTCTCACCACAACGACCCGGATCATCACACCACCCTTGCCGAGGGACGCCGGCTTCCGGCCGGTTCGTCGACCTGTCAGGAACGTTGGATGCACATACCTTTCTATCGCCCCGTGTCCATTCGGACGACCTCGGGTCGACAGATCTTCCATTGATCCGGGAAAACGGTCGTTCACCCAGCTCAACCCTAATCCGTGCCAATGGCGATCTCCACGGGGCACACACTTAACGTAACGGTCCGGAGCACTCTCCGCACACAGTGATAGCCGATCGAACGAGTCAGGTATGCCGGATCAACGATTCAGGGGGCCGAAATGACCGGGACATCGATCAGTTACTCGCCAGAAACCTGGGCGATGTCCCGATTTATCTGGACCAAAGGTACAGCGAACTGATCGAATATAGCCATTCCGATCACCTGAAAGTGACCACGATTCCCTCGCCGCAACCGGACCGTTATCCAAACCATTCATGATCATCCAGAATTGGATCACGAACTCATTGCCCGAAAAGGATTACACCGTTCCCTCGCACGGGTGACGATCCGCCGCTCCCCTTCCGCGGTCGCCCTTCCGGTTTCACTCACGCACCCTCATCGGTACGCGTGACGCCGCCCCCGACCGCAACCCGCCCCGCCCCGCCGGTTCGGCCTGCCTCACCGCGACTCCAGGCCCCCGCGCCCGCGCCGGCCCGGCCGGCCTCACCGCGACTCCAGGCCTCCACGCCCGCGCCGGCCCGGCCGGCCTCACCGCGACTCCAGGCCTCCACGCCCACACCGGCCCGACCGGCCTCACCGCGACTCCAGGCCTCCACGCCCACACCGGCCCGACCCCCACACGGGCAAGGCCGGCGCCGGCCGAGCCGCCCACCCCCAGCGATCACCAACCGCGACCGGCACGGCGAGCGTGTGGAAGATCGCGGCAGTTCCCCAGTCTCCTTCCCGGTTGTCGCCCGGCCCCGGTGTCACGTCGCCTGTTCGCGTGTCCCCCGCCTTCGCCGCGAGATTCGGCCGCTCCCCGCCGCCCGGTCCCCGCCTGCCAGTCACCCCCGGCCAGTCACCCCCGGCCAGCCACCCCCGGCCAGCCACCCCCGGCCAGCCACCCCCGGCCAGCCACCCCCGGCCAGCCACCCCCGGCCAGTCACCGCCGGCCGGCCGAGCCGTCCGCGAGCGCCGATGTGAATCTTGGGCGATCATTGCCGAGCGGCGCGATCTTGGGCGATCATGGCCGTCCGGGTGCATCCGATAACCCAATGTCTCCAGGGAAAATAGATCATGGACGATGATCTACCACCGGACGACAACCAGGAATCAAGATCGCCCCGAAACTACAAATCACCCAAGATCGTCGGCGAGTCGGGGTGACGCCGCAGCCATCCGAATGCGCGACTCGACATCGCGGCCGCCCACAACCGAGAAGCAGGCTCCCTGGCTACCTCGGTCTTCCACAAAGGTCGGTGAGCGGGGTCCCTCGCTCACGCGGGGTGCCGCCGGTCGGGTTTGGAGGGAGCGCAAACGAAAGCCACCGGGTGGGCAGCCGTCACGGCGATCGGGCGGGGTGGGCGCACACACCAGCGATTTCGTGGTCGCCTACGGGGCCTACAGCGATGCTGGCCGCGCACGCGGCGACCTGCGTGTGCGCCCACCGCAGCATCAACAACCCGAATGTGTGCACCCACTCGCGTCAAGCCCGACCGCATGCACCCACCCATCGTCAAAACCCGACCGTGTGCACCCACCCCCGCCGGGCTCGGTGGCCGTGTGGCCACCGGGCCCGGCGAAACCGCGGACCGATCACCGTGACCGCGCATCTGCCGAGAGTGGGCAGGCCCGGCGCCTGGAAAGCAGAGCGGTGACCAACAGCCAACGCCACCGGCGCGCGGAGCAGGAGCCACTCACCCCGCCCAACACAGCCTTGGCAGTCGACCACAAAGATCCAAGCGCTCCCTCAGAACGGCGGAGACCACCCTGGAACAAGCCACAAAGATCCAGCTGGACGCCAGCGCCCCCTCAGAACGACCGAGACCGCACTGCGAGCCAGCCACAAAGATCCAGCTGGACGCCAGCACTCCCTCAGAACGACCGAGACCGCTCTGCGAGCCAGCCACGAAGATCCAGCTGGACGTCAGTGCTGACCTTGCTGGTCAATTGACCCATGCCGATCAACTGCCCGCCCTCCGGCCCGGCACGCGCACACGTTGCGCCGCCCGTGGGCCTGGGCTGCCGCCGGAACGCGGGTATGCGACCACGGACGGCGTTTCGTGCGCGCCGGCCGGCGCGAAACGGGCCGGAGGAGTAGGCGGCGATCAATTGACCAGCGGGGTCAGTGCTGTCTTGGGGCGGTTGAGACCGCCCTGGGAGCCGGCTGGGCATGATCGCGACGGGCTGAGGGGGTCGTTGCGGGGGTGCGGATGCGGGTGGTGGGGGTGCCGGTGTTGTGGGCGACGGCCTGGCGTGGGCAGGTGGCCCGGCGGGCGCGCTGCGGCATGGAGTTGCAGATGGTCGCGCGGCTTGGCGGGCGTTGTGGTTGCGGTTGTGGGCGAATTGCCGCGTACGAGAAAGGAAGAATCGCAAATAAACGGACAAATAGGCGATCGGGGTTTTGGGGGTGACACTTGCGGAAGGGGGGCTGTACAGTGCCGTGCGATGAATACCTTCGTTTGTGGATCGGGGGTTCTGTTCGCAAAAGGTGAGTGCTGATGCGCTCATGGATTGCGAACGGGGAATCCCGTCGTCAGGGCTGGCGGCGTGCGCGGGAGTTCGGCGTACCGCCTTCGATGATCGAGTCCGCTACCGCGCGACGGGTGGCCGGCGATTGGGCCGGGGCCTGCGCGGCCGCGCATGTGGACGTTGATCTCAATCTTCGGGCCGTTGGGCGCGCCTATGGGCGTGGGTTCGCGGCGATGATTCGTGCCGATCTTCGGCGCATGGCTCCTGAGCTGCTGCGATGGCATCTTCCGCGGGTTGCGCCGGACGGGCTGCTGCGGCCCGGTCTGACCATGACGCTCGCCCGGTATCCGGGAGCGGCCGTCCATCTGGTGGCACGGACCGCTCCGGGATGGGCCGCCGGCGGGCAGCGGATCAGTCTCGCCTTGTGGGAGCCGCGTTCCCGGGATCCGGGGCCGCATCCTCGCGCTCGGCCGGATCGGCGGTTCCGGCTCGATCTGCATCCTCATCTCTGGGCCGCCGATCAAGCTGCTGAGCTGCGGGAACGCTGCGGCTCGGACAGTTGGCAGCCCGCTCCGGAAGGGTATGCGGCGCACCGCTGGGAGGCCGAAGCCGCGATTCTGCGGGCGGCCGAAGGGCGGGACGGGGCGGTCACCGTTCGTCTCGGGGGCGGGCGGCGGCTGGTGCTCGGGGAGGACCGTCCACGGCGTGCCGACCGGGGCGGGGATCCGGCCGGGATGGTGCTGCCGTGGGCGGCCACCTGGGTCCTGCCCGACCTGGAACTGCTCCATGCCGGACTGATCACACCGGACCGGTTGCATCCGCTGGTGGCCGCGGCGTTGGCACCGGGCCGTTCCGGGGCGCCCAGCCGTTCCGGAGCACCCAGCCCGGCCGGAGCCGGTGCGACCGGAGCCGGTGCGGGCGGAGCCGGTGCGGGCGGAGCCGGTGCGGGCGGAGCCGGTGCGGGCGGAGCCGGTGCGGGCGGAGCCGGTGCGGGCGGAGCCGGTGCGGGCGGAGCCGGTGCGGGCGGAGCCGGTGCGGGCGTCCGCGATGGGGAGCGGCTGGTCGAGTGCCGGGGCGAGGTCCATCGGCTCGGGCTGGTGGACGGGGCACTGAGGCCGCTCGATCACGGCGAGGAGGAGCTGCGGCGGGAGGAGATCCTGCGGCGGCTCGGCGGCCCGCAACTGCCGTGCCTGGCGGCCATCACCGGTCAGGGACGGCGGCCGGCGTTCCTCGACGAGGTCCGGAACCGGCTCGATCACGGCGATCATGACGGGGCGCTGGCTGTCGCGGAGGAGCACCTCGGGCCGGAGGCGCGGCTGCCGGAGGGTGAGCTCCGGGACGAGTTCGCGGCCGCCGTGGAGGAGCGGGTCCGGCACGGGATGTTCCGGGCCGGGGTGCTCTCCGGCGAGCCGGGGCTCTCCGGGAAGGTCAAACTCGGGCGGCTCGGGCGCCGGGGACGGGACCATCGGACGAAACGACGAGCACGCCCCTTTCAACCCATCAAATCGATAAAAGGTGATCATTCTTGACTCTTACCGTGGCCACGGATCTGCTCACTCTGCTCGCCGACACCCGTACCGAGGAACGGCCCGACAACCAGCTCGACGCTCTCACCCTGGCCGTCGCCGCCGACCTGCCGGTGCTGCTCTGGGGCGAACCGGGCATCGGCAAGACCGCCACCCTGCATCAACTCGCCGACGGTCTGGGACTGCCACTGACCACGGTGATCGCCAGCGTGCACGAACCGTCCGACTTCGCGGGTCTGCCGATCGTCGGTGACGATCCGGCCGTGCAGGGGGTGCCGATGGCGCCGCCGGACTGGGCGGTCCGGCTGGTGCGGGCCGGTCGTGGCCTGCTCTTCCTGGACGAGCTGTCGACCGCCCCGCCCGCCGTGCAGGCCGCCCTGCTCCGGGTGGTCCTGGAACGGCGGGTGGGCGCGTTGCGGTTGCCGGACGGCGTACGGATCGTGGCCGCCGCCAACCCGCGCTCCTCGGCGGCGGACGGCTGGGAGCTCAGCCCGCCGCTGGCGAACCGGTTCGTACACCTCCAATGGACGTACGAGCACGAGGTCGTCGTCCGTGGCCTCGGCGGAACCTGGCCGCGTGCCGTTCTTCCGTCCCTGGATCCGGGCCGTCTGCCGGAGGCGGTGGACATGGCCCGGCGCGCGGTGTGCGGTTTCCTGCGTGCCCGGCCGACCATGGTGCACCGCCTGCCGGACACCGAGACCCGCCGGGGCGGCCCGTGGCCGTCGCCGCGCAGCTGGGACATGGCGTTGCGGCTGATCGCGTTCGCCACCGCGGCGGGCGCCTCCCGCGAGGTGCTGTCCATGCTGATCCGGGGCACGGTCGGCGACGGTCCGGGCCTGGAGGTGATGGCCTTCCTGGACCGGATGGACCTGCCCGACCCGGAGCACCTGCTCGCCGAACCGCACACGGCCCTGCTCCCGGAACGCGGCGACCTGCGCCAGGCGATCCTGGACGGGCTGGTCGAGGCGGTCCGCCGGCGCCCGGAACGCTCCCGCTGGGACGCGGCGTGGGTGGTGCTGGTGCGGTCGCTGAAGATGGGCGCCCCCGACCTGGTGGTGGCCCCGGCGTCCGCGCTGGCCGCCCTGCGCCGCGCCGACTGGGTGCTGCCACCCGACATCGAGCAGCTCACCCCGGTCCTGTCCCTCGCCGAGCGGGTCGGCGCGGCCCGATGACCGGCACAGGGCCGCGTGCGGCGCTCACCGCCGAGGAGAGCGAGAGACTGTACGCGGCGCGCCTCTACGCCGCCGAGGCACGGCCCTACCTGGCGACCGCCCTGTTCGCACTGCGGGTGGTGGAGTCGCCGACCGTACCCACGATGGCGGTCGACCGTTACTGGCGCTGCTACGTCTCCCCCGCCTTCGTGGCCGCCACACCCCTCAAGGATCTCGCCGGGGTGTGGGTGCACGAGGTCGCCCACCTGCTGCGCGACCATCACGGCCGCGGCGAGCGGCTCGCCGCCGCGAAGGATCTGACCCGGCGCGGGGACCGGCTGCGGATGAACATCGCGGCCGATTTCGAGATCAACGACGATGTGTACGGCGATGGCCTGCCGCAGCCACGCGGGGCGGTCCACCCCAGCCAGGTGAATCTGCCGGTCGGCCTGCTCATGGAGGAGTACGTCGCCCAGCTCTCGGCGAACACCTATCGCCGGCAGCTGGCCTGGCTGGACTGCGGCAGCGGCGCGGACGGCCTGGCCCGGGTCTGGGAACTCGGCCCGGACGGCGCCCACGCCCTCAACGAACAGGAACGTGACCTGGTCCAGTTGCGGGTGGCGCAGGCGATCACCGGCGCTCCGGGCCGGGCGCCGCTGGGCTGGCGGCGGTGGGCGGAGCGGGTGATCCATCCGCCGCAGCCGTGGCGGCATCTGCTGGGCGCCGCGATCCGCTCGGCCGCCTCGGCCCCCGGCGTCGGCGAGGACTACGTCTACAGCCGGCCGGCCCGGCGCTCGGTGTGCCTGCCGAAGGTGGTGCTGCCGAGCCTACGGCGCAACCCACCGCGGGTGGCCGTGGTGATCGACACCTCGGGTTCGGTGAGCGACACCGAGCTGGGCAGCGCTCTGCTCGAGGTCGCCGCGATCAGCCGGGCCGTCGGTGGCCACCGCGATCTGGTACGGGTGGTGGCCTGCGACGCCGCCGCCCACCTGGTGGCCCCGGTCTGCACCTCGGCGGGCATCGAGCTGACCGGCGGCGGCGGAACCGACCTGCGGGCCGGCTTCGAGCGTGCGCTGTCCACCCGCCCGGCACCGGACGTGGTGGTCGTCCTGACCGACGGCCAGACGCCGTGGCCCCGCAGTCAGCCCGCCTGCCGAACCGTGGTCGGCCTGTTCCACCGCCCCCGGACCGTCAACGCCGCGAACCCGGACCACCGCCCCGATCCCCCACCCTCGTGGGCCCGCGTAGTGACAATCGGCTGACCCCTCCGCCCCACCCCACCCCCGCCGCACCCCGCCCTCACCCTCGCCACCCCACCGCCGCACGCCCACCCCCACCACGACCTTGGACGATCTACCACCGCAGCAGGCGGTGAATCGTCCAAGATCGCGGCCGGCGGGAGCGCCCACCCCCTCCCCGATCTTGGACGATTCACCGCCGCGGAAGGCAGTAGAACGTCCAAGATCGCGGGGCCGGCGGGAGCGCCCACCACCGCCGCGACCTTGGACGATTCGCCACCGCGAGAGGCACTGGAACGTCCAAGATCGCGACCGGCAGGCCGGACCACCCCATCACCCCGCAACCTTGGACGATTCGCCACCGCGAGAGGTAGTAGAACGTCCAAGATCGCGGCCGGCGGCGGGCGCGCTCCACCATCCCCGCAAACCTGGACGTTTGGCCGCCTTCAGACGGGGTGGTGGGATGGCCAGGCGGCACGGATCAGTGGGGTGACCGTGTCTGCGAGCCGGGCCGCCTCAGCGGGGCTGAGGGAAGGGTCGGCGCGGCGCACCGCGATCGCGTCGCCGAGGGCGGAAAGCGCGCCGTCGCCGATCCGGGCGAGGAAGCCGGTGAGGAACTCGGCGGCCGCGGCGGCATGCGGGTGGGTTCGGTCGGCGGCGACCTGGGCCATGATGATCGCGGTCAGGCAGACGTCGACGGCGGCCGGGCCTTCGGCGGCGTTGTGCCAGTCGATGACGACCGGGCCGCGCGAGGTGAGCATGACGTTCTCGGGATGAAGGTCGCGGTGCAGGATGCGGTCGCCGGGCGCGGAGCTCAGGCGGGCGGGCAGCTCGTGCAGGCGATGATGCAGGCCGACGAGGATGTCGGCGCCTTCCGCCACGGTGAGCGTCCCGGCCGCGAAGGCGCCGGACATGGTGGGGCCGTCCAGCCGTTCCATGATCATGTCAGGGCCGTCCACCGAGTGCACCCGCGGCACCGGGAATCCGCGCCCGGCCAGGTATTCCATCACCGCGGCCTCGCCCGAAGCGTCATCCCCGCGACGGTACCGGCGCAGGACCCGGTGCTCATCGAGGGCGTAGATGTCGGCCTCCCGGCCGGATCCAAGAAGATCCATGCCCCGGGACGGTAACCGCCCCCGGCAAACCCCGGGACCGGCGATGCTGCCAGCACCGGTCCGCGAAAGCATCAGGTAGACACGCCCGGCCGGTGAAAGAGGCGGAAAACCGAACGCCCAGCCGGCGAAGAGGCCGGGGAAAACGGAACGCCCAGCCAGCGAACAGGCAGGAAACCGAACGCCCAGCCAGCGAACAGGCCGGGAAACGGAACGCCCGGCCGGTGGAGGCCGGCCGGGCGTGACGTGACGTGCAGGGGTCAGTGCAGGACGACGGGAGGGACGTTCTCGTCGTCGAGCAGGTGGGACTCCTCGTGCTTGCGGGGCAGGAACAGCGCCGGGACGATGGTGAGCACCGTCAGCACGAAACCGACCATGAACGTGTTGGCGAACGCGTCGGCCGCGAACTGGAGGCCGCGTTCGATCAGGGTCGGGTCGGGGATGGTCGCGGCGATCGACGGGTCGGACTGGGCGGCCATCGCGAGGCCCGCCTCGGTGACCGGGGCGCCGGTCTCCGGGTTGGTGACGCCGGGGATGGCGGGCGAGCCGTTCAGCTCGCTGGTGAGGATCACCGACATGACGGCGGATCCGACCGAGCCGGCGATCTGCTGGAGGATGTTCAGCAGGGTGGAGCCGCGGGCCACGTCGTGGTTGGTCAGGGTGCGCAGCGCCGAGGTCATGATCGGCATCATGGTGCCGCCCATGCCGAGGCCCATCACGAACAGCGAGCCGCACAGAAGCAGGTACGACGTGTCCGTCCCGACCTGGGTGAAGGTGTAGAACCCGCCCGCGATCAGGAGCAGCGCGAACGGCACGGTCCGCCCGACCGGGATCTTGTCGGCGAGGATGCCGGCGATCGGCATGGTCACCATGGCGCCGATGCCCTGCGGGGCCATGAGCAGGCCGGCGTGCAGCGTCGACTCGCCCCGGATCTGCAGGAAGTAGCTGGGGAAGAGCAGCCCGGCGCCCATGAAGGCGACGGTGAAGACGGCCAGCGTGATCGACGCGACGGTGAGGTTGCGGTTGCGCAGCAGCCGCAGGTCGAGCAGCGGGTGCACCGGCTTGAACGAGTAGAAGATGAAGCCGATCACCAGCGCGGCGCCGACCAGCATCGGGATCCACACCTTGTTCGCCGTGAGGGTCTGCTCCTCGGGCAGGGAGGACACGCCGTAGAGGAAGAGGGCGAGGCCGGGTGACAGCATCAGCATGCCGATGAAGTCGAACGACTCGGACGGCTCGGGGCGGTCCGCCGGCAGCACGACCTGCGCGTAGATCAGCGCGCCCAGACCGATCGGCAGGTTGATCAGGAAGATCCAGTGCCAGCTGTAGGAGTCGATCAGCCAGCCGCCGAGGATCGGGCCGCCGATCGGGCCGAGCAGCATCGGGATGCCGAGGACGGCCATCAGCCGGCCGATCCGCTCGGGGCCGGCCGCCCGCGTCATGATCGTCATGCCGAGCGGCATGAGCATGCCGCCGCCGAGACCCTGGAGCACGCGGTAGGCGATGAGCTGGCCGATGCTGTCGGCGGTGGCGCAGAGGACGGAGCCGATGGTGAAGAGCAGAAGGGCGGACATGTAGAGCCGCTTGGTGCCGAACCGGTCAGCGGCCCAGCCGGTGAGCGGGATGACCGTGGCCAGGGCCAGCGTGTACGCCGTCATGGTCCACGCCACTTCGGCGTAGGTGGCGTTGAACTCCTTCTGGAAGGTGGGCAGCGCGACGCTGACCACGGTCACGTCGAGGATCGACATGATGGCGCCGAGGACCACTACCCCGGCGATCTTGAGGACGGCACCGTCGAGTTTCGCCGGCGCCGCCGCGGATTGACTGCTCACAACATCTCCACAGGTTGGGCGGCATTCCGGAGCGTAGCGGCGGGGTACGACAGGGTTCTCAGGTTTCGTCGCGCTCGCCGATATCCGGTTGCCCGGATCGGCGCACCCATGCCGAGGTGAGTATTCCCAGGCCATTGGCGGTCCAATGGAGCACGATGGGGGCCAGAAGTCCGCCGCTGAGCAGCCGGAGAAAGCTGAGAACGACGCCCGCCAGGGTGGTGAACGCCACTTCCCGGGTGTCCGGAAGATGCCAGAGCCCGAAGAGCACCGAGGTCACGGCCACCGCCCAGGCCGGTCCGTGGGCCTGGGCGACCAGCGTGAACAGCACGCCGCGGAACGCCACCTCCTCGAAGATCACCGTGCTCAGCGGGACGCCGAGGAGGGCGCTGCGGACCGGGTGCGGGAAGTACGGTTCGGCCAGCGCCCGGCGCGCGGCCGGGATCGAGAGGGCCACCCCGTAGCCGGCCGCCACGAGCAGGGCCGCGCTCACCGCGTACCCCCGACCGGCAGCGAGGGTGAGACCCGCCTCGGCGGGAGTGAGCCCGGAGAGAAGGACCAGCGTGGCCGCGGCGAGCGGCCCGGTGAAGGGCTGGGCCCGCGCCGGACCGCGGCGGTTCCACACGCGGACCGCCGCCATGAACGCCAGCACCAGGACGATGATCGCTTCACATTAATCGCTCGACATCCCTGGCGGATCTTCCGTACCGTGACGCCATCACCGCGATCGGGAAGGAGACACGGCCATGCGCTACCGCACCGCCGTCGTCATCCCCGTGTCGCGTTTCGAGCTGATTCTCGTGTCTGGTGCGGCCGGCCCCGGCTGCGCCACCGGGGCTGGTTGCCGCCTGTAAACGGCGCGGTCCGCCTTCCGATCAGACTCGAAAGACCGATTCATCATGCATGTCCGTAATATTGGCATCCTTGCGCACGTCGACGCCGGCAAGACCACGCTCACCGAGCGGATCCTCTTCGCGACCGGCATGACCCACCGCACCGGCGAGGTGCACGACGGCGACACCGTCACCGACTTCGATCCACAGGAGCGCGACCGTGGCATCACCATCTTCGCGGCGGCGGTCAGCTGCGACTGGGCCGGCCACCGGCTCAACCTGATCGACACGCCGGGGCACGTCGACTTCGCCGACGAGGTGGAGCGGTCGCTGCGGGTGCTGGACGGCGCGATCGCCGTCTTCGACGGCGTCGCCGGAGTGGAGCCGCAGAGCGAGAGCGTCTGGCGGACCGCCGACCGGTACGGCGTACCCCGGATCGCCTTCGTCAACAAGCTGGACCGCCCCGGGGCCGACCTGGACGCGGCCGTGGCCTCGATCCGCGACCGGCTGGAGGTCACGCCGCTGGTGGTGCAGCTGCCGATCGGCCGGGAGGGCGACTTCGCCGGCGTGATCGACCTGGTCAACGATCCACCGGCCTCCGCGGGAGCAGCGAGGCAGAAGCTGGAGGAGGCGGTCGCCGAACTGCATCCCGAGGCGCTGGATCACCTCGACAACATGTCGGATACAACACTGAAGAAGGCGATACGCGATCTCAGCGTCACCCAACGCGCGGTAGTCGTGCTCTGCGGCTCGGCCTACCGGGACAAGGGTGTGGAACCGTTGCTCGACGCGGTGGTCGACTACCTGCCGGCGCCCGCCGGCGACCCGGCGAAGGACCTGGTCGCGCTGGTCTTCAAGCGGCGGGAACGGCTCACCTACCTGCGCGTCTACGACGGCACGATCACGAAGGGGGACACCGTGTGGGACGCGGGCGCCGGGCGTACCGAACGGATCGCCCGCATCCTGCGGGTGCAGGCCGACCGGCACACCGACATCGACCGTGCGGTGGCCGGCGACATCGTGGCGGTGGCCGGGGTGAAGGCGGCCCGGACCGGTACGACGCTGTCCAGCCGGCAGCGGCCGGTGCTGCTGGAGGCGCCGCGCACGGCTGAGCCGCTGGTGTCGGTGGCGGTCGAGGCGCGTACCCGGGCGGGCGCGCTGAAGCTGCCGGCGGCGCTGGCCGCGCTTGCCGGCGAGGATCCGTCGCTGACCGTGCGCACCGACCCGGAGACCGGGCAGACCCTGCTGTCCGGTCTCGGTGAGCTGCATCTGGAGGTGGCCGTGGAGAAGGTGCGGCAGACCACCGGCCTGGAGCTGACCGTGGGCCGGCCGCGCGTCTCCTACCGGGAGGCGGTGACCGGCGGCGTCACCGGCATGCTCTACCGGCACGTCAAACAGGACGGTGGCGCGGGCCAGTTCGCGCACGTCGTCCTGGACGTGACGCCGGAACCGGGCACGGGTTTCGTGTTCGCCTCCACGGTGACCGGTGGGCGGGTGCCGGCCGAGTACATCCGGGCGGTCGAGGCGGGCTGCCGGGAGGCGCTCGGCGACGGTCCGCTCGGCGGCCATCCGGTGGTCGGGCTGCGGGTGACGCTCACCGACGGGCAGACGCATCCGAAGGACTCGTCGGAGATGGCGTTCCGCGCGGCCGGCCGGTTCGGCCTGCGCTCGGCGCTGCGCGCCTGCACGCTGACGCTGCTCGAGCCGGTCGCGGAGGTCACCGTGAGCGCGCCCTCGGACGCGCTCGGCGCGGTGCTCGGCGATCTTGCCGCGCGCCGCGCTCAGGTGACCGATTCGACGGTACGGACGGTGACCGCGACGGTTCCGCTGTCCGAGCTGTTCGGGTACGCGACCCGGCTGCGCAGCCGCACGCACGGCCGCGGCACGTTCACCAGCCGTCCGGCCGGCTACCGTCCGGCGGCATAGCGAACGGTCGGCGCCACGATGATCTCATCCGCACGGGGGGATGTCGTGGCGCCGCCCTCCGACCAGGCTCTCGTCATGGCACGAGATGCGGAGCAGACGGTCGGCCGTCCCAATCGGCTGGCCGTGCTGCTGTCGATGGCGATGTTCGTCCTGGTCGTGGACACCTCACTGATGAACGTCTCGATCTCGGCGGTGGTCCGGGACCTGGACACCACGGCGAGCCGGGTGCAGTCGGCCATCGCACTGGAGGCGCTGGTGTCGGCCGCCTTCATCCTGATCGGTGGCAAGGTCGGCGACCTGATCGGCCGCAAACGGGCCTACGTGCTGGGCCTGCTCGGCTACGCGGTCGGCGCGGTGGCGATGACCGTCTCGCAGAGCCTGGCCCCGATCGTGATCTGCTGGGCGCTGATCGGCGGCATCGGCGCGTCCCTGCTGCTGCCGGCCATGCAGTCGCTCATCCACGGCAACTTCGAGGGCAAGGCACAGACCAAGGTGTACGCCATGGTCGGCGCCGCGGCCGCGATCGCCGCCGCGGTGGGGCCGCTGATCGGCGGTTTCATCACCACGTTCCTGTCCTGGCGGGTCGGGTTCGCGCTGGAGGGCGTGATCATCGCGGTGGTGCTGTCCGGCATCGGCCTGATCCGCAACGTCGAGTATGCCGGGCCACGGCACATCGACCTGGTCGGCGCGGTGCTGTCGGTCGTCGGCATGGGTGGTGTGGTGCTCGGCATCCTGGTCTGGCAGGAGGGCGGCGACCGGGTCTTCGCGCTGATCGGCCTCGGCGTGGTGGCGCTGGCGGGTCTCGCCTACTGGCTGGTGCGGCGCAAGCGGGCGAACCGGCCCGCGCTGCTGGACCCGGGCCTGTTCGGCTCCCACCTGTTCCGGGCCGGGATCACCGGGCAGCTGCTCCAGCAGATCACGCTGGGCGGCATCATGATCGCGCTGCCGATCTACCTCCAGATGGTTCTCGAGTACAACGCGCTGGAGGCCGGCCTGTCGCTGGCGCCGCTGTCGCTGACCATGTTCGGGGTCGCGCTGCTGGCCGGGCGCCGGGCCGGGAAACGCCGCCCGGCGGCCATCATCCGGACCGGGTTCCTGCTGCTCAGCCTCGGCACGGCGGTGCTCATCCCGCTGGTCCCGCGAGCCGGTTTCGGCTGGCAGCTGCTGATCCCGCTGGCGGTCGCCGGCGCCGGGCTCGGCCTGCTGGTGTCGCAGCTCAACAACTACACGCTGTCGCCCGTCGAGGACGAGCGGGTCAGCGAGGCGGCCGCGGTCAACTCGGCGGGCGGTTCGTTCGGCCTGTCGTTCGGGCTCGCCTTCGCCGGCGCGATCATGCTGGCCACGCTCAGCCTGTCGTTCACCACGCTGGCCGACCGCAGCACCGTGCTCGACCCGGGCGAGAAGCAGGAGGTCGCCCAGGCCCTGGAGCAGAACGCCGAGGTGATGACGAACGAGCACCTGGACACCCTGCTGGCGGGCAGATCGCCGGAGGTGCACGACGAGATCATCCGGATCAACACCGAGGCCCGGCCGGTCGCGCTCCAGACCGCGCTGATCATCCCGCTGCTGGCCGCGCTGCTCGGGCTGCTCAACGCGTTCCGGATGACCCGCCTGCCCGACCCGCGGCCGTCCAGCGGCGACAGCAACCTGCTCGGCTGATGCCGGAGGTGGTCGCAGGCCCCGGAGTCGAACCGGGCGGTCCTCCCTTATGAGGGGTGGCTGGGCGCCACGCCCGCCTGCGGTTGGCGCATGATCATGCGCGATTCGTCACCCGCCCAACACAATGAGCTGCCATCATGCCCGCATGCGTTCAACGGTGGCGGCAGTGCACGAACTCGTGACCCGGCTGGAGCCGGTCGACAACCTGGAAGGTGAACACCGCGGACACGTGCTCGGATGGCTGCGCCGCACCGACGACGTCTACCGGCGGGTCAAGCCGGCCGAGCCGGCGAAACACCTGGTGTCCTACGTGGTGCCGGTCGATCCGGCGGACGGCAGCGTCCTGCTCGTCGAGCACCGCAACGCCGGGCTGTGGCTGCCGCCCGGCGGGCACGTCGAGGTGGACGAGGAGCCGTACGACACCGCGGTCCGCGAACTCGAGGAGGAGCTCGAGGTGGTGGCGAAACCGTGGGCCGAGCCGCTCTTCCTGACCGTCACCGAGACGGTCGGCCTGGACTCCGGCCACATCGACGTGAGCCTGTGGTACGTCGCCGAGCTGCACCGCGGCCAGGAGCTGCGCCCGGACGCCGGCGAGTTCCACCAGGCCCGCTGGTGGACCCCGGTGGAGATCGCCGCGGCCGACCCGGCCCACTTCGACCCGCATCTGGGCCGCTTCCTGAGCAAACTGCCTACCTCAGTACGCGGTAGGTGAGATGGGTGACGCCGGTTCCCTCGATCACGTCGGGGCCGGCGAGGCGGATCGGCCCCACCTCCTGCTCGCGGAAGAAGCTGACACCCGCGCCGAGCAGCACCGGCACCAGCGACACGACGAGCTCGTCGAGCAGGCCGGCGTCCAGGTACTGCTGGGTGAGCGCCGGGGTGGAGACCGAGACGGTCCGCTCCCCGGCCGTGTCCTGTGCCGCTTCCAGGGCGGTGATGGCGTCGGGGTGGAAGCTGGTCTCCGAGTCCGGCCGGGGCCAGCCGCCGGGCACGGTGTGGCTGACCACGAAGACCGGGCAGCCGGCCGGGTGCCGCCCGCCCCAGCCGTCGGTGCGGTCGAAGAGCCGCCGCCCGCAGATCAGCGCGCCGGTGCCGGTCAGGGTGTGGCGCAGGAAGCCGGCGCTCGCCTGGGAGACGTGGAAGACCCGGCGTGGGTCGGCGCTCGGCACCTCGACGTCGCCGTTCTGGTGCCAGCCGAACAGCTCACCGACGCCGTCGTTCTCATCCGCGACGAACCCGTCCAGTGACATGGACAGGGCAGCGACGACCTTGCCCATGGCAGGCCTCCTTCTGCGCATCCCTTCTCGCAGGTTTCTACCCCGCCGGCGGTTCACGCAAGGCGTTCACGCGGCGATTCCCTAACGAAGGCGGAGACGGAGGGAGTCGAACCCCCACAAGGCGTCAAACCTCCAACCGCTTTCGAGGCGGCGGCCGGCACCCATCGGCTGGCGTCTCCCTGTCGAACAGTCGGGTCGGCGGGATTCGAACCCGCGACATCTCGCTCCCAAAGCGAGCGCGCTGGCCAGGCTGCGCCACGACCCGTTGACCAATTGCGCGGAGGGCGGGAGATTCGAACTCCCGACAGGGGTTGTCACCCCTGTTGCGGATTAGCAATCCGCCGCCTTGGGCCACTCGGCCAGCCCTCCATCGTGGATCCTCCATGATCCTTCGCGTACCCGGAGAGGGATTCGAACCCCCATCCTCCGCGCTCTGAACGCGGCGCCTCTTCCAGTTGGGCTACCCGGGCCTGCGTGTCCCCGGAGAGATTCGAACTCCCGACACCCGGATCCGTAATCCGGTGCTCTCTCCGCTGAGCTACGGGGACCTGTCATTCGCTGTGGAATTGTCAAGGGAAACGAAAAGCCGCCCGGTTCCGATGATCGGAAGGGCGGCGCGAAGATCGCTAGCAGGCTGCTAGCCGCGCCACCGCCCCAGCGGTCGGCTCAGGGGAAGCATCTGCATGACGGACATCGCTTCCCCTCCTCTTCCTGATCCGACTCGCTCGGTCGGTGCTGAAACCAAGGTAGGCAATGGCACGGGGACCCGTCCAACGAATTAATCGAGGAAACTGGACGGTATGGGTTACCGGATCCTTGCCGAGGTCACGATGGCCGTGCACTTCCTGTTCATCGCGTTCGTGGTGCTCGGCGGTTTCCTGGCCTGGCGCTGGCCGAAGGTGGTCTGGTTGCACCTGCTGGCGGCCGGGTGGGGCCTGTGCATCGTGCTGTTCGGGCTGAACTGCCCGCTCACCTACGTGGAGGACCGGGCCCGGGAGCGGACCGGCGAGGCCGGGCTGAGCCGCGGATTCATCGACACGTACCTGACCGGGGTGATCTATCCGGAGCGCTACCTGAACGAGGTTCGCCTGCTGATCGCCGCCGTGGTGGTCTTCTCCTACGCGGTCGCCGTGCGCCGCTGGCGGCTCAGGCGGGGATGATCGTCTCGACGGTCCGCAGGACCCGCTCCGGGGCGGGCGGGTCGCCGGTCCGGTCGGCGAAGAGCAGATGTCCGGTGCCGATCAGCACGGACCCGAGGGTCGCGGTGTCGGCGCCGGCCGCCACCCGGCCGCGGGCCCGCTCGTCCTCCAGGTAGTCGCCGATCATCACGGCCGCGTCGGTGAGCACCGGGACGCCGGCCGGCCAGGTCTCGCGGAGCCGGGCGCGCAGCCCGTCGCGGAAGGTGACCAGCGCGACGATGGCGACCGCGACCGATCCGAAGAGCGACGTCAGGGCCGCGGCCACGTTGCCGGTGACGGTCCCGGTGCCGGCGGCGTCGCGCAGGCCGAGGACCTCGGTGTCCATGCGGTTGGCGCGATCCAGCACGTACTCCGCGAGGAAGGCGTCGAAGTCGGCGAAGTGGCGGTGCAGCACGCCCTTGGCACAGCCGGCACCCTCGGTGACGGCACGACTGGTCAGCGCCTCGGGGCCGGATCGCAGCAGGATCCGGTCGGCGGCGTCGAAGAGTTGTTCCCGCACGTCGCGCAGGGCCACACCGGTCGGCACGAGCCGAATCTACACGAGCCGAATCTGTCGGGTGGGCAACCGCCCACTAGAGTGGGCGCATGCCCACTAAAAAGGAGATCGCCGAATCGTTCGGGCTGGACGCCGACCGGTACGACCGCGCCCGCCCCCGCTACCCGCAGGCCATGGTCGAGAGGATCGCCGCTTCCGGCCGCGACCTGCTCGACGTCGGCATCGGCACCGGGATCGCTGCCCGCCAGTTCCGCGACGCCGGCTGCCGGGTCCTCGGCGTCGAGCCCGACCCGCGGATGGCCGAAACGGCACGCCGGCACGGCTTCGGTGTCGAGGAGACCCGTTTCGAGGACTGGGAGCCCGGCGGCCGTACCTTCGACGTGGTCGTCGCCGCTCAGGCCTGGCACTGGGTGGACCCGGCCGCCGGCGCGGCGAAGGCCGCCGGGATCCTGCGCCCCGGCGGCCGGATCGCGCTGTTCTGGAACACCTGGCAGCCCGGCCCCGAGCTGGCCGCCGCGTTCGGCGACGTCTACCGGCGGGTCGCCCCGAGCCTGCCGTTCAACCCGTGGGCGATGGCCGACCCGTACGCGACGGTGGGCGACCGGACCGCCGACGGCTTGACGGGAAACAAGACCTTCACCGAGCCCGAGCAGTGGCGGTACGGGTGGGAGCACGAATACACCCGCACCGACTGGCTCGATCTGGTGCCCACCGCCGGCGGCCACCAACTGCTGCCACCGGCCGAGCTGGCGGCCCTGCTCGACGGGCTGCGCGAGGTGACCCCGGCACGGTTCGCCATGCCGTACACGACGGTGGTGGTCACGGCAACGGCAGCGTAGGCCCGGAGCTGCCGGCCGGGTATTCGCGCAGCGGCACTTTCCCGGCCCGCCACGCCTCCGTGACGGGCTCGACGATGCGCCAGCACTGTTCGGCGGTGTCGGCCCGCACCGACAGGGTCGGGTCGTCCTCGAAGACGCCGCGCAGCACCTCCCCGTACGGTGGAAGGTCGCCCCCGCCCAAATCGGCCTCCAGGGTGACCGGATCGAGTACGAACGGGTCAGCCGGCCCGTTGATGTTGAAATCGACGGCCAGCCGGTCCGGACCGAAGCCGATGCGCAACCGGTCCGGCTGGTCGCAGCCGCGCAGCCCGTCCGGAACCCGGGGCGGCTTCTTGAAGGTGATCACCGCTTCCTTGCGGCTGTGCCCGATCGCCTTGCCCGAGCGCAGCCGGAACGGCACCCCGGCCCACCGCCAGGTGTCCACCGCGACGATCAGCTCGGCGAGGGTCTCGGTGCCGCGGCCCGGGTCGACGCCGGGCTCGTCGGCATAGGACGGAAGCTGCCTCCCACCCAGTTCACCGGCGGTGTAGCGGGCGCGCAGACTGCACTCGGCGGGCTCGTCGCTCCACGGCCGGGTGGCGCGCAGAACGTCGGCCTTGCGGTCCCGGAACTCGGCGGCCTCCAGGGTGAACGGCGCCTCCATGGTGAGCAGGCCGAGGATCTGGAGCAGGTGGCTCTGGATCATGTCGGCCAGCGCGCCGGCGTGGTCGTAGTAGCCGGCCCGGTTCTCCAGGCCCAGGTCCTCGTCGAACACGATCTCCACCGACTCCACGTGGGTGTTGCCGAGCAGCGGCTCGAAGATCCGGTTGGCGAACCGCAGGCCCAGGATGTTGAGCACCGTCGACTTGCCGAGGAAGTGGTCGACCCGGTGCACCCGCTTCTCCGGGACCAGCCGGGTGAGCAGCGCGTTCAGCTCGGTGGCGGCGGCGCTGCCGGTGCCGAACGGCTTCTCCAGCACGAGCCGGGTGCCCTCCGGCAGATCCACGTCGAGCAGCGCCTGACAGGCCTTGGCGGTCACCGCGGGCGGCAGGGCGAAGAAGATCGCCACCGAGCCGCGCGCCTCCCCGAGCAGTCGCCGCAGGTCGTCGGCCTGTGTGACGTCGGTCCGCAGATAGCGGGCGCGGTCGGCGACGTCGGAGGCGGCCGCGGCGGTGTCGGTGACCGGGGTCGCCTCACCGGCCGATCGGGCGGCGGCCGCGGCGCCGTGCGCGCCGAAGGAGTCGTGGACCCGCTCGCGCCACCGTGTGTCGTCCCAGTCGTCGATGGCGGCGCCGATCAGGGTGAGGCCGGGCACGTGCCCGGCGGTGAGCAGCGCGCCGAGGCCGGGCAGCAGCAGCCGGCCGGTCAGGTCACCGGTCGCGCCCAGGATGATCAGGGTCTGATCCGTCATGGGCGCTGGATACCCCCGGACCCCGGCCGGTACTCGGCCGCGGGCTCGTGTCATCCCCCGGCCCGGGGTCGTTTCATACAGGTGATCACCACAACCGCCCCGATCGAGCGCGACCGCGCCCACTACCTGTACCTGGCGGTCATCGTGGCCGCCCTGCTCGGCGTCGCCGTCGGCCTGCTCGCCCCGGAGACCGCGGTCGAGCTGAAGCCGATCGGCACCGGGTTCGTCGACCTGATCCGGATGATGATCGCGCCGGTCATCCTCTGCACGATCGTCCTCGGGGTCGGCTCGATCCGGCAGGCGGCCCGGGTCGGCAGGGTCGGCGGCCTGGCCCTCGCCTACTTCCTCACCATGTCGACGGTGGCGCTGGCGATCGGCCTGGTGGTCGGCAACCTGATCCACCCGGGCTCCGGGATCAGCCTGGACGAGACGGTCGCCGCGGCCGGGCAGAGGGCGGCCGGTGCGGAGAGCGCCGAGAGCACCGCCGACTTCCTGCTCGGGATCATCCCGGACAGCCTGCTCACCCCGCTGGCCACCGGCAACGTGCTCCAGACCCTGTTGGTGGCGCTCCTGGCCGGGTTCGCCCTCCAGTCGCTGGGTGAGCGGTCCGAGCCGGTGCTGCGCGCCGTCGGGCTGTTCCAGCGGCTGGTCTTCCGGATCCTGGCGATGCTGATGTGGCTGGCCCCGTTCGGCGCGTTCGGCGCGATCGCGGCGGTGGTCGGCGCCACCGGTGTGGACGCCCTGATCAGCCTCGCGCAGATCATGCTGGGCTTCTACGTCACCTGCGCGATCTTCGTCCTCGGGGTGCTCGGCACGGTCCTCTGGCTGGTCGCCCGGATCAACATCTTCCGCCTGCTGCGCTACCTGGGCCGGGAGTTCCTGCTGATCGTGTCGACGTCGTCCTCGGAGTCGGCGCTGCCGCGGCTGATCGCCAAGATGGAGCACGTGGGGGTGAGCCGGCCGGTGGTGGGCATCGCGGTGCCGGCCGGGTACTCGTTCAATCTGGACGGCACGGCCATCTACCTGACGATGGCGTCGCTGTTCGTAGCGCAGGCGATGGGTGACCCGCTGTCGGTGCCCGAGCAGATCTCGCTGCTCGTCTTCATGATCATCGCGTCGAAGGGTGCGGCCGGGGTGACCGGGGCGGGCCTGGCCACGCTGGCCGGCGGCCTCCAGAGCCACCGCCCCGACCTGGTCGACGGTGTCGGCCTGATCGTCGGCATCGACCGGTTCATGTCCGAGGCGCGGGCGCTGACCAACTTCGCCGGCAACGCGGTCGCCACCGTGCTGATCGGCGTCTGGACCAGGGAGTTCGACCGCGACCGGGCAAAGCTGGTGCTCTCCGGCGGAGACCCGTTCGACGAGGCTGAGCTGGCTGGCTCCGCTTCGCTCCGCGGCAAAACGCCTTGTAACCGGTGACGAGACAGGCGATTCCCCGCCGCCCGCAAACCCCACGGGCGGCGTTTTGCGGGACGTTGAGTGCGCCGCCGTTCCGGTGACAGTGCTCGTTCACAGATACCAGGGGTGTGTCAGCGGCGTGTGCGGGCCGTGCCAGCGGGCACCGGCAACCTTCTCGGCATGACCGAAGATCTGGTGGTGCGCGCCGAGGGGCTGCGCAAGCGATTCGGGAGCACGCAGGCGCTCGACGGGGTCGACCTGTCGATGCGCCGCGGCACCGTGCTGGGAGTGCTCGGGCCCAACGGCGCCGGCAAGACGACCGCGGTACGGGTGCTCGCCACCCTGCTCCGCCCGGACGAGGGCCGCGCCTTCGTGGCCGGGATCGACGTGCTCAAGAACCCGCGGCAGGTGCGCCGCAAAATCGGCCTGACCGGCCAGTACGCCTCCGTCGACGAGGACCTCACCGGCGTACAGAATCTGGTGTTGATCGGGCGTCTCCTCGATCTGAGCGGGAGGGACGCGCGGCGCCGGGCCGACGAGCTGCTGGAGTGGTTCGATCTGAGCGAGGCCGCGCGGCGGCCGGCGAAGACCTACTCAGGCGGCATGCGCCGTCGCCTGGACCTGGCGGCCAGCCTGGTCGGGCAGCCTGAGGTGATCTTCCTGGACGAGCCGACGACCGGCCTCGACCCGGCCAAGCGCGAGGACATGTGGGGTGTGGTCCGCACCCAGGTCGCCAGCGGCGCGAGTGTGCTGCTGACCACGCAGTACCTGGAGGAGGCGGACGCGCTCGCCGACGAGATCGTGGTGGTGAACCACGGCAAGGTGATCGCCCACGACACCCCGGACGGCCTGAAGCGCAAGGTCGGCGGCCAGACGCTGCGGGTACGCCCGGCCGACCCGGCCCGGCTGCCGGACGTGCTGCGGCTGCTCGACCTGGTGGCCGCACCGGGCACCACGGCGAGTCTCGACGAGGCCGCCGGCTCCCGTCCCGGCGCGGCGTCCGTGCCGGTGACCAGTGACGAGGCACTGGACAAGCTGATCCCGGCGCTGCGTGCCGATCGCGTCGAGGTGACCGAGCTGGCACTGCATCTGCCCAGCCTGGACGAGGTGTTCCACGCCCTGACCGGGCGTGTCCGGACGGAGGAACTGGTATGACCGCGATCGCCATGCACAGCGCGGCCCTGGCCAAGCGCAGTCTCATCAAGACGATGCGGACACCGGAGGCGCTGATCGACGTCACGATCCAGCCGGTGATCTTCCTGCTGCTGTTCACCTACCTGTTCGGCGGCGCCATCGCGGACGGCGACCGGCACGCG
This sequence comes from Actinoplanes hulinensis, assembly GCF_019429605.1. Classification (NCBI taxonomy): domain Bacteria; kingdom Bacillati; phylum Actinomycetota; class Actinomycetes; order Micromonosporales; family Micromonosporaceae; genus Actinoplanes; species Actinoplanes hulinensis. Next base: position 36,732 of record NZ_JAHXZI010000005.1, on the reverse strand, counting down.
TACCTCCAGTTCCTGTTACCCGGAATGCTGGCGCAGTCGCTGGCCATGGGCGGGGTGGCGCTCGGCCAGAACCTGAACGCGGACATCGAGAAGGGCGTCTTCGACCGGTTCCGGTCGCTGCCGATCTCCCGGGCCGCGCCGCTGATCGGTGCGGTGTCCGCCGACGTGATCCGCTATCTGTCGGTGTGCGTGAGCCTGCTGGTCTTCGGCACGATCATGGGGTTCCGGGTGGAGACCGGGATCCTGCCGGCGCTGGGCGCGGTGGCGCTGTCGATCGGCTTCGGGCTCTGCTTCTGCTGGATCTCGGTCTGGGTCGGCATGATGGTCCGGACCTCGGGCGCGGTGCAGGGCATCATGTTCCTGCTGGTGCTGCCGCTGACGTTCGGCTCCAACGTGTTCGTGTCGACCGAGACACTGCCCGGCTGGTTGCAGGCGTTCGTGGCGGTCAACCCGATCACCCCGCTGGTCGAGGCGATCCGGGGGTTGCTCGTCGGCGGGCCGGTCGCCGGGCCGCTGACCACCACGCTGCTGTGGATGGGCGGGCTGCTGGTGGTGTTCGTGCCGCTGGCGCTGCGCGCCTACTCACGCAGGGCCTGAGGGGAGCGCAGGGCCTGGTGAACGCCGCGCGGGGTCGACCAGACTCCGCGCGGCTTCCGCGTCCAGGGTCCAGCCGACGGCGTACGCCTCCCCGAACCCGTCGTCCCCCAGCGCCGCCCGGGCCTCCGTGGCCACCTTCGCCACGTTGAGGTCGGTGTGGTCGTGGGCGCCCCGCAGCCGGGCCGACGCGCCCAGCAGCACCGCCGCGTCCCGGTGCCGTCCGTGCAGCCCGGCCAGCCCGGCGGCGGCGACCGCCACCAGCGCGAGGATCGGCATGTCGTGGGTCTCCAGGGCGGCCGGGTAGGCGACCAGCAGCGCCTTCTCCGCCGTACCCGGGTCGCCGCGGCGCAGCGCCACCGACGCCCGGACCGCGCCGACGATGGCGGTGCCGTGGTCGCCGCCCATCATCGGCATCTCCTCGGCGTCCACCCCCAGCCCGTCGGCGGCCCGGTTGATCAGTTCCTCGCCGCGGTCCAGCTCGCCCTGCCAGATCAGCATCCCGGCCTCGAGCGCGTCGACCAGCAGCCCGATCTCCCGGTTCCCGGACCGCTCGGCACGCTGCCGGGCGGTCGCCAGCGCGGCCGTCGCCTCGGCCGGGTCACCGCGGCGCATGTGCAGGTCGGCCCAGCGCAGGTCGATGAAGATCTCGTCGTTGACGTCCAGCGAGCCGAACTCGGCCGCGAACGCCCGAGCCGCCCGCAGATCGGTGAGCGCCCCGTCCAGATCGCCGTCGAACTGGCGGATCAGGGCACGCAGCGGCAGCACCGACGCCTGACCCCACCGGTCGCCGATCTCCCGGAACGCGTCGAGGGCCGCCCCGGCGTTCACCGCGAGCCCGCGCGTGTCGCCGTCGTTCTCGGCGACCTGGGCCCGGTACATGTGGGCCAGCGCCGCCTTCCACCGGTCCGGCCCGGTGATGAGCTGCTCGATCCGGCGGTCCGCGAGCTCCTTCTCCCCGGCGAAGTAGAGGGCCATGGTGGCGATGACACCGGCCGGGCCGGGCAGCTCCGGATGGGTGCCGAGCCGCTGTGCGACGGTCCGCAGACGCTTCTGGCGCCGCGCGGCGGTCTCCCCGACCGGGGACGGTTCGGTGCCGCCCCGGTTGATGGCCATCACCGCCTCCGCGCAGTCGGCCAGCACCGGGTCGGTGTCGCCGGGCACGGCGAGCGCCTCGGCCAGCCAGTACGCGGCGTCGGCGTGCCGGCCCATCATGTGCCAGTACCAGCACAGGTCCAGTGCGAGCGCGAGCGCCGCCGGGGCGTCCCCGGTGTCACAGAGGTGACGCAGGGCGGCGAGGGCGTTGTCGTACTCCGCACGCAGCACCCGGATCGCGGCCATCTGTTCGGCGGTGCGCAGCAGCGGGTCGTGGTGGGCGACCAGCGCGGCCAGGTGCGCGGCCGCCCGGGCCCGGACCTCGCCGAGGACACCCTGCTCGGCGAGACGTTCCAGGCCGTACTCGCGGATCGTCTCCAGCATCCGGTAGCGGCCGCCCGGCGCCAGCTGGAGCAGCGACCGGTCGACCAGACAGGCCAGCAGATCGGCGGTGACGGCGCCGGACCCGCTGACCGCGGCGGCCGAGGCCACCGTGACCCCGCCGGGCAGCACCGCGACGTGCTCGGCCATGGCCCGTTCGGCGTCGTCGAGCAGATCCCAGCTCCAGGCGATCACCGCGCGCAGCGTGCGGTGCCGCGGCTGGGCGGTACGGCTACCCGTGGTGAGCAGCCGGAACCGGTCGGAGAGCCCGTCCGACAGCTCGGCCAGCCCGAGGGTACGCAGCCGGGCCGCGGCCAGTTCGAGGGCGAGCGGCAACCCGTCCAGCCCGCGCACGATCCGGACGATGTCACCCACCGTGCCGTCACCGACCGTGAACCCGGGCCGCACCGCACCGGCCCGCTCCGCGAACAACCGGACCGCCGGGGCCCCGGCCGCCTGCACCGCGCGGGCGCCCGGTTCGGGCAGGCCGAGCGGCCCCAACGGCACCAGCGACTCGCCGTCCACCGCGAGCGGCTCCCGGCTCGTCGCCAGCACCCGCAGCCGCGGGCAGCACACCAGCAGCCGCGACAGCAGATGCGCGACCGCGTCGACCAGGTGCTCACAGTTGTCGACGAGCAGTAGGATCTCCCGCCCGCTGAGCCGCTCGGCGAGCACGTCCAGATCGTCGCGGCCGTCCGGGCGTGCCCGGTTGGCGGTCTCGAACAGCGCCGAGCCGCGCAGCCCCGCCGCGGCCACCACGGCCGCGCCGACCTTCGCCGGTTCGGTCACCGACGCCAGGTCGACCAGCCAGGTCCCGTCCCGGTAGTGGTCGCCGTAGCGCCGGGCCGCCTCCAGCGCCAGCCGGGTCTTGCCCGCGCCACCCGGCCCGAGCACGGTGACCAGCCGCCCGCGCGTCAGCAGCGCATCGATCCGGGCCAGGTCGTCCTCCCGCCCGATGAAGCTGGTCAGCGGCGCGGGCAGATTGCCCTCACTCACCCTTCGCGGTGGTCCGGCTTCAGGAACAACACTTCGCGGGGGTACGACCGGAGCACCGCGCAACAACCGCAGATGCCGCTCCCGCAGCGCCGCGCCCGGGTCGGCCCCGAGCTGGTCGGCGAGCCGTTCCCGGATCCGCTCGTAGACGGCGAGCGCCTCACCCTGCCGCCCCTGACCGGCGAGCGCGTCGATGAGCAGCCCGGCCAGCCGTTCGTTGAGCGGATGCTCGGCCAGCAGCCCGGTCAGCCGGTCCGCGGCCCGGTCCAGCTCGCCCAGCGCCACCTCGGCCTCGGCCAGGTCGGCGCCCGCCTCGACGATCACCCGCCCGAGCCGGACGGCCTGGGCCGGCGCCACCTCCCCCAGTTCCGCCGCGATCGGTCCGCGCACCAGCGCGACCGCCTCCCGCAGCAGGCCGGCCGCCGCCCGCGGCTGGTCACCGCGCAGCCACTCCCGCCCGTCCGCCACCAGCCGCTCGAACCGGCCGGCATCCACGTCCTCGGCCTCGACCGCCAGCCGGTAGCCGCCCTCGGCCTGGGTGACGGTGTCCCCGCCGCCGAGCAGCCGCCGCAGTCTTGAGATCAGCGATTGCAGGGCGTTGGCCGGATCCCCGGGCTGCTCCTCGGGCCACACCGCGCCGGCGAGCGCCCCGGCCGGGACCGGGCGCCCACCGGCCACCGCGAGCCGCACGAGCAGCCCCCGCAGCCGGGCGCCGGGCACCGTCACATCGACGTCCCCCCGGCACACCCGAAGCTCCCCGAGCAGCCCGACCCGCAGCCGGTCCCCGTTCCCACTCACGCCCCCGATCCTCCCCCGGCCACGCCGCCACCCCAAATTCAGCGGACCAGCCGGGCCTCGGGGTCAGTTCTCGTCGGCGTAGGACTCGACCTTGGCGGTGTCGCCGGCGACGATCAGGACGGCGTTCTCCGGGACGACGGTCTCGGGGCGGGCGTACACGAAATCCTCGCCGGGGCGTTTGGTGCCGACCACCGTGACCCCCCACCTGGTGCGGAGGGCGAGGTCGGCGAGGGTGCGCCCGGCGGCGCCGCGCGGGGCGCGGACCTTGGCGATGGCGAAGCCGTCGTCGAACTCGATGTAGTCGAGCATCCGGCCGGTGAGCAGATGGGCGACTCGTTCGCCCATGTCCGACTCGGGGAAGACGACGTGGTCGGCGCCGACCGACGACAGGATCTTGCCGTGTTTGACGCTGGTGGCCTTGGCCCAGATCTCCGGCACGCCGATCTCGGCGAGGGTGAGCACGGTGAGGACGCTGGTCTCCAGGTTGGTGCCGATGCCGACGACGGCTCGCTCGAACTCGTGCACGCCGAGCTGGCGCAGCGCGTCCTCGTCGGTGGAGTCGGCCTCGGCGACCTGGATGAGCCGGTCCGACCAGTCCTGGACGATGCGCGCGTCGCTGTCGATGCCGAGCACCTCGTAGCCCAGTTCCAGCAACGATTCCGCGACCGCGCCACCGAACCGGCCGAGGCCGATCACCGCGACGTGGCCGCCCTTGGGCAGTTTCTCGTCAGCCAACGAGGGGTCTCTCCTCCGGGTAGCGGTAGAGCCGGCGGCGGGTGTTGAGGGCGATCGCGGTGCCGACCGCGATGGTGCCGACCCGACCGCAGAACATCAGGACGACCAGGACGATCTGGGCGGAGGGCGGCAGGCTCGCGGTGATGCCGGTGCTCAGCCCGACCGTCGCGAACGCCGACGTCACCTCGAACAGCGCCCGGTCGAACGGAATGCCTTCGGTGAGCGCGTCCAGCACGACCGTACCGGTGGCGACCAGCGCGACGCCCAGCAGGGCAACGGTGACGGCCTGCCGCTGGGAGTCCTCGGCGATCCGCCGTTTGCGGATCACCACGTCCGGCTCGCCGCGGATCTCCGCCCAGATCACGTACGCCAGCAGCAGGAACGTCGTGAGCTTGATGCCGCCGGCGGTGCTCGCGCTGCCGCCGCCGATGAACATCAGGCCGTTGGTGACCGCGATCGTCTCACTGTTCAGCTTCCCCATGTCGACGCTGTTGAAGCCGCCGGAGCGGGTCATCACGTCCTGGGTGAACGCGGCCAGCATCTTGCCCGGGACGCTCAACGGCCCGAGTGTGCCCGGATTGCGCCATTCGAAGATCAGAAAGACCAGGAAGCCGACGATCGTGAAGAGCAGGCTTCCGGTCACCGTCAGCCAGGTGTGGGTCGTCCAACACCCGGGGGTACGCCACTCGCGCGCGAGTTCGAACAGGACCGGAAAGCCGATCGAACCCGCCAGCACACCGAGCGCCAGGGTGACGCAGATCCACGGGTCGGTCACGAACCCGACGAGACTGTCGGAGTAGAGGGCGAACCCGGCGTTGTTGAACGCCTGCACGGCGTGGAACACGGCTTCCCACAGCGCCCGGCCGAACGTGTAGTCGTACCCGAGCCAGAAACGCAGGGTGAGCACGACGGTGATGGCGCTCTCCGCGATGAGCATGACCATCGCCACCCGGCGCAGCAGGGCGACCATGTTCGCGCCGGTCAGGCCGGCGCTCTCGGCCTGCGCGAGCAGGCGGCCGCGCACGCCGAGCCGGCGCGTGACGAGGATGCTGAGCAGGGTGGCCAGGGTCATGATCCCGAAGCCGCCGATCTGCGACAGCACGGTCAGCAGCACCTGACCGAAGGTGGACCAGTAGGTCGGGGTGTCGACGACGGACAGGCCGGTGACGCAGACCGCGGAGGCCGCGGTGAACAGTGCGGTGACGAACGGCGCATGCCCGGGCTCGGCGCGCGCGGCCGGCAGCATCATCAGCGCGGTGCCGGCGACGATCAGGGCCAGGAACGCGAACGGCACGATGCGGGCCGGACGCCGCCAGGGTGATTGCACCAAAGGTTCATATCACCGGCACGTGCCCCGCGCTGGACGAGGGTTGCCGCCCCTTCTTGATCGACTGGTCTCACTCCCCCGGGGCAGCCCGGGTTGTGGCCACGACGATACGATGCGAGGGCAACGGGGGCCGGGAGTGCGACGGTCGACACGTTGCGGCCGGTAACCGGAATTCACAAACGCCGGTTATCCTCCTCCGCCGGGGAGGGCAACATGAAACTTGTACGGGGGATTCTGGCCGGCGGTCTGCTGGCCGCGTTGGGAGCGGGCCTGGCAGCCTGCGGCCCGATCGGTGTCCCGGGGACACAACTGGTCGAGCCCGAGGGCGGCGGACTGTCCGGTTTGAACGGACACGTGGTGTTGACCACTCAGCCGGGCGTCGCGCAGGGCGAGACCCGGGTCCGGTTCAGCCGTGAGCCACTGCCGGACGACCGGCCTCTTCCGCCCGGCATCGTCCCGGTCGGCGACATGATCGATGTCACGTTCGACAGCGGCAACCTGACCAAGGCCCGGGTCACCCTCGACTACGGCGACCTGCCCGCCGGGGTGCGGCCGGAGATGCTCAACGTCTTCGCCTGGTCGGCCGAGCTGGGCGGCTGGTTCCCGCTGACCGCCACCGCCAACGACGCGGTCGAGCGCGCGGTCAGCGGCGACACGGTGCTGTTCGACGGTTTCGTGCTGGGCACCTGGCAGGTCACCTCGGACGCCACCGGCGACACCATCCGGACCGGCTCGGGCGCGGTGCTGCCGGTCAAGCCCGGCACCGTCGGAACCTTCTGGGGTTACGCGCGAGCCGGCGCCGCCGCGTCGCTGGAGGAGACCCTCAAGCACCTGACCGGCGCCCCGCAGGCCCTCTCCTGCGAGCCCAAGGCGGCGAACGCCACTGTCCGTAACGTGTCGGTCCCGGCCGGCCGGGTCGACGCCTGTGTGATCTCCGGGACCGGATCCCAGCAGATCAGGGTCCGCAACCGGTTCCCCTTCCCGATGGTGCTGGACCTGCCGGACGACGGCTCGGTCCGCCCGGTGCCGACGTCCGAGGCCGGCTCCCTCGACGGGGTGCGGGACACGATCCTGACGTACCTGGACGGTTCGGTCGCGGTGGGCGGCGGCCAGGTCGTCACCCTGGAGCTGACGCCCGGGCGCAGGGACCCGGTGATCCTGTCCGGGCGGCTGGACTGGTCGGTGATCGCTCTCGACTCCGGTCTGCGCCACCTGGACCTGCTGCTGCCCAACAGCCGGGCGCTGCGTGGCAGCACCGCCGAGGCGCTGCTCCAGGCACACCAGGAGTTCGGTGCGGCGGCCCGGAACGCGCTGGCCGAGGGGCAGGAGGGCGACCCGGCGGTCCGCTCGCTGCTCCAGGCGACCGGGCTGTCCGACGCCGGGCGCAGTGTCGCCGACGTGTTCCGGTTCAGCTCCTGCGTACTGGAGCGCAGCCGTACCGTCGCCGGGTCGGACCAGGACGTGCTCGCCGCACTGAAGACGGCCGGTCCGGCGATCACGCTGGTCACCGGCGACTGCCTGCGGGAGATCTACGACCGGTACCAGCCGGTCGGCGCCCGCTCCTACATCGCCGTCCTGGACACGCTGAAGGCGACCACGTCGGTGGTCCGCAAGGCGGTGCCGAAGGCGGACCGGGTGCGCGGCACCGGACTCGTCACCGTGACGATCGACCCGAACTGAGACACCCCTTTCCGTTTCGCCCCGGACCTGCCCATACGGGCCGGCCCGGGGCGATTCGCATAGTTGTTGCAGAAATCCTGCAAACGGATATCTCTTCCCATCCATCCAGGCCTATGTTTTTCTAGGGCCGGGAGCGCTCCCCTCATCCCCCGAGATCCGTCGATCGGGCGCCGGTCGACGGGTCGGTGATATCTGAGAAGGAGCACCACAATGCATCGCCGAATTCATCGGTTCATACAGGGCGCCATCCCCCTCGCCCTCGTCGGCGCAGTGCTGGCCGCACCCCAGCCGGCCTCCGCCGCGATCACCGACCTGGTCGGGTGGGCCACTCAGAACGGCGGCACCACCGGCGGCGGCAGTGCCGCCACCACCACCGTGACCAGCGCGTCCGCCCTCACCACGGCGGTCGGGTCGACGTCTGCCGCGGTCATCCGGGTGTCCGGGACCATCTCCTGCTCCGGCATGCTGCGGGTCCGGTCCAACAAGACGATCATCGGAAACGCCGGTGCCGCGATCGTCGGTTGCGGGCTCAACATCAACGGCGACCGGAACGTGATCATTCGCAATCTGACGTTCCGGAACTGGAACGACGACGCGATCAACGTGCAGGAATCGGCCACCAACATCTGGGTGGATCACAATAGTTTCAGCAATGGATACGACGGCGCCGTGGACATCAAACGCGGTTCCGATTTCATCACCGTCTCGTGGAACCGGGTGTTCTCCCACGACAAATCCATGCTGCTCGGGCACAGCGACAGCAACGCGAGCCAGGACGTCGGCCATCTGCGGGTGACCTACCACCACAACTGGTTCGACGCGTCGACCCAGCGGCATCCGCGGGTGCGATTCGGCAACCCTGTGCACGTCTACAACAACTACTACAACAACAATTCCGGGTACGGCGTCGCGTCCACCGAGGGCGCCGGCGTCCTGGTAGAGGCCAACTCGTTCGAGAACGTCGACGACCCCTTCCACCTGGGTGAAGGCTCCTCCGACGCCGGAACCCTGGTGGCCCGCAACAACCTGCTGGTCAACTCGGGCAGCGGCCAGACCGGCGGTTCGGTCGCGTCGATCCCCTACTCCTACACCGCGGACGCGGCCGCCAACGTGAAGTCCATCGTGACCGCCAACGCGGGCGCCGGCCGCATCAGCGTCTGACACTCCACACGCGACACCCGTGCCGCCGCTCCCCGCGGCGGCACGGCCCGGAGCCCCGGCGGTCAAGGCCGCTCACGGTTGGCGAGGCCCGCGGAGCCTCTTTCCCGGTTGTCGCCTGGCGTCGATGTCAAGTCGCCTGTTCGCGTGTTTCCCCGCCTTCGCCGCGAGATCCGGCCGGTCACCGCCGGCCGCTCGATCCACCCGCGAGCGTCGTAGATCTTGAACCAAGATCGCCGGCGAGTCGGGGTGAGCGGCCATTGTGGGGATGGGCGCTCACGAAGAGCCCCGCGTGCGCGCGTGCCGACCATAGTGAACAAGTCGGCGGGCACGGACCCGCAATGGTGAGACCTCACCCCGCCTCGAGAACTGTCGGGCGACGGCTACTGCGGGCGGCGTCACCGCGGCGAACGGGGCAAGCCGGACGCTCACAGTAAGCGGGCGGAGCCCCGGAAAGTTGGCTGAGGGACCGCGGGGACAGACAGCCGGCCGGGGCGGGCTAGGGCTCGGATGTCGCGGGGGGCCAGGGGAGGTTCTCCCACAGCTCCGGGTGGCGGGTGAGGTGCAGCAGGCGCTCGGCGAGGCGGCGGTCGGCGGGAGTGTTCACCGCGCCGCCCCACAGCGGGGTGCAGCTCAGGCCGTCCGCGGCGGCCACCACCAGGGTGAGGACGCTCTCCGGGAGGCCGTCCGCGGCCAGGGCGGCGTCGATGCGCTCGGCGTCGGCGCGGGCCACCTCGGCGACCGCGGGCAGGGACATCAGCTGGGTGATCAGGGCGAGCGAGACGCGCACCTCGTCGTCGGCCACCGGAATCAGGACGGCCCGGATGTAGGCGCGGGTGAGCCGTCCGGGGGCGGTGTCGGCCGGGTCCAGCTCGGCGTCCATGGCGGCCTGGAAGGTGGCCAGCTCGGTGCGGACCAGCTCCATGATCAGCTCGTCCTTGCTGGCGAAGTGGTAGATCAGGCCGCCTTTCGAGACCCCGGCGTAACGGGCGATCTCGTCGAGGGAGGCGTGGATGCCGCGCGCCCCGATCGCCGCGGCCGCCGCTTTCAGCAGCGCCCGTCGCGTCTCCTCCGGTGACCGGCCCGCCGTACGTCCCACGCTCGCCACCGTACCCATCCGTCATCGTGCCGCGGCGTCTGGCCCACACCGCGACGCAGCCGCGAATCATCAAGCGCACGGGGTCGACGCGGAAGGAACGCCCACACCACGACGCAGCCGCCAAGCCTCAAGCGCACGGGGTCGACGCGGAAGGAACGCCCACACCACGACGCCGCCGGCGGGCGTCAAGCGCGCCGGGCGGGGGTGGAGGGGATCAGGCGCCAGGCCAGGAACGCGGCGGCCAGGGTGAAGACGGCGGCCACCAGGGAGGTGATCCGCATGCCGGCGATGAAGGCGTCCCGGGCGCCGTCGGCCGCCGGGGACGTCGGGTCGAGCACGTGCAGGGCCGAGGCCAGCGAATCGCGGATCGCCGCGGCGTCCCCGGCGGGCAGGCCGGCGGGGATCTCCACGCCCGCACGGTAGACCAGGGTGGCGAGCGATCCGAGGACCGCGATGCCGAGGACGACGCCGAGTTCGATGGCGGCCTCGGTGATCGCCGACACCGATCCGGCCTTGTGCGGCGGCGCGGCCGAGACGATCGCGTCGCCGGTCAGCGTCATCGCCAGGCCGATGCCCAGTCCGATCGGGACAAGGGCAAGACCCAACCAGAGGTACGGTCCCCGCGCGGCCGCCGCGACCAGAGCGAGTCCGGCCGCGGCCATCGCCAGGCCGAGCGCGATGGCCCGCCCCCGGCCGAGCCGTGCCGCGGCGACGCCGACGACCCCGACGACGGCGATCGACGCGATGGTCGCCGGCAGTTCGGCGAGCCCGGCCTCCAGTGGGCTGTGCTCCCGGGCGAGCTGGAGGTACTGGGAGAAGAAGAACAGCAGCCCGGTCAGCGCGAAGATCGCGATCATGTTGGCGGCGACCGCACCGGAGAAGGTCGGGCTGCGGAACAGTTCGACGTCGAGCATCGGCTGGTCGAGGCGCCGCTGACGCCGGACGAACAGGACACCCGCGGTGACGCCGGCCAGCACGCACGCCACGGTCACCGGGTCCGGGCCGTGCCCGGCGGCGTGCTTGATCGCGTAGACGACCGGGACGATCGCGGCCATCGACAGCGCCGCCGAGGGCACGTCGAAACGGCCGGGCCGCGGGTCGCGGGACTCCGGGAGCAGCAGCCATCCGGAGACCAGGACCAGGATCATCACCGGTACGTTGATCAGGAATACCGAACCCCACCAGAGGTGCTCCAGCAGCAGTCCGCCGACCAGCGGGCCGATCGCCGAGCCGGCGCCGAACGCGGTGGACCAGATCGCGATGGCCCGGGCCCGTTCGGTGTCGTCCGGGAAGATGTTGCGGATCAGCGACAGCGTCGCCGGCATCAGCGTCGCCCCGGCCACACCGAGCAGCAGCCGGGCCGCGATCAGCTGTTCCGCGCTGGTGGCGAACGCGGCCAGCAGCGACACCAGCCCGAACCCGGCCGAGCCGAGCAGCAGGATCCGCTTGCGGCCGAACCGGTCGGCCAGGTTGCCCATCAGCACGAGCAGTCCGGCGAGCGCCAGCGAGTAGACGTCACCGATCCAGAGGATCTGCTCGGCGGTGGGCGAGAGGTCCGCGCTGAGGGCCGGCACGGCGAGGGCCAGGACCGTGTTGTCGATGGCCAGCAGCAGGACGGCCGCCGCCAGGACGGCCAGGGCCGCCCACCGTCGCCGCGCGGGCAGCGGCGTGCCCACCGCGTTCGTGGAGAGGAGCATTCCGAAACTGTACCGACCGGTCGGTACAGTTTCACAGTCACGGTTCGGTCATACTCCGCGGAGCCGGTCGTCAGCCGGTGGCGTCCTGGTAGCCGGCGAATCGGGCACGGGCAGCCTCCAGCCGGGCCGCGAAATCCGGATCCGTGGCGATCCGCTGCTCCACGTCCGGTTCACGCAAGCGCCGTCCCATGGCGAACAGCAGGCTGGACAACCGCCAGGAGCCGGCGACCGGCAGCACAGCGAGCAGGTACAGACAGGTGCCGGGGGAAAGAACCTGGAGCGCCAGCCGCACCGCCAGTTCGGCGGCGAACCCGTCGTAACGCCCTGACGGTTGCCCGCGGCCGATGGCGAGACAACTCAGCGCCAGGGCGGTGGTCTCGCCGGTGAGCCGCCAGTCGGCGGCGAGGACGTGCCCGATCAGCCGCAGGACCTCGGCGGACGGCAGCCGGCCCGCATCACCGGCGAGTGACCGGAGGAACAGATCGACCGGGCGGTTCTCCGAGTCGCGCAACAGCGGGCTCAGCCGGTCGATCGCCTTCACGGCACGGTTGTAGGACTCCAGCAGATCCGTGGTGAGGGCCGGCGCCCCGGAGTTCATCGAGAGGCGCATCAGGGTGTGCGCCACCGATTCGGCGTCGCCCGGTCCGTGCTCGACGAGGATCACCAGCGATTGGAAAGGAAGATGGGCCAGCGCCGTCTCCGCCGCGTGCCGGATCGCGTCGTCGGAGAAGGAGTTGCTCAGGTTCATCGATTGGAACGCCATGGCCAGCGGGAAGTGGTCGGTGCTCGACATGACCTCCGGGAAGTTCCAACTGCGCCCGAAGCTGAACGCCCAGTGTGGATCCACCCCGGTCCACAGGATCACCCGCTCCCTGCTCAGCACCATGTCACGGCGGCCGTCGGCGGCCCACTCCCGCTTCACCTGCAAAAGCCCCAGCGCGTCGAGGAACATGCCGCCGGGGACGGCCGCCCGCCACTGGAGGGCCATGTCGCGCAGCCAACCGGCCGGGTCCCTGGCGTGCCGGTAGAGATCGGTCGCCCGGACCGGCTTCCCGCAGGCCAGGGTGAGCAGCAGCAGGTTGAACGAGTAGGTCGCCATCCAGTGGTCGGCCCGCTTGTCCACCGGCTGGTAGGCCCTCGGCGCCCAGGTCGGGCGGATCACCGCCGTCCGCAGCCGGTCGATCAGCCATTCACGCAGATCGTCCGGGCCCGACCGGGCCACCAGGGCGGTGACGAACGGCAGGATCGTGTTGCGGGCGCTGAGCGGCGTGTACCCGAGCAGGTTCTGGAGCAGTTCGTCGTCCTGGGACTGCTGGCCCAGCCGGATCGAGCGGACCTTCGACAGGGCGGCCGCCTCCTGGACCGCGTGCACCACGAGCCGGGCCACCAGGTACTCGCCGAACGTCGCGTGCAGGAACTCGTACGTCTGACGGGTTTGATCGTCTTGCAGGGCCTGCGCCCGCTGGATGAAGAAGAACCGGCCGACCATCTCCTGGCCCGCGGAGAGCCGACTGCGGAAGTCGGCGGTCCGGCCGGTGGCCGAGCGCCGGAGGCCGAGCCCGGCCAGGTCGGCGTCGAGTTCGTCGGTGGTGACCCAGAGACGGAGCCGGTGGAACATCGCGAACGCCACCACCGACAGCCGGAGCAGTTCCTCCTCGACGAGCCCCGGCAGTTCGGCGTCCGGGCGCCCGTCGTGGACCCGGCGCACCTCGCGGGCGGCGAAATCATGCAGCAACTGTTCGTAGAGCTGGCCGGTGTCGAAGTCGGTGGCGTCCTGGAGAGCGTTCGAGGTGGCGTCGTAGAGGGCCAGCATGAGCAGCAGCAACGGCTGGGTGGCCAACTCCGGGAAGCGCAGCACCACATCACGGACGAGCGGCCGTAGCCCGGTCCGTGCCCAGTAGGGGGCGTTGGCGTCGTTCCAGGTGGTGAGCCAGCGGTCCACCTGGGACTCGTCGAAGGGTTCCAGGCGGGCGGCGAGGCTTCCGGCGGGCAGGCGGGCCCGGTCGGCGACCGCGATCCGGCTGGTCACCACGACCGCCGCCGGGCGGCCGAGCCGGGCCTCACGCTGCTGGAAAGTGGCCACCCGGGTCAGGTAGTCGGACTGGTGCAACCCGGTGGCCTGCAACAGCTCGTCGAAGCCGTCGAGCAGGATCACCGGCATGGCGGCATCGGCGTCGCGGGCCAGGTCGGCCCAGGCGACGGTCTCGCCGATGGCACCGCGCAGCGCCTGCTCGATCTGGTCCTGGATCTCGGCTTCGGCGCGGACCTCGCGAAGCGTGACCCGGACGACCAGGTAGTCCGCGGCCGGCAACCGGGCGGCGAGAACCTTGGTCAGCGTGGACTTCCCGGCGCCGGGCTGACCGAGCAGCAGCATCGGGGCCTCGGCCGCCTGCGGGGTGGTCAAATACGTGGCCAGGAAGGTGTCGAAGTCGTCGCGGACCAGCGCGTCCGCCCACCAGTCCTCGTCGGCGGCGCGGGCGCCCGGGCCGGCGGCCTTCACCCGGAAGCGCGGGTCGAGGTAGGCGGTCCCGAGGCTGGGCTTGGTCACCTCACCGGTGTCGCCGCCGAGGACCGGGTCGTCGAGCACGGCGTGGTAGATGGCGGCGAGGTCGGCGCGGTGCCGGGCCGGCGCGCGGTTCGACGTGACCCGGAGCAGGGCGGCTTCCAGTGCCTCCAGTCCGCGGGAGGTGGCCCGGGAGTCGAGGCGGGACAGCCAGATCGCGAACTCGGGCACGTCCAGGGACAGCTGCCGGGCGGCCTCCTCGTAGCGGGCGGCGGCCATCGCGGGCACCGCTTCCATGAGGGCCTTCTCGGCGGCGTCCCGGGTGCGATGGTCGGCCGACTCCCAGATCGCGAAGCCGTGCAGGTGCTTGGCGAGACGCCAGGACAGCGACTCGAACCAGGTGACCAGTTCGGCGACGAGACGGTCGTGGGTGAGGTCGGCGCCCGGGGCGGGGATCCGGGCGGCGAGCAGCTGCGACTGCCAGGATCCGTCGGCTTTGGCCGCGGCGGCCAGGAAGATCTGGTCGTCGCGGGTGAAGCCGGGATTCTCCAGGCCGGCGGCGCCGAGGGTTTCGTCGAGGGCGGTGAAGAACGAGGTGACGACCAGGACGGCATGGGCGGCGTGCAGGCGCTCGGTGCGGTTGTAACGTGTCTGGCCTCGTACGATATCGGTGATCCTGTCGGTGACCAGGTGGCCGAGCCGGACCGCTTCGATCTTGGCGTCGAAGAGGCTCATGGCGGCTTCGCTGCCGCCGGCCGTCGCCACGCTGAGCACGCCGCCCAGCACGTTGTCGGCGACCTTCATGAGCGGCCCGGAGCCGCCGAGCAGTTTGACGGCGTCGAGATAGGACAGCGACTGCGGCACGGCCCCATCATAGGGACGGCGGTCCTACCATCGAGGGATGCGCGAGGTGCTGCGGGCCGGGTGGAACGAGCCCCGGGCGACTCCCCCGCCCCCGGAGCGGGTGTGGTGGGACAGGGTGCTGATCGGGGTCCTGCTGGTGGCCGCGATCGTCGAGGGTGTGGTCCGGTCGTCGCCGGTCGGTGCGCTGATCTCGGCGGCCGTGGTGCCGGTGCTGTCGATTCGGCGCACGCGGCCGCTGGTGGCGCTGGCGATCGGCTTCGGGGTGTGCGCGATCGAGCCGTTCCTGACCGGCTTCCCGAGTTTCCTGACCCTGGCGGCGGTCCTGGTGCTGCTGCCGTTCGCGCTGTTCCGCTGGGGGTCCGGGCGGGAGATCGCGGCCGGTGCTCTGATCATCGCCGGGCGGCTGGCGGTGGGTTTCGGGTTCGGGCAGATGACCGGGGCCGACCTGGTGGCCGGGCTGATCATCCTGTTCGGGATCGGGGCGCTGGGGTCGGCGATGCGGTTCCGGGCGCGGGCGCGGCTGCGGGAGCGGCAGCACCTGCGGATGCTGGAGCGGGAGCGGCTGGCCCGGGATCTGCACGACACGGTGGCGCATCACGTGTCGGCCATGGCGATCCGGGCGCAGGCCGGGCAGGCGACGGCGGAGAGCGATCCGGCGTCGGCGGTGGAGGCGTTGCGGCTGATCGAGTCGGAGGCGTCGAAGGCGCTGGCGTCGATGCGGTCGATGGTGCGGGTGCTGCGCGAGCCGGGCATCGGTGACGTGCGGGCGCTGGCCGGGCCGTCGACGGCGGGCCCGCCGGTGGAGGTGCGGCTGGACGGTGACGTCGACGATCTGTCCCCGGCGGTGGCGGCCACGCTGTTCCGGCTCACGCAGGAGTCGGTGACGAACGCGCGCCGGCATGCCCGCAACGCCACCCGGATCGAGGTCCGGGTGACGGCGGACGAGACGTCCGTGCGGCTCGAGGTGAGCGACGACGGCGAGCACGGTGGGCTTTCCTCGGGGTACGGGGTGAGCGGCATGGTCGAGCGCGCCGGCTTGCTCGGTGGGACGTGCCAGGCGGGTCCCGATCCGGATCGCGGCTGGTCCGTGAACGCGGTGCTGCCGCGGGCCGCCGCGTGAGCGTTCGCGTCGTCGTCGCGGATGATCAGGAGATCGTCCGGACCGGGCTGGCGATCATGCTGAACGCGCAGCCGGACATCGAGGTGGTCGGTGAGGCCGGGGACGGGCGGCAGGCGGTGGAGCTGGCCCGGCGGCTGCGGCCGGACGTGTGCCTGCTGGACATCCGGATGCCGGGGATCGACGGGATCGAGGCGACCCGTCTGCTGGCCGGCCCGGCGGTCGCGGATCCGCTCGCGGTCGTGGTGATCACGACGTTCGACCTGGACGAGTACGTGTACGCGGCACTGCGCGCGGGCGCCCGCGGTTTCCTGCTGAAGGACGCCGGGACGGCGCTGCTGGGTCAGGCGGTGCGGGCCGCGGCGTCGGGGGACGCGCTGATCGCCCCGAACATCACCACCCGGCTGCTGAAGGCGTTCGCCGGGACGGCTCCGGCGCCGGTGCCGCGGCAGCCGGTGGATCCGCTGACCGAGCGGGAGGAGCAGGTGCTGGCGCTGGTGGCCCGGGGGCGGACGAACGCGGAGGTGGCGGCCGAGCTGTTCATCACGCTGAGCACGGTGAAGACGCACGTCACGAGCCTGATGAACAAGCTGGGCGCCCGGAACCGGGTGGAAGTGGCGATCTGGGCGTTCGAGACGCGGCGGATCGAACTTTAGTACGGCTTCCGGAGCGTACCGCGGACCGATGAATGTGGACCGCCCAGTCGCGACCATCGAGGTATGAGGGCGATGGTGCAGGACCGGTACGGCGAGACGCTGCGGATGGCCAAGGTGGCGGCGCCGGTTCCGGCTGACGACGAGATTCTGGTACGGGTACGGGCCGCGTCCCTGAACGCACGGGACTGGCACGTCATGCGCGGCGACCCGTACGTGGCCCGGCTGATGTCCCCGATCTTCGGGCGGCGCGGACCGGCCGCCCCGATCCGGGGCAGTGACGTGGCCGGGGTGGTGACCGCGGTGGGCCGGTCGGTGACCCGGTTCGCGCCGGGTGACGAGGTGTTCGGCGACGTGATCGCCCACGACGGGGCCTTCGCCGAGCTGGTGTGCGTGCCGGAGTCGCTGGCGCAGCGCCGCCCGGAGAACCTGGGTTTCGAGGAGGCCGCGACCCTGCCGCTGGCCGGCCAGACGGCGCTGCTGGCGGTGCGGGAGGCGGCTCCGGTGCGGCCCGGCCACCGGGTGCTGGTCAACGGGGCGTCCGGTGGGGTGGGGACGTTCGCGGTGCAGCTGGCTCGCGCGTACGGCGCGGAGGTGACCGGGGTGTGCAGCGCCCGCAACGCCGACCTGGTCTCCTCGCTGGGCGCCGAGGTCGTCGACTACACGCGGGAGGACTTCACCCGGTCCGGCCGCCGGTACGACATCGTGCTGGACCTGGCGGCGAGCCGTCCACTGCGGGCGCTGCGCCGGGCGGTGGCCCCGGGCGGGACGCTGGTGCTGGGCGGTGGCGGCAACGCGCGCCCCGGCCGTCCGTCGCTGATCGGGCCGGTGGGCCTGTCGGTGGCCGGGCAGACGGTGGGCCGGCTGGGCCGGACCCGGGTGGCGCAGCTGAACGCGAGGTCGGAGCCGGCGATGCTGGCCACGCTGCGGGAGCTGGCCGAGGAGAAGACGATCGTGCCGGTGATCGACCGGGCGTACCCGTTCGAGCAGACCACGGAGGCGCTCCGCTATCTGATGGTCGAGCACGCCCGGGCGAAGGTGGTCGTCACCTTCCCGGCGTGATCACCGCGTGGCCAGCAGGGTGGACAGTGTCTGCACGTCCTTGACCCGCTCCGCGCGCTCGGTGGCCAACGGGGACACCAGCAGCGTGGTGACGCCCGCGCCGGCCAGGGCGTCGAGGCGGCGGCGGATCTCGTCCGGCGGGCCGGTCAGCGAGGTGGCGGCGACCAGGTCCTCCGGTACGGCGGCGACCGCCTCGGCCCGGCGGCCGGACAGGTAGAGCTCCTGGATGCGGGTGGCCTCGTCGGCGTACCCGTACCGGCGGACCAGGTCGTTGGAGAAGTTGCGGCCGCGCGCGCCCATGCCGCCCAGGTAGAGGGCGAGCTGGGCGCGGTGCCGGTCCAGGCCCTGCTCGCGCAGCGCGAACGGCACCGGGACGCTGATGTCGAGCGGGCCCAGCGCCGGGTCGCGGCGGGACCGGCCGTCGGCCAGCGCGTCGCCGAAGACCCGGGCGGCGTTGCGCGGGTCGATCCACAGCGCCTGCCAGCCCTCGGCGATCTCGGCGGCCAGGGCCACGTTGCGTGGTCCCATGGCGGCCAGCAGGACCGGGATCCGCGGCCGGACCGGGTGGTTGATCAGTTTGAGGGGTTTGGCGTACTCCCCCGGCAGCGGGATCCGGTAGTGGCCGCCCTCGAAGACGAGCGTCTCGCGGCGCCACACCCGGCGGCAGATCTCGACGATCTGCCGGGTCCGGGCCACCGGCGCGTCGTAGCGGACGCCGTGGAAGCCCTCGATCACCTGTGGTCCGGACGCGCCCAGCCCGAGGCTGAACCGGCCGCCGGAGACGTAGTCGATGCCGGCCGCGGTCATCGCGGTCAGGGTGGGCGTGCGGGTGTAGATCTGCATCACCCCGGACGCCAGCTCCATCCGGCGGGTGCGGGCGGCCAGGAAACCGAGCCGGCTCACCGCGTCGAAGCTGTACGCCTCCGGCACCACGACCAGTTCGGCGCCGGCCTCCTCGTACTCCACGACCTCGTCGACGTCCGCCGCGAAGCCCTCGCCGCTGTAGCCGAGCTGGATCCCGAGGCGCATGTCAGTCGTGGACGATCACTTGGCGGATCACGTCGCCGCTGCCCAGTGCGGCCAGCGCGTCGCCGATCTGGTCCAGCCGCAGCCGCCGGGTGATCATGCCCTCGATGTCCAGGCGGCCGGCCCGCCACAGGGCCAGCAGGCGGGGGAAGTCGCGGTGCGGTTCGGCGGAGCCGTACAGCGAGGGCAGGATGCGCTTGCCCTCGAAGAGCAGCTCGAACGGGCTGAACTCGACCTGGTGCTCGGCGCGGCCGGCGCCCACCACGATCACACTGCCGCCGCGCCGGCACGCGGTCCAGGCGGTCCGGAGCGTCTCGGGTACGGCGACGACGTCGAAGGCGTGGTCGAAGCCCTCCGGCGCCACCGCCATCTGGAGGTCGCTCAGCTCGTCCGGGGTGGCCGTGTGGGTGGCGCCGAACCGGCGGGCCGCCTCGTGCCGGGCGGGCACCGTGTCCACCGCCATGATCAGGGCGGCGCCGGCGATCCGGGCGCCCTGGACGGCCGCGATGCCGACGCCGCCGCACCCGATCACCACGACACTGTCGCCGGGCCGCACCCGCGCCGTGTTGATCACCGCGCCCACGCCGGTGGTGACGCCGCAGCCGACCAGGGCGGCCACCTCGTACGGAACGTCGTCGTCGATCTTCACGGCCCCGGCCCGCGGCACCACCATCTCCTCGGCGAACGCCCCGCATCCGGCCAACCCGAAGATCGGCAGGTCCCCGGCGGTGAACCGGGGCATCACGTAGCCGGCCATCACGTGCGTCATGCAGAGGTACGGCTCCGCGCGCCGGCAGTGTGTGCAGACCCCGCAGGCGGGCAGCCAGTTGACCGCGACCCGGTCGCCCGGCGCCAGGTCGTCCACATTGTCGCCGACCTCGAGCACGTCGCCGGCCGCCTCGTGGCCGAGGATCGCGGGCACCGGCTGGGGCAGGCCGCCCCGCAGGGCGGACAGGTCGGAGTGGCAGACGCCGGACGCGCGCACCCGCAGGCGCACCTCACCCGGACCGGGGCCGAGGACGGCCACGTCGTCGCGGATGTCGAGCTTCTCGTCCCCGATCGTGTGCAGCACCGCCGCGCGCATCCCGGACCTCCTCGAAAATTAGAACGCGTTCTACGCTAACCGGGAGGGGGGTACCAAGCAAGCGTTCGGTCGGCGCCCATAATGGCCCGGTGAGCACCTCGAAGACGCCGTCGGAACGGCGCACGCACCTGGTCCGGCTGGCCGGCGGCCTCTTCGCCGAGCAGGGGTTCCGGGCCACCACCGTGCGGCAGATCGCCGACGCCGCGGGCATCCTGTCCGGCAGCCTCTACCACCACTTCGACTCCAAGGAGTCGATCGGCGACGAGATCCTCAGCGCGTTCCTGGAGGACGTGCTGGCCGGGTACCGGGCCGCGGTGGCCGAGAGCGACGACCCGCGGGCGGCGATCGAGCGGATCGTCCGGTCCAGCACGGCCACGCTGAGCCGGCACCGGGCCGCGCTCACCATGCTCCAGAGGGACTGGAACTACTTCTCCGGGCAGCCCCGGTTCGCGTACCTGCGGACCGCCATGAAGGAGATCGAGCAGACCTGGATCGACCTGCTGGAACGCGGCAGGGAGACCGGAGTGTTCCGGGCCGACCTGGACGCGCGGCTGACGTACCGGCTGCTTCGCGACATCCTCTGGCTGCCGACGTCGTGGGCGTCGTCGAAGAGCTGGACCACCGACCAGATCGTCGACGGCCTGTTGCGGCTCCTTTTCGACGGCATCAAGTCGGCGTAGCCTCCCAAGCAAGCGCTTGGTATGCGCTTCGACGACACCCGGGAGGCGCCATGGGGCGGCTGGACGGCAAGGTGGCTCTGATCACCGGCGGGGCGCGCGGCATGGGCAAGGCACACGCCCGGCACTTCGCGGCCGAGGGCGCCCGGGTGGTGATCGGCGACGTGCTCGACGACAAGGGCCGGGCCGTCGCCGACGGGATCGGGGCGGACCGGTGCCGGTTCGTGCACCACGACGTCACGAGCGAGGACGACTGGGCGGTGGCGGTCGACGAGACGATCGACGCGTACGGGCGGATCGACGTGCTGGTCAACAACGCCGGCATCCTGCGGCACGCGCCGGTCGCCGCGATGGACCCGGCCGATTTCCGGCAGGTCGTCGAGGTCAACCTGGTGGGCACGTGGCTGGGCATCCGGCAGGTGGTGCCGCCGATGACCGCGGGTGGCGGCGGCTCGATCGTGAACATCTCGTCGATCGAGGGCTTCGCCGGGGCGGCCGGGCTGTCGGCGTACAGCGCCAGCAAGTTCGGCGTCCGCGGCCTCACCCGGTCGGCGGCGCAGGAGCTGGGGCCGGCCGGCATCCGGGTCAACTCGGTGCACCCGGGCGGCGTGATGACGTCGATGGCGCTGGCCGCCGCGCAGACCATGACCGGCGTCGACGGGGGCGGGTTCCTCAAGTCGCTGCCGATCGCCCGGTTCGCCGAGCCGGTGGAGATCTCCCGGCTGGTCGCGTTCCTCGCCTCCGACGAGGCGTCCTACACCACCGGCGCCGAGTTCCTCGCCGACGGCGGCCTGCTCAGCGGCCCGGGCTACTGAGATGGCCACGCTGGACGGGCGGGTCGCGATCGTGACCGGGGCCGGGCAGGGGCTGGGCGCCGCCGAGGCGGAGGCGCTGGCCGCGGCGGGCGCCCGGATGGTGCTCAACGATCTGCCCGGGCCCGCGCTCGACGCGGTGGTCGAGCGGATCCGGACGGCCGGCGGGACGGCGGTCGCGGTCCCCGGCGACGTGGCCGACATGGCCACCGGGGAGGCGCTGGTCAAGGCCGCGGTGGACGGGTTCGGCGGCCTCGACGTGCTGGTCAACAACGCGGGCGTGCTGCGCGACCGGATGATCTTCTCGATGTCCGAACAGGAGTGGGACACGGTCGTCCGGGTGCACCTGCGCGGCCACTTCGTGACCACGCGGTTCGCGACCGCCTGGTGGCGGGACCGGAGCAAGGACGAGGGCGGCCCGGTCTACGCCCGGATCGTCAACACCGCCTCCGAGGCGTTCCTGCTCGGATCGGCGGGTCAAGCCAACTACGCCGCGGCCAAGGGCGGGATCGTCTCTCTCACCCTCGCGACCGCTCGGGGTTGTGCCAGGCATGGGGTACGGGTGAACGCGATCTGCCCACGGGCCCGTACCGGGATGACCGGCGAACTCATGGGGCCGCCGCCCAGCGGAGCGGACCCGATGGCGCCGGACCGGGTGGCGCCGCTCGTCGTGCACCTGGCCGGGCCGTCCGGCGCGCGGATCACCGGCGAGGTGTTCGTGGTGCACGGCGACGTGGTGGCGCTGCTCGGGCCGCCGACCGTGCGGGCGGTCTTCCGGGCGGAGACCGGCACCTGGACGGCCACCGAGCTGGACGCCGCGCTCGGCCCGGTGTTCACCGCCGAGCAGCCCAAGCCCGGGTTCGTCTGCGAGGAGACGCTGCCGCTGGCCGCGACCACCTTCGGCGAGGCGCCGTGAAGCAGCGGGTGGCGGTCACGATGACCGATGACGAGGTGGGCGCGCTTCTCGCGTACGCCCGGAAGGTCCAGACAGCGACGATCAACCCGGACGGAACCCCGCACCTGGTCACCATGTTCTTCGGTCTGGCCGAAGGCCGGATCGCGTTCTGGACCTACCGGTCGTCGCAGAAGGCGCGGAATCTGGCCCGCGATCCCCGGCTGACCTGCCTGGTCGAGGACGGCGAGGACTACTTCGAACTGCGTGGCGTGCAGGTCACCGGGGTCGTGACCCGGATCGAGGACCTGCCCGGGGTGACCGCGGTGGGCCGCCTGATCGCGGCGCGGATGCCGGACGTCCCCCGCGACGCGCTGGACGCCTACGTGACGCACGCGGCCCGCAAGCGTGTCGCCTACCTGGTCCAGCCGGCCCGAACCGCCAGCTGGGACCACCGCAAACTGCTCTCCTGACCATAGAATGGCCGCCGATCTCGAACCGTGCCGGGAGGGCTTGATGACGGCTGGGGTGCCGGCGGGTCGCCCGCGCGATCCCGGGGTGGACGAGCGGATCACCCGTGCCGCCGCGCTGGTGTACGGCACCGACGGCTGGGCCGGATTCTCGGTGGACGCGGTCGCGCGCAAGGCGGGCGTCGGCAAGGCGTCGATCTACCTGCGCTGGCCCAACAAGGAGGCGCTGTTCGTGGCGACCCTGGCCAGCCGGCTCGGCGGGGTGCGGGACATCGACACCGGCTCGGTCCGCGACGACCTGGTGGCGCTGGCCCGGCAGGTGCTGCACACCTTCCTCGGCGAGGACGGCGGGGCGGTGCTGCGGCTCACCGTGGAGGCGGGCGGCATCCCGGCCGGGCGCGAGCACCTGGACCGGTTCCTGCGCTCGCAGGTCGCGGCCGCCCGCGCCATCGTGCTGCGCGGCATCGACCGCGGCCAGCTGTCCCGCGACACCAGCGTCACACTGCTGCTCGACTGCATCAGCGGCGGGGCGCTCAACCACGCGGTGGCCACCCCGGCCGATCTGCGCGCGCAGGTGGCGGCGGGCGCCGACCGGTACGCCGAGGAGCTGGTCGACTTCGTGCTCTCTAGCTCCTACAGAGTGCCCCGGTGACCACCTGCGGGCCGCCGCCCTTCCACTCCAGCTCGCCGGCGCGGACCAGCAGCTCGATGTGGGCGGCCGTCTCGGCGACCGCCCCGACCAGCATCGGGCCGATCTCCGCCCACGGCCGGGACCAGGTCAGCTCGGAGGCCACCTCCCAGATGGTGGCGGCGCCCAGGCGGTCGACCACGGACACGATCTCCCGGCAGCGCTCCCGGTGGTGCCGGTCCAGCTCGGCGGCGCGGGCCGCGATGCCGTGGAAGCGGTACTCGTGGCCGGGCAGCGCCTCGCACTCGTCGTACGCGGAGACCTTCTCCAGCGACTCCAGGTAGCGGCCGAGCGGGTCCTCGCCGCTGAGCTGGAGGCCGATGTTGGGGCTGATCCGGGGCAGCACGTGGTCGCCGGTGAGCAGCACCTGCGCGTCCGGCTCCAGCAGGCACAGGTGGCCGGGGGTGTGGCCGGGCGTCCAGACGGCCCGCAGACGGCGGCCGGCCAGCGGCACCAGGTCGCCGTCGCCGAGCATCACGTCGGCGTCGGCGAGCGGGGCGAAGTGCAGGTCCACGGCCTTGCCGAAGGCGCCGAGCAGCCGGTCGATCTCGGCGTCCGGCACGTGCAGGGTGCGCATCCAGTCGCCGAGCGCCCGGCTCGGCTCGGTGTCCCGGTCCCGGCGCAGCTGCGCACGCTCGGCCGGGTGCATGGCCACCCAGGCGCCGGAGGCGTCGCGCAGCCGGGCGGTGAGCCCGTGGTGGTCCGGGTGCACGTGGGTGAGCACCACGCCGGTGACGTCGGCGGCGGTCGCCCCGGCCTCGGCGAGCCCGTCGGTGAGCGCCTGCCAGCCGGTCTCGCTGTCCCAGCCCGGGTCGACCACGACCAGGCCGTCGTCGCCCGGGATCAGGTAGGACAGCGTGTAGCGCAGCGGGTTGTTCGGGATCGGGACCGGAACGGACACCAGGCCGCCGGGAAGCCTCTCCACCGGCGGCAGCGTCCGCGCGCGCCAGGCGGCCTGTTGTGCGTTCATCCCGAGCCCCTTTCCTAGACGGATCCCGTCTAGGAAAGGGACCCTACATCATCTCCTCTGTCGTCGGGATGAGGACGGTCTTGAGCTCCGTGTACGCCTCGATCGAGGTACGGCCGCCCTCGCGCCCCAGGCCGGACTGGCCGAAGCCGCCGAACGCCACGTGCGGTTCCAGCTGGTAGCCGTTGACGCCCACGGTGCCGGCCCGGACCGCCCGGGTCAGCCGCATGGCCCGCTTCACGTCATTGGTCCAGACCGTGGCGGCCAGGCCGTACGTGGTGTCGTTGGCCATCCGCACCGCCTCCTCCTCCTCGGTGAACGGCACCACCGCCAGCACCGGGCCGAAGATCTCCTCCCGGGCGATGGTGGCGTCGTTGGTGACGTCGGCGAAGACCGTGGGCTGCACGAAGTTGCCGGCCGCCAGCTCGCCGTCGGGACGGCCGCCGCCGCAGACCAGCCGGGCACCCTCGGCCCGGCCGCTCTCGATGTAGCCGAGCACCCGGGCAAGCTGGCGCTCGTTGATCAGCGGCGAGGCGGTGGTCTCCGGATGGAACGGGTCGCCGTAGTTGACCAGGGCGGCCATCCCCTCGACGACGGCCAGGAAGTCGTCGTAGACGTCCCGGTGCACCAGCGCCCGGGTGTGCGCCACACAGGCCTGGCCGGAGAGCCCCAGGGTCACCGTGCCCATCGTGGTGGCGGCGGCCGCGTAGACGTCGGCGTCCGCGAAGACCAGCGACGGGCTCTTGCCGCCGAGCTCCAGGCTGACGCGCTTCATGCCCTTCGCGGCGGCGGCCAGCACCCGGCGGCCGACACCCCGGCTGCCGGTGAAGGTGATCTTGTCGATCAGCGGATGATTGATCAGCGCGTCGCCGGTGCTCTCGCCCGGCCCGGTGACCACGTTGAACACGCCCGGCGGCAGGCCCGCCTCCTCGACGATCCGGGCCAGGCGCAGCGCCGAGAAGGTGGCGTACTCGGACGGCTTCAGCACCACGGTGCAACCGGCCGCCAGCGCCGGGGCCAGCTTCTGGGCGGCCAGCAGCAGCGGGCCGTTCCACGGGATGATCGCGGCGACCACGCCGACCGGCTCGCGCAGGGTGAGCACCAGGTGCTCGCCGCCCTGGTAGCCGGGCAGCGTCTCACCGGCCAGCTTGTCCACCCAGCCGGCGTGGTGCTCGAAGACGTCGGCCACGCACTCGACCGACATGGCGTAGGTCTCGCCGAACGTGACCGGCACCCCGTTGTCCAGCGCCACCAGGGCCTGCAACTCGACGGCGTGCTCACGGATCGCGTCGGCGATCCGGCGCAGCACCCGGATCCGCTCCTTCGCCCGGGTACGCGGCCACGGCCCCTCGTCGAACGCCTTACGGGCCGCGCGGACGGCGGCGTCCACGTCGGCCGGGGTGGCCACGGCGAACCCGCCCACCTCCTCGGCGGTCGCCGGATGCATGTGGGTCCAGGTCCGCCCGTCGGCGGCCGGGCGCCAGCGCCCGTCGATCAGCAGCTCACCGCCGGCCAGGCCGACCTCGTCGCGTTTGGCCTTGATCGAGAGCACCATGCCGCACCTCCATCGGCGGAACTGGAACGCGTTCTACTTCTCGGCACGGTACGCCGTGTCCCGGAGGTCCGCCAGATACGCCGGCCACTCCCCTCCCCCATGAACCGCCAGCGACGCCCCGGTGACGTAGCCGGCCAGCGGCGAGGCCAGCAGCAGACAGGCGCCCGCCACCTCCCCGGCCGACGCCGCCCGCCCCATCGGCACGGTCCGCGCCACCGCCTCCCGATCCGGGCCCGCACCGGAGTCGACCGGGCCCACGACCAGGCTGTTCACCCGCACCTTCGGCGCCCACTCCGCGGCCAGGCTGGTGGCGAGGTGGTGGAGGCCCGCTTTGGCCGCGCCGTAGGCGGCCGTCCCCGGGGACGGCCGGGTGCCACTCACGCTGCCGATCATGAGGATCACGCCGCCGGTGGCCTGCTCCCGCATGACCGCGTTGGCCGCCTGCGAGACGTGCAGCGGCGCGATCAGGTTCAGCTCGATGACCTTCGCGTGCAGGCGCGGCGAGGCCGTGTCAGCGCTCGCGGTCGGCGCTCCCCCGGCGTTGTTGATCAGCACGTCGAGCCGCCCGAACCGTCGCACGGCCTCCGCGATCAGCGCGGCCGCCTGCACCGGATCCCGCACGTCGGCCTGGAAGAACGCCGGCGCCACCCCTCCCGCGCGCGGCGTCGCCGACGGCGAGGGCGGGAGCGGATCGGAGGAGGGGGCGGTGCGGGCGCAGACCAGGACGTGGGCGCCGGCCGCCTGGAAGGCGCGGGCGACGGCCGCGCCTATGCCGCGGGTGCCGCCGGTGACGACCACGGCCCGGCCGGTGAAGTCGAGGGGGTCCATGAGGGTCGATGCTAGCCACCCAAGCAAGC
Organism: Actinoplanes hulinensis; assembly: GCF_019429605.1. NCBI lineage: Bacteria > Bacillati > Actinomycetota > Actinomycetes > Micromonosporales > Micromonosporaceae > Actinoplanes > Actinoplanes hulinensis. The sequence continues at coordinate 9,948 of NZ_JAHXZI010000005.1, read as the reverse complement.
GCTAGGTTAGCCTCGACGCCGTGGGCATCGCACTGCACCGCGGCACGGTCGCCGAGGTCGTCCTGGACTTTCCGCCGGTCAACGCGGTGCCGGCGGCCGGGTGGCACGATCTCGCCGCGGCGGTCACCGAGGCCGGCGCGGATCCGGCGACCCGGGTCGTCGTCCTGGCGGCGGAGGGGCGCGGGTTCTGCGCGGGCGTCGACATCAAGGAGATGCAGCGGACCGCCGGGCACGAGGCGCTGCTCGCCGCGAACCGGGGGTGTGCGGCCGCGTTCGCCGCGGTCTACGACTGCCCGGTCCCGGTGATCGCGGCCGTGCACGGGTTCTGTCTCGGCGGCGGGGTGGGCCTGGCCGGCAACGCCGATCTGGTGGTGGCCGCCGACGACGCCACGTTCGGCCTGCCGGAGGTGGACCGTGGAGCGCTCGGCGCGGCCACCCACCTGGCCCGGCTGGTGCCGCAGCAGCTGATGCGCACGATGGTCTACACCTGCCGCCGGGTCGGCGCGTGGGAGCTGCACCGGTTCGGGACGGTGCTGGAAGTGGTGCCGCCGGCCGGGCTGCGGCGGGCCGCGCGGCGGGTGGCGGAGGAGATCGCGGCCAAGGATCCGCTGGTCATCCGCCGGGCCAAGGAGTCACTGAACGGCATCGACCCGATCGACGTGAAGCGCTCCTACCGCTTCGAGCAGGGTTTCACCTTCGAGCTCAACCTCGACGGCGCCGGCGACCGCGCCCGCGACGCCTTCGTCCGGAAGGAATCCGATGGATAAGCGGGTGACCATCGCCGAGGTGGTGGGCGAGATCCGGGACGGGATGACGGTCGGGATCGGCGGCTGGGGGTCCCGCCGCAAGCCGATGGCGCTGGTCCGTGCGCTCGTCCGGGCCGGGAAGAAGGACCTGACGCTGGTCACCTACGGCGGGCCGGATGTGGGGCTGCTGGTCGCGGCGGGCTGTGTGAAACGGGTGGTGACCGGGTTCGTGTCGCTGGACAGCATCCCCCTCGAGCCGCACTTCCGGCGGGCCCGCAGCGCCGGGACGATCGAACTGACCGAGTACGACGAGGGCATGCTCTACTGGGGACTGCTGGCGGCCGCGAACCGGCTGCCGTTCCTGCCGATCCGGGCGGGTCTGGGCTCCGATGTGATGCGGGTGAACCCGGAGCTGAGAACGATCCGCTCCCCCTACGCCGACGCCACCGAGCTGGTGGCGATGCCCGCCGTCCCGCTGGACGTGTCACTCGTACATCTGAATCGCACGGACGCCGGGGGAAACGGCCGCTATCTGGGCCCGGACCCGTACTTCGACGATCTCTTCTGTCTTGCCGCGAAGCGGCGTTTCGTCTCCTGCGAGCGGGTGCTGAGCACCGAAGATCTGATCGAGACAGGACCGCCGCAGACGCTGCTGACCAACCGGTCGATGGTGGACGGTGTGGTGGAGACCCCGCACGGCGCCCATTTCACCAGCTGCGTGCCCGACTACGGGCGGGACGAGGCGTTCCAGCGGGAGTACGCGACCACCGACTGGGCGGCCTTCCGTGCCCGCTATCTGGACTCCGGCGAGGACGACTATCAGAAGGCGGTCGCCTGATGACCCGGGCGGAGACGTGTGTGGTGGCGTGCGCCGAGGCGTGGCGCGGCGACGGCGCGGTGCTGGCGAGCTCCGCCGGGCTGATCCCGCAGTTGGGGGCCCGGCTGGCCCAGCTGACGTTCGCTCCGGAGCTGCTGGTCACCGACGGGGAGGCGACGCTGCTGCGGGACGGCCGGGCGGAGGGCTGGCTGCCGTACCGTGCGGTGTTCTCGATGGTCGCGGCCGGCGCCCGGCACGTGATGATGGGCGCGAGCCAGCTGGACCGCTTCGGGAACCAGAACATCTCCTGCGTGGGCCCGTGGGAGCGGCCGAGGTCTCAACTTCTGGGCGTCCGGGGCGCGCCGGGCAACACGGTCAACCACGCCACCAGCTACTGGGTGCCCAGGCACTCGCCGCGGGTGTTCGTGGAACGCGTCGACATGGTGTCCGGAATCGGTCACGACCGGGGTGCGCACGAGATCCGCCGGGTGGTCACCGATCTGGCGGTGCTGGACTTCGAGACCCCGGACCGGTCGATGCGGCTGCGGTCGGTGCATCCCGGCGTGACCGTCGACGAGGTCATCGCGGCGACCGGTTTCGCGCTGACGATCCCGGCCGGCGTGCCGGCGACGCGCGAGCCCACCGAGGAGGAACTGAAGCTGATCCGCGAGCACCTGGATCCGCACGGTCTGCGGGAGAAGTGATGCGGACCGCGCTCACCGAACTGCTCGGCTGCCGGCATCCGATCGTGCAGACCGGGATGGGGTACGTGGCCGGGGCACGGCTGGTCTCGGCGGTCGCCACGGCGGGCGGTTTCGGGATCGTGGCGTCCGCGACCATGAGCCTGGAGCAGCTGCGCGACACGATCCACGAGATCAGGGACAGAACCGATCAGAACTTCGGGGTCAACGTACGCGCGGACGCGCCGGACGCGCATGCCAGGATCGAGCTGCTGATCCGCGAGAAGGTGCGGCTGGCGTCGTTCGCGCTGGCCCCGGACCGGGATCTGATCCGGCGCTGCGCCGACGGCGGGGTGCTGACCATGCCGTCGGTGGGCGCGGTCCGGCACGCCGAGAAGGTGGCCGGCTGGGGTGTGGACGCGGTTCTGGTGCAGGGCGGGGAGGGCGGCGGGCACACCGGGCCGGTGCCGACGACGCTGCTGCTGCCCCGGGTGGTGGACGCGGTCGGCATTCCGGTGGTGGCGGCCGGCGGGTTCTTCGACGGGCGGGGGCTGCTGGCCGCGCTCGCCTACGGGGCGGCCGGCATCGCGATGGGGACCCGGTTCCTGCTCACTTCGGACAGCCCGGTGGGCGTACCGGTGAAGCGGCTGTATCTGGACGCGCCGCTGACCGGGACCGTGGTGACGACCCGGGTGGACGGTGTTCCGCATCGGGTGCTGCGTACCCCGTACATCGATGGTCTGGAACGCTCGGGAAGGGTGACCGCGCTGCTCAGGGCGACCCGGCACGCGATGGCGTTCCGCCGGCTGGCCGGGCTCTCCTGGCCGGAGCTGGTGCGGGCCGGGCGCGCGGCGCGGCACGGTCGTGAGCTGACGTGGGCGCAGACGCTGATGGCGGCCGGCACGCCGGTGCTGTTGCGGGAGGCGATGGTCGAGGGGCGGCCCGAGTTCGGGGTGATGTCGGCCGGTCAGGTGGCCGGGGTGATCGATGATCTGCCGTCGTGCGCCGAGCTGATCGAACGGATCATGAAGGAGGCTTCGGAGGGTCTGGACCGGCTCAGAGCCGTTCGATGATGGTGACGTTGGCCTGGCCGCCGCCCTCGCACATGGTCTGGAGGCCGTAGCGTCCGCCGGATCGTTCCAGCTCGTGCAGCAGGCTGACCATGAGCCGGGCGCCGGTCGCGCCGAGCGGGTGGCCGAGGGCGATGGCGCCGCCGTTGACGTTGACGCGGTCCGGGTCGGCGCCGGTCTCGCGCAGCCAGGCCAGGACGACGCTGGCGAACGCCTCGTTGATCTCGAAGCGGTCGATGTCGTCGATGGTGAGCCCGGTGCGGCGCAGGGCGTGTGCGGTGGCCGGGATGGGCGCGGTGAGCATGAGGACCGGGTCGTCGCCGCGGGCCGAGAGGTGGTGGATGCGGGCGCGGGGACGCAGGCCGTGGGTGCGGACCGCTCGGTCGTTGGCGATCAAGAGGGCGGCGGCGCCGTCGGCGATCTGGCTGGAGGTGGCGGCCGTGGTGAGGCCGCCTTCGCGTAGGGGCTTCAACGCGGCCATCTTGGCGCTGTCGGTGTCCCCCCTCGGGCACTCATCCGATTTGTCGCCGGTCATCTCGGCTTTGAAACGCTTCATGGCTCTATTGGCCCGCCGATGGCTTGCCAGCGCGTATCCCTCTAGCTCATCTCGAGCGAGGGACCACTTCAGCGCGATCTCGTCCGCACTGCGGAATTGGGATATATCCGCATTTCCGTAGCGGGCAGCCCAGCCGGGACTGTGGCGATACGGGCCCTCCGGCGCCATCGCGCTGCCGATCGGCACCTGGCTCATGTTCTGCACTCCCCCGGCCACCACCAGATCCGCGGTCCCGCTCATCACCGCCTGCGCCGCGAAGTGGACAGCCTGCTGCGACGATCCGCACTGCCGGTCCACGGTCACACCGGGCACGTGCTCGGGCAGCCCGGCGGCCAGCCAGGCGGTCCGCGCGATGTCCCCCGACTGCGGCCCGATCGTGTCGACGCACCCGAGGATCACGTCGTCGACCGTGGCCGGATCGACCCCGGCCCGCTCCAGGAGGGTGGCGATGACCCCACCGGCAAGGTCGGCCGGGTGGATGGCGGCGTGCATCCCACCCCGGCGGCCGACCGGGGTGCGCACGGCTCCGACCAGATACGCGTCCATGTCCCGATACTAGAACGTGTTACAGAGAATGGCTTCCGCCGCGTTGCCCGGACCGTCGATGCCGGCATAGATCTTCCGGATGTCCTCGGCCGCACGCCGGTAGCGGCCGTCGTCCAGCATCGCCCCGGCGAGCGCGGTGAGCCGGGGCCCGTGGGCGTCCCGCTTCGCGATCCAGCGGCCGGCGCCGCGGCGTTCCACGAGGGCCAGGTTGAGGTCCTGCTCCATCTGGAGCGGGATGCCGAGCAGCGGGGTGCCGGCGGCCATCGCGGTCTGCACGCTGCCCTGCCCGCCGGCGGTGACGGCCAGGTCGGCGCGGGGCATGACGAGGTGGCTCGGCAGGACCCCGCCGACGTGCACACGGTCGTCGTTCAGGTCGCCCAGCTCGTGCACGGTGGCGGCGACCAGGATCCGGGCGCCGAGCGGGCGCAGCGCCGCGACCACGTCCCGGACCAGCGCGGACTCGCTGGAGGTGATCGCCACGTAGACGAGCGGGCCGGGCTCGGCGAGGAACCGTCCGGTCTCCGCGGGCAGCGGCACCGGCAGCTTCGCGTAGAGCGGCCCGGTGCAGCGCAGCCGGGTCTCCGGCCGGTAGCCGCGACCGGGCCGCCATGCCGCGATCTCGTCGGCCGGGACGCCGAGCACCTCGGGCGCCTCGGTGACCAGGGTGAGGTCGCCGAGCAGCAGGGCCGCGACGCTGGGCAGGCCGGGGACACCGAGTTCGGCGGCGATCCGGTTGAACCCGCCACAGTAGAACCGCGCCCGGCTGGGCAGCGCGTTGGCGATCCACCGCCGGGCCGGCCGGGGCAGCGGCAGGGTGCGGCCGCTGGGCGCGGGGAGCAGGCCGCGCTCGAACATCGGCGGCGCCCAGCTGGCCGAGTGCTCGGTGACCAGGCGGATCCCGGCGAGGCGGGTGGACAGGGTGGTGGTCAGGGTGAAGCCGGTGACCGCGGTCCGGATCCCGTGCCGGGTGAAGTACTCCGCCTCGGCCGTCACGTACGCCCGCAGCTCCTCGTCGCTGTAGGCGCTCTGCCCGACCGGCCCGCTGCTGGGCTGTTCGCGCAGGAAGCGGGCGCAGCGCTCGTCGTCCATCCGCGGGCCGACGATGTCGTAGTCGATGCCGGCGGCCCGCAGCGCGGACTCGTAGGTGCCGCCCTGGGTGGCGACTCTCGGGGTGACGCCGCGCTCGCGCAGCGCCCGGTAGATCTCGATCATGCGCGATGTCTGGGACAGGTACGCGCAGTGTGGCACCAGGCAGATCATGTTAGGTAATATATTGCGCATGACGGAGCCGGAACAGACCCTCTTCGATCTGGGGCCGCGGTCGGGCCTCACCCCGCCGGTGCGCGCGTTCCGGGTCGGCCTCGTGCTCGCCCAGCGTCTGCGCTACCTGATGGACGATCGGCTGCGCGCCGACGGCCTCACCACCCAGCAGGCCGCGCTGCTCACCGTGGTCCGGGCGCTGGACCGGCCGGGGCTGACCGAGGCGGCCGCCGCACTCGGCACCACCCATCAGAACGTGGCTCAGCTGGTCACCGCCCTGGAGCGCAAGGGCATGCTGCGGGCCGAGCCGGATCCGGCCGACCGGCGGCGGCGCCGGCTGACCGCCACCGAGGCGAGCGAGCGGTATTGGCGGGGCCGCGACGCCGGCGACGAGGCCGCGGTGGCCGGCTGGTTCGCGACGCTGACCGCGGAGGAGCTGGCGACGTTCTGCGATCTCGCCGAGAAGGTGCTTGCCGGACTCGACCGATAAGGTTCTACTAGTAGAACCTGTTCTACTAGTAGAACCGAGGTCGGCCATGCACGTCGGATACACGCCGGAGCAGGAGAAGCTGCGATCCTCGCTACGGGAGTACTTCGCCGGGCTCCCGGCCGGCGCCTCCTACCGGGAGGTGGTCCGGCAGCTCGGGCGCGACGGCTGGCTCGCCGTCGAGGGCCGCTCCCGGATCGACCAGCTGATCTTCGCCGACGAGGCGGCGCTCGCCGGGGTGCAGGTGCCGTTCCTGACCCTCTACACGGTCGGGCCGACCATCGCCCGGCACGGCACCGACCAGCAGAAGGCGGAGCTGCTGCCCGGGATCGAGGCGGGCGAGATCCACTTCTCGATCGGCTACTCGGAGCCGGAGGCCGGTACCGATCTCGCGGCGTTGCGCACCCGGGCGGTCCGGGACGGCGACCACTACGTGATCAACGGGCAGAAGATGTGGACCAGCCTCATCGAGGACGCCGACTACGTGTGGCTGGCCTGCCGGACCGACCCGGAGGCGCCCCGCCACAAAGGGCTGTCGATCCTCATCGTGCCGACCGGCTCCCCCGGCTTCTCCTGGACACCGGTGCGGACCGTGGCCGGGCCGTCCACCAGCGCCACCTACTACGACGACGTACGCGTGCCGGTCTCCGCCCTGGTCGGCGAGGAGAACCAGGGCTGGCGGCTGATCACCGACCAGCTCAACCACGAACGGGTGGCGCTCACCTCGGCCGCTCCCCTGCAACGGGCGCTGCGCGAGGTCCGCGAGTGGGCGCAGCAGTCCGGGGCGATCGGGCACGAGTGGGTCCGGCTGCACCTGGCGCGGGTGCACGCGCGTACCGAGGCCTTGAAGCTCTTCAACTGGCGGGTCTGCGTCACCGAGGGCACCCCGGCCGCGACCCGGGCATCCGCCGGGAAGGTGTACGGCACGGAGCTGGCGATCGAGGCGTACCGGCTCCTCATGGAGATCATCGGGCCGGCCGCCACGATCCGCGCCGGAGAGCCCGGTGCGGTGCTGGCCGGGCGGATCGAGGCCATGTACCGGTCGTCGCTGATCCTCACCTTCGGCGGCGGGACCAACGAGGTGCAGCGCGACATCATCGCGGCGGGCGCCCTGGGCCTGCCGGTCCGGCGTTGAGGAGACGGGTCATGGACTTCGAGTTGAGCGGTGAGGCGCGGGAACTGGCCGGGCTGACCCGGGACCTGTGCGAGTCCGGCCGTCCGCTGTGGCCGGCCCTGTCCGAGGCCGGGGTGCTGACGGCGGTGCTGCCGAAAGAGGCAGGCGGTGAGGGCTACGGGCTGCCCGAGCAGTGCGCCATCCTCATCGAGCTGGGACGGCACGCGGCCGACGTCCCCCACCTGGAGGAGATCGTGGGGGCCGCCCGGGTCATCGGGACCACCGCCCACCAACTCGGCGTCGTCGAACGGGCACTGGAGATGACCGCCGAGTACGCCCGCACCCGAGTCCAGTTCGGCCGCCCGATCGGCGCGTTCCAGGCGGTGTCGCAGCGGCTCGCCGACGCGTGGATCGACGTGGAGGCGTTACGGCTGGCGCTGTGGCAGGCGGTGTGCCGGCCGGAACCCGCCGAGGTGGCGACCGCCGGGTTCTGGGCCGCCGAGGCCGGGCACCGGGTGCTGCACACCGCGGTCCACGTGCACGGCGGCGTCGGCCTCGACATGGACTATCCGCTGCACCGCTACTTCCTGGCCGCCGAGGCGAACGAGTTCTCGCTCGGCGGCGCCACCGCACAGCTCGTGACGCTCGCCGAGGAGATGCTGCCGTGAAGTTCACGCTGGGGATCGCGCTGAGCCCGCTCGACCAGTTGACCGAACTGGCCCGGGCCGCCGAGGAGTGCGGGTTCGACTCGATCGCGCTGCCGGACTCGCTGTTCTACTCCGAGCAGGTGTCGGCGGCGTACCCGTACACCCCGGACGGCAGCCGCTTCTGGGACTCGCACACCCCGTGGCCGGACCCGATGGTCGCGGCCGGGGCGATGGGCGCGGTGACCAGCCGCATCCGCTTCTACACCCAGGTGCTCAAACTCGATCCCCGCAACCCGCTGCTGCTGGCCCGGCAGATCGGTACGGTCGCGGCGCTCACCGGCGGCCGCTTCGGCCTCGGGGTGGGGCTCGGCTGGTCACCGGAGGAGTCACTGTGGTGCGGGGCGCCGTTCCGCGACCGGGGCGCCCGCGCCGACGAGGCGATCGAGGTGCTGCGGCTGATCCTGGGCGGCGGCATGGTCTCGTACGAGGGGAAGCACTTCTCGTTCGGCAAGCTCCAGATGAGCCCGGCGCCCCACGAACCGGTCCCGATCTACATCGGCGGGCACTCCGAGCCGGCGCTGCGCCGCGCCGCCCGGGTCGGTGACGGCTGGTCGTCGGCGATGATGCGCTTCGACGAACTGCGGGACACGATCGGCCGCCTGCACCGGCTGCGCGAGTCGTTCGGCCGTGCGGACACCCCGTTCGAGATCCAGGCCGTCTGCATCGACCGCCGCGGCCTCGACGGCTTCCGGCAGCAGGCGGAGATCGGCGTGACCGACGCGATCGTCATGCCCTGGCGCCGCCTCGACGCGCCCATCCAGGAGAAACGCGACGCCCTGCACCGCTTCGCCGAGAAGTTCATCGAGCCCCTGAAATCCACTGTCGCCACCTGATCCGCCCCCACCAGCTTCATCGTCACACCCACCGTCCTCGACGGCGGCGACCTCCGCTGGACCTTCTCCGACCTCGAACCGGCCACCTTCCGCTGGCGCAACGAGGCCCCGGGCGGCCGGCGCCTCCAGTGAACCTTCCACGTCTGGCGAGTCTGAAAACCCTTCCTCGGTACGCGTGACGCCGTCCCGCGTACCGAAAGAGATCGGTCTAGACGGAAGGCCGTCGCTCGTAGGCCTCGACGACGCGGGCCGTGGGGTCTGCGGCGGCCGGGTCCCGCGTCCGGTCTGTCACCACGAACGCGGGCAGGGTGACGCTCTCCGGCAGCGGAAAGGTGCCGCCGCGGTGGCCGGGATCCCAGCCGAGCCGGAGCCCGTGGGCGACGAGAGCGCGGACGTCCTCCGAGGTGGGGTAGGCGCCGTCGGCGGCGCAGGCGCCCCACGGTGCCGGCCAGGTCAGCGACAGCAGATCCGCCTGGAGGGCACGACCGGTCTTCCCGGCGCCCCAGACGCGTACCCGGACGCAACGGTGACAGTCGCCGTCGCCCTGCACGTGGCCGATCTCGGCGCGCCAGGTGTAGTCGCGGCCATCGATGCACAGACGCCGCAGGCGGGTCCTCATCCGTGGAGCATAAGCCGGATGGGGACCCGCCTTGCGATGTGTCGGCCGCGGTCGAAGGCGGCTGTCTCGTGGACGGCCGGTGGAGGGGATCAGAGGCTGCGGGCGGTGATGTCACCGTGGGCGGTGGTGGCCTTGATGGTGAGGGCGGCCGTGGCGCCTTCGGTGTTGAGCAGGGTGTTGTGGACTCGGCCGTAGCCGGTTCCGGCGTCGAGGGTGGCCGAAACACCCTTGGCGGCGGCGACGGTGACGTTGCCCATCTGGGCGCTCAGGACGACCGTGCCGGCGGTGGCCTCGGCGACGGTGATGTCGCCCTTCTGCGTGCTGATCTCGGCCGAGCCGGTGAGCCGTCCGATGGTGATGTCGGCGCCGAGGGCGTCGATGGCGAGGCTGCCGGCTTCGTCGATCTTGACGGTGCCGTGCAGGCCGGTGGCGGTGACGTCGCCGAGCCGGCCGACGCCGCGGAACTCGGCGGCGCCCGCGGTCGCCTCGACCCGCGAGCCGGACGGCACCTGA
>NZ_JAHXZI010000049.1:0-2500 GCF_019429605.1 Actinoplanes hulinensis | reverse complement strand
GATAGCTGGTTCTCCCCGAAATGCATTTAGGTGCAGCGTCGCGTGTTTCTTGCCGGAGGTAGAGCACTGGATGGTCTAGGGGGCCCACAAGCTTACTGAAATCAGCCAAACTCCGAATGCCGGTAAGTGAGAGCGCGGCAGTGAGACTGCGGGGGATAAGCTTCGTAGTCGAGAGGGAAACAGCCCAGATCGCCAGCTAAGGCCCCTAAGCGTGTGCTAAGTGGAAAAGGATGTGGGATCGCATGGACAACCAGGAGGTTGGCTTAGAAGCAGCCACCCTTTAAAGAGTGCGTAATAGCTCACTGGTCAAGTGGTTCCGCGCCGACAATGTAGCGGGGCTCAAGCACACCGCCGAAGCTGTGGCATTGACACTTTGCTCGGCTCTGCTCTTCGGAGTGGGGTCCAGGCGTGTTGATGGGTAGGGGAGCGTCGTGTAGCGGGTGAAGCGGCGGAGTGATCCAGCCGTGGACGCTACACGAGTGAGAATGCAGGCATGAGTAGCGAATGAAGGGTGAGAACCCCTTCCGCCGGATGACCAAGGGTTCCAGGGCCAGGCTAATCCGCCCTGGGTGAGTCGGGGCCTAAGGCGAGGCCGAGAGGCGTAGTCGATGGATAACGGGTTGATATTCCCGTACCCGCAAAAGAGCGCCCAAGACGAACCTCACTGTACTAACTACTTGAAGCGCCGGCGACCTTCGGGTCAAAAAGCGTGGAGACTAGGAACTTGGTGGGTAGTAGTTTAGCGATGGGGTGACGCAGGAAGGTAGATGATCCCGGCCGGTGGTTGTGCCGGGGTAAGCGTGTAGGCCGGTGTGTAGGCAAATCCGCACACCATGAGGCTGAGACGTGATGCCGAGCCGTTCTGGTGAAGTCATTGATCCTATGCTGCCGAGAAAAGCCTCTAGCGATGTTCTGAGCGGCCCGTACCCCAAACCGACACAGGTGGTCAGGTAGAGAATACCGAGGCGACGGGTGAACTGTGGTTAAGGAACTCGGCAAATTGCCCCCGTAACTTAGGGAGAAGGGGGGCCGGACGCGTGAAGCCCCTTGCGGGTGGAGCGTGGTATGGCCGCAGAGAGCAGGGGGAAGCGACTGTTTACTAAAAACACAGGTCCATGCCAAGTCGTAAGACGATGTATATGGACTGACGCCTGCCCGGTGCTGGAACGTTAAGGGGACCTGTTAGCTCTTCGGGGCGAAGCGGAGAACTTAAGCGCCAGTAAACGGCGGTGGTAACTATAACCATCCTAAGGTAGCGAAATTCCTTGTCGGGTAAGTTCCGACCTGCACGAATGGCGTAACGACTTCCCCACTGTCTCAACCACAGGCCCGGCGAAATTGCAGTACGAGTAAAGATGCTCGTTACGCGCGGCAGGACGGAAAGACCCCGGGACCTTTACTATAGCTTGACATTGGTATCTGAATTTAATTGTGTAGGATAGGTGGGAGACTGTGAAGCTCGGACGCCAGTTCGGGTGGAGTCATTGTTGAAATACCACTCTGTTGGGTTTGGGTATCTAACTTGCGGCCCTGATCGGGTCGAGGGACAGTGTCTGGTGGGTAGTTTAACTGGGGCGGTTGCCTCCTAAAGGGTAACGGAGGCGCCCAAAGGTTCCCTCAGCCTGGTTGGCAATCAGGTGTTGAGTGTAAGTGCACAAGGGAGCTTGACTGTGAGACTGACGGGTCGAGCAGGGACGAAAGTCGGGACTAGTGATCCGGCACTTGCGTGTGGAAGCGGTGTCGCTCAACGGATAAAAGGTACCCCGGGGATAACAGGCTGATCTTCCCCAAGAGTCCATATCGACGGGATGGTTTGGCACCTCGATGTCGGCTCGTCGCATCCTGGGGCTGTAGCAGGTCCCAAGGGTTGGGCTGTTCGCCCATTAAAGCGGTACGCGAGCTGGGTTTAGAACGTCGTGAGACAGTTCGGTCCCTATCCGCCGTGCGCGTTGGATACTTGAGAAGGGCTGTCCCTAGTACGAGAGGACCGGGACGGACGAACCTCTGGTGTGCCAGTTGTTCCGCCAGGAGCATGGCTGGTTGGCTACGTTCGGAAGGGATAACCGCTGAAAGCATCTAAGCGGGAAGCCTGCTTCGAGATGAGGTATCCCACCACCTTTGAGTGGGTAAGGCTCCCAGCTAGACTACTGGGTTGATAGGCCGGAGATGTAAGCACGGTAACGTGTTGAGTTGACCGGTACTAATAGGCCGAGGGCTTAACCACCCTAAATTTTCTGCTTGCGTCCACTGTGTGATTCACAGCAAACGAACAACCACCTCGTTGTCCGGTTTCGGCCGGCACGGGTTGCTGGTTCTTCGCTGTGCTGAAAGGTGTTTCGGTGGTCATAGCGGAGGGGAAACGCCCGGTTACATTCCGAACCCGGTAGCTAAGCCCTTCAGCGCCGATGGTACTGCACTCGGGAGGGTGTGGGAGAGTAGGACGCCGCCGGACTCAACGTGATAGAAAGGCCCACCCCATACGGGGTGGGCCTTTCTTTTT
>NZ_JAHXZI010000048.1:0-6139 GCF_019429605.1 Actinoplanes hulinensis | reverse complement strand
TGCCGGAACTGCGCTTCGACTGCCGCACGCTCCAGAACTGGTAGAACGTCTGGGTGCCGTCGATCGACGGCGCATTGACCCGCTGGCTGCGCAGGATGTCGTAGGTGCCGCCGTCGGTGGTGACGGTGCCCATCCGGGTGGCGCCGCTGCTCGGGTTGTAGCTGCCGAAGTTCTCGACGATGTAGTACTCGATCAGCGGGCTGCGCGTCCATCCGTACAGCGCCAGGTAGGTGTTGTTGTTACCCGGGTTGTAGCTGCCCGAGTAGGTGATCGTCCGGCGGGTGCCCGTGGCCCAGCCCTTGCCACCGACCCAGTTGTTGGTACCGCGGTCCCAGCTGCTGGAGTACCGGCCGTCGGCACGCAACGTCATGCTCGCGTTGCCGCTGTCCTTCCAAAACGAGAAGTAGTAGCCGTTGTGGGTTCCGGTGGTGTTCGAGCTGACCGTCCGGTCAGCCTCGGCGTGCGCGACGCCGGCCACGGAGACCCCGGCGATCGCCATCGCGGCGGTGCAGAGAGCGGCGGTGAGCAGGCGGACGCGCCCGCGCCGACGTGGGATTTCTACGGACATGTGGGCCTTTCCTCCTCTTGAGGGGCTGTCGGGGAAGCAGCCCCACGGGGACGGGAATGTTACGAAATCGAGCTTCGTCATTACCTCGAATCGTGTCAACAACTTTCGGAGAACTTTCGGAAATACCGAGATCGACCCCAACAGGCATTCACGAGCATCCAGCACGGCAAACCGAGGGCATGCCCGGCGCAGGTCCCCGAAACTTTCGGAGCCCGGCTATGCACATCCTTTGAACTATGGTTAGCCTTCCCTAACCAATGATCCGCGTATGAATGGACGGCCCCCGATGCACACCTGGCGTTCGATCCTGGCCGTCGCGACAGTCGGCGTGCTGCTCGCCGGTTGCGGCGGCGGCACCGATGAGCCCGAGACCCCCGCGGCGGCGGCCGGCCCCTGGTCCTTCAAGAGCGGCAACGGCGAGACCGTGACGGCCGAGAAGACCCCCACCCGGATCATCGCGCACGCCGGTGAGGCGGCCGCCCTGATGTCGTTCGGGATCAAACCGGTCGGCATCTACGCCGACGAGCCGGTGAAGACCGACGCGAACCTCAAGAACCTCGACCTGACCGGGATCACCGTCCTCGGCGAGGAGTGGGGCAAGATCGACGTGGAGAAGGCGGCCTCCCTCGCCCCGGATCTGATCGTCGGCGACTGGTGGCCGGTCGAGAAGGCGTACTCCGGCCTGGAAGAGGGCGTCGACGAGAAGAGCAAGAAGCTCACCGAGCTCGCGCCCATCGTGGGCGTCACCCAGGGTGAGTCGATCGCCGACCTCGCGGAGGGCTACGAGGCGCTGGCGAAGAGCCTCGGCGCCAAGGTCGACGACCCGAAGATCGCCGAGAACAAGCAGCGGTACGAGAAGGCCGTCGCCGCGTTCAAGGCGGCCACCGCCGCGAAGCCGAACCTGACCGCGGCCGGGATGTCGCCGACCGACGAGAAGGTGTACGTCGCCAACCCGAAGTACGCCCCCGAGCTGCTCGACTTCCAGCGCTGGGGCCTCAAGGTGATGAACCCCGCGACGCCGGACGCGGACTTCCCCTACTGGGAGACGCTGAGCTGGGAGAACGCCGACAAGTACCAGCCCGACCTGATCCTCTGGGACGGGCGCGCCTACAAGGACACGCTGAACGCCGAGTTCGGCAAGAAGCAGCCGACCTGGTTCGAGGTGAAGGCGGCCAAGGCCGGCGCGGTCGTCTCCTGGCCGGCGTACTGGCTGCACACCTACGGCGACTTCGCGACCGAGCTGGAGAAGCTGACCACCGCGATCAACGGCGCTGATGAGAACATCGGCTCCTAGGCGCGCCCTCGGGCTCGTCGCACTCTGTGTCATCCTGGCCGTCGTCGCGTTCCTCAGCGTCACCCAGGGCTCCCGGTCGATCGACCTGCCGGAGGTCCTGCGGGCGCTGGGGAACCTCGGCGGCGGCCAGACGATCGACAGCACCGTCACGATCGAACTGCGCGTACCCCGTACGCTGCTCGGGATCCTCGCCGGGGCCGCGCTCGGCGTGGCCGGCGCCATCCTCCAGGGAGTGACGCGCAACCCGCTCGCCGACGCCGGGATCATGGGCATCAACGCGGGGGCGGCCGCGAGCGTCGTCTTCGCCGTGTCGGTGCTCGGCATCCGCGGGATCGGCGTCTCCGTGTGGTTCGCGTTCGCCGGTGCGGCGGCCGCCACCGTGCTGGTGTACTCGATCGCGTCGATGGGCCGCGAGGGCGCCACCCCGGTCAAGCTGGCGCTCTCCGGCGCGGCCGTCACCGCCGGGCTGATCTCGGTCACCTCGGCCATCGTGATGACCGACATCGACGCGCTCAACGAGCTGCGGTTCTGGCAGGTCGGATCGCTGGCCGGCCGGTACACACCGGTCCTCACCGGCGTCGCCCCGTTCCTGCTGACCGGACTGTTGCTGTCGCTGGGATGCGGGCGCGCGCTCAACGGGCTGGCACTCGGCGAGGACGTGGCCCGCGGCCTGGGCCAGCGGGTCCGGCTCACCCGGGCCGCCGCGTTCGCCCTGGTGGCGCTGCTGGCCGGCGCGGCCACCGCGGCATGCGGGCCGATCGTCTTCATCGGCCTGGTGGTGCCGCACCTGGCCCGGTTCCTGTGCGGACCGGACTACCGGTGGATCCTGCCCTACTCGATGCTGCTCGCCCCGGTCGTCCTGCTGCTCGCCGACGTGATCGGCCGGGTGGCCGGCGCGCCCGGCGAACTCCAGGTCGGAGTGGTCCTCGCGGTGCTGTGCGCGCCGGTCTTCGTGGGCATCGTCCGCTACGCCCGGCTCACGGAGGCCTGACCATGTCCGTCGCCACACTCGACACGCTGCGGGTCACCCGCCGCCGGCGATCCGTCCGGTCGGTCACCGTCACCACGGTCCTGGCCCTGCTGGTGGCCGCCCTGTTCGTCCTGACCATGATGGTCGGCAGCTTCCGGCTCACCGCCGGGCAGGTGATCGTCTCGGTCCTGCATCTGGAGGCGAATCCCGGCATCGACTTCGTGGTCCGCGGCCTGCGGCTGCCGACCGCCGGCGCCGGGCTCGCCGTCGGGCTCGCCCTCGGCGCCTCCGGCACCGTCTTCCAGCAACTGCTGCGCAACCCGCTGGCCTCTCCCGACTTCGTCGGCGTCACCTCCGGCGCGAGCCTCGCGGCGGTCGGCGGCATCGTCTTCCTCCAGGCCGCGGGGCTGGCCGTGTGCGCGTACGCCCTCGGCGGCGCCCTGCTCGCGGCCCTGCTCATGTACGTGCTCGCCTGGCGGGACGGGGTCAGCGGCTACCGGTTCATCCTGATCGGCATCGGGGTCGCCGCGTTCTTCGACGGTCTGATCGGGTACGTGCTGAGCCGAGCGAGACTGACCGAGGCGCGGCAGGCCATGCACTGGCTCACCGGCTCGGTCGGTCAGGCCAGTGAGAGCGAACTGCGGATCCTTCTGTACGCCCTGCCGGTCCTGCTGCCGGTCGCGGTGCTGTTGCAGAGGCACCTCAGGGCGCTCGAACTCGGCGACGACACGGCCCGGGCGCTCGGTACGCGTACCGAGCTGAGCCGTGCCGCCCTGCTCGGCACCGCCGTCCTGCTGGTCGCGCTCGCTGTCGCGGTGGCCGGCCCGATCGTCTTCGTGGCGCTGGTCGCCGGCCCGGTCGCGAACCGGCTGCTCGGCCCGGCCACCGGCGGCATCGCGGCGGCCGCCCTGACCGGCGCGGCGCTGCTGCTCACCGCCGACCTGGTCGCCGTGCACCTGATGCCGTCGCCGCTGCCGACCGGCGTGGTCACCGGCGCGGTCGGCGCACCCTACCTGCTGTGGCTGCTCGCCACGACGAACCGGAGAGGAGCCGGCGGATGACGCGGCTGCGCGCACAGGGCCTCACCCTCGGCTACGACGACCGGGCCGTGGTGAGCGGCCTCGACGTCGACATCCTGGACGGCAGGGTGACCGCCGTCGTCGGCGCCAACGCCTGCGGCAAGTCCACCCTGCTGCGCGGCCTGGCCCGGCTGCTCAAACCCCGGGCGGGCGCGGTCCACCTGGACGGCACGCCGATGTCCGGGATGAGCACGGTCGAGGTCGCCAAGGTGCTCGGGCTGCTGCCGCAGTCGCCGGTCGCACCGGACGGCGTCACCGTCGCCGACCTGGTGTCCCGCGGCCGCTACCCGCATCAGGGCTGGTTCCGCCGGTGGACCGGCGACGACCACGACGCGGTGGCCCGCGCCCTCGACGCGACCGGCACCGCCGACCTGGCGAACCGGCCCCTGCACCAGCTCTCCGGCGGGCAGCGGCAGCGGGTCTGGGTGGCGATGGCGCTCGCCCAGGACACCGATCTGCTGCTGCTCGACGAGCCGACCACGTTCCTGGACATCAACCACCAGGTCGAGCTGCTGCGCCTGCTGGGCACCCTGAACCGGGAGTCCGGGAAGACGATCGTCGCGGTCCTGCACGACCTCAACCTGGCCAGCCGCTTCTGCGACCACATCATCGCGATGGCCGACGGCCGGATCGTCGCCGAGGGCACGCCGGCCGAGGTGATCACCGCCGAGCTGGTCGGGAAGGTGTTCGGCCTCGCCTGCGTCATCGTCACCGATCCGGTCGCCGGAACCCCGATCGTGGTGCCGGCCTGACCGCCGGTCACCCGCTCAGCGAAGCAGGAGCCATTCCACGGTGACGTTCGCGGTCAGCCGCTGGCGACCCGGCTCGACCGGCATCGCGGCGTCCGCGGCGAACTTGTGGTCCGGTCCGCCGATCCCCCCGCCGTCGTCGGAGGTCGCCTCACTCACCCGGATGACCCGCCCCAGCTTCCGGCCGGCCGCTCCGGCGTACAGCTCGGCCTTGCCCTTGGCGTCGGCGAACGCCTTCCGGCGCGCCTCGGCGAGCAGCGCCGCGTCGTCGTCGATCGCGAAGGACACGGCGTTGAGCCGTGCCGCGTCCCCGCCCGCCGTGACCGTCTCGGTGAGCACCGTCCCGGCTTTCGGCAGGTCCCGGATCTTCGCGGTGAGCCCCTGCGTCACCGTGTAGCCGGTGATCTTCCCCTTGTCGTCGCGCTGCGCGCTGATGTCGGCGTGGGAGGTCTGCAGATCGGCCGCGACGACGCCGGCGCTCACCAGCGTGTCCCGCATCCGGGTGGCCGCCGCGGAGGCACGCTCCATCGCCTCGGCGACGGTGGCCGCGCCGGCCTCGGCGGCGAAGTCGGCGACAAGGACGTCGGGCTCACCGAAGACATCGCCGGTCCCGGTGACCGTGACACTGTCCAGGGCCGGCGCGGCGGCGGCCGGCCCGGCGGTGAGCGCGACGAGAGTGGTCAGCGCGGCTACCGAGGCCGCGAAACGAGATAACACCATTTCTTCATTAAAACCATTTTTGGTACGAAGGGAGCGCTCATCGCTACGGTGAGCTGATGACGGCGAGGCGCTCCATCCTGGTCGCGGCCCTGTTCAACGCTCCGGCCGTGGTGGCGCTGTGGGGCGGCCGCACGCTGGAGCTGACGCCGGTGGCGGTCGGCGGCGTGGCGGTCGGCGGTTCGGCCCGGGCCGCGGAGCGGGTGCTGCGCCGGGCCCTGAGCGCGCCGGACCGGATCGTGCGGGGCGGCGGTTGCGAGCTCGATCCCGGTGCGGAGCCGCGCCGCCATCTCATCTGGGGAGCGCTGACGGTGACCATGGCGCCGCCCGGCAACCGCCTGGTCGGCTGGACCGTCGGCGCCGGACGCCTGCCGGACGGCGTCCACCTGCCGCACGATGTGACGACCGCGACGACCGTCCGGAAGGCGCTGCGCACCATCCCCGGCGCGACCACCCGGTGGGACGACGTGTTCCAGAAGTACTGGATCACCACGCCGAAGGAACCGCCGATGATGTGGGCCGGTGACCGGAAGGACGGCGGCGGCCGGATCACCTACATCACGAACGCCTTCGAGCCCTGCGAATAGCCGAACGAGCCGCCACCCCTGGTGGGGTGGCGGCTCGGTGTGTGTCCGGTCAGCTCAGCTTGACGTTGAAGATCGGGTTGGCGGCGAGCTTCTTGAACGCGGCGAGGCTGCCCGGGGTGCTGTTGATGCTGATATCCCGGTTGCCCTGGTCATCGGCCTTCGTGTCGAAGTGCAC
>NZ_JAHXZI010000047.1:0-10260 GCF_019429605.1 Actinoplanes hulinensis | reverse complement strand
CGAGGTCTCCGGTGGTCTCCGGTTCTGCTTGGTCGCTAAACCGTCTACCGGAGACCTCACTGTCTATCGATCAACGACGCGCGTGATCCTCTCCACCCACCACCACCGACTTCGATACACGGCCTAGTCCTCGACCAGCAGTCGCCGCATCGCCACCACCAGGTGACCGGCGATGACCAGGACCTGCCGCCGCTCGTCGGTCAGCCCGGCCATCCCGTCGATCCAGGGGCGCAGCCCGGTGGCCACCTCGTGCAGCACCCCGGGGGTGCGGGCCAGGACGTCCGCGCCGGCCGGCCAGCGGTCGCCCCAGATCAGCGCCCCGGCCAGCAGGGCCGCGAAACCGGGGCTCTCCACCGGGACCTGGGCCAGGTAGGCCGTGGTCTCCGGCCGGTCGCCCAGTTCCGGGTACTGGGCGGCCAGCAGGGAACGCGGCCACCAGTCCGGCGACACCCGGGCCTCCAGGGCGAACGGGTCGAGTGCGGTCACGTCGGCGACCCGGAACAGTTCCGGGCTGTGCGCCACGTGCGCGGCCAGCAGCGCCCGGCTGTAGTGGTGGGCGCGGCCGGTCTCGTCGGCGTGGATCAGGTCGCCGACGGTACGGCGGCCGTCCCAGAACGCCTCCGGGTCGACGTAGGCGCGGGCCGCCTGCCCGAGAGCCTCGATCTCCCGGTCCGAGCTGGCGATCGCGTACTCGTTGCCGACCGCGCCGTGGCCGGCGTTGAGGACCACCGCGTCGATGCGGGACAGCGCCAGCCACTCGGTGTGCACGGCGGGCTGCGCGGCTGTCGCGCCGCCCCGGGTGACGGCCCAGTCCGGCTCGCTCTCCGGGGAGATGGTGTCCAGGAAGTCGACGTCCAGGTAGCCCTGCCAGAGCCGGACCAGCCGGGTCCACCAGTCGTTGGAGTCCTCCGGCGGCGGCACGATCGAGGCGAGCGTCACCGGGTCGCTCTCCACGTGCAGCAGGAGCAGCAGGAGATTGGCCGTGTAGATCGCGTACCGCTCCATGTAGGTGCCGGTGGACGGCGAGTAGGCGCCGTAGCGGCCGCGGTCCCAGCGGTCCTCGGCCTCGCGCAGCAGCACGCGCAGGATGTCGCCGGCCCGCCGGGCGCCCTCCGGGTCAGCGTGCAGCTGCTCGATGAACGGCAGCACCGACGAGCCGCCGGAGTTCAGCGTCTGGTGCGACAGCAGCGCGTACAGGCGGTCGTCGTCCCAGTTCTGGGAGGACGGGCGGTCCCGGGAGCGCCACAGCTCGGCGAGTTCGGTCATCACGAAGTAGGCGGTCAGGTACTCGCCGAAGGTGGCGTGCAGGAACTCGTAGCTGCGCCCCTCCACCCCCTCGTCGACCTCGGAGGCGTGGATGAAGAAGAACCTGCCGAGGACCCGCCGGGCCGCGCTCAGCGCCCCACCGCGCCGGACGTTCTGCCGCTGGCGGGGCGCCGGGTCGAGGGCCTGGAGGTCCTCCAGCAGGGTCTGCTCCTCGATGTAGTGCTTGCCCCGGTTGAACATGCCGAACGCCGCGATGCCGAGCCGCCACAGCTCGGCCTGGATCCCGGCCTCGTCGCCGGCGCGCGCCGGGCTGTCCGGCTTGCTCAGCTCCCGCTCGATGAACCGGCGCAGGATGGCGCCGTAGATCTGCGCCGGGGTGGAGTCCCGCTGCATGGGCGGCAGCCCGTTGGCGGCGCCGTGCAGCACCAGCAGCAGCAACAGCAGCGGCTGGCGGGCGATGTCGCCGTAGGACAGCACGGACGCGGCCGACGGGATGCCGGCCAGCCCGCTGTGCCCCAGGTACGGGTTCGCCCGCTCCCAGATCTCCAGCCACGCCCCGACCTGCCCGGTGCTGAAGTCCTCCAGCTTGATGACCAGGCAGCCCTCCGGGATCCGGGCCAGGTCGGCGACCAGGGTGCGGGAGGTGACGATGACCGCGACCGGCCGGGACGCGAGCCGCTCGATGCGCTGGAACTCGACCACGTTCTGGAGGTAGTTCGACTCGGCGGTGCCGGACGCCTGCATGAACTCGTCGAGACCGTCGATGAACAGCACCCGGGTCGCGTCGGCGGACGCGTCGCTCAGCTCGGCCCAGGAGACCCGCCCGTTGGTGGCCTTGCCGAGCACCGCGGCGACCTGCTGGTAGACGGGGGCGCTCGGGTCCGGGACCTGGCGCAGTGGGATCCGGGCGGCGGTGAAGCCGTCGCTGCCGGAGAGCCGGGCCGCGCACACCTTGGTGAACATGCTCTTGCCCGAGCCGGGGTGGCCGAGCACCACGAGCGGCCGTTCGTGGCTGCGCGGGGAGGAGAAGTACGCGGCCAGGAAGGAGTCCAGGTCACCGCCGAGCGGGGTGCGTTTCTCCCACCACGACTCGTCGGCCGGGGCCGCCGCGTCGGTCATCACCATCCACCGGTACGCCGGGCTGAGGTATCCGTCCTCGATGGCCGGCACCCGCAGCGCCGGAAGATCGTCGGACACCCCGGCGGTGACCAGCGGCTCACGCAGGGCCGCCCGGTTGAACTCGGTCACGAACCGGCGTACCTGACCGGCCTGCTCCCGGCCGGCCCCGGCCAGCTTCACCATGAGGCGTTCCAGCCGGGCCAGCGACTCCACGGCCTGCCCGGCGGTGGCCTGGGTGGCGTGGTGCTCGCCGAGCATCGCCCAGATCTCGAACTCACGGACGTCGGCGGCCAGCAGTTTGTACTCGGCGTCGTACCGGCGGACCGCCCGGCCGACGATGTCCTCGATCAGCGGCTGGACCGGGCTGAGCACCTCGGCGCGCTCCCAGACGGCGAAGTTCTGGAAGAACCGGAGGCACAGCACGGCCAGCTCCCGGTAGCGCGGGGCGATCACGGTGTCCCGGGTGGCCCGGAATCCGCAGCCGGCCCACGGCAGCGGGATCGGGACGGTGGTGACGATCTGGGTCAGCTGCTCCTGGGCCGGTCCGGCGGCGGCCCGGTCGGTGAGGCGGCGCTTGTCCTCTTCGGTCAGCCCGATCCGGTCGTACACCGCACCGACGGTCTCCCGGACGGCGGCGAAGAACGCCCCGTACACCAGCGCGGTGTGTGTCGCGGCGAGGACGTCGGCGCGTTCCGGGGAGCGGCCGGCGCGCAGCCGTTCGCGGCCCGCCGCGACGAGTTTCGCGAGCAGGCCGACCACCTCGTTCTTCTGGTCGACCCAGCCCCAGGCGGCGAGCCCGGCCGGGCCGGCGGCGATCACGCCCACGCCGAGCAGGGTGCCGAGGGTGCCGGTCCAGCCGTCGTCCGGGCCGGACAGGATCGTGCGCGCGCCTTCCAGACTGTAGGGAGAGGCAGCCATCCGACCCCGTCCGCCGCAGTGAGATCAGTCGATCTGGACGATCTGATTCGAACACCCGGTTTCCGGCGTGGTCAAGACCATCCGGGCGGCCTCGACGGCCCGGGCCGCGATCTGGCCGGCGCCGACGTCGTTGCGGGAGAAGAAGCCGTCCGACCACAGCGTGGTGTAGCCGTGCGCCACCGCGATCATCGCCTCCACCAGCAGGACGGCGTCCGCGTACGACGTCGTGCCGGTGGCCGAGGCCAGGTCGAGCATGGTGGTCATCAGGGCGCGGGTGTGCTCGCGGCGGTCGTCGTCGGCCAGCCCGTAAAGCTCGGGGGCGTAGATCACCTGGAGGCCGGCGCCGGTGCGGGCGACATAGCGCACATAGGCGCCGGCCGCGGCGGCCAGCCGGTCGGCCGGGCCGGTTCCGGCGTCGTCGGCGGCGGCCACGATCGCGGTACGCAGGTCGCGTGCCGCGGCGGCGGAGACCGCGCTGAGCAGGTGGCCGCGGTCGGGGAAGTGCCGGTACGGCGCCGCCGAGCTGACCCCCAGACGGCGGGCCACGGCGGCGACCGAGAAGCGCTGGAGCCCGCACTCGGCGAGCACGTCGAAACTGGCGGAGATCAGGGCCGCGCGGAGATCGCCGTGGTGGTAACCGCGATTCGCCGACACCCTTGCCCCCCATGTGAGTAGGCTCTTACATTAGCAAGTAAGAGACCACTTACATTGGAGACGGCGTGAGCATCCGGCTCGGCTACCAGATTCCCAACTTCACCTATCCCGGCCCGGCCGCGGAGCTGTTCGACACGGTCGTGGCGCAGGCCCGCGAAGCCGAGGCGTCCGGCTTCGACACGGTTCTGGTGATGGACCACCTCTACCAGCTGCCGGGCGTCGGCCCCACGGAGAACGCGATGCTGGAGGCCTACACCACCCTCGGCGCGCTGGCCACGGCCACCTCCACGGTCCAACTGTCCACGCTGGTCACCGGCAACACGTACCGTAATCCCGCTCTTCTCGCCAAGACCGTGACCACGCTCGACGTGGTCTCCAAGGGCCGGGCCGTGCTCGGCATCGGAGCCGGCTGGTTCGAGCGCGAGCACCACGACTACGGCTTCGAGTTCGGCACCTACACCGAGCGGTTCGAGCGGCTCGAGGAGGCGCTGCTGATCATCACGCCGATGCTGAAGGGCGAGCCGGCCACCCTCGACGGGAAGTGGTACACGGCCCGGGGCGCCATGAACAACCCGCGGGTCCGGCCGCACATCCCGGTCATGCTGGGCGGCGGCGGCGAGCGCAAGACGTTCCGGCTGGCCGCGCGCTTCGCCGACCACATGAACATCATCTGCGAGGTCGACGACCTGCCCCGCAAGGTCGCCGTGCTGCGCGAGCGCTGCGAGGAGATCGGCCGCGACCCGGCCACCCTGGCCACCAGCTACCTGGTGATGGGGATGGTCGGCGAGACCGAGCAGGAGGTCAAGGAGCTGGCCGAGAGCATCCCCGACGACCGCCGCAACCGCGCCATCGTGGGCACCGCCGAACAGGTCGCCGAGCAGCTGCACGAGAGGGTGCTGGGCGCCGGCATCGACGGCATCACCATCAACCTGATCCGTAACGGCCACCGCCCGGGCGTGGTCGCCCGGGTCGGAGCGGCCCTCAAGCCCCTGGTCGGCTGAGCGCCGGCAGGCGTACGCAGACGACGGTGCCGGTGGGCCGGCGCTGGCGCAGGCTGATCTCGCCGCCGTGCAGCCGGACGATGGTCCGAGCCCGGGCCAGCCCCAGCCCGAAGCCCGGGATGCCCTGATGCCGGACGTTGCCCGCCCGGTAGAAGCGATTGAAGACCTGGTCCCGTTCCGGTTCCGGGGTGCCGATGCCGTTGTCGGCGATGCACAGCTCGGCGAGGTGGTCGACGGCCCGCAGGGTCACGTGCACGTCGCCACCGGCCGTGCTGAACTTCAGCGCGTTGGAGAGCAGGTCGTCGACGACCTGCCGGAACCGGACGGCGTCACCGTCGGCCCGCAGCCGCTCCGGCAGGTCGGCGTACAGCCGGACCCCGGTGCCGGCGGCGCGCGACCGGTACGCCGCCACCGCCTCGGCCACCACCGTCACCAGGTCGATCGCCGCCCGGTGGAGTTCCTGATGACCGGAGTCCAGCGCGGCCAGGTCGAGCAGCGTGTCGACGATGTGCTGGAGCACCGTGGTGTTGCGGGCGACGGCGGACAGCATCTGCCGCTGCTCGTCGTCCAGCCCGCTCGCCTCCTCGGCCAGCATCGTGGCGTTGGCGGTGATCGAGGTGAGCGGGGTCCGCAGCTCGTGGCCGACCAGGTCGAGGAAGTCGTTCTGCGAGCGGGTGAGCTGCCGGGCCAGCTCCTCGGCGCGGCGCAGGGCCACGTAGACGCCGATCTGCGCGGCGATGCCGTCGAGCAGCACGGTGAACAGGTCCTCGTGCACCTCGGGCGACGCGGCGTAGCAGGTCAGCACGCCGAGCACGATGCCGCCGTCGCGGACCGGGACGGCCAGGACGGTACGGATGCCGTGCCGTACGCACAGCTCGACCCGTTCCCGCTCCTGTGCGGTGACCAGGTCGGCGCACCGGCTGATGTCGGCGACCCAGAGGGGCTCGCCGGATTCCCAGACCCGGCCGCTGATGCCGCGGCCACGGACCGGGTCGTGCCCGAAGAAGTCGTCGGTGTCCGTGCCGGAGGTGCTGTAGCCACCCACCGACCGCAGGCTCCCGGACGGCTCGTCGACCAGGAACAGTTCGGCCCTGGGCCAGCCGAGCGCGCCGGCGACGGCCCGCAGGATGGCGGGCGCCGCCTCGGCGATCGAGGCCGATTGGCGCAGCGCCCGCTCCACCTCGCGGTGGCAGGCGCGGAACCGTTCGGCGTGTCGTTGCAAGGTGATCTCGTGCGCGACGGCGACCGCGCCGAGCCGGCGGCCGTCGCGGTTGACGATCGGCCGGGCCGTGGTGGCGAAGACGCGGCTGCGCCGGCCCGGTACCCGTACCACGAGGTCCTCGGCGGCGAGCTCCTCGCCGTGCCAGGCCCGCATGAGCGGCGTCCGCTCCCAGGCCACCTGATCCAGGTTGGTGTCGTAGAGGTGCTCCGGGTAGGTTTCGGCCACGTCGGCGGGCACCGGGCCGTCCTCGGGGTCGCCGTGCCACCGGCGCATCTCCCTGTTGACCAGGATGACCCGGCCGGTGTCGTCGCAGGCGACCACCCCGACCGAGAGGCTGTCGAGCAGGGCGGTCAGGAACGCGTTGTGCCGTTCCACGGCGTCCTCGGCGGCCGCCAGCGACGACAGATCCGTCACGAAGACGCAAGCCAGCGGTCCGGCCGAGCCGTGCACCACGGACATCGCGGCCCGGGTCTCCAGGCGTCGACCGTCGCGGTGCCGGACGGTGAGCTTGCGGACGACCGGGCGTTTCGGCCGTGCGGTGAAGAGCCTGCCCAGGGCGGCGCTGATCGGCTGGTCGCCGTACTCCGGCCGGAACGGGGTGTCGTCCAGGCGGCGGCCGCACACGTCGGCCGCGGTCATCCCGAGCAGTTCCTCGGCGGCCCGGTTGAAACCGCGCACCACGCCCTGCGGATCGATGGCGAAGAACGCCTCCTGAACGCTGTCCAGCAGAGCGGCGCTGTCCAGGGTCGTGAACGGGGGGAGGTTGTCGTTCCAATCCGCCACCGCAGCTCACCTCTGTCGTCTCGGCACTCACGGCGGGCGCACGAGCGTCCACGACAATCTTGTCAAAGCGGAAGCGCCGGGAGAGGGGAAAAGATGGCCGGGAAGGGCCGGTGTGCAGAGGAGGACGGGTGGGGCTGCTGACGATCGGGGCGTTCGCCCGTGCGGTCCGGATGACGCCGAAGGCGCTGCGGCTCTACGACGAGCTCGGCCTGCTCCCGCCGGCCGCGGTCGACCCCGAGTCCGGATACCGGTTCTACCACCCGGACCAGCGGGAACGGGCGCGTCTGATCGCCCGGTTGCGCCGGATCGGCATGCCCCTGGCCGCCATCGGCACGGTGTGCGACCGGGACCCGCGGGCGGTCGCCGAGGCCGTCACCGCCTACTGGGGCCGGGTCACCGCCGACACCGTGGACCGGGCCCGGGAGGTCACCGCCCTCGTCGGCGAGCTGTCCCGGACCGAACACGCCGCGGGCGCCCCGGGGATCCGCCGCGCGGCCCGCACCGATCGGGGCGCCGTCCGGGACAGCGACGAGGACGTCGCCTACGCCGGTGACCGGCTGCTGGCCGTCGCCGACGGCATCCGTGGATCCGGCGGGGCGGCCGCCGCGCGGGCCGCCGTCGAGGCGCTCGAGCCGCTCGAGACGCTGGACCGGCCGGCCGGCGAGTTGCTCGCCGTCCTGGCCGCCGCGGTCGACGGCATCGACGAGACGGTACGCGGGCTCGGCGCCGGCGACGACCGGCCGGCCACCACACTGACCGCGCTGCTGCGGCACGGCGATCGGCTGGCCCTCGTACACGTCGGCGACACCCGCGCCTACCTGCTGCGCGGTGGCGAGCTCAGCCTGCTGACCCGGGACCACACGTGGGTCCGCGACGAGGTGGACCGCGGCCGGCTCACCCCGGAGCAGGCCGCGGCCCATCCGCGGCGGGCCCTGCTCAGCCGGGCCCTCGGCGGCGGCGGCCGTCCGGTCGAGGCCGACCTGGCGTTGCGGACGGCTCGGCCCGGCGACCGCTACCTGCTCTGCTCCGACGGCCTGTCCAGCGTCGTGTCTGCGGCCGCGCTGCGCGACACCCTGGCCGCGGAGCCCGGCTGCGGGCCGGCGGTGGACCGGCTGATCGAGTTGGCGTACGCGGCCGGCGCGCCCGACAACATCGCCTGCGTGGTGGCCGATCTGACCCGCTGACCTCCGTTCTGGCCCGAAGGGGCGGAACCGGTAGGCGGCGGAACCCGCGGTCAGCGGGGGTGCGTGCGGCCCGCGATCACTGTGAGGAGCCCGTGCGGATACGTGGTGTTGACATTGATGGGAGGGTCGCGTCTACTTCGTGACGACGCGTTTTGGTGGGCTTCGTCACTACGCGTCGCTCGGACACCTTGACGCCCCTCCGGAGGCATGAGCTGCGCACGATCTGAAGCGACCGTTCAAAAGGTCCTATGGGAACGTGCACACCCCGCATCTGACTGTCGTCCACGTGCTTCCGGTAAGAAAGGTGGACCCCTCCGTGTCATTCACTCCTGCCGATGTCGGCAAGGTCGAGTTCCGGGAGCCCCCGGCCGGCGCACGCGGATATCACGAGGGTGAGGTCAACCGGTTCCTCGACGACGTGGCCGGGGAGATGCAGCGGCTCGCCGTCGAGAACCGGGCGCTCGCGGAACGGCTCGAATACGACGACCTGGCCGGGCACCTGCGCAAACTCGAACGCAAATGCGCCCGGGCGCAGGAGCGGGCCGCCGCCCTGCGGGCCGAACTGGAGCAGGCGCGGGCCGCGGCCGCACGGGCGTCGCCCACCCCGGTCTCACCGCAGTTGCTGCGGCTTGCCCAGCGCACCGCCGACGAGCGTCTGGCCGAGGCCCGGCGGGAGGCGGAGGAACTGCTGAGGAGGGCGTCCGTCGAGGCGAGCCTGCTGGTCAGCGATGCGGAGCTGCGGGCCTCCACGGTGGTCGCCGACGCCCGGCACGCGTACGCCGAACGGGTGAACAGCCTGGACGACAAGCGGGCCAAGGCACTGGCCCGGATCGAGGAGCTCGGCGAGGAGGCCCGGCGACGGCGCGAGGATCTGGCCGGGGACGTCGCCTATCGGATGCGGCGAATGGACGGCACCCACTGACCGTGCGCCGCCCGTACAAAAACCTTGTCTTCTCGGTTTTGGGCTTCCAGCGTGTCGCCATGCCTGATCAGCGGTGCCGTGACCTGCGCGTCGAATACCTGGACCGGCCCCTCGGCATCGGCGTGCGCCGGCCCCGGCTCAGCTGGACCACCGACGGCGTGATGGACGCGTGCGAGATCGAGGTCGACAGCGCGGACGGCGAACCGGTCTGGCGCAGTGGCCGGATCACCAGCGACGGGCTTCCCGCCTGCTCACTCCTTGACGGCGACGCCGCAGTACTGGTTCACGTCGACGTCGCCGGTGTGTGCGTCCGGGCGCCACCGGTTGCACGGGACGACGCCCGGCTCCAGCAGTGTCAGGCCGTCGAAGAAGGTGGTGATCTCCTTGGCGCTGCGGTACTTGATCTTCGGGGTGCCGCGCTCGTTCCAGAAGTCGACGATGCGGTTCGCCTCGGCCGTGTTGATGTCGTAGCAACCGTGCGCGATCGCCAGGTAGCTGCCCGGCGGCACCGCGTCGACCAGGCGGCGCACCACCTCGTACGCGGCGTCGTCGTCGCGCAGGAAGTGCACGATGCCGAGCAGGGTCAGCGCGATCGGCCGGGAGAAGTCGAGGGTCTGCGCCGCGGCCCGCAGGATCGCGTCCGGGTCGTTCAGATCGGCCTCGACGTAGTTCGTCTCGCCCTCCGGCGTGCCGGACAGCAGCGCCCGGGCGTGCACCAGCACCAGCGGATCGTTGTCGACGTAGACCACTTTGGTCTCCGGTGCGGCCTCCTGCGCCACCTGATGGGTGTTGTCGGCGGTCGGCAGGCCGGTGCCGATGTCCAGGATCTGGCGGATGCCACCGTCGCGGACCATGTGCTCGACCGAGCGGCGCAGGAACCGGCGGTCCTCCCGGGCCAGGGTGACGATCGACGGCAGCATCCCGGCGATGGCGTCACCGGCGTCCCGGTCCGGCTGGAAGTTGTCCTTGCCGCCGAGCCAGTAGTTCCACAGCCGTGCCGAGTGCGGGGTGCTGGTGTCCAGGTTCTGCCCGGCCGTGTCCGCCACGAGCGGCTCCTCTAGTCCCAACGCCGTTCAGTTAGGCGGTCCGGGCTGGCGTCAAGGGTGTGTTGATCAGAAAGTAGGAAGCGGAGTTCCGGTATAGAGGTTTGTCACTCCAAGACAACCCACCCCAGGACTCCGCTTGCTCGAT
>NZ_JAHXZI010000046.1:0-15109 GCF_019429605.1 Actinoplanes hulinensis | reverse complement strand
ATCGAGCAAGCGGAGTCCTGGGGTGGGTTGTCTTGGAGTGACAAACCTCTATACCGGAACTCCGCTTCCTACTTTCTGATCAACACACCCTTGACGCCAGCCCGGACCGCCTAACTGAACGGCGTTGGATCTAGCCGAGAGACGCGAGCCAGCCCGGCGCGCACTCCTCGGCGGTGCGCGTCCAGGCCGCGGTTCCTCCTGCCAGGGGCCACGCTCGGGTACGGGCTTCGTATTGTTCGGCCTCGCGAAGGTCCGCCCCGAAGCGCTGTCCGAGAAGGGTCAGCGCCGGCGCGGTTCCCGGACTACGCCGGATGATTGCCTCGCGCTCCAGGTAGCGGTCGACGACCATGCGCGTGACCGTGGCGGCGTTGACCGGGTCCACGCGGGTGAGTTCGAGCCACGGCGGTTCGCGGTCCTCGGCGAGAGCGGCGGCCAGCCGGTCGTGCCCGTCCAGCACCACGTAGCCGCACAGGCAGCTGACCCACCAGACCAGCACCGGGGGCAGGCTGCCGTCCCGGGCCTGCTTGCGATAGGCCTTGACCCGGCCGTCCCCGGGGCCGGCCGGCGTGCGCAGCGGCAGCACCGGCCAGTCGCCCTCGTAGTCGGCGTAGCCCTCGTCCGCCGCGTACAGCTCCCACCGGAATCCGCGCAGCCGGGGCACGCGGGCACTCAGCAGCCATCGACCGGCGTGCAGTGGCCCGTACGCCGAATCGGAAAGCTCTGACCGGAAGTGATGCGCCCACCGTGCCCAGTCGGCGGCGAGGCCGGCCGCATGGGCGGCCCGCATGGGCGGGATCGGGGACCGGTAGCGCCCGGTGCGCACGTAGTCGACGCCGTAGTGGCCGTCGTCGACGCGGCCCAGAAGCACCGGTTCGTCGCCCTGCCGGATCATCAGGAGCCGGCTGCCGGCCACCTCGAACCGCAGCGGTGGGCGACCCGGTGCCGGCGCGACGTCGAATAGAAGGTCCACCCGGCCATGATGGACCGGGGTGCCCCGGCGCCGCGACGCGGCGCCGGGGCCGGGGCTCAGCGAACGTAGATGTTCGGCTGGGCCGGGGTGGTCATGCCGTCGCCGAGGAAGAAACTCGGGTGCGGCGGCTGGTTGTAGGCGGTGTTCTGCCACGCCAGCGCGACCCGGTACTGCGAGTCGTGGGCCAGCGTGTGGATCCGGCGGTCGGTGACGACGGGGGTGCTGTAGATGCGCAGCGCCGACGAGTCGGAGAGCCGCCAGACGATCTCCTCGCGCCAGTCGCCGAGGATGTCGCCGGAGATGGCCGGGGTCTGCTTGGTGCTGTTGTTGGAGGCGACGCCGGAGGCGGTGAGCAGGCGGGTGTCGGCGCTCGTGCCGTACTTGTCGACCCGGGTGGCGTCGACCAGCTCGCGGACCGGGTCGGCGTCCCACCAGGCCAGGAAGTTCGTCGACGACGGCTTGCGGCCGAGGTTGGCGCCGGTGGCGCCGGTCAGCCCGGACACCGACGACGACCAGGCCTCGGCGCCCGCGCTGCCGGCGTAGACGTCACCGGCCACGGCGCGGCCGTTGTCGCAGCCGCAGGTCGGGTGCGACCAGATGACCGCGCCGGTGCGCCCGTCGAGCATGGCGTCGGTCGGTTGTGAGGTGGATTCGGACGGCCGGTACACCTCGATGCCGGCCCGGGACGGGATCAGGTCGCCGACGTGCAGGGCGTCGCCGTGGCCGAGGCCGCTGCGCCACATCAGGGTGCCGTTGTCGTTGATCGCCGCGGCGCCGTAGATGATCTCGTCCTTGCCGTCGGCGTCGGTGTCGGCGATGGACAGCTGGTGGTTGCCCTGCCCGTACGCCCCGGTGTTGCTGGTCCCGGAGTCGTAGGTCCAGCGGCTGGTGAGGGTGCCGTTGCGGAAGTCCCAGGCGGCGATGACGGCCCGGGTGTAGTAGCCACGCGCCATGATCAGCGACGGGCGGGCGCCGTCGAGGTAGGCGGTGCCGGCCAGGAACCGGTCGACCCGGTTGCCGTACGAGTCGCCCCAGCTGCTCACGGTCCCGCGCGCCGGGGTGTAGTTGACGGTGGACAGCGCGGCGCCGGTCTGACCGCTGAACATGGTCAGGTACTCCGGCCCGGACAGGATGTAGCCGGACGAGTTGCGGTAGTCGGCGCCGGCCGAGCCGATGGTGACGCCGGTGCCGGAGACGGTGCCGTCGGCGGTCTTCATGGCGACCTCGGCCTTGCCGTCGCCGTCGTAGTCGTACACCTGGAACTGGGTGTAGTGCGCGCCGGCCCGGATGTTGCGGCCCAGGTCGATGCGCCACAGCCGGGTGCCCTGGAGGGTGTACGCGTCCACGTACACGTTGCCGGTGTACCCGGACTGCGAGTTGTCCTTGGCGTTGGACGGATCCCACTTCACGAAGATCTCGTAGTCGCCGTCGCCGTCCGCGTCACCGACCGAGGCGTCGTTGGCCGAGTAGGTGTAGGCGACGCCGTCCGGGGTGGTCCCGCCGGCCGGGACCTGGAGCCGCACGTCCAGGTAGCCGCTGCCGAAGGTCAGCGACGCCGGCGAGTCACCCTGCTCGGCGCCGTTGACGACGGCCCGGACCGTGTACGTGGCGGTGGCCGCCGCGCCGGCGTCAAGGTAGTTGGTGGAGTTCGTGATCGGCGTCGCGTTGACCTTGGTCCCGCCCCGGTAGAGGTTGAAGCCGGTGGCCGCCGGCTCGGTGCCGAGCAGCCGCCAGGACACCAGGTTGCCGGTGCCGGAGCGGACGCTGATCAGACCCCGGTCGAGGTCCTCCATCTGCCGGCCGGAGCCGGCGGGCGTGGTGGGCGTGGCGGTCGGCCCGGAGACGTGGTTGAACGACCACTGCATGCGGGCCACGTCCGAGCAGGTCTCCTGCACGATCGGGTTGTTGCCGGCGGTGGAGCCGTCCTTGTTGCTGATGCACAGCCCGCTGGCCACACTCTTGACCAGGAACTTGCCGGACGCCGCGGTCGACGCCGTGAACGTCCACAGCTGGTTGTTCTTGGTGGCGTCGCCGCAGCTGTACTGCTGTAGTTGGGTGCCGGACACGGTCGTCGAGCCGGGCACGTCGACGCACCGGGTGCTGTTGCCGTTGACCAGCTGGAACTGCCCGCTGTTCTGCTGCCTGGCGGTCCACTGCTGGTTGGTGGCGGCCACGTTGCAGGCAAGCTGGACGAGCAGCGCGCTGCTGGCGGTGGACGCGCCGGCCACGTCGGCGCACTTGCCGCTGGATCCGGAGGCCAGCGTGTAGACGCCGCCGGCGACCGGGGTCGTCGCCGCGGCCGCGGGGATCATGGAGACGGTCACGATGCCCGCCGGGACGGCGACCGCGAGCACGCCGGCCACGATCAGCCCCCGGCGTCGCCGCCGGGGTCGGGGTGAGGACATGGGGTTGCCTTTCGCCTGGGGATGCGGGGGATGGACGGGGGTCCACCGGCGTAGATGCCTCCGCCACCGGGCGATAACAGAAAATCTAGAGATTCAGGCAGATTCGTACGAGGGTGCCGCCCGGAACCGCGGTCGTGTAGACGGAATCGCAGACCCGCTCGACGATCGCCAGCCCGCGCCCCCGGATCGCCTCGGCCGACGGCATGGCGCGCCCGAACGGCCGGCCGGACCCCTGGTCGACGACGTCGCAGACCAGGCGGCCGTCCTCCACCCAGACCCGGATGTGGCCGCCGCCGCTGGTGTGCTGCAACGTGTTGGTGGTCAGCTCGCTGACGGCGAGGGTGAGCACGTCGAGCCGGGCCTCGGGCAGGCCGAGCGCCAGCGCCCGCTCGGTGACGAAGGCGCGGACGGCCCGCAGATCGTCGGGTACGTGGTACGACATCCCATCGACGGTCTCAGACATGACGGCGCTCTTCGGCCGGAGCGCGCAGCAGGGTGTCGAGGCCGGTGAGCTCGAGGACGGCGGCGACCGGGCCGGTGGCGTTGAGCACGTAGACCCGCCCGCCGGTCTGCTTGGCGGCGTGATGCGCGGTGACCAGGCTGTGCACGCCGCTGGAGTCGATGAAGGTGAGCCCCGCCATGTCGACGAACACGAGCCGGGCCTGGTTCACCGCGTCGAGCAGGACGGCGGTCAGCTGCTCGCGGGTCGCCAGGTCGCACTCCCCGGCGAGAGCCACGACGGCGCGGCCGTCGCCGGCGGATGTCCTCGCCTCGAAGTTCACCACCGGGTCATCATGTCACTCCATCAGCCGGAACGCTGCCACCCGGGCGGGTCACCGGAGCACCGGAGCCGTATCGACGAGGATCGCCAGCGCCCGGGCCAGACGGTCGATCCCCGCGGTCGGCGGGCCGCCCGGTTCGGCCATGTACTGGTCGCGGCGGATCTCCACCATCAGCGCGGAGACGGCCGGATCACGGTCGTAGTGCTTGAGCGGGACGTAGCAACCGGCGAACGGGCTGTTCAGGCCGGTGTCGCCGAACGCCGCCCGGGCCGCGGCCAGCAGCCGGTCCGGGGTGTGCAGCGGGTGGGTGCCCAGGCAGACCGGTGGGCGCGGGCCGTCGGCGTGCAGCTCGTACGGCAGCGGCGCCGTCGGATAGGAGTGCACGTCGAGGATCACCGCACGGCCGGTCGCGGCCAGGCGGTCGTCGACGAGGCCGGTCATCGCTTCGGCGTACGGATGGAAGTGCTCGTGAAGGAGTTCCGCGTCGCGCGAGGGGTCGTCGTCGCGCAACCGCCGGCCGGCGTGGCCGTGGGTGTAGACCGGCCCCATGCCGGCCCGGACCATCTCGTCGTCGGTGAACCGCTCGGGGTCGACGACCAGGCGGGACAGCCGGTTCATGAAGATCCACGGCCGCCAGGCCGCGGTTTCGGCGGCGCCGAGCGCGATCAGATCGGTGTGCGCGTCGGTGAGGTGGTCCAATTCCTCGGCGACAATGTCCGGATACAACCCTGATTCAATGATGTTCCGGGAGGAATGGGGTACGTGCAGGATCACCGGCGACGCGGAATCACCGGGCAGAACGTCGAAGGCCACCGCGCGAAGAATACGCGCGGTGGCCTTTCGGTGACGGTCAGGCCAGCTCGGAGCAGATCGTGTCGATCAGCAGGCGGGTGACCACGTACGGGTCCACGTTCGCGTTCGGGCGACGGTCCTCGATGTAGCCCTTGCCGTCCTTCTCGACCTGCCACGGGATGCGCACCGACGCGCCGCGGTCGGAGACGCCGTAGCTGTACTCGGTCCACGGGGCGGTCTCGTGCAGGCCGGTGAGGCGCTGGTCGATGCCGGCGCCGTAGCCGTCCACGTGCTCCTGGCGCTTCTTGCCCAGCGCCTCGGCGCCCGCGATGATCGCGTCGTAGCCCTCGCGCATGGCCTTGGTGGAGAAGTTGGTGTGCGCGCCGGCGCCGTTCCAGTCGCCCTTGACCGGCTTCGGGTCGAGGGTGGCGGAGACGCCGTGCTTCTCGGCGATGCGGTAGAGCAGCCAGCGGGCGACCCACAGCTCGTCGGCGACCAGCGGCGCGGCGACCGGGCCGATCTGGAACTCCCACTGACCCGGCATGACCTCGGCGTTGATGCCGGACAGGTGCAGGCCCGCGGCGAGCACCGCGTCCATGTGCTCCTCGACGATCTCACGGCCGAAGACCTCGTCCGCGCCGACGCCGCAGTAGTAACCACCCTGCGGGGCGGGGTAGCCGCCGCCGACCGGGAAGCCGAGCGGGCGGCCGTCCTTGAAGAAGGTGTACTCCTGCTCGATGCCGAAGATCGACTCCTGGTCGGCGTACTTCTCGGCGACCGCGCGCAGCGGGGCGCGGGTGTTGGTGGGGTGCGGGGTGCCGTCGATCAGCTCGACCTCGCACAGCACGATGATGTTGTCGCCGCCACGGATCGGGTCCGGGCAGACGAAGACCGGCTGGAGGACACAGTCGGACTTGTCGCCGGGCGCCTGGTTGGTGCTCGAACCGTCGAAGCCCCAGATACCGGGCTTCTCGCCGTCGGCCAGGATCTTGGTCTTGGAACGCAGCTTGGCGGTGGGCTGGGTTCCGTCGACCCACAGGTACTCGGCCTTGACAGCCATGGTTCTTTTCTCCTCAAATCGGGGTACTCGGGGCGTACTCCGCTTAGCCTGGCTTAAGCTGATAAACACTCACTAAACCCAGACCCAGCGCCAGGACTCTAACCCCCTTAGATCAACTCCACGTTTCCGTTCCCGCACCTCGGAAGCGTGATCCCGGTAACTTTGAACGGTGGTGAGGCGCGAACTCGGCTATCTGGTCCTCCAGGCCGGCCGCCTCGTGCAGAGCGCCGTGGACGATGTGGCCGACGAGTTCGAGATGCCCTCCCTGGATCTGCTCGCCCTCTACGTGCTCGGGCAGCACGAGGGCATGACCGGCCGGGCGCTGGCCCGCATGCTCCACGTTCAGCAGTCCTCGATCACCCCGCTCGCCGACCGTCTCGAGTCGGCCGGGCTGATCGAGCGCGAACGCGACGAGACCGACCGGCGGCGGGTCTGGCTCTGTCCCACCCCCGCCGGTCACGAACTGGCCGGCCGGGCCGCCACCGCGGTCCAGGCCGTCAACTCGGGGGCGTTCGCACCGCTCTCCCCCGGCGCCGCCACCGCACTGGCCGCCCTGCTCGGCGAGGTCGTCGAACCCTGGATCACCGGCATCGTGACCAGCGGCGGGAAGGCCACCCTCACCGGCGACGGGAAGGTCACCAGAAACGGGCCCGGCTGAGCAGCGCCGCCCGGGCCCCGGCGATGTGCGGCTCGTCCCGGGTCGCCGCGCGGGTGGCCAGGTAGAGCGTGTTGATCGGCGGATCCTCGGTGGGCAGGATCTCGGTCAGCGTGCCGTCGGTGAGGTCGTCGGCCACCAGGTAGCGGGGCAGCACGGTGGCGCCGATCCCGGCGACCGCCGCCGCGCGCAGCGCCCGCAGATCCGGAACGACCAGGACCGCCCGCCGGGGCGGTGGCCCGCCGAGGACGTGCCGCCACCAGCGGCGCACGATCGGCAGCTCCTCGGCGTAGGCCAGCAGCGGCAGCTCGTGCACGTCGGCGCGGTCCCGGGCGCTCAGGAACATCGGCGCCGCGACCAGCGTGAACTCCTCGTCGTACAGGGGTTCGGCGTGGATGCCCGCACGGCGCGGGCGGACCGCGCTGACCACCAGGTCGAGCCGCCCGTCGGACAGCTCGGCCAGCAGGTCGTCGGCCAGCCCGAGCCGGACCCGGACGCTCACCCCGGCCTCGACCGTGCCGGCCAGCGACGGCAGCACCCGGGCCGTCATCAGCTCGGCCGGCCCGCCCAGGTGCAGGGTCCGCCCGGCCGGGCCGGGCGTGCCGAGCAGCCCGCCGACCACTCCGGCCAGCGCGTCCATCGGCCCGTCCAGCCGGCGGGCCAGGTCGTCGGCGGCGGCGGTCGGGGTGACCCCGCGAGCCCCGCGCACGAACAGCGGCTGCCCGATCCGCGACTCCAGGCCGCGCAGTTGCGCCGTCACGGTCGGCTGGGACAGCCCGAGACTCTCGGCCGCCCGGGTCAGCGTGCCCGCCCGGTAGACCGCCAGGAACGTGTGCAACAGATCCAGCATCCCATCAGTATTCCTATGGCTGCCAAAACTGATTCTCTTGGTTTCCGATGGCTGTAACGAGGCATGGTGTGGGACATGACCGCAACGAACAAGATCCTCATCGGCCTGACCAGTCACGGCGACCTGGGCGGGCTCCGCTCCACCGGCTACTACCTGCCCGAGGCGGCACACCCGTGGCGGGTCTTCACCGAGGCCGGGTACACCGTCGAGTTCGCCTCGGTGGCCGGCGGCGAACCGCCGGTGGACGGCGCCGACCTGTCCGACCCGGTGCAGCGCGACTTCACCGAGCGGGTCGACCTGACGGCCACCCCGCGGTTCGCCGACGTCGACCCGGCCGGCTACGACGCCGTCCTGTTCGCCGGCGGGCACGGGGCCATGTGGGACTTCCCCACCGACCAGGCCCTGTCCGCCTTCGCCCGCGACCTGTACGAACGGGGCGGCGTGGTGGCCGCCGTCTGCCACGGCCCGGCCGCCCTGGTCGGCCTCACCCTCTCCGACGGCACCCCGCTGGTCGCCGGGAAGAACATCGCGGCGTTCACCGACGCCGAGGAGATCGCGGTGGGCCTCACCGAGGTGGTCCCGTTCCCACTGCAGAGCCGCCTCGAGGAGCTCGGCGCGAACCACACCGGCGCCGCCGACTGGCAGCCGCACGTCGTCACCGACGGCCGCCTGGTCACCGGCCAGAACCCGGCCTCGTCGACCGGTGTGGCCGAAGCCGTGCTCACGGTATTGAAGAACTGAACCGGACCCACCACGATCAGGGGAGGAAGCACAGGGAGGCGGCGCCGTGGCCACTCAGAGGATCGTCGTGGGCTATGACGGGTCGTGCGACGCGCGCAAGGCCGCCCGCTGGGCGCTGGACGAGGCCGAGCGCACCGATGCCACGGTGGAGCTGCTGTACGCCTACGAGTGGCCCAGCTACGTCCCCGCCGCCGCGATGATGCCGGCCGCCGCCGTCTACCCCGACACCGACGACGCGGTCGGCGAGATGCTGGCCCGGGCGATCGAGGCCGCCGCCGTCACCCATCCCGGCGTCCGGCTCCGCACCAGGGTCGAGCACGGCACCGCGGCGGTGGCCCTGGCGCAGCGCAGCGCCGAGGCCGCCCTCGTGGTGGTCGGCGGGCCCCGCCACTCGGCCGTCCGGGCGCTGCTCGGCTCCACCAGCGCCTCGGTCGGCACGCACGCCCGGTGCCCGGTCGTGGTGGTCCGCGGTGAACCACGGGACACCGACCCGGTGGTGGCCGGGGTGGACGACTCCCCCTCCGCCGGCCCGGTCCTCGGGTTCGCCTTCGAGCAGGCCGCGGTCCGGGGCGTCGGAGTGCGCGCGGTGCACGGCTGGCCGGTGCCGGCCGGCCGTGACCTGCTCTCCGACGCCAACCTGTACGCGGTGGCCACCGAGCGCCGCCGGTTGCAGGCGGTGGTGGACTGCTGGCGGCGCCGCTTCCCGGGCGTGCCGGTGAGCACCGAGGTCCTGGTCGGCGCCCCGGGCGAGGTGCTGGCCGGGGCGGCCGCCTGCGCACAGCTGGTGGTGGCCGGGGCCCGGGTGCGCCGGGCCCTGCGGGTGGCGCTGCGCCCGTCGGTGGGCCGCCATCTGCTGCATCGCGCCAGGTGCAGCATCGCCCTCGTACACGGCGCCCGCTGAAAAAGACCGCAACCACCCACTCACGCCCGGCGGGCGCGGCACGGTCCGTACCACCCACCCGCCTCGCGGGTCGCCCACGGCGGAGCGGGTAGGCGTACGAAATAGGGGTTTTTCAGTCGTCGAGGGGAAGCAGGCGCTGGACCCGGCGCAGGAGCTCGGCCGGGGAGAAGGGTTTGACCAGGTAGTCCTCGGCGCCGACGATGTGCCCGAGGTCGACGTCGGCCGGCGCGCCGCGGCTGCTGACGATGATCACCGGGATGTCCGCGGTCTGCGGCGACGAGTGCAGCTCGTAGCAGAAGCCGAGCCCGTCGAGCCACGGCATGGAGATGTCGAGCAGAACCAGGTGTGGTCGCTCGTTGACGGCGAGGGCCATCGCGGTGCGGCCGTCGCCGGCCTCCAGGGTGTGGTACCCGGCGGCTCGCAGCTTGACGGCGATCAGGTCGCGGATGTCCTCGTCGTCGTCGGCGATGAGGACGGTGGGCGGATGGAGGGCGGCGGACCAGTCCTCGACGGCCCACGGCATGCCCGCGTCGCTGAACGTGAGTTCCGTGGTCGTGGGTTGTGGCATGTCTCCTCCTATCGCTGGGACCAGTCCGATCGGCGGCGGACGGCCGGATCGACGGACAACCGGCGTTGCGGAACGGGAGCGGGTGGGCCGGTGGTGCGATCCCCGGAGCCAGCGGTTAGGTTAGGGTTACCTTAAAGACGCGGGAGGCTTCCGTGACCCAGACCGTCGTGCCCACCGAGGCGCCCCCGTTCCGGTTCTTCCCGGCCCGGGTCGCCCGGCTGACCCGGCTGAGCCCGAACTTCCTGCGGGTGACGTTCACCGGCGACGACCTGGACCGGTTCGCCGACAACGGCTGGGACCAGCGGATCAAGCTGATCCCGCCGCTGCCCGGGAGCGGTCACGAGCACCTGCCGACCGGTCTCGACTGGTACACGCGGTGGCGCGACCTGCCGGAGGAGCAGCGCAACCCGATCCGGACGTACACGGTCCGCGCCGTCCGCGCCGCCGAGCGCGAGATCGACGTCGACATGGTGCTGCACGGGGTGAACGGCCCGGCCTCCCGCTGGGCGGTCGACGCGGTCCCCGGCTCGACCATGATGATCATGGGCCCGAACGCCGACTTCCCGGGCGTGGCCGGCGGCATCGACTTCCATCCGCCGGCCGCCACCCGGCGGATCCTGCTGGTCGGCGACGAGACCGCGACCCCGGCGATCTGCTCGATCCTGTCCGCACTGCCGGCCGGCGCGGTCGGTGAGGCGCTGCTGGAGGTGCCGGCGGCGGGCGACCACCTGGAGGTCTCCGCGCCGGCCGGGTTCACGGTGACCTGGCTGCCCCGCGACGGCGAGGCGCACGGGGTGAAGCTGATCCCGGCGGTGCGCGAGGCCGCCGCCCGGCTGCTCGCCGACTGCACAGCGCCGTCCGCCCCGGCCGAGCTGGAGGACGTGGACGTGGACCACGACATGCTGTGGGAGGTGCCGGAGGAGTCCACGGCCACGCCGGACGGCTTCTACGCCTGGCTGGCCGGCGAGGCCGCGGTGATCAAGACGTTGCGCCGGCACCTCGTGTCGGAGTGCGGGGTGGACCGGCGCGCCGTCGCGTTCATGGGCTACTGGCGGCTGGGCCGCCCGGAGAACTGATGAAGAATCGACACTCCCCTGTGCCCTTGATCTGACAGCCGTCGTGTCGGGTGGATGCCACGCTCTTCAGACGTGACCTCCCATATACGAGCCGAGCTGCGCCGGACCGGCGGATTCACGGACCGCTCACTGCGCGTGGTGCTCGACTCCGCGACCCTCCCCCTCGACCAGGCCCGCGAGCTGCGCCGCCTCATCCAGGACCTGGACCTGACCCGGGTGGGCGCGGAGATCGGCGCGGCCTGCCGGGCCGACCTGACCCGATACCAGCTGGCCGTCGAATGCGGCGGGCGGCACTGGCGCGCGACCGTGGCCGAGCCCACGGTCCCCGCGGAACTGCGCCCCCTCCTGCGGTTCCTCACCCGTGCCGCCCGCGCCCCCGTCACCACCGGTGCGGACCCGGGCGCCCCGCCTCGGTGACGAAGGGTGAAGGCGGCACCGCGATCCGCAGGTCCGGCCCGAACGTGCCGCTCGCGGGGGCGGTCCGGGTCCGGTCCACCTGCGAGATGCGGGATGACACGACGGGCAAATGGGGGCGAGCAGTCTCTTGATCCCATACGACACCGGGCGAAACGGAATGCTCATACCGGGCAACGGGCCGCGACTTCGGGGTTGAATCGACGACGAGATTCTCGCCATATCCCCAGCCGGACAGCGCTCACCGGCCGTAACAACGAGACGGAAATCGCCGGAATGATCGAGGCGGGAAGTGATCGATCGGTGGAAGAATCTCCGGCTTGAGATCCGAGAAACGGGGAGGGACTGCCGCGATGACGACCTACGGACGATCCGCGCGACTATTGCGCCGATACGGTCCATGGACACTGGTGGTGACGACGGCGGCAATCGCTGCCGCCTACGGTCTGAACCAGTCGGCGCCATCCGGCTACGAGTCCGAGGCGACGGTCCTGGTCGAGGCCCGCCTCACCGCCGCGGCCCCGGCGACCGTGGGCCCGAGCGCCGCACCGACCACCGCACCCATCCTCACACCGGTGACCCCGGACGTCGGCACGGAGCGTGCGGTCGCGCTCTCCGACGCGGTCGTGCTCCCGGCCGCGGCCCGGGTCGGCGCCGACAAGGCGTCCTTCCTGGAGGACCTCACCATCGAGGTCACCCCGGACGCGAACGTGCTCCGCCTCGTCTACACCGCGGACAACCGCTTCAGCGCCCGGATCCGCGCTCGGGCCATCGTCGAGGCGTACGTGAACTACCGCGCCACCGGCCCGACCCGCGCGACCGTGCTCAGCGAGCCCAGCCTCCCGGACGACCCGGTGACCCGCCCGCTCGGCCCCGACCTGGCCGCCGGCCTCGCTGCCGGTCTGCTGCTCGGCGCCGGCACCGCGCTGCTGCGCTCCCGCACCCGTGGCCTGATCCGCGGCCGCGACGACTACGAGCGGCTCACCGGCGTGCCGGTGCTGGCCACCGTGCCCCGCTACAAGCGCCCGGCCGGCACCACGATCGGCGCCCCGGTGGTGCTGCGCGATCCCACCTCGCCGGCCGCCGAGTCGTACCGTTACCTGCGCACCCGCCTGCAGCCGTCACTGCGGCCGTCACTGCTGCCGGCCATCGCCACCACCGTCCTGGTGACCAGCCCCGGCGACCGGCAGGGCCGGACCACCACGGCCGCCAACCTGGCCGTCACCCTGGCCCAGGCCGGCCGCTCGGTGATCCTGGTCGACGCCGACCTGCGCCACCCGCAACTGCACCACGTCTTCGGGATCTCCGGCGAGTACGGCCTGACCACCCTGCTCGACGGCGAGGCGGGAGTCGAGGAGGTCCTCGAGGAGACGGCCGTGCCCGGTCTGCACGTCATCCCGGCCGGCCGGCGTGAGGAGGGCGAGCACGTCGACCTGCTCGACAGTGGGCAGCTCGCCCGGGTGCTGCACGCCGTCCAGAAGCACGCCGACGTGATCGTCCTCGACTCGACGGCGGTGCTCAGCGCCTCCGACGCGATCGCCCTCGCCGCGCTCAGCGACCACATCCTGCTGGTCGGCGACTTCGCCCGGACCAGCCGGGAGTCGGTCCGCCGGGCCCTGGACGAACTGGCCGAGGTGGTGCACGACAACGTCAGCCCGGTGCTGGTCAACGTGCCGAAGAGCGCCGGCGCCCTGGTGCCGCACGCGCGTACCCAGCCGACCGGGATCGCGCCGCACCATGAGCCGCTGACCCGCGACCGGCTGGTCTCGGACGCCGACGACGTGGCGCCGCCCGGGGTGACCCAGCATGCGTACGTGGAGGTCGCCGAGGAGGACGACGAGGACGCCGAGGCGATGGCCGAGTACTTCGCCCGGACCACCACCGTCGCGGTCCCGGTGATCTACGGCTCCGCCAACACCGCCACCGTCTACGCCTCGTCGACGGCCGCCGTCGATGAGGACCCCTCCCCTTCGGAGGATCCGGCCGACTCCCCGGACGCCGCCGCTGAACCGGAGGAACCTGCCGAAGCTCGCAGCTGACCCCCGGTTGTGTCGGTTCTCGGACAACGCCGGACGTACTGTCCGATTAGCGTCGGTCCTGGAGCGTGAACCCATGTTGGTTTCCGGTTTCGACGGGGCAACCCATCCAGAAGCCGAGCCGAGGCGAATCTCCATCGGGCACATGTCCAAAGAGAGGTGAGCGATGACCACGAACCAGATCACGTACGGTGACGCGCCCGAGAGCGTCGACTCCATCTCCGGGAACGGCTCCGCCGACTCCCCCTCCCGCACCCGTCAGGCCGTCACCACGGCCCGGACCAAGGCGACCGCCGCCGGCCAGGTGGCCCGCCGGAATCCGAAGTCGACGACGGCCACCGTTCTCGCGCTGGCCGGCGCGGCGGCGGCCGCCGTCTTCCTGCACCGGCGCCGTGCCGCGAAGGCGGCCGGAGCCCGGGGCCGGTTGGCCTCGCTGCTGCACCGCTGACCGGCACTGCACCGCTGAGCGAAAAGACGCCACCGCCCACGTTCGGACGGTGGCGTCTTCGCGTCTACCGCTCGCCGGTGATGTACCCGGCCAGCTCACTCCGCTCGGTCTCCAACTCGTCGATCCGGTTCTTGACCACGTCCCCGATGCTGACCACCCCGCGCAGCACCCCGTCCACCACCACCGGAACATGCCGGAACCGCCGCTCGGTCATCAACCGCTCGACGTCCTCCAACCGCGCGTCCGGCGTCACCGTCCGCACCTGTGCGGTCGCGATCGCACTCACCGGCTCCGTCAGCACGGTCGCCCCACGAGCCGCGAGGGCCCGCACCACGTCCCGCTCACTGACGATGCCGTCGACCACCACACCATCTCGCGACACCACCGCCGCCCCGATCCGGTGCTCCGCCAGAACGCTCAACAGCCGTTCGGTCGTAGCATCCGGATTCACCGTGACGACCTGTCCACCCTTCACCCGGAGAATGTCACTGATCCGCATCGCCCCTCCTTCATGGTCGGCTTACGTACCCCCTTCTATGCCGAAAACAGCACGCTCCTGTCAAGAAGGACCTTTTCGGGGTACGCCCACAACGCCGCCACCTAGTAGCAGGCTTCGCCTCTCATCTCCAGGTCGATGCGGTCCACCAGGTCCTGCTGCACCCGGATGTCGTAGGTGGCGTCCCTGTTACCAGGCACATCGACTTCGCCATACGCGAACTCCGCATTTCCACCAAAAACCATCGCGAAGTCAGGGTACGCCTCCAGCACCTCGGCGTAGCTGCTGTTGAACCCGATGCCCTCCACGGTCTTGGTCCCCAGGAGGCGCTGATGGCGACCAGGCCGAGACCGCCCTTGAAGTGGAGCTGCGCACTGCCGGCGCCGGTCGTGAGCCAGTAGTCTCCGCTGCAACCGTCGCCGGTCTTCCCGATCCTGGAAACCGCTTCGGTCGCGAGAGCCTGCTTCAGGGTCATGCCACGTTTCAGGGGACCCGCCCCGTCCGGCCCGAGCACAAGATCCAGCGGTGTCGGCTTGCTGCTGCCGGCCTGGTACGCGACGGTCCCACCACGGAAGGCGACGCCGTACCGTATTCACGGGACAAAAAGAAAGGCCCACCCCGTATGGGGTGGGCCTTTCTATCACGTTGAGTCCGGCGGCGTCCTACTCTCCCACACCCTCCCGAGTGCAGTACCATCGGCGCTGAAGGGCTTAGCTACCGGGTTCGGAATGTAACCGGGCGTTTCCCCTCCGCTATGACCACCGAAACAGCCATCAGCGTGCGATACAACCAGCAACCGTCGAAAGTTTTCACTCCCACGGGTGGTTGTTCGTTTGCTGTGAATCACACAGTGGACGCAAGCAGAAAATTTAGGGTGGTTAAGCCCTCGGCCTATTAGTACCGGTCAACTCAACA
>NZ_JAHXZI010000045.1:0-20239 GCF_019429605.1 Actinoplanes hulinensis | reverse complement strand
CGATCTGCTGGAACGGCCAGGTGCCGAGCAGGGCCACGGCGCCGCCGCGGGGTGCCGCGCAGCCGCCGGCGATGATCGCCGCGGCGCCGAGCACCGGCAGGGCGGCGGCCGAGCCGGGGAACGGGGTGGCCTCGTCGTACATCAGCGCCGAGGTCACCACGGCCG
Organism: Actinoplanes hulinensis; assembly: GCF_019429605.1. Lineage (NCBI taxonomy): Bacteria > Bacillati > Actinomycetota > Actinomycetes > Micromonosporales > Micromonosporaceae > Actinoplanes > Actinoplanes hulinensis. The sequence continues at coordinate 20,074 of NZ_JAHXZI010000045.1, read as the reverse complement.
CGAGACCCGCCCAGGTCAGGCCGGCGGCCAGCGGCCGGGGCAGGCCGCCCAGCCGGCTCGCGCCGATCGCCACCAGGGCGCCGATGCCGAGCTCCCAGGCACGGGTGTGCGCCCCGAAGTACGCCCACGGCGCCGACGACCCGGTCACCAGCACGCTGGTGATCAGCGACGCCACCACGATCAGGCACAGGGTGACGACCACCGGGGTACGGCGTTTGCCCCACACCAGCGCGAAGATCAGCAGGAGCAGCGGCCAGACCAGGTAGAACTGCTCCTCCACCGCGAGCGACCAGAAGTGCTGGAGGGGGGAGGGGGCGGCGTCGGCGTTCATGTACTGGACGCCCTCGTGCGCCAGCCGCCAGTTGATCCCGTAGAAGGTCGCGTAGATCGCGTCCGAGGCGATCGACGAGAACCGGGTCGCCGGCAGCCACAGCCAGCTGCCGACCACGGTGACCAGCAGGACCACGGTCGACGCCGGCAGCAGCCGGGTGGCGCGCCGGGCGTAGAAGGTGGCCAGCGAGATCCGGCCGGTCCGGGTCAGCTCCTTGAGCAGCAGCGTGGTGATCAGGAAGCCGGAGATCACGAAGAACACGTCGACACCGACGTAGCCCCCGGCCAGCCCCGCGATCCCGGCATGCGACAGCACCACGAGAGTCACCGCGACGGCCCGCATGCCCTCGATGTCCGGCCGGAACCTGAGGTGCGGCGGGGCCGGCCTTACCTCGTTCTCCGGTCGGAGTGCCGTGGTTTGCGTGTCGTGGATAACCGACATGTCCTGCCTAAGGGAACTCAGTGCCGCCGGTCCGCCCGGAGGGCTAGCTGAGCGATCTTACATATCGGGTCCAAAGCTTGCACACAGCTCGTTCATTGGTTGCTCACGAGCTGGTCGGCCGGGTCAGCGGCCTCGTTCTCGCCGGTTTCGGTCTCGTCCTCCCCGGGCTCGCTCGTCTCGTCGTCGGGAGTCTGCTCCGGTGTGGACGGTTCACCCGTGGTCGGCCCGGTGGTCGGTTCGGCGGCCGGCCCGGTCCGGCTCTCCGCGGGCCGGGTGGGCGTCCGGCTCGGTTCGGAAGTGGCTGATTTCTTAGGCTTCGGGGTCTTGTCCTGATAGTTCGCCTTGTTGTCCGGTCCGCCCTCTTTGTCCTTCTGTTCCACGGTTCGGGGCGCCGAACTCGCCGGAGCCTCGGGCACGACCCGGTCGATCCTCTCCGGCCCACCGAAGAGCCCGAAGGGATCCGCCGCGGCGACCACACCGGCCACCCCGAGGATCACGGCCGCCGCCACCGCGAGAACCCGCCGCCGGTTCCTTCCCCCGGACGCTCCGCCCCGATTCCCGGTCGCCACGCTCATGCCGGCGCCGGCCTCTCCGGCGTTCATGCCGGCGCCCGTTGCTCTGGCACCCGTTCCGGCGTTTGCCGTTTCGGCGTTCATGCCGGTGACGGCAGCTCCGGCGCCTATGCCGGTGCTGGCCGCGCCGGTCCCGTCCGCGGAGCCCGTGCCCGCTCGAGTGGCCTCACCCGTGCCCGCCACGAAGCCGCCATCCGCCGGCTCGGCGTCGTCGGGCGCAGACGCTTCGCCCGCCGTCACCAGGCCGTCCGGACCGGTCGCCGCGGTGACACTCGGTGTGGCGGCCCAGCCCTCCGTCGCGGCCGCGGTCCGACCAGCGGTGTGATCCTCCGGCACGGCCGGGCTCGGCACGGCCGGCGTGCCCGCCGTCGCGGTTGAACGTTGCGCGGGGACGGCGGGACCCCCGCCGGTCGAGCCCGGCTTGATGGTCTCGCTCTCCTCCGAGGTCGCTCCGGCGGGGACGACTCCGGCGATGCCGAACCAGGGCGCACCGGTCCTCGTCTTCGCGAGACCGTCGTCGCCGGGCTCGAATGGCGTCGCCGGAGCCGGGCCGGTCCCGACCCCACCGGCGCTGGACGCGGCGGGTGTTCCCCCAGCTAGGGTTCCGGGCCCGGCGGCGGTTGTCTCCCCGGCTTGGCTCGCGTGCTTGGCGGCCGGTGTTTCCCGGGCTCGAACTCCGAGCCCGGCGGCGGATGTCTCTCCGGCCTGGTTCGTGAGCCCGGCGGCCGCTGATTTCCCGGCCTGGTTCGTGAGCCCGGCGGCCGCTGGTTTGCCGGCCTGGTTCGTGAGTTCGGCGGCCGCTGCCGTGGCGGCCTCGGCCATGGCTTCGGCGGACGGGAAGCGTGCCGCCGGATCCTTCGCCAGCGCGGTACGGACGATCGCGTTCACCTCGGGCGGCACGTCGTCCGGCAGCGGCGGCGGATCCTGATCGAGATGCTGGAGGACGATCGCGATCGGGTTCTTGCCGAGGAACGGCGGATGCCCGGCAAGGCAGTGGAACGCCAGAGCGCCCAGCGCGTAGACATCCGAGGCGGGACCGGCCTCCTGCTTCGTCACCTGCTCCGGCGCGATGTAGAGGGCGGTCCCGATCACCTCCCGCGCTCCGGTCAGCGTGCCGGAATGGGCGGATCGCGCCACCCCGAAGTCGACCAGGACCACCGTGCCGTCCGGCTCGACCAGCAGGTTGCCGGGCTTGACGTCCCGGTGCACGATCCCGGCGGTGTGTGCGGCCGCCAGGGCCGAGGCCGCCTGCGCCACGAGCGACATGGTCTCGGCCGGGGTGAGGCGGCCGCGCTCGGCCAGAATCCGGTTCAGCGGCTGCCCGTCGACCCGGGCCATGACCAGGTAGGCGTCCTCGGTCCCGGTGCTGCCGAAGTCGTACACCGCGACCACACCGGAGTGGCGCAGGGCCGCGAGCGCCCGCGCCTCGTGCCGGAATCGTCGCTGGAAGCCGGCATCGCTGGCCCGGTCGGCGAGCAGGGTCTTGACCGCGACGGCCCGTCCCAGAACGGTGTCGGTCGCCTGCCAGACCTCGCCCATGCCGCCGGAGGCGATGCGATCGTCCAGCCGGTAACGTCCGCCGAGCAACTCTCCGGGGTGAGGCATGAATGTCCCACTACCCAGGAGAGTTCGCGGCTATCCGTCCGCGGTCATGACCCGGTGTAGAGAATGGCGTCGATCTCGATGTCGAAGCCGACCAGCGGCACGGGCAGCGTCGTGCGCACGGGACGGTGCTCCCCCTTGATGTACTCCTGGTAGATCTCGTTCATCTCCGCGAAGTCGCCGAAGTCGCGCAGGTAGACACCCACCCGCACGGCGTCGTCCAGGCTCGAGCCGGCGGCCTCGGCCACCGCCGCCAGATTGCGGAACGCCGCGTGCGCCTGCTCAGCGAAGCTGCCGGTCACCCGGGTGCCGTCCGGCAGTGCGGGGATCGCCCCGGCCAGATAGATCGTGTCGCCGGCGACGACGGCGTGTGAGTAGGGACCTCCGGCGGGTGCCGCCTTGTCGGTCATCACAGCGCGCTTGGGCATCAGGAACTCCTCGGTTTCGGTCTCGGGAACTGATCGGCCAGCCCGTCCACGTCGACGAGTGGCGCGGTGAGCAGGGCACGGATGTCGTGATCGCGGCGTGCCAGGGCGGCGTGCTGCGCGTCGGTCAGTGGGATCCACGGCGCGGGCGGCGCGGACAGCTTCGGCGGTAGTGTGCGGCCGTCCACATAGGTGGACCGGTTGATCAGGCGGAGCGGGGAGATCCGGACCTGGCGGTGCGCGTCGGAGACCGGGAACGGCTCCTCCCGCACCTCGAAGATCGCGAAGTCGGCCGGAGCGCCGACCGTGAGCGAACCGCCGGGAAGGCCCAGTGCCCGCGCCGGGTGTGTGGTCGCCGCGGCTACCACCTCGGGCAGCGTCATCCCGGCCGCGAGCAGCTTCGCCATGGTGGTCGGCAGGTCGAAGGCCGGCCCGTGCAGGGACCGGGCGTGCAGGTCGGTGGAGACGGTGAACGGGGGCAGACCCGCCTCGAGCTGGGCCTCCAGCACGTCGAAGGCGAACCCGCCGGAGCCGTGGCCGATGTCCAGCAGGACGCCGCGTTCGGCGGCCGCCCGGATCGCCGGGCCCAGCGGCGTGGCGATGCCGCTCGCGCAGTGCGTCACGATGTCGCCCGGGCGCAGCAGATCGAGCACCTCGGGCAGGGAAGGCGGGGACGTGCCGATGTGGACCATGACCGGCACCCCGCAGGCGTCCGCTGCCGCGAGCCCGCGGCGCAGCGGTTCCACTCCGTTGCCGCCCACCGTGTCGGCGTCGATGCGAACTTTCACCCCGACCAGCAGATCGCGGTTCGCCTGGATCGTGTCGATCGCCAGGGCGGTGTCGCAGTTCGCCAGATCGCGGCACTCGCCGGTGCGCCCGGCCAGCCCCACCGCGGAGATGTTGAGCAGCGCCGGGATCCGCACGGCGGCCGACTCGGCGGTGCGCCGCAGGCCGGCCAGTGTGAACGCTCCCGCCGAACCCGCGTCCACCCAGGTGGTGACCCCGGAACGCCAGGCGACCGCATCCGGATCGATCGCCCAGTAGCCCGGCCCGACATGCGTGTGCAGATCGATCAGGCCCGGGGTGACCAGGCAGCCGGTCACGTCGACGACCCGGCGTGCGTCGCGGGGCAGGCCGGTGCCGACCGCCGCGATCCGCCCGTCGCGGATCCCCAGCTCCTGATCGCCGCCGGTCAGCAGCAGGTCGAATCTCATCCTCGAGCACCGCCGTCGGGCGGCGACACGGCGGGAGCGCGGCTCGCGGTGAGCGCGGCGGTGATCGCCAGGCGGTAGAGGCGGGCGGGACGGCCCTTGTGATGCGGCTGGGCGCTGCCCTCCGCGACGGCCAGACCCGCCTCGGTGAGCTTGCGGATGAGCCGCCGGCCGCTCGGGTCGGTGATACCGAGTGCCTCCGCCACCTCACCGGGTGAGACCGGCCGGCCCGCGAGGGAACGCTCCAGGGCGGTGAGACGGGACAGTGTGGCCGGGCTCAGGCCGGCCCGGCCGGCCAGCTCCTCCAGGCCGCCGTGCTGACGGTAGGTGTAGGTGAGTGGCGATCCGCCCGCACCGCCCATCGGGCCGATCATCACGCCGTCGTCGGTGATCAGGTAGGCGGTGGGGGCGCCGTCGCGCTCGGCCCGGTCGGCCGCCTGCTCGGCGAGGGACACGCTGTGCCGGGCCGAGGGGCCGATGCCGAACCCGGCGAACGCGCCCACCGGCCCGCTCTCCCGCTCGGTGGCCTCGTGCCAGGAGACCGGGGCCGTCACCCAGTGCCGGGTGAACCTCTCGAAGACGGCGGCCGGTGCGAACGCCACCACGTCACGTGTGCCGTGCTCCTCCATCCAGGCGTCGCCCAGCTCCGGAACCTCCGCCAGAGCCCGGCGCAGGGCGGCCCGCGCGCCCGTCTCCGGGGAGCGGAAGACGGCGGCCGCGAACCGCTGCTCGTCGGCCCGCCGCCGACGGATCCGTAGTGCCAGCTCGTGCAGGTCGGCGCGGATCGTGCCGGGGGTGGCCAGCGCGTGCAGGACGGCGGCGCGGCCGTCGAGGGCGGCGGCGACGCCGGTCCGCACGGTGATCACATAGCTCGCGCCGGTGCTGTCCAGACGGGCTCGGTGGAACCGCACCACCTCGGCGAGCGACTGCTCCGGGTCGAACGGCAGCGTGGCGACGGCGGACCGGTCGAGATCGAGCGCCGCGGCGACCTCGTCGACCGTCTCGGTGGCGAACGTGTCGATGCTGACCGGGGTGGCCGGCCAACCGTTGCCGCGGGCCCGGGCCCAGGCCAGGGCCAGGTCGAGGGCGGCCGACCGGGTGACCGCGACGGGCAGGCCGGCGGGGATCAGGTCACGGGCCCGCGACCAGGGGACCAGACCGAGCAGCAGGCCGTCGAGGCCGCCGGTGGCCAGCAGCTCGCCGACCCGGTCGCGGATCTGCTCCTCGCTCTCGTAGACGGCCCAGGAGAAGGAGACGCCGGTGAGCGTGCGCGCGGCCTCGGCGAAACGCTCCCGGTGGCCGGCGTGCACCACCAAACCGATGATCATCGCCGCTCCTCTTGTGGTTCGTATGTGGTGCGTATTAGCGTCCTCCATGACGAAAGCGTGGTCAAGGAGGTTCCGTGAACGAACCAGTTACGAGCCTGATCCCGCTCCCGCGAGCGGTGAGCGGTTCGGCCGGGTCCTTCCGATTGGAGACCACCACCAGCCTGTCAGCCGATCCGGGGGCGGAGGCGGTCTCCGGATGGCTGCGGGCGGCGCTCGGCCCCGCGACCGGTTACCCGTTGCCACCCGGAGAGGGCGGCATCCGGATGCGTCTCGATCCGGGCCTCCCGCCCGAGGGCTACCTGCTCGACGTGACCCCGGCGGGCGTGCACATCGCGGGCGGCTCGGCGGCGGGCGTCTTCTACGGAGCGCAGACGTTGCGCCAGCTCCTGCCCCCGGCGGCGCTGCGCAGGGCGGCGATCTCGGCCGGCCCCTGGGAGATCCCCGCTCAGCGGGTCACGGACGAGCCGAGGTTCGCCTGGCGTGGCGTGCTGCTCGACGTGGCCCGCCACTTCATGCCCGTCTCCGACGTGCTCCGCTTCATCGACCTGGCCGCCTTCCACAAGCTCAACGTGCTGCACCTGCACCTCACCGACGACCAGGGCTGGCGGATCGAGGTTCCCGGCCTGCCCCGGCTCACCGAGATCGGCTCGTGGCGGTCCACCAGCATGCTCGGCTCGCGTGGTCACGAGCGCTATGACGGGCGACCGCACGGGGGCTATTACACGACCACCGACCTGCGCGAGATCGTGGCGTTCGCGGCCGCCCGCCACATCACCGTCGTCCCCGAGGTCGACATGCCCGGCCACATGCAGGCGGCCATCGCGGCCTACCCGGAGCTGGGCAACGGGTTCGCCGGCCCGGTGCGCAGCGCCTGGGGGATATCCGAGCACGTCCTGAATGTCGGTCCGGAGGCGCTCGACTTCTGCCGGGCCGTGCTCGACCACGTCTGCGGCGTCTTCCCCGGTGAGCTGGTCGGCATCGGCGGCGACGAGTGCCCGACCACGGAGTGGCGGGACAGCCCGTCCGCCCGGGAGCGGATCCGCGCCGAGGGCCTGGCCGGCCCGCACGAGTTGCAGCCCTGGTTCACCGCCCGGCTGGCCGAGCATCTCGCCATCCGGGGCCGCCGGCTGTTCGGGTGGGACGAGATCCTGGCCGGTGGAGCGCCACCCGGCGCGGTCGTCGCCGCCTGGCGGGGGCGTGAGCCCACCACCCACGCGGTTCGGGCCGGGCATCAGGTGGTGGCCTGTCCCGACATCGCGGTCTACCTCGACTACCGGCAGTCCGACGATCCCGGGGAGCCGACACCGGTCGGCACCCGGTTGGCCCTCGCCGACGTGTTCGCGTTCGACCCCGTCCCGGACGGGCTCAGCGAGTCCGAGGCGGCCCTGGTGCTCGGCGGGCAGGCCAATGTCTGGACCGAGCATCTGGAGTCCGCCCGCCGGGTCGACTACCAGGCCTTCCCCCGGCTCTGCGCGTTCGCCGAGACGGTCTGGGGGCCGCCCGGCCGCGACTTCGCCGGCTTCTCCGCGCGGCTGCCGGCCCATCTGGCCCGCCTCGACGCGCTCGGCGTCGGTTACCGGCCGCTCACCGGTCCCCGGCCGTGGGATGCCCGGCCCGACGCCCCGGGCCATCCCCGTGACCTGGCCGGCCGCCTGGCCGAGCTGCACGAGATGACCGCCGGCCTGCGGCGGGTGGCGACATGACGGTCCCCGTCTCAGGGCAGCATCGGCAACAACCGCCGGGCCAGCCGCAGCGGGCGGCCGGTCACGACCCCGTCTCCTTCGAAGGTCCACACCTCGGAGAGCACCGCCTGCACGAAGCCCCAGGCCACGACCCGGTCCAGCGGGATGCCGAGGCCGTCGGCGAGCTGTTCCATCCGGGCCGGCGCCAGGCCGAGGACGGTGTCGTCCGGGTCGAGCGGATCGGGGTTGTAGAGCATGGCGCCGATCTCGTAACCGGGATCGCCGACCACCCCGTGCGGGTCGATGGCCAGCCACGGCTCCCGTTCCGCGGCCAGCACGTTGTCGTGGTGCAGGTCGCCGTGCAGCACCACCCGCTCGGTGGCGCTCGAGCAGAGTTCGGTGAGGAGACCTCCGGCCCGCTCCACGAGATGCCGGGGGAAGGGGTCGTCACCGGGGAAGCGGCGCAGGTGCCCGGCGAAGGAGGCGCCGCGATCGGCGAGCTCGGGCAGCGGAACGTCCGGCGGCGCCGGGCGGTGCAGCCGTTTGGCGACCTCGATCAGGGCGGCCGTCGCCGCTTCGTCCCGTGCCGGCGAGAGGGCGCTCACCGGAGTGCCGGGCCGGGCGTCCTCCAGCAGCAGCGCGCCCCGGGCCTCGTCGCGGGCCAGCACGGTGATCGCCCCACGACCGGCGAAACACTCCAGCGCCGCCGCCTCGTCCCGGAGGTGGTCACTGTCCGGGACGCCCAGTTTGAGGACCGCGGTCGTCCCGTCCGCGCGGCGGACCCGGGTCACCCAGTTCATGCTCAGCGGGAGACGGCCGGCCGGCCGCAGCTCCCAGGCGCGCATCACCCGGTCGACGATGCCGGGCAGGTCAGCCAGCCACTGGCCGCCGAAGTCACCACAGCACTCCTCGACATTGCGGACAAACGAATCGGGGAGCGCGATATCGACCATGAGGTGCAGTCTGGCAGCCGGCGGAGAAGGGGCACGAAATGACGATCGACTGGCGCAGCAAGGGCTTCTGGGCTCCGGACGAGGCGAGGGATCCCGCCCGCCTCGCGGCCGAACGGCCGGGCATCTTCGACGGTGGCTTCACCTGGCCGTTGCTGGTGGTGCGGCGGGATGCGGTGGAGGCGAACATCGCCACGATGGCGGCCTACTGCCGGCGGCACGGGCTGGATTTCGCCCCGCACGCCAAGACCACGATGGCCCCGGGCCTGCTCGACGCTCAACTGAGGGCCGGGGCGTGGGGGATGACCGTGGCCACTCCCAATCAGGCGCTGGTGATGCGGCGGCTCGGGGTGGAGCGGGTGCTGATCGCCAACGAGATCCTCGACCCGACGGCGCTGCGCTGGCTGGCCACCGAGAGCGCCGCCGGATGGGAGGTCTACTTCCAGGTCGACTCGCTCGCCGGCGTCGAGGCGGCGGCCGCGACGGGTGGGCCGTTGCGGGTCCTCGTCGAGCTGGGGCACGCCGGCGGGCGGACCGGGGTGCGGACCCTCGGCGAGATGGAGACAGTGGCCCGGGCCGTCGCCGCCGCTCCCGGGCTGGAGCTCGCCGGAGTCACCGGGTATGAGGGCCAGCTGCCCGATCAGGACGGTGTCGACGCCTTCCTGGACCGGCTCGTCGCCGGTGTGGCCCGGCTGAGCGGAGCCGGCCTGCTGCCGGAGCGCCCGATCGTCTCGGCCGGGGGCAGCGCCTGGTTCGACCGGGTCGCCGACAAACTCGCCGGCCTCGACGTGGCGGCCCGGCTCGTTCTGCGCAGTGGCGCCTCGGTCACCCACGACGACGGCTTCTACCGGGAGCGGACCCCGTTCGCCCGGGTGCCCGACGAGGGCCCGCTCGCCGCGGCCCTGGAGATCTGGGCACAGGTGCTCTCGGCGCCCGAGCCGGGGCTGGCGCTCGCCGGCATGGGCAAGCGGGACGCCCCGTTCGACGAGGGACTGCCGGTGCCCCTGGAGATCCGGCGACCAGACGGGATGGTCGAGTCGGCGGAGGGCCTGCGGGTCACGAAACTGAACGATCACCACACCTATCTCCAGGTCGAGGGTGTCGTCCTCGGGCCGGGTGATCTGGTCCGGTTCGGGATCTCGCATCCGTGCACCGCCTTCGACAAGTGGCGGGACATCCCGGTCGTCGACGAGCAGCGGCGGGTGGTCGACGTGCTGCACACCTACTTCTGAGGGGGTTCGACCAGCAGACGGGCTGATCGGGGAGGTCGGTGGCGTCGAAGGCGGACGGCCGCCCGGCAGGAGGTAATCGAGAAGCGTGCGGGAGATCGTCGTGCCGGACTGCCGCCCTTTACGACGTAAACCCTGTGGCGGCCGACCGGCCCGAAGGAACTGGACCTGGTCCGTTCCTCGGGATGGCGGCGCTGGCCACCATGCCTGCTGGGCCAGCCGATCTTCTATCCGGTGCTGAACGAGGACTACGCGATCATGATCGCAAGGGACTGGAACGTCCCGGCGTCGGGAACCGGGTATTCGACTTCTTCCCCTTCCTGAGCGAGGGGATCCCCTTCGGCCTTGCGGCCGAAGCGGCTTACGCCGGACGCCTCGCGGCGGGGGTTTCCTGCTTCACAGCCGACCGCAGAAGGGAGGACCCTTGTTGTCTCACGTCAGCTCCACAGGCATGGCCGGGGTTCTTCCCGGCTACGGCTCGTCCGGCCGCAAGGATGTTCTTGGCCGCGTTCACGTCCCGGTCGTGCCGGGTGCGGCAGGCGGGGCACGTCCAGTGGCGTGTCCCGAGGTCCAGTTCGGGCAGCAGGTGCCCGCAGGTCGAGCAGGTCTTCGAGCTGGGGTACCAGCGGTCGATGATGATCAGGTGCCGGCCTGCGCGGGCGGCCTTGTATTCCAGCCGGCTGCGGAACTCGGCCCAGCCGGCGTCGGAGATGGCCTTGGCCAGGCTGCGGTTCTTGACCATGTTCGCGACGGCGAGGTCTTCCAGCACGATGGTGTCGGCCTGCTCGATCAGGGTGGTGCTGGTCTTGTGCGGGAAGTCCCGGCGGGCGTTGCGGACCTTACGGTGCGCGACAGCGACCCGGGTCCTGGCCTTGCGGCGGTTCGCCGATCCGCGTTGTTCGCGGGCCATCCGTCGCTGATAGCGGGCCAGGTTACGGGCCTTACGCTCCAGGTGTCGGGGGTTGGCGATCCGGTCGCCGCCGGAGATCACGGCGAAGTCTTTGATGCCGAGGTCGATGCCGATCTCACGGCTGGTGGTGGGCAGCGGTTCGGGCTGGTCGACGTCCACGGCGAAGGTCACGTACCAGCGGCCGCCGGGCTCGCGGGACACGATCACCATGGTCGGGTCCAGGGTGGCCAGGTCGACGCCGGGCCAGGACCATGCCACGGTCAGGGGCCGTCGGTCTTCGCGACGTGCAGCGCCCCGTTCTTGATCCGGAACGCCGAGCGGGTGCAGTGCGCCGACTGCTTTGCGGTGCGGGACATGAGACGCGGGTAGCGGGCGCGTTCGGCGAAGAAGTTGACGAACGCGGTGTGCTGGTGGCGCAGGGTCTGTTGCAGCGGCACGGAGGAGATCTCGGACAGGAACGCCAGTTCGTCGGTCTTCTTCCAGGCGGTCAGCGCGGCGTCTTCTCGCCGCGTTGGAAGAACGCGGCATGGCGTCCGGCGAGGGCCTTGTTCCAGACCAGGCGCACACACCCGAAGGTGCGGTTGAACACCGCAGCCTGTTCGGGGGTCGGGTAGGCCCGGCACTTGTACGCCGTACGCATGTTCTAAACCTTATAGATGGAGACGCTGTGTGTGAAAAGGCATGCCGTGGGCCGGCGAACGACGTTCTCGGGCCGCCCCGGCTCCGCCGGGCCGCTCCTGACGGAACCGCCATTCCTGCCGGCCCTAAAGGACGGGGCATCCTGGCGGGAGTCCGGTGACCCGGTTCGAGGTCGACGCCGGGTTCGCCGCCCGGTACCCGGTCCGGCAGGCCGGTGGCGACAGCATTCTCGAGTTGTGGGTTCCGGCCGAGGAGCTCGAGGAGGTCAACGATCACATCGTCGGTCTCATCGAGGTGGCACACGAGTTTCGATGAGAGAGGTGTTCGGGCAGAGCGCCTATCGGGTGCGGTTCGACTGGGGGCCGGCCGGGGCGGAACGGATCGCCGACGGCGCCGCCTGTGTGGTGGTCGTCGACGTGCTGTCCTTCACCACGGCCCTCACCGTGGCGGCGGAGCACGGCATCCCGGTGCTGCCCTACGCCTGGCGGGACGCGTCCGCGGTGGCCGAGGCCGCCCGGCATCGCGCCGAACTCGCGGTCGGCCGCATGGAGGCGAGATCGGCGGAGACCGTCAGCCTCTCGCCGGCGACCATCGCCCGCGCGGCGGCGCACCGGCGCATCGAGCGGCTCGTCCTGCCGTCGCCCAACGGTTCGGCGATCTCCGCCCGGATGGCGGCGACCGGCGCCACGGTGGTCGGTGTGAGCCTGCGCAATTTCGCGGCCGCCGCCGCATGGGTCCGGCAACGGGCGGCGGGGCGGCCGGTCGCCGTGGTCGCGGCGGGTGAACGCTGGCCGGACGACTCGCTGCGCCCGGCCGCCGAGGACCTCTGGGGCGCAGGCGCCTTCCTCGGCGCTTTCGTCGCCGACCGACCGGAGCGGGACGACGTGTCCTTCGAGGCCGGTGCGGCCATCGCGGCGTACCGGGCGGTCGCCGCCGATCTGCCCGCCGCGCTGGCCGCGTCCGTCTCCGGGCGCGAGCTGGCCGCGAAAGGTTTCGCAGTGGACGTCGCGACCGCCGCCGATGCCGGCGCGAGCACCGTCGTCCCGGTCCTGAGCGACGGTTGGTTCCGTCCGCACACCGCCGATGCGGCGGGCGCGTAACCACGGGGAAGTCGGGAGCCTGCGCGACCGGCTGGGATGGCCGGGCGGGTGCGGCAGAAGTGGGGGCCTGCGCAACCGGCTGGGACGGCCGGGCGGGTGCGGGAGAAGTGGGGGCCTGCGCGACCGGCTGGGATGGGCGGCGGGTGGGTGCGGGGAAGTCGGGGGCCGGAGAGTGACGGCAATCAGTCGCCTCACCGGGGGATGGTCGCTGAGATCGACGGTGTTTATGGTGATTGAGCGCCGATAGACCGCTTTCTCCATCTGCGTCGCCGGAGTCATATATGCCCGTTTTCCGCGCAGCCGCCAGCGATCCCGCCGCCCACCAGCCGTCACCGCCGGACCCCGCGAGCCCGGGACCCGGTCCCGCTCCCCGGCCGGCCGCCGGACCCTCCTCCGGTACGAATCACCCGAACGGCACGCACCCTGCCGCCGGCCAGTCCGGTCACACCTACGGCAGCGCCGCCGCGCCTCCCGGGGCGTCGGTGTACGCCGGTGGGACGGCCCACCCGGGACCGGCCGGCGGGAGTGCGCCGGCCTATCCGCGCGGCTCGCAGTACGGCGGCGAGCCGGGCCGGCCGAGGATCCCGAGGCAGCACGGTGCGCCGGGGCAGAACGGGGCTGCCGGTCACCCGGCCGCCCAGCGTCACCCGGCCACCTGGCCGGCGCCGGATCCGGCCGCCTCGGAAGGGCCCACCCAGCCATTGGGCACGCCCCGGCCGCCCCATCCCCCGAGCCCGGACAACCCGGCCGGGGAGCGCGCCGAAGCGGCAAGCGAGAAGAACGAGGACGCCCCGCCCGCCAAGGAGCCGAAGACCCCCGCCAAGGAGCCGAGGGCGAGGGTACGGAAGACGCCACGACGGGCGACGGTCGCTCTCGCCGTACTCCTGAGTCTGCTGGCCCTGGCCGGCTCGGTGGCGGCGGTGGTTCTCGCATGGCGTACGAAAGAAGCGAAAGAAGAAGGACCGCCCAGCCCGGCCCCCGCGCAATCAGATGGATACCGGGTCTCGTACGCCAAGGAGCCGTTGCGGATCCAGCTGGCCTGCGCCGCCGTCCTCCACCTGGATCTCGACGAACCTCGCGCCGACGCCCCCGAGAGCCTGGCCGATCTGCGGTACGAGAGCCGCTGCGGCACCCAGCCGCCGCAGTTGAGTCTCGGCCCGGGCGCGGCCGGGGGAAGCCGGCACGCCAGCGCCGACACCGACGCCGAGGGATGCGACCGGGCGATCCGGACCAGCCCGCTCGGGCAGGGCCTGCGCGTCGAGGTCGCGAAGGGTACGGCGCTCTGCGTGCTGACCGCGGCGACACCGGCCGAGCTGGTGCTCGTGGAGGTCGTCGAGGTCGGCGGCTCCGGCGCCGCCGGTCTGCGCGCCACATCGTGGCAGATGCCGAGGGCGCGGTGACCGGCCCGTGCCACGCGGCGCGGGCGCTCCTGACAGAATGTCGGGTGCGCCCCGCGAACTCTGTTAGGAGACGTTTCCGTGATCCGTACCCATGACGCCGGCACTCTGCGCGCGAGCGACGCCGGCACGACGGTGACGCTCGCCGGGTGGGTCGCGCGTCGGCGCGACCACGGCGGTGTCATCTTCGTCGACCTCCGCGACGCCTCGGGTGTGGTGCAGGTCGTGTTTCGCGAGGAGGACGCGCACGCGCTGCGCAACGAGTTCTGCGTGAAGGTCGTCGGCGAGGTCAGCGCCCGCCCGTCCGGCAACGAGAACCCGGACCTGGCCACCGGCGCGATCGAGGTGGTCGCCAGCGAGCTGACCGTGCTCTCCGAGGCGGCCCCGCTGCCGCTGCCGGTCGACGACACGGTCACCGCCTCGGACGACCTCCGCCTCAAGTACCGCTACCTGGACCTGCGCCGTTCCGGCCCGGCGAAGGCGCTGCGCCTGCGCAGCCGCGCCAACCAGATCGCCCGCGAGGTGCTGCACGCCCGCGACTTCAACGAGATCGAGACGCCGACGCTGACGCGTTCGACGCCGGAGGGCGCCCGCGACTTCCTGGTGCCGGTCCGTCTCCAGCCCGGCACCTGGTACGCGCTCCCGCAGTCCCCTCAGCTGTTCAAGCAGCTGCTGATGGTGGCCGGTATGGAGCGGTATTACCAGATCGCCCGCTGCTACCGCGACGAGGACTTCCGCGCCGACCGGCAGCCCGAGTTCACCCAGCTCGACATCGAGATGTCGTTCGTCACGCAGGACGACGTCATCGCGCTCGGCGAGGAGATCGTCTCCCGTCTGTGGAGCGAGCTCGCCGACTACCAGGTGCAGCTGCCGATCCCGCGGATCACCTGGACCGACGCGATGAACCGCTACGGATCCGACAAACCCGATCTCCGGTACGGGGTTGAGCTGGTCGAGCTCACCGACTACCTGCGCGGCACCGCGTTCCGGGTGTTCGCCGGCGCGATCGACGCGGGCGGCTATGTCGGCGCGGTCGTCATGCCGGGCGGCGCCTCGCAGACCCGTAAGGAGCTGGACGGCTGGCAGGACTGGGCGAAGGCGCGCGGCGCCCGCGGCCTGGCCTACGTGGTGCTGGACTCCGAGACGGGCGAGCCGAAGGGCCCGGTCGCGAAGAACCTGTCGCCGGAGCATCTGGCGGGTCTTGCCGACCAGGTCGGGGCGAAGCCGGGCGACGCCGTCTTCTTCGCCGCCGCGGCCGAGCGGCGGGAGGCGCAGGAGCTGCTCGGTGCGGCCCGGATCGAGATCGCCAAGCGGGCGAACCTGATCGACGAGTCCACCTGGGCGTTCTGCTGGGTGGTCGACGCACCGATGTTCGAGAAGACGGACGACGGCGGCTGGACCGCGGTGCACCACCCGTTCACCTCGCCGAACGAGGAGTGGGAGGCGCGCTTCGAGGAGGCGCCGGACCAGGCCCTGGCGTACGCGTACGACATCGTCGTCAACGGCAACGAGATCGGCGGCGGATCGGTCCGTATCCACCGCGCCGACGTCCAGAGCCGGGTCTTCGACCTGCTCGGCATCACGCCGGAGGAGGCCGCGGACAAGTTCGGCTTCCTGCTGGAGGCGTTCAAGTACGGCCCGCCGCCGCACGCCGGCATCGCGCTCGGCTGGGACCGGACCTGCATGCTGCTCAGCGGCAACGACTCGATCCGTGAGGTCATCGCGTTCCCGAAGACCCGCGGCGGCTTCGACCCGCTGACCACCGCGCCTACGCCGATCACCGCCCAGCAGCGCCTGGAGGCCGGCATCGACGCCAAGCCGAAGGCGACCGCGGGCACGCCGGGCACCGACGGCCAGGCGGTTCCGGTCCTGCACTCCAACTGAGTCGTCGTCAGGGCCGGTCGCGGGGGATGCACCCGGCGGCCGGCCCTGACGTTTCAGGAACCCCACCGGTCGGGTATCAGCGGGTCACAGGCTCTCTGACACCCCCCGGAGGAACCATCATGCTCGCCATCGCAGCCGCCGTCGTCTTCGGCATCTACCTTCTCGCCGACCTGCTCGACACCAACTTCGGTGCTCCCGACCTGTTCAACTTCTCGACCATGGCGTCGCTCGGCCTGCTGCTCGTCTCGCTGTACCTGGCGGGCATCGGCAGCGGCCCGCGTGCCGGTGCGGGTACGGGCTCCGGCCGTCGTTTCTACGGCCGTCGCCCCGGCCGCGGCTGATCCGCGCGGCCGATCGGCCGCGACCTCCGGCCACTCCGGCCCGCCCTTCCCCCGGCGGGCCGGAGCCGTGTACGCACACTCTGCGTGAGGCCGTCGTGGCTGCTCGGGAGCGTTTCCGCAGGGCGGCAGTCCGCATTGCGGATCGGGCCGCCAGGGCCGGTACTGTCGTTTGTGATGGAAACGGACGGGCTCTTCTCCCTCGCGTCACCGGAGGCGCCGACCGCTGGTCCGGCCGCCGCCGGGACCGCCGGATTCGGCTCGCCCTCCGGTGACGCGCCGCTCCCGGTGCGGATGCGGCCGGCCTCCCTCGACGAGCTGGTCGGGCAGAAGCATCTGCTCGCCCCCGGCGCCCCGCTGCGCCAGCTGGTGACCGGCGCGAGCCCGATGTCGGTGATCCTCTGGGGCCCGCCCGGCACCGGCAAGACCACCATCGCGCACCTGGTGGCCAACGCCACGGATCGCAAGTTCGTCGCCATGTCGGCGCTGACCGCCGGCGTCAAGGACGTGCGCGCGGTGATCGACACGGCCCGCCGCGAGCGGCGTTACGGCGGCCCGCCGACCGTCCTGTTCATCGACGAGGTGCACCGCTTCAGCAAGACCCAGCAGGACTCGCTGCTCGCCGCGGTCGAGGACCGCACGGTCACCCTCCTGGCCGCGACCACGGAGAACCCGTACTTCTCGGTCATCTCGCCCCTGCTCTCCCGCTGCGTTCTGCTCACCCTCCAGGCCCTCGACGAGCATGACGTGCGCGATCTCATCCGGCGCGCGATCGCCGACGAGCGCGGGCTCGGGGGTGCGGTCACCCTTTCCGCCGAGGCAGAGGACCATTTGGTACGGCTGGCGAGCGGCGACGTGCGCAAAGCCCTCACGGCGCTGGAGGCCGCGGCCGGAAGCGCCCTGGCCCAGGACGTCACGGAGATCGATCTCGCCACCGCGGAGAAGGCGGTCGACGTCGCCGCGGTCCGTTACGACCGGGACGGCGACGCCCACTACGACGTGATCAGCGCGTTCATCAAGAGCATGCGCGGCAGCGATCCGGACGCGGCCCTGCACTACCTGGCCCGCATGCTGGTCGCCGGTGAGGACCCACGGTTCATCGCCCGGCGGATCGTGATCTTCGCCAGCGAGGACGTCGGCATGGCCGATCCGCAGGCGCTGCTCGTGGCGTCGGCGGCGGCTCAGGCCGTACAGAACGTGGGTCTGCCCGAGGCCGGGCTCAACCTGGCCCAGGCCGTGGTGCACCTGGCCACCGCCCCGAAGTCGAACAGCGTCACCACCGCTCTCGGTGAGGCGATGGCGGACGTCCGGGCCGGCCGGGGCGGCCCGGTTCCGCCGCATCTGCGCGACGCCCACTACCCGGGTTCGCGGGGGCTGGGACACGGCCGTGGCTACCGTTACCCGCACGACGACCCGCGCGGTGTGGTCCGCCAGCAGTACGCTCCCGAGGACCTGACCGGCGTCGACTACTACCGCCCGACCGATCACGGCGCCGAACGGCTGGTGGCCGAGCGGGTCCCCCGCCTCCGGCGTATCGTTCGCGGTCTCGGCCCGGCTCCGCGCACTGATGGTGACGAATCTTCCTCGGCGCGGGTGAGCAGGACTGTTACCGCTTCGGTGGGTACCCCGGACCGCGCGGCGGGTGGTGCTCGGGCCGCCGATGAGTCACAGTCGTCGGCGGACTCGGAACCGGTCGAGGCCGCGGTGGTGGGGGAGAGCCCGGCCACCGACGGTGAGGGAGGCCCCGACGGGGCCGTGGCTGACGCCTCCGGCGGGGTGGGAGATCCCCATGGAGCCGGGGCTTCCACGGAAACCGGGGCCGAGAGTGACTACGACAGCGGCGCCAGCGCCGGAGAGGAAACGCGGTGACAGGGCGGGGTGCCGATCGGCCCGACGACGACGCGGGGCTGCGCGACGAGCCGGGCGGGAAGAACCGCCGGCGCTTCGGGCGTGGCGGCCGTGCCGATCAGCCGGCCGTTCCCCAGGAGGTCCCGCGCGAGGAGACCGGCTGGCTCGACGACCTACGGGTGGCCAAAGAGGAACGCAACGCCATCGGGCCCGGCACCAGGCCGGGGGAGGGCCGGACCAGTAAGTCCGGTCGTGTCGCGCCGGGGCCGGACGACATGCCCGACGACGACTTCGCGTTTCCCGGCAACCCCGGCGAGGGTTTCCCGGCGCCGGGCGACCGGATGGACGCCGAGCCGGGCCCGCGACCGGGGCAACGACCCGGCCCGCCGGGTCCGGCGGCTTCCGCTCCCGGTGGGCAGCGTGGCGCGACCGTTCCCCCTGGCGGTCGTGCGCCGGGCGGGCCGGTTCCGCCCGGTCAGATCCCGCCGGGTGCGATGCCGCCCGGTCAGATGCCCGCCGGACCGGTCTCTCCCGGCCAGATGCCGCCGGGCGGTGCCCCGGGCGGGCGGCGCCAGCGCGGCCAGATGCCGCAGGGAGCGCCTCCGCGTCAGACGGGACCGGGCGGCCAGATGCCGCCGGGTGCCGCGCCCGGCTCTCCGGGCATGCCGGGTCAGATGCCGCCGGGCGCCCCGCCCGGTTCGCCGGGCCGGACGCCACCGGGCGCCGGACCGGGATCGCCGGGGTCCGTGCCGCGTATGCCGGGGCAGGTTCCGCCGGGGGCCGGACCGGCCATGCCCGGTCAGATGCCGCCGGGAGTTCCCGCCGGTCCGCCCGGCTCGGTGCCCGGGCAGGCGCCGCCGGGCGCCCGCCGCACCGGACCGCCGCAGGGTGGCCGCGCGGCGGTAGGCCCCGAGGCGGGACACACCCGCCGTCAGATGGACGTCGATCCGCCCGGCCAGATGTTCCCCGGACAGGCGCCCGTGCCGCTCTCCGGCAACGCGCCCGAGGTTCCGGGAGTGCCGCCGGCCGCTCCCAGTGTTCGTCCGGTCTCGCCGGCCGCCCGTTCCGCGGGCCCGGGTATCCGTCCGCTGTCCCCGGCCGCCCCGGCTCGCGACCGCTTCCGCCCCGCGGACCCGGTCTCGCCCGGACGCTCCGGCCCGGTCCCCGGCGGCTACGACCCGGTCCAGGATTCCGGTCCGGTTCCGGGTGGGCGGCGGCCGGGTTCGGGGCAGGGCGGCTACGACCCGGTCCACGACTCCGGTCCGATCCCCGGCGGGCAGGATGCCGCGCATCGCTCCGGGGCCATTCCGAACGGGTACGAGCAGGGCGGCGGACGTGCCGCGCCGGGCACCTACGGGGTTCCGGGCGCGCCCGACGACCGGCAGGGGCGGGGCCGGCGGTCCCGCGCGGAGGAGCCGGGCGCCTTCGAGGAGCCGACCGGCCGGCACGGTGGTGGCAGGCCGGGGCGGGCCGCTCCGGAGGGTGACCCGCGGCACCGGCCCGGGCATGCCGCCCCGCCCGGCGACGAGCGACCCGGCAGGCACGGCGCTTCGGAGGGCGACTTCGGCACCGGCTCGCACTCGCTGGTCCGTGCGGACGGTTTCGCCGATCCGGGGAACGACACCGGCACGGTGGGGTTCGTCCGCCGTCCCGGTGACGGCGGTTCCGGTCCCGAGGCGCAGCCCGGCAAGGACGGCCGGGGCGGTGCCGGCGGACGTTCCGGCGGTGAGCCGCGCCGGCGCCGTGCCGCACGCCGTTCCGCCGACCCGGACGAGCCGGAGATCGGTGGTTTCACCGGCACCCCGGACGTGCCCGGTCCGCGCCGCATCGGCCCGGGTGACGGCCGCCCGGTCCGGGCCGCCGCCGCCGTCCCACCGGTCGTTCCCGGACGTCAGGGCGCCCGTACCCCGGCCGTTCCCGGCCGTGCCGGCGCGATGGCGGACAGCACCTCCGGTGTGATCCAGCGTCCCGGCCGGGGCCAGCAGGGTCCCGGAGTTCCGGCGCGGCCCGGCGAGGACCAGGGCGCCGCCGGTGGCGTGGCGGTACCCGAACAGCCGGGTCCCGGCCGTCGCCCGGCCCGCGCCGACGTGCCTGCCGCCGGACCGTTCGCGCCGGAGGAGGAGCACACCGGCCGGCACGGCGGCGTCCGGCCGGACGGCCCGGGCGGTGCCCGGACCGGCGCGGCCG
>NZ_JAHXZI010000044.1:0-20782 GCF_019429605.1 Actinoplanes hulinensis | reverse complement strand
CGAGGTCTCCGGTGGTCTCCGGTTCTGCTTGGTCGCTAAACCGTCTACCGGAGACCTCACTGTCTATCGATCAACGACGCGCGTGATCCTCTCCACCCACCACCACCGACTTCGATACACGGCCTAGCAGTGGCAGACCGCTATCACTTGGAGGGCTGATGCCAGGCCGGTTCGTGTACTGGATGAACGTGTCCCTCGACCTGAGGATCGAGTACGCCGAGGACGAGCAGGGCGGCGGATCATGGATGCGCATCGGCGAGTCCCTGCACACGAGTTCAACTCACGGGCGCGGGCGCTGTCACTCATGATCCAGGGACGTACCGTCTACCTCGCGAACCTGCGCGCACAGGCCGAAGGCGATATCGGCGTCGGGGGTGCCACGCTCGCTACCGCGCCGCTCCGGGCCGGGCCGCTGGATGAACTGCCGCTCTTCACCCATCCGGTCATCCTCGGCGCCGGCCGACCGCTGTTCGACGGCCACGACGAACCGCTGAAGCGGGACTTGCTCGGGCAGGCGCGCTTCGACCAGGGCGTCATGCTCCACCGGTACGCCGTCCGGAAGGTGCGTGCGTGACCATGAGCACCGGGCTCGCCGCGTTGACCTGGCCACTGCACACCGACCGGCTGACCTTGCGGCCGGCAACGATTGACGACGCCGACGCTACCTGGCGGTTCCGCTGCCGCGAGGACGTCAGCCGCTGGATCACCCGTGCCTCCGTAACCCTGGACGAGCACCGAACCTGGTTCCGTGCCCCGGACAGTCTGGCCAGGACGCTCGTGATCGAGCACAGCGGCACGGTCATCGGCGACCTCATGGTGAAGATCGAGGACGCCTGGGCCCAGGCGGAGATCACCGCACGCGCCCGCGGCATGCAAGCGGAGCTGGGATGGGTGCTGCACCCGGACCACGCCGGCCACGGATACGCCACCGAGGCCGTCCGGGAACTGCTCCGGCTCTGCTTCAAGGATCTCGGACTGCGCCGCGTGACGGCCACCTGCTTCGCCGTCAACGAGGCATCGTGGCGACTCATGGAACGCGTCGGGATGCGCCGCGAGTTCTACACCGTCCGGGACTCCCTGCACCGATCCGGCGAATGGCTCGACTGCGTCGGCTATGCCCTGCTCTTCGACGAGTGGAGCGATTCGGCCTAGCCTGCGAGCCGTGCTCACGGACCGACGACTCGGAGGTCATCACGTCGGTGCTGGTCAAGGCGTCGATGATGCCGTGGTGGCGAGCAGCGGTGAGGTCATGCGTCGAGCCGGGCAACGCGGCCGGGGCCCAGACCATGACGGTACGAGCCTCGATGCTCGCAACGGGATCCCGGTCGACCTGGCCGTACCGCCGTGCTGGTTGCCGGGCTGCGCGGCCGGGACGGACCGGGCAGTAGCACCTCAACCAGCTACCACAGCGGTTTGATCGCCAGCCGGGCCGCTCCGGCCGCCACCCGGGTGGCCACGTCGGATCTTGCCGCTTCGAATGCGTCGGTGCTGCGGTCGCGGCCTGCCCCTACGCACTTCCACCGCCAGATTGAGACGCTGGGCAATGCCTGGTTAGTCGACGGGCTGGCGAGATCGGGCGGCTGGTTGGTGCAGGCCCGGGTGGACGCCGGCCGGGTTCCCGGTGTGCTCGGTGAGCCGTCGCAGAACAGCGACAAGCCGGGCGCGTTCGCCGGCGTCGAGCGGGGTGAGGATCTCGGCCTCGTGTTGGTCAGCGACTCGGCGAGCGCGGGGTAGCAGCTGGCGCGCGGCTTCTGTCAGATGGATGGCGTGGGCACGTCGGTCGCTGGGATGCCGCCGACGTTCGACCAGGTCGCGCTGCTCGAGGTCGTCGAGCAGGCCGACCATGACCTTACGGTGGATGCCCAGGGCGTCGGCGAGCTGTTGCTGGGTGTTGCCTTCGCTGCGTTCCAGGTGCATGAGCAGCCCGAAGTGGTTCGGTGCGATGCCCAGCGGTGCGAGGCGTGCGGTGAATGTCTGGGCGACGTGGAACCCGAGCTGTGACAGCAGGAAGTTGGCCCGGCCGGCCAACGGCCGGTCTGTGCCTGGTACGGAGTCGTCGAACACTCCGCTATTGTACGCTCTCGTTATTGTCCGCTACGGTAACAGTTACTGGTGCTCCATACTTGGGAGATGTTGATGATGAAGGTGACCGTCTTCGGTGCGACCGGGGGCATCGGCAGCCACGTCGTGCGCCAGGCGCTCGACCGTGGGTTCACCGTGACCGCGGTCGTCCGCGACCCGGTCCGCTTCGGCATGCGCCATTCGGCACTGGAGGTCGCGACGGTGTCGACGCTCGACGACGCCGATGTGCTGGGCCCCGTTGTGCGTGGCAGCGACGCTGTCCTGTCCGGCGTGGGGCCCCGCGGCCGCCATGACGGGCTCGTCGCCTCCACCGCCACGCACGCGATCCTGACAGCGATGCACGCCGAAGGTGTCCGCCGACTCGTCGCGGTCAGCGCCGCTCCGGTCGGCCCGACACCCGACGGGGACAGTTTCCTCAACCGTCGCATCATTCTGCCGGCTATCAGTGCCCTGCTCAGAGACCTGTACGCGGACCTTCGTGCCATGGAGCACGCGATGGCGAACAGCCCGGCGCAATGGACGGTGGTGCGGCCACCGAAACTCGTGAACAGGACGTTGACCGGCCGGTACCGCACCGCCATCGGTGGCAACGTCGTCCGCGGCTACACGATCTCGAGGGCCGACGTGGCCCATGGCATGCTCGCCGCCGCAGGCGATCCCGCGACGATCCACCGGGCGATCGGCATCGCGTACTGACCCGTCCACCCGTCGATTGATTCCGAAGGATGCACCATGCCCTACCCGCTGCCCCAGTTCGCCGAACCAGAACCGTACGGATTCATCTATATCGGCTTTCAGGCCGAGCCCGCACAACGATCACCCGTCCACACCCGCACCCCGCGCAGGCAAAGGGCGGCGGCGCAACTCGTGCAGGCCGTCCCCGCGCTCGTGCGCCGCGAGGACGTCGTGTCCGTGCGCATCTTCCGGGCGGTGTTCATCCCGCCGCTGCCCGGCGCACCGCGGCACGACCTCGCCATGCTGATTCGCACCACGCGCGTGGACCAACTGGAAACGGTGCGTACCTGTGACGAGGTCTCGGCCTTCGCCGGTGAGCAGATCCTCGCCGGTGTCAACGTGGCCCGGATCGGCGACACCGAGGCCCGAGCCGACGGCGCCTTCCTGTTCAACCACTTCACCGCAGCGCCAGGCACCGATGCCGAAGCCGTCTGGCGTTCGGTCACCGGCTGGTACACGACCAAGACCGGGGTCGACAACTCCACCGCCCTGCGGCCCATCGGACCCTCGCCGTTCGCGCTCGTCAACTACGCGCGTCTGCCTGCCGGGCCGATCCGTTTCCTGTCCGGACAGCTCGCGCGGCCGAGTTTCCATCGCTTCGTGCGCGCCACACTCGACGCCCATGGAGTGCACGCCCTGCCCGCCGTCCACCGGCTCGTCCACGCGTCGGCGTGATAATTGATCGAAAGGGACTGACGTGAGCTTCCCTCGCCTTGCCGGCATCGCCGGCATCGGCTTCGTCGTCATCCTCATCGTGGCGAACCTGTTGCTGACCAGGGCGGGCTTTCCCACCCCGTCCAAAGCGGCGTCCCTCGACGAGATCACCGCGGTCTTCGCTGCCGGATCCGGGCCAATGCGCCTGGCCTCGGCGTTGCTGCCGATGGCCTGGTTGCTGGCCACGGTCTTCGCCGTCGGGGTGTGTGTCTGCCTGCGACGCGACGAACGGACCCGGACGGACCCGTGGTCCCTTGTCGGTCTCGCCGGAGTGCTGATGCAGTCGGTCGTGTTCACCAGCGTCGAGGCCACCCGCCTCGCGCTTGTCTCCGCGGCCCAGCACGACAGTGGCAGCGTCGCCGGCCTCTGGGGTTTGCACACCGCCCTGTTCGGCTTCAACCAGGTCTTCCTGGCGACCGCACTCCTCGGGTTGTCCATGTTCGGCATCCGATCCGGCGCCATGGCCCGATGGCACGCCGGCACCGGGTTCCTCGCCGCGGCGCTCCTTTTCCTCACCGCGACAACCAGCCCGTACGGTGTCGGCAGCGTCAACCCTCTCGCCCTACTCGGCCTCGCGGGCTGGCTACTCTGGCTGGTATGGATCGTGGCGTACAGCGTCATCCTGATCCGACGTGCGCCCGGACCGGCCGTTCCGCCCGGTAGGCCCGACACGGCTGCCGCATCAACCAGCATGTAGCACCGCCCAGATTGGGCATCCGCGACTGCCGCGATCCGATCGGCGGCGCCCTTCAGCAGTCTGGGCTCGCGGCAGGAAAGGTCGAGTTCCGTGTCGAGAGGGCACGGGACGAGGCCGGGGCGTCATCCTTGCCTGGCGCCGGCCACGACCAGATCGGGGTAGCGAGGTATGTACCGGCCGGTGACCTGAAGGACGAAGTTCTTGAGCATAGCCACCGGGAGGCCGGTGCGTACCTTCCCGCGCGGGTTGCCATCAAGGTCCGTGGGCTGGAGGATGCCGTCTCGCCTGCCGAGGCTGATGCACAGTGCGTCGTTCTTGACGCGTAGTGGGACGGGGGCGCGCCCGGCCAGGCGGGCGGTGATCGCGTGGAAGGCGCACGCGGCGGCCAGCCCTCCGGGCCCGCACCCCATGCGCAGCACCTGCCCGTCCTGGGTGTGCGCGGCCGCGGCGTCCCCGACGCCGTAGACCTCAAGGTGGGACTGCGAGCGCAGAGTTCCGTCCACGACCATGCGTCCGCGTTCGTCCACGGCCAGGCCGGCCTCGCGCGCCAGTTCCGGGACTTTGAAGCCGGCGGTCCAGGCCACCGCGTCGGCGTCGATGTGATCGCCACTCGCCAGCAACAGACCGTCCGCGTCGACCTTGGCGACGTCGGCGTTCTGCCATACCTGGATGCCGAGGCGGTCGAGGGCTCGGTGCAGGTGTTCCCGGCCCTGCTCGGACAGTCCTTCGCCCAGCGGTCCTCGGGAGACCAGTCGCACCGTACGGTCGGGATAGGTCTCGGCCAGTTCGGTGGCCGTCTCCAGACCGGTCGGCCCGGCGCCGACGACGGCGACCGTGCCGGCGGTGCGCATCTGATCGCGCAGCCGGCCGGCCTGCTCGGCGACGGCCACGGAACAGGCGTGCTGGGCCGCGCCGGGGACGGCATCCGTGTCGGCACGGCTGCCCAACGCGTACACCAGCAGGTCGTAGTCGATCGGCGGGACGCCGCCTGCCAGCTCGACCTGGCGTTCCCGCGTGTCGATGCGAGTGACCTGACCGATGATCAGCCGGATGCGGCTGCCCCTGAGGAGGTCGTGCAACGGCAGGTGACGAAGCTGCCGGCCGGAGGCGAGCTGGTGGTTGCGCATGCGCTCTACGAACCGGTCCCGGTTGTTGACCAGTGTGACGGTCGCACCGATGCGCTTGGCGAGCAGCTGGGCGGTCGCCAAGCCGGCGTATCCGGCACCCAGGACCGCGATGTGCGGAGTCCTCATGAACGTGTCCCTTCGTCGTTCGGCACCGGATGAACGGGCGAGGGACGTGATTCGTGACAACAACCAGAGAAATGATCAGACTTTCTGCTTCTTGAGGAAAGCCAGCTTGTCCGGGTTCGCGATGGTGCGGATGGCAGCGATTCGGTCGCCCTCGAACTCGACGATGGTGACCCCGGACAGCAGGCCGTCCAGGTACAGCACGACGGCGGACTCGCCGTTCACCACCTCCGGCGTCATGCGGATCCGTGGTGAATACCTGGTCAATGCGAGCAGGTGCCGCAGGACCGCCGCCCGGCCGACCACCGGACGCCGCGCCGCCATCGCCTTGCCGCCACCGTCGGCCCAGGCGACCACGTCCTCGGCCAGCATCCTTTCCAGCGCCGGCACGTCCCCGCTCAGGGTGGCTTTCAAGAATCGCTCCAGAAGCGTTCGATGCTGCCCCGGCTCGGCGGTGAACCGCGTGCGCGCGACGGCGACATGGTGCTGCGCCCGGCGGTACAACTGCCGCACATGCGGCTCGTTGACCTCAAGGATTTCCGCGATGTCGCGGTGGCTGTGGCCGAACGCCTCACGCAGTACGAACACGGCCCGCTCCGGTGGAGTCAGCCGCTCCAGCAGCACCAGCATCCCCATCGACAGTGACTCGCGCTGCTCCACAGTCTCCATCGGATCGAGTGCGTCACCATCGATGATCATCGGTTCAGGCAACCACGGCCCGACGTAACTCTCCCGCCGCACACGCGCCGCGTTGAGCCGGTCCAGGCACAGATTGGTGACCACCTTGGTCAGCCACGCCTCCGGCGAAATCGCCGTGTCATGGCGTTCCCAGCGCAGATAGGCGTCCTGGACCACGTCCTCAGCCTCGGACGCCTCCCCCAGCATCCGGTAGGCCACCCCGAACAGGCGCCGACGGTTGGCCTCGAACCGTTGCAGCCGCTCGGGGGTCATGCCCAGACCATAGCCAGCGGCCGCATCGTCAGACCCCGCATCCAGGCTCCGCTCCTGGTCATTCGACCAGGCCGGCCCGGAACGCGGCGATGGCCAACTGGACACGGTTGGTGGCCGCGAGCTTCTCGAACAGGCGGGTGATGTGGCTCTTCACGGTGGCTTCGCTCATGTGCAGGGCGCGGGCGATGACGGCATTGGCGTGACCGAGCCCGATCTGTACGAGCACCTCGCGCTCCCGCTCGGTCAGGGGGCGGAGCCTGTCGAGTGCCGCGGCGCGGCTGCGCGACCGGTCCTCCGCGGTGAAGCGGTGGATCACCTGGCGGGTCACGCTCGGTGACAGCATGGCGTCGCCGGCGGCGGCGAGGCGTACGGCTCGCAGCAGATCGGCGGGTGGCGTGTCCTTCAGCAGGAATCCGGTGGCGCCCGCGTCGAGGGCCCGGAACACGTCGTGGTCGGTGTTGAACGTCGTGAGCACGATGACCGACGGTGGTTGCGGCTTGGCCCGGATGGCCGCCGTCGCTTCGAGCCCGTCGAGGCGGGGCATACGGATGTCCATCAGAACGACGTCGGGCCGGTGCCGCTCGACGGCGGCCACCGCCGCCTGACCGTCACCGGCCTCGTCGACGACGATCAGGTCGTCGCTCGTTTCCAGGATCATCCGCAGGCCGGCCCGGATCAGCGCCTCGTCGTCGGCGAGCAGTACTGAGATCATCGAACCTCCGGTCGAGGGTCCAGCCAGGGTACGACGGCGGACAGCTGCCAGCCTTCACCGGCCACCGGGCCGCTGCGCAACGACCCGCCGACCAGCCGGATCCGCTCCGCCAGACCCACCAGCCCGGCCCCGGAGCCGGGCAGGTCCATCGGTGCGGCGCCCGTCTCGTTGTGTACCGACACGGCGACGCTCCCGTTCCCGTCACGGCTCACCGACACGGTCGTCGGCGCCTCTGGTGCGTGTTTGTGGGCGTTGGTCAGGCCTTCCTGGACGATGCGGTACACGACCCGGGCGGTGGCCGCCGGCAGGTCGCCGGCCTCATCGTGCAGCTCGACCGGGTGCCCCGCTCGGCTGGACGCCCCGACCAGTGCGCTCAGGTCCGGGAACTGCCCGGCGGTGGCGGCCTCCGATGCGGGTGCCACGTCGGTGCGCAGAATGCCCAGCACCTCCCGGAGGTCCACCAGCGCCTCACGGGCCGTGGTGCGGATCAGCGCCGTGCCGTCCCGCAGTTTCGGATCGTCGGTGGCACGCAGTTCCAGCGCACCGGCGTACAGCGCGATGAGCGACACCTTGTGGGCCAGGACGTCGTGCATCTCCCGGGCGATGCGGGTGCGCTCGGCAGTACGGGCCTGCTCGTCGCGCAGCAGCCGCTCGGACTCGGCCCGCCGATTCTGCTCCCGCAGGGACACCAGCAGTTCGTCGCGGGTGGCGAGATTGATCCCGGCCAGGACCATCAGGCCGATACCCAGGGGCGGGAAGGCGACGTTGTCCATGGTCAACTGGCCGATGTCGAACCAGGACCACCCCACGAAACCGGCCCATGCGGCGAGCCCGCACAGCCAGCCGCCGCGACGTGGCGCGTACCGGGCACCGTTGTAGAGCCCGATCAGGAGCGGCCCGGGGTTGCCGGCCAGTGCGAACGTTCCCGCACCGGCGACCGCGCAGGCCACCGGCCACCGGCGGCGCGGCCACACGGCCGCGCTGCCCAGCACCCCGGCCACCGCTACGACCGGCCACGGCAGCGGCGACCAGGGTGTCTTCACCGCCAGCACACTCAGCGCGAGACACACCAGCACCAACGCGGCGTCCGCCAGCCGGGGGTCCGAAGGTCGCGTTTGCATATCCGCAGCCTAGGCAACGCCGCCCGGGCGGCCACTGCGACTTTCGTCGACGATCGGGGCCCGCCTGCTGCGCCTTTCGTGGGGTTCCGGCGCCGACCGCGCGGCGATGTGCCGGTGCACCGGTCGGCGGCAGGCTCGGCATCGCCCGCCAGCGACGAGACACGAGGAGCACCACGATGAGAGCCCTGACGCGCCGGACACTGATCAGCCTGTTCCTCGGCTGCGTGGCGGTACCTGGCGTCGCGCCCGCGCAGCCGGCCGTCGCGGTGCCGGTCGGGTGCCCGCCGGCGACTCCGGCCGCATTGGCCGGGTTCTTCGACGGCGCCCTGCCCATCCGGCTGACGGCCGCACGGGTGCCCGGTGCGGCGGTGTCGGTCGCCGCCGGCGGCGCCACGGCCTTCGCCAAGGGGTACGGGATGGCCGACACCGAACGCGCCGTTCCCTTCGACGCGTCACGTTCCCTGGTACGGATCGCCTCGATCTCCAAACTGTTCACGTGGACGGCAGTCATGCAGCAGGTGGAGGCCGGCCGGCTCGATCTCGATGCCGACGTGAACCGGTATCTCACCGGCTTCCAGGTGCCGGGCACCTACGACCAGCCGGTCACGCTGCGGCACCTGATGAGCCACACCGCCGGTTTCGAGGACGTCATCACCGGCACCGGCGCGCGCGACGCCGCGGGCGTACCGCCGCTGGGCCGGTACCTGGCCGATCACATGCCCGCCCGGATCCGCCCACCGGGTGAGGTCTCCGCCTACTCGAACTACGGGGCCGCCCTCGCCGGCCACATCGTCAGCGCGGTCAGCGGTGAACCGTACGACCAGTACATCCAGCGGCACCTGCTCGACCCGCTCGGCATGGCGCACAGCACCGCCGCCGAGCCGGTGCCCGCCGCCCTGGCTCCCGATCTGGCCCGCAGCTACGACACCGACCTCACCCCGCCGAAGGTCTACCCGTTCACCTTCGACCGGATGCCGCCGGACGGCTCGATCACCACGACCGCGGCGGACATGGCCGGCTTCATGAACGCGCACCTGCACGAGGGCCGATTCGGCGCCGGGCGGATCCTCACCCCGCAGACCACGGCGCGGATGCATCAGCGTTCGTTCACCGCCGACCCGCGCGTCGACGGATATGCCCACGGCTTCAAGGAACGCACGGTCAACGGGCACCGGGTCCTGCTGCACGACGGCGGTTGGGAGGGGTTCACCAGCATCATGATGCTCGTGCCGGACTGCGATCTCGGGCTGTTCCTCACCATGAACAGCCTCAGCGGCGGCAACCCGGACCTGCAGAGGCTCGTCGACGACTTCTTCGACCGGTTCGCTCCGGAGCGTGGCGCCGCCGGCGAGCAGGCCGCCCGGGCCACCGTCGGCGCGGCGCGGCCGGCCGAGCCGCGAGCCGGGTTCTACAAGCCGACCCGGCACAACGCGACCTCCTTCGAGAAGTTCACCACCCTCCTCTCGCCGTCCCGGCTGGCCATCGACGATGCCGGCGCCGTCACCTTCAGGCAGAAGACGTGGACGCCGCAGGGCGACGGGCGTTATCAGGCCGCCGACGGCGACCGGCTGGTGTTCCTCGTCGGTACGGACGGCCGGCATTACGTGGCCACCGACGGATCGGCGGCCGAGCTGATGTCGCGTGCCGAGACCCTTCCGGTCAACCTGGGTGTGCTCCTGCTCTTCCTCCTGCCGGTCCTCGGCGTGCCGGCGCTGCCGATCGGCTGGCTGGTACGCCGGATCCGCCGGCGGCCGGCCGGGACGACGCCCACCTGGCGGCTGGCGCGCCGGCTGGCGGTGGCCGCGGCCATGCTCGGTGTGGTGTTCCTGGGCGGGCTGATCATCACGGTGCTGACCCGGTCCGGCGAGTTCCTCTACGGCGTGCCGCTGTCCTTCCAGTTGCTGCGGGGCGTGCCGGTCGTGGCGCTGACGGCGGCCGTGGCCGCGACGGGCCTGACGGTCAAAGGCTGGCGCGGCAGCGGTGCCGGCATGGCCGCCCGTATCCACCAGGTGGCCCTGCTGACGGCGATGGTGGCCCTGACCTGGTTCTTGTGGCAGTGGAACCTGCTCGGTTGGTGAGGCGTGCAGACGGTGACGCGGTGCCGGGTGGAGTCCCGGCACCGCGTCGAGGATGTCAGCCGAGCGGCTCGATGCGGATGTTGCGGTAACGCACGTTCGCGCCCGCGTCGCCGTGGTCCTGCAGGCGGATGGGACCGGGAGCGGCGTTCTCGGCCGCTCCCCCGCCGGTGGGCCCGTCGATCGCCACGTTGTTGTGGACGGTGACGCCGTTCCAGACGACGGTCACGCGGGCGTTCTCGGTCTTCGCGCCCGAGCTGTTGAAGCGTGCCGCCCGGAACGTGATGTCGTAGGTCTGCCAGGTCTCCGGCGCCCGTGCGGCGTTGCTGTCGGGCGCCTTCTTCAGGTAGATGCTTCCGGCCTCGTCGTTGGCGAGCGTGGTGTCGCCGTACGAGTCCAGCACCTGAAGCTCGTAGCGGTCCTGCAGGTAGATACCGCTGTTGCCGCGCTGCTGGCCGGTCACGTTCGACGGCAGGTTCGGCTGCCAGTACTCGACGTGCAGCTTGAAGTCGGTGAAGGTCTGCCTCGTGCGGATGTCACCGCCGAGGACCTCCATCGACCCGCCGGACAGCGGCCAGCTCGCCGCGGTGCCGTCGGACTTCTGCCAGGACTGCAGGTCGTCGCCGTCGAACAGCACGACCACGCCGGACCCGCCGCCCAGTACCCAGTGCTGGCTGGCCGCACCCACGTACTCCCAGATGTGGGCCTGGGTGCCGTCGGCGGAGCTGCCGTTGAGCGCGTCCAGCACCTTGCCGGACTGCGGGTTCAGGATCGAGCCGTTGGACTGCGGCTGCCAGTTCTGCGCCTCGGAGTTGTTGCACGTGTAGAGCTGCACTTTGGTGCCGTTGGCGGTGCCGCTGTTGCTGACGTCCAGGCACTTGCCGAGTGCGCGGAACGTGGTGCCGACCCGGCTCCACTTCTGGGCGTTGCT
This sequence comes from Actinoplanes hulinensis, assembly GCF_019429605.1. NCBI lineage: Bacteria > Bacillati > Actinomycetota > Actinomycetes > Micromonosporales > Micromonosporaceae > Actinoplanes > Actinoplanes hulinensis. The sequence continues at coordinate 9,514 of NZ_JAHXZI010000044.1, read as the reverse complement.
GTTGTTGCAGGTGTAGAGCTGGATCTTGGCGCCGTCGGCGGTGCTGCTGTTGCTGACGTCCAGGCACTTGCCGCCGATGCCGGTGATCGGTCCGGTGCCGCCGCTGATGGTGATGGCGTCCAGGTTGACGTGGCCGTCGTCGCCGGCGTCGTAGCGGTAGGCGATGGTGTTCGCGCCGGCGTTGAGCGGGATGCTCTCGGTCTTGGTGGTCCAGTTCGCCCAGGCACCGGTGTCGGCGAGACTCGTCTGCCCGACCTTGGCGCCGTTGGCGTACACGCTGATCTTCTTCGTGCCGGTGAAGGGGTTGGGTCCGTTGGCGTAGCGCAGGGCCACGTCATAGGTGCCGGCCGCGGCGACGTTGACGGTGAACGTCGTGGTCGCGCCCTGCGTGCCGTAACCGGCCACGAAGCCGGAGCCGGTGTATCCGGTGTGGTCGGTGGCCACGCCGGCACCACCGGACAGGCCGGCGTTCTCCGCCTGATAGGTGTTGCCGATCGGCGGCGGGCCGCTGGTCAGCGAGTTGAGGGTGTACCAGGCTTCGGTGCTCCAGAGCGATTCACCGGTGTCGGCGGAGAACGGGCGCGGCGATCGTACGTGCACCACATGCCCGGCCTTGAGGCCGTCGATGGCCAGGGTGACCTTCTTACGGTCCGCCGACACGCTGGCCGAGGTGATGTTCAGGACCTGCTCGTCGATCTTGGGGCCGCCGTAGGAGGCGGTGGGCTGGTAGCGCCATTGCTTGACCACGTATCGTGCCGCCAGCGCGTTGGCCGTCTCGGTGGACAACGGTTTGGTGTATTCGAGTTCGAAGCCGCCGTTCTTCGCACGCATGGCCAGGATGTCGAAGGTGTTCTTGCCGTTGGGGCTCAGCTTCTGCAGGCCGTAGCTGAGCTTGCCGGTCTGTCCCCAGTTGCCGCCGGCACCGAGGCCGCCGGCGTAGATCGCGCCGTCGGGTCCGATGCTGAGCTCCGACACACCTGCTTCCAGCCCTTGGGTGAGCCGGAACAGGGCGCCCTGGTACTCGCCGTTGACCTTCTCCAGGTAGGCGCGCTGAATGCCGCCGTAGGTGACGTCGCCGATCAGCAGTTGCCCGGCGAAGACGCCCTCCTTGACCAGCACCGGTGTGCTCGGCGAGTTGGCGATCTCGTTCTGCGGCATCCACAGCACCGGGGCGGTGACCGGCTTGGCGTCGAACGGGCCGGGCGGGGTCATGTAGTGGTTGAAGAACCGGTCCTGCTTGATGTGCAGCAATTTCGATGACGGCAGCCAGCCGCCCTGGTTGTCGGTGACGAACAGGCCGTTCTCCGGTCCCCAGCCGATGCCGTGCGGGGTGCGCAGGCCGCCGGCGACGTAGGAGACCGCGCCGGTGTCCTTGTTGACCTTGATGGTCGTGCCGCGGTTGGCGGCGGGCTGTGGGCTGGTGGTGTTGCCGCCGTAGTTGATCGACACCGACAGGTTGAGGTAGAAGTTCGGCGCCTCGTAGAGCAGGCCGAACGCGAACTCGTGGAAGTTCCCGCCGTACGGCCAGGTCGCGACGCTCTGGTACTGGTCGGTCACCTCGTCACCCGTGGTGTCGACGAGCCGGGTGAGCCGGGCCTTCTCCGACACGTAGATCACGCCGTCCACGATCTTGAGACCCATCGGCTCCTTGAGTCCACCGGCGACCTTCTTGACCGTCACGTTGCCCGGGCTCGTGCTGCCGGTCGCGTTGCCGAGGATGAAGACCTCGCCCGCCGACGACGTGCCCGAGTCGTCCGCGCCGCCCCAGGTGAGGACGGCGAGCCGGCCGTCGGGGAACCAGTCCATTCCGGTGACCTTGGGCTGGAAGGTCCCGGGCCGCAGGTTGGTCAGGTCGTAGCCGGGGTGCACCCCGGTCAGCGGCAGCCCGTCGCCCGGGCTGTCGCCGGCGCTCTCGCACTCCTTGCGGCCGGGAGCCGTCACCCGCACGACGCCGGCGTCGGTGCTCAGGGCCGAGTTCGGCACCACCGTGAACGCGGTGGCGCCCGGCGCGCGCCATTCCAGGGTGAGTGTCTGCCCGCCGCCACGTTCGAAGTAGTCGATCCGCAGCGGGTGGATGCCGGCCGCCAGAGTGATCGCGCCCTCCTTGGCCGTCGCTCCGTGCAGGCCGTCGTGGTTGATCACCAGGGTGTCGGCGACGGAGAGCCGGGAGCCGTCGTCGCTGGTCAACCGGAACGTGTAGGCGCCGGCCGCCGGGACCGTCACGTTGCCGAGCACCTGCGCGACGAAGTTGTCCTCGATGCCGAAGTCGCCGCCGCTCCAGTTGATTGTCGGCATCAGCTTGTCGATGTTCGGGGTCTGGGCGGGCTTCAAGGTGCAGATCTTGTCCAGAGGAGTTTGTACATCGAAGACCCGCAGCGTCACTCCCGGTTCCTGCGGGGGCGGGGCGGCGTGAGCCGGCGGGGTGGTCAGCGCGCCCGCCGCGGCGGCGAGGCCGAGGGTCAACAGCGACAAGAAAACTTTCCGGTACGGCCTGAGCATCCGTTCTCCTCGGGGGATGGAAGCGATCGGGGCGAACGCCGGAGGTCTCTTGCGGAAGCCGTGCAGCGTCACATGCCCTAACGCGAACGTGTGGTGGGCGTCACCGTAGGACGCCTTTCGCGTACCGGTCCAGATCTTCTGGGTGTTCGAACGGAACTTTCCTCGACACATGCGAAAGTTGGCTTTCTGAAGGGAGTTCATGATTCGGAGCGCTTGACAACACCTCGAAGGGTGTCGATTGTTAACGCCCTTTCCGGATCCGGTCGACTGGACCGCGAACCAATGGGCGACCGGTTTCACCGCCGACGTGCAGGTCACCAACACCTGGCGGCCGGCCCTCACCGACCTGCGCCTCGGCTGGGAGAGCTACGGCGAAGGTGCGGACACCCTGTGGTACGACGACGTGGCGGTGAGTGCCGTACGCAATGGTTGCTAGTCGCCGTCCGCGCGGGCGTGCTCCCGTCTCAGCCAGGAACCGAGCCTCTACAGGATCCAGGGCGCGCTTCGTCAGCGGGGCTATGAATCGGGAGACGACGGTCTAGAGTGGACGCGTGCTGGGAGTCGTCGCGGCCGCGCTTGGCGGTCCTGAGGTGCTGCAGGTTACCGAGCTGCCCGAGCCCGAGGCGGGGCCCGGGCAGGTGGTGGTCCGGATCCGCGCGGTCTGTGTGCACCCGGCTGACATCGCCGCCACGACCGGAGAGATTCCTCGCGGGCCGGTTCCGCCGCCGTTCTCGCCGGGATGGGACATCGCCGGCGAGGTGGCCTCGGTCGGCCCCGACACGGCGGATTTCGGGTTGGGCGATCGTGTCGTCGGGATGATTCCGTGGTATTTGACGCGGGGGACACCCGGTGGTTATGCCGAGTTCGTGGCCGCCGACGCGGACTGGCTGGTGCGGCTGCCGGACGAGCTCGACTTCGTGTCCGCAGCCACGGTGCCGCTCAACGTCCAGACCGCACACCAGGGACTGTCGCTGGTTTCATTGGCCATGCTGCCGGCCGGCAGCAGCATTCTGGTCACCGGCGCCAGCGGCGGTGTCGGCGGCTTCGCCACCCAGCTTGCCCTTCAGGGCGGCTACCGTGTCGTCGCTCAGGCAAGCCACGGCGATGAGCAGTGGGTGCGCGGTCTCGGCGCTCACGAGGTCGTCTCCCGTTCCGTCGATCTGGCCACGGTGGAGCCGGTGGGCGCGGTGTTCGACGCGGTCCCCATCGGCGAGGCGGCGGCCGCCGCCGTCGAGGACAGGGGAATCGTGGTCGCGACCCGGCCCACGCCGGCCATCGTTCCGGCACGTGGTGTGCGCCAGGAGCTGCAACTCATCCGGCACGACCGCGAGCTGTTGGCCGACCTGGTGGGGCAGGTGGCGGCCGGGCAGCTGCGCACGCGCGTGGCGGTCACGATGCCGTTGACCGAGGCGGCCGACGCACACCGGCGGGTGTTGGCCGGTGGGCTGCGCGGAAAGCTCGTGCTGACGGTGGGCTGACGGGGAGCGCGGCGGCGACCGAGCCTGCCGCAGTGGCGTCCGTCGGCTCGCGCGATCACATGGAGGCGGAGGAGTTCCGGTCCAGGTACGGATCGGCTTCGGCTCGGACCGTAAGACAGTTCGTGGGGATCGTGTCGACCATCGTGCCGGGTCCGTTCTGGCCTCGGTAGCGGACCAGGGCCGCCCATTCGCAGGCGCCCTCGACCACTCCCGCACGACGGGCACCGCTCCGGTGCACCCAGACCGGGTCGCCCGGCCGGTACACCACCGGGGGTCCGGAGGCGGTCGGACCCGGCGGGGGCGCAGCGACGGCGGCCGGCTCGTACGTCTCGGTGTGGTCGCCGGTCTCGGTGGCCACGACCCAGGTGATACCGGCCTTGTCGGTAGTGTTCGCGTGCCGCTTGGCGCTGAACATGGCCTGGTCCGCGCGGCGCAACAGTTCGGGAAGGTCGCAGGAGCGCCCAGCCGGTACGACGCCGATCGAGGCGGTGACGGACAGGGTGTGGCCCAGCACGTTCATCGGGGGCGCGATCGCAGCGCTCAGCGAGCCGGCCACCTCGTGCCACCACGTCTCCGGGACATCGGCGTGCGGGGCGCGCGGCAGCGCGGCGAACTCATCACCGCCGAACCGGGCCACCAGAGGGTCGCCGAGGCAGGCGACGATGCGCCGGGCGACCACGCACAGGACCTCATCACCGGCATCGTGCCCGTAGGTGTCGTTGATCGGCTTGAAACCGTTGAGGTCGAGGATCAGGACGGCCGCCGAGTGATCGTCGCCGCCCAGCAACTCCGGGGCGAGCGTGTGGAAGAGGCGGCGGTTGGCGAGTCCGGTGAGGTCGTCGTGGCCTGCCATCCATCGGAGTGAGGCTCGCTCCTGCTCCATCTCCTGGACGTGCGCCGCGAGTTGGTCGATGCGGGCCTGGAGGCGGGCGGTCTCGGGCTCGGTCCGCAGCTGAGCGTCATCTGACGGCACACCGCCCGTGTCGGCAGCGGCAGGATCGAGGATCCGCATCGGCCGTCCTCTCAGAACTCTGGCGGACCAGCGGGAGCTGTCGAGTCGACGGCGAGGGGTCGCCAAGCGCCACAGTGGAATCATGGCAGCCGCCCCGGACGCGTGCAAGATTTCACGTGGACAACTGTCACGGTGACATGATGCATGCGAAGAAGGTTTCGGCTACTCTAGGTACGTGGGCTTTCATGGTGAAAGGGCCGCCCGTGGACGTGAAATCCTGATTTTGCACTTCGGGCAGGCGTTAAGGGCCGCGTCCGGCCACTCGATCGGTGGCAGGATGATTACCCACAGTGATCGACTCCGGAAGGAGGGGCACTGATGAGTAGTGAAGCCGGCTGGATCATTTCCAGCAGGTCGACAGGCAACGGAGGCAGTTGCGTCGAGGCCCGCCGCCAGGACGGCCTCATCGAGGTCCGCAACAGCAAGGCACGCGAGGCGGGCACGGTGGTGTTCACGATCGAGGAGTGGGACTCGTTCCTGTTCGGCGCCAAGCGCGGCGAGTTCGACAAGCTCCTGACCGACTGATCACGCCGACCCGCTCGAGCCGTTTCTCAGTTCGTCACCGGAACTCGCCGACCGGCACGGAATCTCTGCTGATGAGATCGAAGATCCGCCGGTATTCGTCAACCTCGACCTGCTCCTCCAGGTAAAGGGCACCGACGTGGGATTCGAGGTAGACCACGTCGGGATCGTCCGGGTCGTCGAACTCCAGGATCCGGAATGCACCGGCCATCGCCGCGTGCGCCCCGACCGAGAACGGCAGCACCCGGATGTCGACCGTGTCCTCTCGGGACAGCCGTCGCAGATGCTCGATCTGCCCCTTCATCACCTGTTCGCCGCCGACCGGCCGGGCCAACGTTCCCTCGCCGAGCACCGTCACGAGGCGGATCGGTGGGTTGCGAGCGAAGAGCGTCCTCTGCCGCTGCATGCGAAGGTTGATGTGGCGCTCGGCGACCTCCTCGTCGGCCGGCTGCTCGGCGCCGAAGACAGCTCGCGCGTACTCCGGGGTCTGCAGCTCGCCGGGAATGACCTCGCCCTCGTACCCGAACATTCGGGATGCGGACGCCTCCAGCCCGACGTACAGCTTGAACCACTCGGGGATCACCGGGCTGGCGTCCCACCACTCCTGCTGTGACGTGCCCAGCGCGAGGTCGGCAAGCGCGTCGGTGATGCTCTGGTCCGCACCGTAGAGCCAGCAGAGCGCGCGGACGTTGGCCCCGGTCACCGGCACCTTGCCCGTCTCGATGCGGTGCAGCGTCGGTTCCGAGATGCCCAGCCGCGATTCCACCACATCCCGCCGGCTCATCCCGGACGCCGTGCGCAGCCGCGTCAATCGCCGCCCCAACGCCCGCCGCACGACGCGTTGGCCTGTGACCGGCACGCCTTACCTCCGCCTTGCCAACCCGTGTGGACGGTGACGCCGATTACCGTACCCGCAACGCGGCGTTGTCAACAGCCAACCCGTCGTCGCGCCTCCAACGTGTCATGGGGACGAGTAGGCGCTTGCCCAAATTATCTTAATGATTAAGGTAATCGCCATGCGTATATCGACCGACTTCTCGGTGGCAATCGCCGGCGCCGGCCTCTCCGGCCTCTGCCTCGCCCAGTACCTGATGCGCGCGGGCATCGACGTGTACGTCTACGAGCGCGACCCGGGTCCCTTCGTCCGGCGGCAGGGCTACCGGATCATTCTCGACCGGTACGGGCTGGCGGCGCTGCGTGAGAGCCTGCCCCGCCCGCTGTACCGCCTGGCGCTGACCACCGGCGACGAGCCCGGCGGGCACCTGCGCTTCACCGACAGCCGGCTGCGGAACGCAATCACCATCAACTTCAAGGACGAGCCGCACGCGACCCGCCAGGTCGACCGGCTGACCCTGCGGTCGATCCTGACGTACGGGCTGGACGGGCGCATCCACTACGGCAAGGCCGCCGTCGCCGTGGACAGCGGCGGCCCGGCAGGGCTGCGGCTGCGGTTCTCCGACGGCGGGGCCGCCGCGGCAACCGTCGTCGTAGGCGCGGACGGCGTCGGCTCGGCGCTGCGCGCTCAGCTCATGCCGGACGCCGACCCGGCGAACACCCCGATGGCGGGTGTCTACGGCCGATCACCCCTGCGACGAGACGGCGAGAGTGTCATCCCGGACGCACTGCGTACCAGCGGGGTCCTGGCCATCGCCGACCGGCCGGGCCGCGCCTTCTTCTTCACCTCCATGCGGTTCGGCGAGAACCCGCGGGAGGCGTTCGCCCGCCTGGCCCCGGGCAGCTATGCGCCCACCGGCGACGACTACGTCATGTGGGGACTGCTGCTGCGGCAGCAGGAGGTTCCCATCCGCGTCCGCGGGGACCTGCTGGCGCTGCGGGAACTGGCCGCCCGGACGAGTGCGGACTTCCACCCGCTCGTCCAGCGGCTTGTCGACACCGCCGAGCTGGACGCCACCGTGCTCAACCTCTTCGCCACCGGCCGGCGCCCGCGCCGGTGGGCGGTGCCCCGGGCAACGATGATGGGCGACGCTGTGCACGCCATGCCGCCGTTCGGCGCGCACGGCGGCAACACCGCGCTGCGCGACGCCGCCCTCCTCGGCCACCGGCTGGTCGAGGCCCGGGCGAACGGCACGCCGGTGGAGCAGGCGATCGCCGACTACCAGGACGAGATGGTGCGCTACGCCTTCCGCGCCGTCGACACCGCCGCCGGGCTGATGCGCCGCCTCACCGGTGACGCGGCCGCACCGCACTGGGTGCTGACCCGCTTACTACCTCGGCTGCACCGAGTCACCGTACCGAGGGCATGATTGCGGGCATGTCCCACGAGCCGGCCCGTGCGTCCGCGATCGCCGACCTCATGCGCGCCGGGCGGGAGACCTCACGACTGTCGACGGTGTTCCGGTACGCCATCGCCGAGCGGCTGGGCCTCGCCGTGAGCGACCTGGAGTGCCTGGACTACCTGGCGGAGATCGGATCCGCCACCGCGGGACAGGTCGCCGAGCGGACCAACCTCACCACCGGGGCGGTGACCAGCATGCTCCGCCGGCTTCAGCAGGCGGGCTACGTGACAGCCGAGCGTGACCCGGCCGACCGGCGGCGCATGATCGTCACCCTGCGACCGGAGCGGGCCGCCGAGTTGGAGCGACCCTACGAGCGGTTCGCCGAGCAGGCGAGGCAGCTCATCGAGGGCTACAGCGGCGAGGAGGTCATGCTGCTGGTCCGGCACTTCGACCGCATGCAGGCGATGTACCTCGCCGAGTTGGACCGCCTCCGCGACCACGACACCACGCAGTGATCAACTCGACGGCGCGTCAGGTGAACGACCACCTCGGCGCCGCCGGTCTTGCCGATCGCCTTGCGCACCGCGGCGTGGACCGGCACTTCTGGGGTGAATGGGGCGCCTATGAACGTCATCTCTGCCGGACGGTGTTGAGCGAGATGATTTTGCCGATCAGGCCGCTGCCGGGGAAGTCCAGCATCAGCATCCCGGTCCGGACGATCGGAGTGTGCACCTCCGGGCCCTCGTTCAGATAGGTGACCAGGAACGGGTTGACGCCCTGGACCCCGAACGCGCCTCCGGCCACCTGCTGCGGCTGGGCGAACACGCTGGAGCCGCTGGCGAAGTTCACGTACATCGTGCCCGGGTCGCCGGCGCTGGTGAGGTCGAGGAACCGGCGTACCTGGTCGCGTTTGGTCGCGATGGCTCCTACATTGGGCACCGTGTACTCGTCCTGTACGTACGTCGAGGAGGCGTCGTCCCAGCCGGAGAACTGCGTGAGACCGTAGTGCCCGATCGCGCCGCCGTGCGGTCCGTGCAGGACGGCCAGGACGACCCGGCCGCGGATCGTGCCGAGTGACGGTGCCGGGGCGCCGGTCCCGCGGCTCACCGACGGCTGCCAGAACAGTGCCGGGTACCGGGCGGTGTAGGTGTCGAAGATGTCGGCGAAGCTCTTCTGGCCCGGCACGTCGGTGCACGAGCCGAACTGGCCGGTGCATTCCTGCTTGAGACGCATCACCACGGTCTCGCCGGGATGCCGGGCGAGGAAGGTGCCGAGCCGGCCGAGGACGTCGTCGAAGTTGGCGTTCTGGTAGGCCGCCCCGTGATGAATGGTGAACGTGTTGCCGGTGTTGACCCGCGCTCGGATGTCGATCATCCGGATGCCGGCGGTCAGCTGGCGGGCGAGTGTGCCGCCGCTGTCGCCGAAGTCCTCCTGCGTCTGGGTCAGGGCACCGCCGTGCGTCGACATGGTCTCGTGGGTGCCGGGGATGGAGAGCGCGGCCAGGCTCGTCGCGTCGGCCAACGGCGCCATCCAGTCGGGGTTGTCGGCCGCGCCGAGCGTTCGGTAGGAGGTGTCGGCGGCGAGGACGGGTTGCGGCGCGACGAGGAGGGCGGCGAGAACGCAGAGAGCAACGGCGAAAGGACGTTTCATGCCAGTGATTCTTGTCTATGACCGGCTTTCACCGAAGAGCTGCCGCCGCTTCGTCGACGGCGGCCGGGTATCGGTGGGTCCGCCGCTTCCGGTTGGTGCGGCGGCCCCCGGGGGCC
>NZ_JAHXZI010000043.1:0-29519 GCF_019429605.1 Actinoplanes hulinensis | reverse complement strand
CGGGCCAGACGGTGCGCCAGCGCGATCGGCAACGGCATCAGCTCAGGCGTCTCCGAGCACGCGAAACCGAACATCATGCCCTGGTCGCCGGCGCCCTGCGAGTCCAGGACGTGGTCGGAGTCGCCCTCACGCAGCTCGATGGCGCTGTCCACGCCCTGCGCGATGTCCGGCGACTGCGAGCCGATCGACACGCTCACGCCGCAGGAGGCGCCGTCGAAACCCTTCTTCGACGAGTCGTAGCCGATGTTCAGGATGGTGTCGCGCACGATCTTGGGGATGTCGGCGTAGGCCTGAGTGGTGACCTCACCCGCCACGTGCACCTGGCCGGTGGTGATCAGGGTCTCCACCGCGACACGGCTACGCGGGTCCTGCGCGAGCAGGGCGTCGAGAATCCCGTCGCTGATCTGGTCAGCGATCTTGTCCGGGTGGCCTTCCGTGACCGACTCGGAGGTGAACAGACGGCGTGCCACGGTGCTCCTCAGATTTGTCGAATACAACGTAACGCGGAAGTGTAGTCAGGGTCGCCGAGCGTCCCGGACCTGGGCTTCCAAGCGGGTGGCGACTTGATCGAAAATCATATCGGCCACATCGTCTTTCAGTAGTTCCCCGTGGGTGGCGGTGAAACCGTCCGCCCCCAGCAGGGTGACGGTGTTGCGGTCCTGACCGAAGACCCGGTCGACGCCCACTTCATTGACGACGATCAGGTCGGCCCGCTTGCGGGCCAGCTTGCCGCGGGCGTTCTCCAGAGCGTTCTGGGTCTCCGCCGCGAAGACGACGAGCACCTGGCCGGGCAGCTTGTTGGCGCCCAGTTCAGCGGCTATGTCCGGGTTCGTCACGAGATGGATGGCATCCGGCGTACCCGCGTCTGTTTTCTTGATCTTCTGCTCGGCGACCGAGGCCGGGCGGAAGTCGGCCGGAGCCGCGGCCATGACCACGACGTCGGCGGAGCCGGCGGCCTCGACCGTCGCCTTGCGCAACTCCTCGGTGGTCCCCACACGAATGAGATCGGCACCGGCGGGCTCCGGTAACGCGACGTTCGCTGAGATGAGCGTCACCCTCGCGCCGCGCGCCACCGCGGCGCGGGCCAGCGCGTACCCCTGCTTGCCCGAGGACCGGTTGCCCAGGAACCGGACCGGGTCGAGCGGCTCGCGGGTCCCTCCGGCGGTGACCACCACGTGGCGTCCGGCAAGATCAAGATCAACACCCCGGCGGAGTACGCGCAGAGCGATCTCGAAGATCGACGACGGCTCCGGCAGCCGCCCCTTGCCGGTGTCCTTACCGGTGAGCCGGCCGACCGCGGGCTCGATCACCACGGCGCCGCGCTCCCGCAGGGTCGCCACGTTGGCGCGGGTGGCCGGGTTCTCCCACATCTCGGTGTGCATGGCCGGCGCGTAGACGACCGGACAGGTGGCCGTGAGCAGGGTGTTGGTGAGCAGGTCGTCGGCGAGGCCGTGCGCCGCCCTGGCCAACAGGTCGGCGGTGGCCGGAGCGACCACGACCAGCTCGGCGGCCCGGCCGATGCGCACGTGCGGCACCTCGTGGACCTCGTCCCACACCCCGGTGGCGACCGGCCGCCCGGAGAGCGCCGACCAGGTCGGCTCGCCGACGAACCTGAGTGCCGAATCGGTGGGCACCACCCGCACGCCGTGACCGGACTCGGTGAACAGGCGGAGCAGCTCACAGGCCTTGTAGGCGGCGATGCCCCCACCGACCCCCAGGACGATCTCGGTCACCGTGCCCCCTCGGACAGCAAGCGGTCCCGCACCCGGAGACTCCGGACGCGGGACCAGATGAACTAGACGATCAGGGCTGGTCGGTCGCCTCGGCCGTCAGCAGCCCCGCGTTGATCTCCCGCATCGCGATGGAGAGCGGCTTCTCCTGCGGGGTGGTCTCGACCAGGGGGCCGACGTACTCGAGCAGACCCTCACCCAGCTGGCTGTAGTAGGCGTTGACCTGGCGGGCGCGCTTGGCCGCGAAGATCACCAGCGAGTACTTCGACGAGGTCTTGTCGAGCAGCTCATCGATGGGGGGATTGGTGATGCCTTCGGGGTTCGCGATGGTTCCCACGTTGGAAGATCCTTAATGCTCGTGAGCTGGTGTGGCCGGCGTCAGGTATGACGAACCGAGCAATCCTACCAGCTCATCCGCGGCCCTCTCGACGAAGTCGTTGACCACGGTGACGTCGAACTCGGCTTCGGCGGCCAACTCGTCGTCGGCGTGCGCGAGCCGGCGCTTGATCGTCTCCTCGTCGTCGGTGCCCCGGCCGACCAGGCGGCGCTGGAGCTCCTCGACACTCGGTGGGGCGAGGAAGACCAGGCGGGCCTCCGGCATCGCGGCTCGCACCTGACGGGCGCCCTGGAGGTCGATCTTCAGCAGAACGGGCCGGCCCTGCTGGAGCCAGCCCTCGACCTGCGCGCGGGGGGTTCCGTACAGGTTGCCCGCGAATTCCGCCCACTCCAGGAGCTGATCGCCGTCGATCAGACGCTGGAACTCGGACCTGGTCACAAAGTGGTAGTGCTCGCCGTCGGTCTCGTAGTCGCGTTTCTTGCGTGTTGTCACCGACACCGAGAGTCTGATCCACGGCGAGCGCAGCCGGATCAGCTCGATCACACTGTCCTTCCCGACCCCGGAGGGGCCGGAAAGGACAGTGAGGCGGGCTGCCGGCTGCGCGTCGTCATCCATGCTCACGGCTCATTCCTACACGAGCCGGTGAGTCAGTTCGCAGCGAACTCCCCCAGGAGGGCCTTGCGCTGCTGGTCGCCGAGACCCCGGAGCCGGCGGCTCTCGGCGATCTTCAGCTTCTCCATGATCTGGGTCGCGCGGATCTTGCCGATGCCCGGCAGCGCCTGAAGCACGGCCGAGACCTTCAGCTTGCCGACGACCTCATCGCCTTCCGCGCGGTCGAGCACGGCGGCGAGGGTGGTCTTGCCGGACTTGAGCTGTTCCTTCAGCTCGGCCCGAGCCTTGCGAACTTCCGCGGCCTTCTCCAGCGCGGCAGCGCGCTGCTCGGGGCTCAGTGACGGGAGCGGCACCAGTTCTCCTCAGGTCCCTTACGCGGCGGTAGTTCAATACCGGCGCTTCTGTGAAACGTGGTGTGCCATGGAACCAAAGGGGCATTGGTTCCCGGCGCCGGGAAAACTAGCGGTCAAACACGGTTTCGGCAACGTGGGGGTACCCCGGGCCAAGCTCTTCCGGAGCCTGGTAAGCAGGCCGTTTCACCCGAGCGCGGCGCGCACGCCGGCCAGAACGCGGTCCGTCGCGGCCCGCAATCCGGCGATCTCCGGACCCGCGGAGAGAACCTCGCGTGAGTACGACGGCAACACGTTGTGCAGGCTTTCGCCGAAGACCGCACGCAGGTCATCGGGCGTTCCGCCCTGCGCTCCCAGGCCCGGCGCGAGCAGCGGACCGTTGACCTTCGAGAGGTCGTGGCCGGTGTCGCCGATCGTCGCGCCGACCACGAGACCGAGGCTGCCGAGCGGCTTCACACCCGCGTTGACCTGGGAAATCTCGTCGATGACCGTTTGCGCGACGGTTTTTCCACCGCCCGCGACGGCGTGCTGGACGGCCGGGCCCTCGGGGTTCGAGGTCAGCGCCAGAACGAAGACGCCACCTCCGTGAGCGGCCGCCAGGTCGAACGCCGGCTGGAGAGAACCCACTCCAAGATAGGGACTCACAGTAATCGCGTCGGAACAGAGAGTACTCGCCGGATTCAGATAGGCGTCGGCGTACGCGGCCATCGTCGAGCCGATGTCGCCCCGCTTCACGTCCAGGAGAACAAGAGCCCCGGCCTCTCGGGACTGTCGGATAGTTGACTCAAGAACAGCGACGCCACGTGACCCAAATCTCTCAAAAAACGCGGACTGTGGTTTCAGAACAGCCACCCGATCGGCCAGCGCGTCGACCACCGTACGGGCGAAGCGTTCCAGGCCGGCGATGTCGTCCGAGAGGCCCCAGCGGGCCAGCAGAGAGGCGTGCGGATCGATGCCGACGCAGAGCGGACCACGCTCCGCGACCGCCCGGTGCAGTCGTTCGCCGAAGGTCTCCATAGTTTTTCCCTCTTCTGTGTCAGCCGGCCGCCGCCGCGGACGCGATCCCCGCGGCGATGCGGGCCACGTCGGCGTCGCCGGTCACGAACGGCGGCATGGTGTAGATCAGGTCCCGGAACGGGCGCAACCAGACGCCCTCGGCGACCGCCGCCGCGGTCGCCTTCGCCACGTCCACGTCGTGGTCGAGCTGGACGACGCCGATCGCGCCCAGGACACGCACGTCCGCGACCCCGCGCGCCCCGCGAAGCGGCTCCAGGCCGTCCGTGAGGGCCTTCTCGATCATCGGTACGCGCTCCGCCCACCCGCCCGCGCGCAGGAGGCCCAGGGACGCTCCGGCGACCGCACAGGCCAGCGGGTTGCCCATGAAGGTCGGGCCGTGCGCCAGCCCGCCGCCCTCGCCCGCCGAGATCGCCTCCGCCACCGCGCCGGTGCACAGCGTCGCCGCCAGGGTCAGGTACCCGCCGGTGAGCGCCTTGCCCAGGCACATGATGTCCGGGCTCACCCCGGCGTGGTCGGCACCGAAGAACCGCCCGGTCCGGCCGAACCCGGTGGCGATCTCGTCGAAGATCAGGAAGATCCCGTGCGCGGCCGTGGCCTCGCGCAGCACCCGCAGGTACTCAGGATGGTGGAACCGCATCCCGCCCGCGCCCTGCACCACCGGCTCGACGATCACGGCGGCGATCTCGCCGGCGTGCCGCCCGATCATGTCGGTCAGCTCGGTGGCGTAGCCCTCGTCCCACTCCGCGGGAGGCGGGCCCGCGAAGATCTGCCGGGGCAGCACCCCGTTCCAGAGCGAGTGCATGCCGCCGACCGGGTCGCAGACGCTCATCGGATGGAAGGTGTCGCCGTGATAGCCGCCCCGCCAGGTCGCCAGGCGCTGCCGGCCCGGCCGGCCCAGCGCCCGCTGCGCCTGCAACGCCATCTTGATCGCCACCTCGACGGCGATCGAGCCGGAGTCGCAGAGGAACACGTGCTCCAGGCCTGCCGGGGTGAGCTCGACCAGCTCGGCGGCGAGGCGGACGGCCGGCTCGTGGGTGAGGCCACCGAACATCACGTGGCTCATCCGGCCGGCCTGGTCGGCCAGCGCCGCGTCGAGAGCCGGGTGCCGGTAGCCGTGGATCGCCGCCCACCAGGACGACATCCCGTCGATCAGCTCCCGGCCGTCGGCGAGCCGCAGCCGGACGCCCTCGGCGCTCTCCACCAGGTAGGGCTCGCTCCGGCCGGGCATCGGCCCGTACGGGTGCCAGACGTGCGCCCGGTCGAGCGCCATCAGGTCGCGCTCGGCCGGGCTCGTCACGCGACGGCGGTCCGCGACGGCCGGGCGCCCCGGGCGACCGACAGGACCAGGTCCGGGCCCTTGTAGATGAACCCCGAATAGAGCTGCACCAGCGCGGCGCCGGCGTCGAACATGCGGGACGCGTCGTCGGCCGACATGATCCCGCCCACCCCGATGATCGGCAGCCGGCCGCCGCTCTCGGTGTGCACGAACCGGACCACCTCACGGGCCCGGGCGGTCAGCGGGGCGCCGGAGAGCCCGCCCGCCTCGCTCGCCAGGTGCCCGTCGGAGGCGGCCAGCCCGTCGCGGGACAGGGTGGTGTTGGTCGCGATGATCCCGGCCGCGCCGTGGTCGAGGCAGACCTCCAGCAGCTCGGCGATGGCCGGCTCGGTCAGGTCCGGCGCGATCTTGACGAGCACCGGCACCGGCCCGGCCAGAGCCTTGAGCAGCGCCGCGATCGCGTCGGAGTCCTGGAGGTTGCGCAGGCCGGGCGTGTTCGGCGAGGAGACGTTGACCGCGATGTAGTCGGCGTACGGGTGCAGCAGACGGTACGAGGTCAGGTAGTCCTCGACCGCCTCCGAGAGCGGCGTCACCTTCGACTTGCCGAGCGAGATGCCCAGCGGCACGTCGAGCGGGCCCAGCGCGGCCAGGCGGTCGGCCAGGGCGGCCGCGCCGGCGTTGTTGAAGCCCATCCGGTTGACGATGCCCTCGGACTCCCTGGCCCGGAACAGCCGCGGCTTGTCGTTGCCCGGCTGCGGTTTCGCGGTGACCGTGCCGACCTCGACGAACCCGAAGCCGAGCGCCGGCCACGCGGGCAGCGCGATGCCGTTCTTGTCCATGCCGGCGGCCAGGCCCACCCGGTTCGGGAAGCGGACGCCGAACACCTCGACCGGGTTCGAGAACCCGTACCAGCGGCGCATCGCGGTCAGGGCCGGGGCCGGCAGCGAGGCGAGCCGGTTCAGCGTCCACTCGTGGGCGTGCTCGGCGTCGCCGCCGCCCAGCCGGAACAGGGCCGGCCGGGCGACGTTCGTGAAGAGGCTCATCGCGCCACCTCCGCCGCGCTCCGGCGTGGCAACGAGTTCATGACCGAGCCTGATGATTCGCTCGCAAGCCCGCTCATCTACTCGCCACCCCTGAGCAGCTTGTGCAGCTCCTGGAGCGGCCGGACCTTCATGTCACCGGCCCGCAGCGCCTCGATGCCCATCACCGCGGCGGCCGCGCCGGGCACGGTGGTGATACTGGGCACGTCCGCGGTGACCGCGGCGCTGCGGATCTCGTACCCGTCGCGGCGGGCGCCGGCGCCGGAGCCCTGCGGGGTGTTGATGATCAGCGCGATCTCGCCGGCCAGGATCAGGTCGACGGCGTTGCGCCTGCCCGGGTCCTCGTAGTGCTTCGGGACGACCTCGCAGTCGATGCCGTAGCGCCGCAGCACCTCGCCGGTTCCGGCCGTGGTGACGATGGTGAAGCCCAGGTCGGCGAGCCGCTTGACCGGGAAGATCATCGACCGCTTGTCCCGGTTCGCCACCGAGACGAAGACCTTGCCGCTGGTCGGCAGCGAACCGTACGCCGCGGCCTGCGACTTGGCGAACGCCTGGCCGAAGCCGGCGTCGATGCCCATCACCTCGCCGGTCGACTTCATCTCCGGGCTGAGCAGGCTGTCCACGTTGTTGCCGGCCAGGGTGCGGAACCGCTTGAACGGCAGCACCGCCTCCTTGATCGCGATCGGCGCGTTCGCCGGCACGGTCCCGCCGTCGCCCTCGGGCAGCAGCATGCCCTCGGCGCGCAGCTCGGCGATGGTGGCGCCCAGCATGATCCGGGCGGCCGCCTTGGCCAGCGGCACCGCGGTCGCCTTGGAGACGAACGGCACGGTCCGCGAGGCGCGCGGGTTGGCCTCCAGGACGTAGAGGGTCTCGTCCTTGAGCGCGTACTGCACGTTCATCAGGCCGCGTACGCCGATGCCCCGGGCCAGCGCCTCGGTGTAGCGGCGGACCTCGGCGATGTGCGAGGCGGCCAGGGTGATCGGCGGCAGCGAGCAGGCCGAGTCACCGGAGTGGATGCCGGCCTCCTCGATGTGCTCCATGACGCCGCCCAGGTAGACCTCGCCGGTGGCGTCGCAGAGCGCGTCCACATCGATCTCGATGGCGTCGTCGAGGAACCGGTCGACCAGCACCGGGTGGTCGGGCGAGATCTCGGTGGCCCGCTCGATGTAGCCCTTCAGGGTGGGCTCGTCGTAGACGATCTCCATGCCCCGGCCGCCCAGCACGTACGACGGGCGGACCAGGACCGGGTAACCGATCGTGTCGGCGATCGCCTTGGCCTCGCCGAAGCTGGTGGCGGTGCCGTGGTCGGGCGAGCGCAGCCCGTTGTCGTTGAGCAGCGCGCCGAAGAGGCCGCGGTCCTCGGCCAGGTCGATCGACTCGGGGCTGGTGCCGACGATCGGGACGCCCGCGGCCTTGAGCCGGTCGGCCAGGCCGAGCGGGGTCTGCCCGCCGAGCTGCACGATCACGCCGATCACGCCGGGGCCGCCGGCCGCCCTGCCGGAGCTGTCCTCGGCGTGGAACACCTCGAGGACGTCCTCGAAGGTGAGCGGCTCGAAGTAGAGCCGGTCGGCGGTGTCGTAGTCGGTCGACACGGTCTCCGGGTTGCAGTTGACCATGACGGTCTCGAAGTCGACACCGCGCAGCGCCTGGACCGCGTGCACGCACGAGTAGTCGAACTCGATGCCCTGCCCGATCCGGTTCGGCCCCGAGCCCAGGATGATCACCTTGGGCCGGTCGCTCGGCTCCACCTCGGTCTCCTCGTCGTACGACGAGTAGTGGTACGGGGTGTTCGCCTGGAACTCGGCGGCGCAGGTGTCCACGGTCTTGTAGACCGGGCGCAGGCCGAGCCGGTGCCGCAGGGCCCGGACGCCGTCCTCGCCGGCCAGCTCCGGCCGCAGCCCGGCGAGCTGCCGGTCGGAGAGACCGGCCCGCTTGGCCCGGCGCAGCAGGTCCTCGTCGAGGACCGGGGCGGCCAGGATCTCGGCGCGCAGGTCGACCAGGGCCTTGATCTCGTCGAGGAACCACGGGTCGATCCGGCCGGACGCCTCGTGCACCTGCTCGACCGTGGCGCCGAGCCGCAGCGCCGCCTCGACGGTGTAGAGCCGCCCGTCGTGCGGGGTGCGCAGGGCCTCCAGCGCCTCGCCGAGGTCGTCGAAGGAGGGAGCCGTCCAGAAACCGGCGGCCTTGGTCTCCATCGAGCGCATGGCCTTGTTGAGCGCCTCGGCGAAGTTGCGGCCCAGGCTCATCGCCTCGCCGACCGACTTCATCGTGGTGGTGAGCTCCCGGTCCGCGCCCGGGAACTTCTCGAACGCGAACCGCGGGATCTTGACGACCACGTAGTCCAGGGCCGGCTCGAAGGCGGCCGGGGTCTTGAGCGTGATGTCGTTCGGGATCTCGTCGAGGGTGTAGCCGATGGCCAGCTTCGCCGCGATCTTGGCGATCGGGAAGCCGGTGGCCTTCGACGCCAGTGCCGAGGACCGGGACACCCGCGGGTTCATCTCGATGACGATCATCCGGCCGTCGTCCGGGTTGATCGCGAACTGGATGTTGCAGCCGCCGGTGTCCACACCGACCTCACGCAGGACGGCGATGCCCAGGTCGCGCATCTTCTGGTACTCGCGGTCGGTGAGCGTCATGGCCGGGGCCACCGTCACGCTGTCGCCGGTGTGCACGCCCATCGGGTCGATGTTCTCGATCGAGCAGACGACCACGACGTTGTCGTGCTTGTCGCGCATCAGCTCGAGCTCGTACTCCTTCCAGCCGAGCACGCTCTCCTCGATGAGCACCTCGGTCACCGGGGACGCGGCCAGGCCGGCGCCGGCGATCCGCTCCAGGTCCTCGGAGGTGTGCGCCATGCCGGAGCCCAGCCCGCCCATGGTGAACGACGGCCGGATGACGACCGGCAGGCCGATCTCCGCGACGGTCTCCCGAACCTCCTCGATGGAGTGGCAGACCCGCGACCGGGGCGTCTCGCCGCCCGCGAGCGCCACGATGTCCTTGAAGAGCTGCCGGTCCTCGCCCTTGCGGATGGCGTCGACGTTGGCGCCGATCAGCTCCACGCCGTACTTCTCCAGCACGCCGCTCTCGTGCAGGGCGATCGCGGTGTTCAGCGCGGTCTGGCCGCCCAGGGTCGGCAGGATCGCGTCCGGGCGCTCCTTGGCGATGACCAGCTCGACGAACTCGGGCGTGATCGGCTCGACGTAGGTGGCGTCGGCGAACTCCGGGTCGGTCATGATCGTGGCCGGGTTGGAGTTGACCAGCGAGACGCGGATGCCCTCGGACCGGAGGACCTGGCAGGCCTGGGTGCCGGAGTAGTCGAACTCGCAGGCCTGGCCGATGACGATCGGGCCGGACCCGATCACCATCACATGCTTGAGATCTTCACGCTTCGGCACTTGCTCAGCCCTTCTTTTCCACAAGGTCGACGAAGCGGTCGAACAGGTAGTCCGCGTCGTGCGGGCCGGCGGCGGCCTCGGGGTGGTACTGGACGGTGAAGGCGGGGACCTCCAGGCCCCGCAGGCCCTCGACCACGTTGTCGTTCAGGCAGACGTGCGAGACCTCGACGCCGCCGAACTCGGTGTCGATGCGCTGCCCGATCGGGGCGTCCACGGCGAACCCGTGGTTGTGGCTGGTCACCTCGACCTTGCCGGTGGTCTTGTCGAGCACCGGCTGGTTGATGCCGCGGTGCCCGTACCCCAGCTTGTAGGTGCCGAAGCCGAGCGCGCGGCCGAGGATCTGGCTGCCGAAGCAGATGCCGAACAGCGGAACCTCGCGGCGCATCACCTCGCGGGCCAGCGCGACCGGGCCGTCGGCGGTGGCCGGGTCACCCGGGCCGGGCGAGAAGAACACCGCGTCGGGGCTGACCGCCAGCAGGTCCTCGATCGAGGACGAGGCCGGGAAGATGTGGGTGGTGACGCCCCGCTCGGCCAGACGGCGCGAGACGTTGCGCTTGATGCCCAGGTCGAGCGCGGCGACCGTGTAGCGGTGCTCGCCCTCGGCCTTGACCGTGTAGCGCTCGCCGGTGGTCACCTGGGCGGAGAGGTCGGCGCCGAGCATCTGCGGCTGGTTGCGCACCTTCGCCAGCAGCGACAGCGGGTCCAGGTCGACGCTCGACACGCCGACCCGCATCGCCCCCAGTGAGCGCAGGTGGCGGGTGAGGGCGCGGGTGTCCACGCCGCTGATCCCGACGACGCCCTCGGCGGCCAGGCGCTCGCCCAGGTCGCCGGTGGAACGCCAGTTGGACGGGCGGCGGGCCGGGTCGCGGACCACGTAGCCGGAGACCCAGATGCGGTCGGACTCGTCGTCCTCGTCGTTGACGCCGGTGTTGCCGATCTGCGGCGCGGTCTGCACCACGACCTGCTTGTGGAACGACGGGTCGGTCAGCGTCTCCTGGTATCCGGTCATGCCGGTGGTGAACACCGCCTCGCCGAACGTCTCCCCCACGGCGCCGTACGCGGTGCCGTGGAACGTCCTACCGTCCTCCAGGACAAGGATCGCCTTGCTCACTTGACTGCCTTCCCATCGAGAACCGTGGCCTCGCCCCGCAGGAAGGTCGCGACGATGCGACCGGGCAGGGTCATACCGGCGTACGGCGTGTTGCGGCTGCGGCTGGCCAGCTCGGCCGGGTCCACGATCCGCTGGGCCGCCGGGTCCACCAGCGTCAGGTTGGCCGGGGTGCCGGCCTGTGTCAGGTCACCGCCGTGCCCCTCCAGGCCCGCGATCCGGGCCGGCGCGATCGACATGCGGTCGGCGATCAGGTCCCACCGGGGGCCGAAGACGCTCAGCACGATCGGCAGCGCGGTCTCCAGCCCCAGCATGCCGGGCCGGGCGTGCGCCCACTCGCACTCCTTGTCCTGCACGGCGTGCGGCGCGTGGTCGGTGGCCACCACGTCGATCACCCCGTCCAGCAGCGCCTGGCGCAGGGCTTCGACGTCGCTGCGCGTACGCAACGGGGGGTTGACCTTGAAGACCGGGTCGTAACCCGCCGCGAGCTCGTCGGTGAGCAGCAGGTGGTGCGGGGTGACCTCGGCCGTCACCCGGATGCCGCGGGCCTTGGCCTGGCGCAGCACCTCGACCGAACCGGCCGTGGAGACGTGGCAGACGTGCAGGCGGCTGCCGACGTGCTCGGCGAGCAGCACGTCGCGGGCGATGATCGCCTCCTCGGCGACGGCCGGCCAGCCGGTGAGGCCGAGCCGGGTGCTGACCTCGCCCTCGTGCATCTGCGCGCCCTCGGTGAGCCGGGGCTCCTCGGCGTGCTGGGCGATCACGCCGTCGAACGCCTTCACGTACTCCAGCGCGCGGCGCATCAGCTTGGGGTCGGCGACGCAGAACCCGTCGTCGGAGAAGATCCGCACGTTGGCCGCGGAGGTGGCCATCGCGCCGAGCTCGGCCATCTGCTTACCGGCCAGGCCGACCGTGACGGCGCCGATCGGCTGCACGTCGACCAGGCCGGCCTCCCGGCCCAGGCGCCACACCTGCTCGACCACACCGGCGGTGTCGGCGACCGGCGACGTGTTCGCCATCGCGCAGACCGCGGTGTAGCCGCCCAGGGCCGCGGCGCGGGAGCCGGTCTCGACGGTCTCCGCGTCCTCCCGGCCGGGCTCGCGCAGGTGGGTGTGCACGTCCACCAGGCCGGGCAGCGCGACCAGGCCGGTCGCGTCGATCACCTCGGCGCCCTCGACCGGTTTTGCGGACACGACGCCGTCGGCGATGTACAGGTCGCTCGGTGAAGCACCGAGGATCGAGACGCCCTTGATCAGGTACGCCATCACTTGCCTCCCAGCAGCAGGTAGAGGACGGCCATCCGGACGCTGACGCCGTTGGCGACCTGTTCGACGATGGTGGAGCGGGGTGAGTCGGCCACCTCGGGCGCGATCTCCATGCCCCGGTTCATCGGACCGGGGTGCATGACGATCGCGTGCTCCGGCAGCTTCCTCATTCGGGTGACATCGAGGCCGTAACGGCGGCTGTACTCCCGGGCGGAGGGGAAGAACGAATCCTGCATCCGCTCGGTCTGCACCCGCAGCATCATCACGACGTCCGAGTCGGGAAGGACGCTGTCGAGGTCGTACGACACCTTTGTGGTCTTCGACAGCGCGGCGACCACGTCCCTGGGGATCAGGGTGGGCGGGCCGACCAGGGTGACCTCGGCGCCCAGGGTGCTGAGCAGCAGGACGTTGGAGCGCGCCACCCGGCTGTGCAGCACGTCGCCCACGACGGCGACCCTGAGGCCGTCCAGCCGGCCCAGGCGGGACCGCATCGTGTACGCGTCCAGCAGCGCCTGGGTGGGGTGCTCGTGGGTGCCGTCGCCGGCGTTGACCACCGAGCCGTCCACCCAGTTCGACAGGCGGTGCGGGGCGCCGCTGGCCGAGTGCCGGATCACCACCGCGTCCGCGCCCATCGCCTGGAGGGTGAGCGCGGTGTCCTTGAGGCTCTCGCCCTTGGAGACGCTGGAGCCCTTGGCGGAGAAGTTGATGACGTCCGCGGAGAGCCGCTTGGCGGCCGCCTCGAAGGAGATCCGGGTGCGGGTGGAGTCCTCGTAGAACAGGTTGACCACGGTCCGCCCGCGCAGCGCGGGCAGCTTCTTGACCTCGCGGCCGGACAGGGCCGCCATCTCGGCCGCGGTGTCCAGGATCAGGGTCGCGGTGGCCGCGTCCAGGTCGCCGGCCGAGCGCAGGTGCTTGATCACTTGAGGCCTCCGATCAGCTTGACCTCGTCGGCGCCGTCGATCTCGGTGAGCGTCACCTTGACGCTCTCGCTGAGCGCGGTCGGGATGTTCTTGCCCACGTAGTCGGCGCGGATCGGCAGCTGGCGGTGACCGCGGTCGACCAGGACCGCGAGCTGCACCGAGCTGGGCCGGCCGAGGTCCTTCAGGGCGTCCAGGGCGGCCCGCACCGAACGGCCGGAGAAGAGCACGTCGTCGACCAGGATGACCCGCAGGCCGTCGATGCCACCGGCCGGCAACTCGGTCTTGCCGAGCGCGCGGGTGGCGTTGAGGCGCAGATCGTCGCGGTAGAGCGTGATGTCGAGGGAGCCCACCGGGATCTCGACGCCCTCGAAGGCGTGAATCCGGGCGGCGAGCCGGTGTGCGAGCGGGACGCCCCGCGTCGGGATGCCGAGCAGGACGGTGCCGGTGGCGCCCGAGGTCTTCTCGAGGATCTGGTGGGCGATGCGGTCGACGACCCGGTGCAGGTCGGACCCCGCCAAGATGATCTTGCTGGGCGCGTCTGCGCGTGGCTGCGCCACGGCGGACCTCCTTCCCCGCCTCACGGGACGGGTCGTTAAAGGATGTCGGTACAGGACCCGGAGGACCGGAACCTGATGGCTGACGCTACGTTACCAGTGGACGCCGCATGCATTATGGTGACGTGCCTGACTGGAGCAGATCGGACAATTCCCGTCGTCTAGGGATACAGCCGGTTACTTTGGTGCGGCCCGCACGACTCATCGGTAACCAACACTTGACCGGCGGTCGCAAACTCCGTACCGTCACGCAGCGTAGCGATCCGTGAGGAAAGAACCCTCCGGGCCAGCACAGTACCGGGAGTGTCCTAATGCCGTCTGAGTACGCGAAGTCGCTGGGCGCTCGTCTGCGCTCCATCCGCCAGCAGCAGGGCCTGTCCCTGCAGGGTGTCGAAGAGAAGTCCAACGGCCGTTGGAAGGCCGTCGTTGTGGGCTCGTACGAGCGTGGCGACCGCGCGGTGACCGTGTCGCGCCTTGCCGAACTCGCCGACTTCTACCGTGTTCCCGTCTCCGAGCTGCTGCCCGACGGCAGTGGCATCCGCCTGGAGGCGACCAACAAGATCGTCCTGGACCTCGAGAAGCTGTACGACACCACCGGCGAGGACCTCGCCTACGTGGCGCGGTACGCCCGGGCGATCCAGCAGCAGCGCGGCGACTACAACGGCCGCGTGCTCTCCATCCGCGCCGACGACCTGCGCGCGCTCGCCATCGTCTACGACATCTCGCCGTCCGGCCTCATCGAGCGCCTGACCGAGCAGGGTGTCCTGGTGGCCGACCCGCGTGCCTTCTTCGCCAGCTGACACTGAACAAAATCAGCAACACCCAGTAGCGCCCCCCGTAAGGCCCGCGTCCCCCCGGCGCGGGCTTTTGCGTCTTTTGAACTCGGCGCGTACGTCGCGCGTACCCCCGGACATGAAGAAACGGCCCGGATCAGATGATCCGGGCCGTTCCAGGGAATCAGCGGGTGGCGAAAGCCGCGATCCGGTCCAGCAGCCCGTTGAGGAAACGGGGGCTGTCGTCGGTGGACATCTCCTTGGCCAGCTCGACCGCCTCGGTGATTGCCACCGGGTCGTCGACGTCGGCCTCGTAGAGCAGCTCGTAGACCGCGATCCGGGCCAGGTTGCGGTCGACCGTCGGCATCCGGTCGATCGTCCACCCCTCGGCGTAACTGGCGATCAGCTCGTCGATCCGGTCGAGATGCTTCGCCACACCGTCGATGAGCGTTTTCGAGTACTCCAGGTGCTCGGGGTGCGGCTTGGCGATCCGGTCCAGGTAGGTGAGCAACACCTGGCTCGGCGGCAGGTCACGCAGGTCGGCCTCGAAAAGGACGTCCAGCGCTCGCTTGCGGGCCTTGCGACGCGCGAGCCGTTCCTTCTTGGGACCTTCGGCCATCAGCTGCGGCCGAGGTAGCGGCCGTCGCGGGTGTCGACCTTGATCTTCTCACCGGTGGTGATGAAGAGCGGGACGTTGACAGTCGCGCCGGTCTCGACGGTCGCCGGCTTGGTGCCACCGGTCGAGCGGTCGCCCTGGAGGCCCGGCTCGGTGTAGGTGACCTCGAGGAACACGCTGGTCGGCAGCTCGATGTAGAGCGGCACGCCCTCGTGCAGCGCCACCGTGGCCTCGGCCTCGGGCAGCAGGTAGTTCGCGTTCTCCCCGACCGTGCCGCCGGCCACGTGGATCTGGTCGTAGGTGTCCAGGTCCATGAAGACGTAGTCGTCGCCGTCCTGGTAGAGGTACTGCATGGTGCGCTTGTCCACGGTCGCGGTCTCGACCTTGGTGCCGGCGTTGAAGGTCTTGTCCACCACCTTGCCGGAGAGCACGTGCTTCAGCGTGGTCCGCACGAAGGCCGGACCCTTGCCCGGCTTGACGTGCTGGAATTCGACGACGGCCCACAGCTCGCCGTCGAGGTTGAGCACCAGGCCGTTCTTCAGGTCGTTGGTGGAAGCCATGTCCTGCCTTTGTTTTCCGAGTCTGCAATCTGATACGTAAATAATCTTGATACGTATCGGTGACCGAACCACTCTACCGGCGCGAACCGGCCCGGAGCGAATCGGGCCTACCGTGCGATGTGCTCCAGAGCAAGCCGATATCCGTCGAACCCGAGCCCGGCGATCACACCGGTCGCCACGGCCGAGATCACCGAATGATGCCGGAACTCCTCACGCTTGTGGATGTTGGAGATGTGCACCTCGACCAGCTTGCCGCGCAGCATCGCGCAGGCGTCCCGGACCGCGTAGTTGTAGTGCGTCCAGGCGCCCGGGTTGAGCACCACGTCGGCGCCCTCGTCAGCGGCCTGGTAGAGCCACTCCAGCATCTCGTGCTCGGCGTTGGTCTGCCGCACCTCGACCTCCAGGCCCAGGTCCTCGGCGACGGTCTGGCACATCTCGACCAGGTCCTTGTAGGTGGCCGAGCCGTAGACCCCCGGCTCCCGCAGGCCCAGCCGGCCCAGGTTCGGCCCGTTCAGCACGTAGATCATCGGGCCACCGCCGCGTAGGCGCGCTCCAGCAGGCCCTCGTCCGGCCCGGCCAGGATGCCCGGCTTCGCCAGGCCGTCCAGAACCACGAAACGCAAGGTCGCGGCACGCGCCTTCTTGTCGACGCGCATCGCGGGCAACAGCTCGGGCCAGGCCTCTCCGGGGTACGCCGTGGGCAGGCCCAGACTCTCCAGGACCGCCCGGTGCCGGTCCGCCGTGGCGTCGTCCAGCCGCCCGGTGAGCCGCCCCAGCTCGGCCGCGAAGACCAGGCCCACCGCGATCGCGTGCCCGTGCCTCCAGGTGTACCCCTCGCGCCGCTCGATGGCGTGCCCCAGCGTGTGGCCGTAGTTGAGGATCTCCCGCAGCCCGGACTCCTCGAGATCCACGCCGACCACGTGCGCCTTCACCCTGATCTTGCGCTCGACCAGCTCACGGAGCACGTCGCCGCGCGGGTCCAGGGCGGCGGCCGGGTCCGCCTCGATCAGCTCGAGGATCCGCGGGTCGGCGATGAAACCGCCCTTGACCACCTCGGCCAGGCCCGCCGCGAGGTCCTCGGCGGGCAGCGTGTCCAGCGCGTCCAGGTCGCAGAGCACGCCGGCGGGCGGATGGAAGGCGCCGACCAGGTTCTTGCCGGCCGCGATGTTCACCGCCGTCTTCCCGCCGACGGCGGCATCGACCATGCCGGCCACCGACGTCGACACCGGCACCCAGCGAACCCCGCGCAACCAGGCCGCGGCGACATATCCGGCCAGGTCGGTGGTCGCTCCCCCACCGACACCCACCACCACATCCGTACGGGTGAAGCCCGCGGCCCCGAGCTCGTCCCAGCACCGGGCGGCGACCTCGACGGACTTGCCGCGCTCGGCGTCCGGCACCTCGATCGGGACGACCGTCCCGGCACCGGCCGCCTTGGCCACGGCCTCGGCCCGCTCGCGCAGCGTCGGCGGGTGCAGCACCGCCACCCGGGCCGCGCCCTCGATCATCGCGGGCAGCTCGTCCGCCAGCCCTCGGCCCACGACCACGTCATATGGACGGTCACCCGCCACCGGAATCCGTGTCACCACGGCCGCCACCCTATCCCCGCCGGGGAACCGGGCCGCGACCCCGCCGCACCGATTCCACTCCTCGGATGGAGTCATGTGCCTAGGACCCCTTGCCGATAGCCCTTCAAGGGTGTCACCGGCGTCACCCTCCGCCTCGGCGCACCGGCCCCATTTGCGGCCATCCGCTACCGTCACGGCCGCAACGGGGGAGATCATCAATATGAGACTGAGTCGACGTGCCGTCATGCGCGCCGCGCTGCTGACCGCCGGCGGGGCGGCCTTCGGCGCGGTGGGCAAGGACACGCTCTCACAGGCGTTCGGCTGGGACCGGCCACCGGTCAGCGGTGGCTACGCGGCCGCCGCCGACGCGCCCGAGGCCCTGCGCACCGCCAACCTGACCATCCGGTACTTCGTGGAGACCACCGAGCCGGTGGTGGCGTTCACCTTCGACGACGGCCCCGGCCCGCAGTGGACGCCGATGGTGCTGGACGCGCTGGACCAGGCGAACATCCCGGCCACGTTCTTCATGGTGGGCCAGAACCTGGAGGAGCACGCCGGTCTGGTCCGCGACCGGATGGGCCGCCACGAGATCGGCAACCACTCCTGGTCACACGACGACCTGGCGACCCTGGACCGCGCGGGCGTGGAGACCGAGCTGTCCCGCACCCACGACATGATCAAGGAGGTCTTCCACCGGGAGACGACGCTGCTGCGCCCGCCCTACGGGCATCTCGGCGGCTCCACGGTGCTGGCCGCCGACCACTTCGGCTACGAGATCGTGCTGTGGTCGCACCTGATGCGGGAGAAGTACTTCCAGGACGACCCGGACGGCCAGATCCGCGACATCGTCGACAACGTCCGCCCCGGCTCCATCATCCTGGCCCACGACGTCGGCAAACCGCACCGCCTGGTCTCGCTGCGCGGCCTGAGCGCCATGTTCAGCGGCCTGAAGGCCCGCGGCTTCCGATTCGCCACGGTCTCCGAGCTGGCCGCCCTCCAGACCCGCCCGACCCCGCCGCCGCTCACTACCGCCTGAGGAGGGTGAGGACCTCGGCGGTGGTCTCGGCCTCCGCACGGCCGTCGGTGGCGACCGTGTGGGTGGCCACCTCGAGGTAGAGCGGGCGGCGCTGGTCCAGCAGGTGCCTCAGGGTGGCCCGGGGGTTGATCGCGAGCAGCGGGCGGCCGGCGCCCAGGCCGACGCGCTTGATCGCGTCGGTCAGCTCGACCGAGAGGTAGACGACGGTGTGCCCGGCCAGCAGCTTCCGGGTGTCCTCGTCCAGGATCGCGCCGCCGCCCAGGGCCAGGACGCCGTCGAAGGTCGCCAGCGCCTCGGCGACGGTCCGCCGTTCCAGATCGCGGAAGGCCGGCTCCCCGTCCTCGACGAAGATGTCCGGGATCGGCTTGCCGGCCCGGTCCTCGATGATCGCGTCGGTGTCGGCGAAAGCGACGCCCAGCTCGGCGGCGACCGCCGCGCCGATGGTGCTCTTACCGGCGCCCATGACGCCGACGAAGACCGCGACCGGGGCCATCAGTGGATGATCAGGTTGTCGAGGTACGACCGGAGGTTACGCCGGATCTCGGCGACCGAGTCGCCGCCGAACTTCTCGGTCGCGGCCTCGGCCAGGACCAGCGCGACCATCGCCTCGGCCACGACCGCGCCGGCCGGGACCGCGCAGACGTCGGAGCGCTGGTTGATGGCGGTGGCCGGCTCGCCGGTGGTGATGTCGATGGTCTGCAACGCCCGGTTGAGCGACGAGATCGGCTTGAGCGCGGCGCGGACCCGCAGCGGCTCGCCGTTGGTGATGCCGCCCTCCAGGCCGCCGGCCCGGTCGGTGATCCGCTTCACCCCGTCCGGAGTCGGGACGATCTCGTCGTGCGCCACCGAGCCGCGCGAGCGGGCCTGGGTGAAGCCGTCGCCGATCTCCACGCCCTTCACCGACTGGATCGACATGAGCGCGGTGGCGAGCCGGGCGTCGAGCTTGCGGTCCCACTGCACGTGCGAGCCGAGGCCCGGCGGCACGTTGTAGGCCAGCACCTCGACGATGCCGCCGAGAGTGTCCGCGTCCTGCTTGGCGGCGTCGACCTCGGCCACCATGCGGGCGCTGGCCTCCGGGTCGAGGCAGCGCAGCGGGTCCTCGTCGATCCGGTCGAAGTCGTCGGGGGTGGGGATGACGCCGGGCTTGGCGGCCACCGGGCCGAGCTCGATGACGTGCGACACGATGTCGATGCCGAGCGCCTGCTTGATCAGCTTCTTGGCGACCACGCCGACGGCGACGCGGGCCGCGGTCTCCCGGGCGCTGGCGCGCTCCAGGATCGGGCGGGCGTCGGTGTGCCCGTACTTCTGCATGCCGGCCAGGTCGGCGTGACCGGGACGCGGGCGGGTCAACGGCGCGTTGCGGGCCTGCGCGGACAGCTCGGCCGGGTCCACCGGGTCGGCCGCCATGACGGTCTCCCACTTGGGCCACTCGCTGTTGCCCACCCGGATCGCGACCGGCGAGCCCTGGGTCACCCCGTGCCGGATGCCACCGATGAGCTCCAGCTCGTCCTGCTCGAACTTCATCCGGGCGCCACGGCCGTATCCGAGGCGGCGGCGCACCAGATCACGCATGATGTCCGCGCTCGTCACCTCGATCCCGGCGGGGACACCCTCGAGCAGCGCGACGAGCGCCGGTCCGTGCGATTCACCTGCAGTAAGCCAGCGCAACACGGCAACAGTCTGGCACGGCGCCGGTGACGGGCGGCGACAGGCCGCCCGTGTCCCGCCTTACGGACACCTTCCGGGGCGGCCGCGCTCACCGCGTACCCCGGCTAGATGCTCTTGATCCTCGGTTTTGAACGCCGGTCAGGCGCGGTTCTGGACGGCCTCGCCGAGAGCCTTGCGCATGGCCTCCTCGGGAGCCTCGGGCAGCCCGGTGAACTGCTCGAACTGGCTGAGCGCCTGGGCCAGCAGCAGGTCCAGGCCGGAGAAGACCGGCACCTCGTGCGCGGTCGCGGCGGCGGCCAGCGGCGTCGGCCACGGGTCGTAGAGGGCGTCGAAGAGGACGCTGCCGGGGCGCCAGGTCACCCGCTCGGCGAGCGGATCGGCGGCGCCCTTCGGGACGGTGGCGATGATCGCGTCGGCGTCGAACGTGCCGGCCGCGTCGTCCCAGGACACGCCGTCGAGGGTGATGCCCAGCGCGACGGCGACCGGGTCGAGCTCCTCGCGGGCCTCCGGACGGCGGGTGACCACGGTCACCGTCTCGGCGCCGAGCTGGGCGGCCGCGCCGAGAGCGGCCCGCGCGGTGCCGCCGCCACCGAGCACGGTGATCCGGGGTGGGGCCACCTTGGCGGCGTGCCGGCCGGTGCTCACGCCGAGCCCGGCCTCCCGCAACACCTGGACCATCCCGATGACGTCGGTGTTGTCCGCGTGCCACGTGCCGTCCGGCTGGCGGACCAGGGTGTTGGCGCAGCCGACCGCGATCGCCTGCGGCGAGGCGGAGGACGCCAGCCGCAGCGCGGTCTCCTTGAGCGGCATGGTCAGGGACAGGCCGGCCCACTCCGGGCCGAGGCCGGCCACCAGGTCGGGCAGTTCGGACTCGGCGCACTCGATCGCCGTATAGGTCCAGTCGAGCAGGCCGGTCGCGGCGAAACCGGCGGTGTGGATGAAGGGCGAGAGCGAATGCGCGATCGGCTTGCCGCACACCGCGGCTTTCCGCGCGGCCGGGGTCTCCTCGGGCTTCTGCACGGGGCTCACTCTACGGGTGGACACCCGCGGCATGCCCTCACCCACACGCGGGGCTCAGCAGTCGGACAACTTGATCCCGTTGTCGCAGGCCTTCTTCTTGTTCTTCTCGTGCTCGGCGTCGGTGGCGGCGAACGCGGAGTGCCCGGCCTTGTCGATCGCGACGAAGAACAGCCAGGGCGCCACCGGTGGCTTCTGGGCGCCGGTCAGCGCGGCCTTGCCGGGGCTGTTGATCGGCCCGATCGGCAATCCGACCACGGTCTCCGAGTTGTACGGGTTCTTCGGGTCGTTCATCTCGGCCTCGGTGAGCTGGCCCGAGTGCTTCGCCTTCTTGCCGTTGAGCTCCAGCCAGTAGTTCGTGGTGACGTCGAACTGCAACGGCATCTTCTTCTTGTACGCCCGGTTGTAGGCGACCCGGGCCACCTTGGGCAGATCGTCGGCGTTGCCGGCCTCGGCCTGCGCCAGCGACGCCACGATGAGCGCCTCGTACGGCGAGACGGCCAGATTCTTCTGCACCCCGTCGGCGAACCCGATCTCGCCGGTGACGGTGAGGAAGTGCTCGACCATCGTCTTGAGGATCTGCGGGGCGGTGGCCTTGGGGTCGAACTCGTACGTGTCCGGGAAGAGGAAGCCCTCGGCCGTCTTGGACACCGGCTTGCCGTCGGTGCGCTTGAACCACCAGTCCGGTACGCCGAGCGCCTCCGGATCCTTCGCCGCGGCCTCGAAGTCCTTGACCGGGATGCCGGTGGCCTTGGCGAGCAGCTCGAACGTCTGCTTGGCGGTCTTGCCCTCGGGGATGGTCACGCCCTTGCTGAGCCGGGTGTTCGGGTCGAGCAGCTGGGCGACCGCCTGCTCGGCGGCCATCTGCCGGCGCAGCACGTAGGTGCCGGCCTGGATGTTCTCGCTGCGCGGCTCGGCGTCGGCGGCCTCCAGGAAGGCCTTGGTGCTCTTCACCACATCGGCTTTGACGAGCACGTTGCCGATCTCGGTGAGCGACGAGTTCTTGATGATCGTGATCTCGACCGGGTTGCTGCCGGCGCCCTCGTAGTCGGCGGCCACGAAGAAGCCGGCGATCTTGGTGTAGCCGAGGTAGATGCCCCCACCGAGCACGGTGAACAGCAGAAGCGTCAGGACCAGGGCGACCGCGGAGCGGCCACGTCCTTTCCGGGCCCGGTGGTCACCCCGGGAACCGCCTCCGTCGGCGTCCTCTTCGAACGCCACATCCAGTTCGTCGATCATGTCGTCTGCCTCCGCTGCCCGTCCGGCCGACTCCGCGAGCACTGGGCGCACCATACCTATTTCGATGGTCCGCCGCCCACCCCGGCGACTTTCCGTCGACCGGGCGGTGACGCGGCGTCCTTCCTAACGCGCGTGACCGGGCGAGGAAACTCCACCCGGCCACGTCACCCTAGCGGGTCAACAGATCGGGATGCCGTTCTTGCACGCGACCTTGATGTTGGCGTTGTGCTCGTCGAATGTCTTGCCGTACGCCATCGTGCCCTTCTTGTCGATGGTCACGAAGAAGAAATACTGGCTCTTCGGAGCGTCGATGGCACCCTTCAGGGCGATCTCCCCGGGGTTGCTGATCGGGCCGATTGACATGCCCGGCGCGTTGTACCGGTACGGGTTGTTCTCGCCGTGCATCTCGTCGATCGTCAGCTTTTCGGATGCTTTGCCCTGCTTGCCGTTCAGCCGCAGCCAGTAGTTGACCGTACTGTCCAACTGGAGGCAGCCGCACGGGAAGTCACCGGAGTACGCCCGGTTGTAGAGAACCCGCGACACCGGCCCCATGTCCGCCGGGAGCAGCGCCTCCACCTGGGTGATCGACGCCGCGACCAGGGCCTCGTACGGTGAGATCTTGAGCTTCGACTGGGCCGTGGCCGCGAAGTCCAGCTTCTCCATCTCGGCGTTGAAGTTCTTGATGACGAGCTTGAGGACGTCGGTCGCGGTGGTCTTCTTCGGGATCTCGTAGGTCGCCGGGTACAGGAAGCCCTCGATGTTGGACTTGTCGACCTTCTTGCCGTCGGTCCGCTTCAGCCAGGCGGACGTGACGCCGAGCTTCGAGATGTCCTTCGCGGCCTTCTCGAACTCCGCCACCGGGATGCCGGTGTACTCGGAGAACGCCGCGAAGACCTGCATCTTGGTCCAGCCCTCCGGGATGGTCACCCCGTTGACGGCGAGATTCTTCCGGTCCAGCAGCCACAAAACCGCGTCGCTGGCCTTCATCTGCTTGCGCAGCTTGTAGGATCCAACCTGAATGCCGGTACTGTCGGGATTGTCCTTGGCCGCCTCGACGAAGGCCGCGGCACTCTTGACGACCTCTGCTTTGAACAGGGTCTCGGCGATGTCGGAGGCGTACTCGTCCTTCTTGACCTCGACGATCACCTCACCACTGCCGGGGCCGTCGTAGTCGGCCGCGGACAGGAAGCCGGACACCTTGCCGTAGCCGTACCAGGCTCCGCCACCGAGGACGCCGAACAGCACCAGGACCAGGACGAACGTGACGACCGAGCGGCCACCCTTCTCCCTCTTGCGATGTCTCCATCGCCCGGGATCCGGGTTGTTCTCGTACCTCAGGTCTTCTATCTCGCCGATCAATTAAGTCTGCCTCCGCTGCGCGTTGAGCCAGCCCTGCAGGATCTCCACGGCGGCCGCCTGATCCACGACCGCACGCTGGCGCTTGCCCTTGACACCCCGCTCGGAGAGCCGGCGGCTGGCGACGACCGTGGACATGCGCTCGTCGGTCAGCACGACCGGGACCGGCGCCAGCACCGCGCCGAGCCGCTCCACGTACGCCCGGACGTGGCCGGCCGCCACACCCTCACGCCCGTTGAGCGCCACCGGAAGCCCGACGACGACCTCGATCGCCTCGTACTCGGCGGTCAGCCGCGCCAGCTCCGTCATGTCCTTCGGCGTGCCGTCGTCACCGGTCTCCCGGTCCCGCGGCACGGTCACCACCGGGCTGGCCAGGATCCCGTCGGGGTCGCACCTGGCCACCCCGACACGCACCTGACCCACGTCCACACCCAGGCGGACGCCCCGAGCGAAGCGCTGAGTCACGCTCCCACCCTGCACAGCAGCAACACGCGTCTCCCGTCCCCGATCAAGATTCCGATGCGAAGAGTAACCGCTACGGCTTTCGCTCGCTTCGATGCCACCGCTCCGATCGCGACCCGAAGCTTAACCGCACCGCTGGCCGATGCGCCGCCACCCTTTGCAAGGCCTAAAGATCCGCTAAGAAATGGAGTACCCAACATCAGCAAACGACTACCCAGAGCAATCATCACGCATCGCGAAAACGCCCCGGACAGTGTCCGGGGCGTTTTCGTCGAGAAGTACTGTCAGGCCTTGTCGGCGACCGCCTGCTCGATC
Source organism: Actinoplanes hulinensis (assembly GCF_019429605.1). Taxonomy (NCBI): domain Bacteria; kingdom Bacillati; phylum Actinomycetota; class Actinomycetes; order Micromonosporales; family Micromonosporaceae; genus Actinoplanes; species Actinoplanes hulinensis. The sequence goes on along the minus strand of NZ_JAHXZI010000043.1, from coordinate 5,306 downwards.
GCGGTCAGCAGACGCGGGGCCTCCGCGGCCGGCACGCCGCCGCCCTGCGCCAGATCGGCGTTGCCGCCGCCCCGGCCGGACAGCGCCGCCTTCACCAGGTCCTGCGCGGACAGCCCACGGGTCTTCGCGGCGCCGTTGATCGCGACGATCAGGGACGCCTTGCCGTTCGCCCGGGCGGTCACCGCGACCACCGCGGGACGCGCCGCGTCGATCTTGCCACGGATCTCCTGCGCCAGCGTCCGCACGTCGTTGACCGCCGCACCTTCCGGCGCCTCGGTCCCGACGTACGCCACACCGCGCACGTCCTTCGCCCCGGACGCGAGCGCCGCCGCCCCGCCCAGCACCATCTGCGCCCGGAGCTTCTCCAGCTCCTTCTCCGCGTCGCGCAGCGCCGTGACGGTCTGCTCGACCCGGTCGGCGACCTGGTCGCCGGGCACCCGGAACAGGTCGGCCAGACGGGACACCAGCAGGTGCTCCTTGGCCAGGAAGCCGAACGCGTCCAGACCCACCAGGGCCTCCACGCGGCGCACCCCGGAGCCGATCGACGACTCGTTGAGGATCTTCACGAGGCCGAGCTGGCCGGACCGGGAGACGTGAGTACCGCCGCACAGCTCACGGGCGTAGTCGCCGACCTCGACGACCCGGACCTCGTCGCCGTACTTCTCGCCGAACAGCGCCATCGCGCCGAGCCGGCGCGCCTCCTCCTGCGAGGTGATGAACGCGTTGACCTCGAGGTCGCGCAGCAGCACCTCGTTGATCTGCTGCTCGACGTCGAAGAGCACCGACGGGTTGACCGCGCCCGGGGTGTGGAAGTCGAACCGCAGCCGGCCCGGCGCGTTCAGCGAACCCGCCTGGGTCGCCGACTCGCCGAGGAAGTTGCGCATCGTCTGGTGCACCAGGTGGGTCGCGGTGTGCGACCGGGAGATCGCCTTCCGGCGGGTCACGTCGATCTCGGACAGCGCCGTCTCGCCCGCGCGCACCTCGCCCCGGACCACCCGCGCCTTGTGCACGATCAGGCCCGGCAGCGGCTGCTGCACGTCGACGATCTCCAGCCGGCCGCCACCGACGTTGATCACACCGGTGTCCGCCTGCTGGCCGCCGCCCTCCGCGTAGAACGGGGTGGTGTCCAGCACCAGCTCGACGAAGTCGCCCTCGCCGGCCACCTCGATCCGGCCCTTGTCACCGATCAGCGCCCGGACCCGGGACTCACGGGAGATCTCCTGGTAGCCGGTGAACTCGACCGGGCCGCCCGCGTCCAGCGCCGACCGGTACGCCGACAGGTCCGCGTGGCCGGTCTTGCGGGCCGCCGCGTCCGCCTTCGCCCGGTTCCGCTGGTCGGCCATCAGCCGGCGGAAGCCCTCGTGGTCGACGTCGAGACCCTGCTCCTGCGCGATCTCCAGGGTCAGGTCGATCGGGAAACCGTACGTGTCGTGCAGCTGGAACGCCTTGTCACCCGACAGCTGCGTCTTCTGGGAGGCGCGGGTCTCGGTGATCGCCAGGTCCAGGATCGTGGTGCCCGCCTTCAGCGTGGAGAGGAACTGGTCCTCCTCCGCGTAGGCGTACGTGGAGATCCGCTCGAAGTCGGTCGCCAGCTCCGGGTACGACGGGGACATGCAGTCCCGCGCGATCGGCAGCAGGATCGGCAGCGCCTTCTCCTGCCAGCCGAGCAGGCGGATCGACCGGATCGCCCGGCGCATGATGCGGCGCAGCACGTAGCCGCGGCCCTCGTTCGTCGGGGTGACGCCGTCGCCGATCAGCATCAGCGCGGTACGGACGTGGTCCGCGATCACCCGCAGACGGACGTCGTCCGGGTGGCTCTCGGACGCCGCGTGGCCGGAGCGCTTGCCGTACTCCTTACCGGTCAGCTCGGCGGCCTTGGCGAGGATCGGGCGGACCTCGTCGATCTCGTACAGGTTGTCGACGCCCTGGAGGATCGACGCGATGCGCTCCAGGCCCATGCCGGTGTCGATGTTCTGCTTCGGCAGGTCACCGACGATCGTGAAGTCCTCCTTCGACTTCACGTCGGTGATCTCGTGCTGCATGAAGACCAGGTTCCAGAACTCCAGGTACCGGTCCTCGTCGACCTCCGGGCCGCCCTCCTTGCCGTACGCCGGACCACGGTCGTAGTACAGCTCCGAGCACGGGCCCGCCGGGCCGGGGATGCCCATCGACCAGAAGTTGTCCTTCTTGCCCCGGCGCACGATCCGCTCCGCCGGCAGGCCGGTCCGCTTCCAGATCTCGATCGCCTCGTCGTCGTCGAGATAGACCGTCGCCCAGATCTTCTCCGGGTCCAGGCCGAAACCGCCCTCGGACACCGGCTTCGTGGACAGCTCCCACGCCAGCGGGATCGCGCCCGACTTGAAGTAGTCGCCGAACGAGAAGTTGCCGTTCATCTGGAAGAACGTGCCGTGCCGGCTGGTCTTGCCGACCTCGTCGATGTCCGGCGTCCGGATGCACTTCTGCACGCTCGCGGCCCGCTGGTACGGCGGGGTCCGCTGCCCCAGGAAGAACGGGACGAACTGCACCATGCCGGCGTTGATGAACAGCAGGTTCGGGTCGTCGATAGCCGGCAGCGGGGCACTCGGGACCACCGTGTGCCCGTTCGCCTCGAAATGCGCCAAGAAGCGCCGCTTCACTTCCGCCGTTCTCATCGACTTCCCTCTTCCTGCGAGCCGGGCCACGCGTCGTCACGCAGCTCGGCGAACTTGTCCTCGTACAGCTCCCCCGCGGCGAACGCCTCGTGGATCTGGTTCTCCCGCTCGGCCATCCCCTCGCGGACGTCTTCCACGAAGCTACGCAGCGACTCGACGAGGCCGCCAGCGGATTCCGAGAGCGACGTCGCGATCCCCGTCGGGGTGAACTCGTTGGCCTTCTGGTTCAGCTTGCGAACGACGAGGGCGCCGACGGCCAAGCCGACGCCGAGCCACAGCAGGCGCTTCATGACGGCGAAATACCTCTCGATCGAAGGTCAGCGGGCGGCCTTACGGCGCTGCTTGAGGGTGGCGCGGACCTCGCGCTCCTCCTCGGCGTGCCGTCGGGCGGCGGTGGCCTTGCGCAGGCCGTACCCGAAAGAAGCGACCTTGACCAGCGGGTTGGCCGCGGCTGCCGACACGACGGTGACCAGGTTCGCGACATTGGCCGTGATGTTCTGAGCGTGCCCGGTCATCGTGTCGACCTTGGCGAGCTGGACGTTGACGCCGTCCAAAGAGACCTGAACCTGGCCGAGCGCGGTGTTCACGTTCTCCACCGTGACGTTCACGTTGGAGAGCAGCGGCCCCGTCCGGTCGACCAGGTCGTTGATCGCGTTCGTCGTGGCGTCCACGGTGCGGCCCAGCTTCAGGATCGGCACGGACAGCACGAGAACGAGCATGAGGAAGGCGCCCGCCGCGATCAGGCCTGCGATTTCTCCGGCATCCATCTGGCGCGTCTCCTATTCGGGTGGTCACGGATTCGGCGGGACAACTAGCAGACCCTACCGTCCGTGACCACCACCCGCGTCACGACGCCTGGGGTGTCGGCGATAAGAGCGGATCGTCGGTGGACAGCACCGTGTCCGGAGTCACCCCGACCAGTCCCGGCGTGGTCTCCTTCTCACCCCGCCGGTCCTCGATCTTGTTCCACACCTTGATCCGGACCGTCGAGCCCTGGCACGCCCCCGGATCCGGCAGCTCCTCCGCGGCGCCCGCCGTCGGGTTCTGCTCGGCCGAGATCTGATCAACCGCGCAGCCCGGCAGGCCCACCGCCAGGTCCAGGGTGAGCTCGTCCCGGCTCCAGCAGCTGTAAGTGCCCTCCTCCGGAGCGACCGGCGTCTCCGGGCAGCCCTCGACCTTCCGCTGCTTCCAGCCCGCCTTGGTCAGCGCCTCGGTGTAGACGCCGGCGGTCTCCTTGAACGGCCGGTCCGATTCGGCCTTCCGCTCCCGGAACGAACACTCCATGATGCATAGCGTGCTGCCGGTCTCCTGATTCTCCACACCCTTCGCGGCCCAGGAGGGAACCTTCAGCGCCGCCAGCGAGGCCAGCACCGGATCGCTGCTCGCCGCGCGCAGACCGACGAACGCCGGCAGAGCCAGCAACACCAGCGCCGCCAGCGAGAACAGCGTGACGAGACGCAGCCTTCGCTGCGTGCGCAACTTGTGGCGCAGCTCGGCGAGGCCACCCTCGGCCGTTTCATCCTTCAGGGGTACGCCGTTCGCGTTCCCTCTGGACGCATCACCGGGCCCCACCGGGCGTACGGAGCCGGTCCCGTTCGCACCCGGTCCCTGCGAGTCGTCCGGACCCGGCAGACCGTCGGGCCCACGACCGGGAACCGCGGCGCCACCCCTGGCCGGACCGTCCGTCCCGGGAACGGAGGCACCACCCCGCGCCGGACCGTCCACGACGGCACCCATCGCCCGCGACGGCGCACCGGGAACCGCGGCGCCGCCCCTGGCCGGACCGTCCGCCCCCGGAACGGAGGCACCACCCCTGGCCGGGCCGTCCACCCCGGGGACCGCGACACCGGCCCGGGCCGGACCGTCCACACCCGCGGCGGCACCCATCGCCCGCGACGGCCCACCGGGAACCGCATTACCGCGTGCCGGACCGTCGACGCCCGCCGCGGCACCGCCACGGCTCGGTCCGTCGAGTCCGGGAACGGCGGCCCCGCCCATCGGCCGGGAGGGTCCGCCGGGAACGGCGACGCCGGCCCTCGCACGCGGAGCCCCGCCAGGACCGGGAACGGGCGCGCCGCCCATCGCCCGAGAAGGACCGTCCGGGCCGCCCGGGCCTCTGGACAGGTCGCCCTCCGAACCGGGTACGCCACGTCCCGGACCACCGTCCGGACCCGCCATACCTCGCCCCGGGCCACCGTCCGGACCCGCCGTGCCGTGTCCGGGGCCGCCTTCGGCACCACGGCCGGGCAGACCCGAAGGTCCGCCTTCCGGGTCTGCCGGACCGCGGCCGGGCACGGCAGCGCCACCACGTGCGGGGCCGCGGCCCGGAGCACGCCCCGGAACCTGGGCGCCGCCTCGTACCGGGCCGCCGTTAGGACCGGGCATGCCACCCGGGCCGCCGGGGCCGCCGGGGCCACCCGGCACTCGACCTGGGCCGCCGGCGCCGGGGCCTGTCATGGCACCTGGGCCGGGACCGCCGCTGTGCTTGCCACCCGGGCCACCCGGGCCGGGTGCGCCGGGACCGGGTCCGCCGTCGGGGCCGGGCGGGCCCACCACGGCGCGGCCGGGAGCAGCGGCGCCCATCGCCTGTGCGGGGCCGCCACCTGAGACGGGCGCGGAGCGGCCGGGGCCGCCCGAGCCGGGCGCGGCGCGCCC
>NZ_JAHXZI010000042.1:0-33763 GCF_019429605.1 Actinoplanes hulinensis | reverse complement strand
CGCTCCCCCGGGCGCTCCCCCACCACTCAACCCCCACACGGACCAGCCCCCAGTCCCTGGCCTCCCGGCGCTCCCAAACCGCTCAGCTCTCATTTCTCCAGGCCACGCGGCGGTCCTACGCGGTCGGCCCGGACGATGCGGCCACCGTCAGCGTGTACTCCACCTCCACCTCGAGAGTCCCCGACGTCCCGTGGATGGAGACGTGGTGCTCGCCGGCGCCGAGCGGATCGATCCGGGCCCATAGCCCGCACCCCGCACCCTGGGTGCTGCCGCCCACACCGGTCACCGGGTTACCCGCTCCGGCGACGAAGGTGATCGGCTCCTCCTCGAAACGCTCCAGCGGCACTTCGGCGCCGTCGAGCTCGACTACGCCCGAGGCCTCTGTCATGAAGGCGAAACAGTCCCACGCTCTGGTGGCGACCAGGTTGACCACTGGCACAACCACCGGCACACCGAGCGGAACCGTGCACCGCCGCTCGGCCCGGCCACCGAACGTCCCGGCGAGGAACCACACGTCCCCGGGCTGATTACGGGCGCAGTGCTCGCCGGTCTCGTCGATGACGGGATTGGTGCCCTCGGGCTCGGCGGCCGCCCACTCCCACCAGCGTGCCTGAATCGACCGCTCAGCCGGCGACTTCTCCGTCATCACCCTGCTCGCGCCGGTCGACCCGGTACAGCCGGCAAGGAGAAGAGCACAGACCGCCACCGCACCAGCACGAATCCGCATGATCAAGAACGCTAGCGACCTCCATCAACGCAGGCCACCCCGGCAGAAGCTCGTCACACAGACTCACCATTCACCCGGCGCCCGAACCCCCACCTCGCCCCAAACCGTCGTCGCCGTCGCCCACTCACCGTTGCCGTCGCCGTCGCCGTCGCCGTCGCCGTTGCCGTTGCCGTTGCCGTTGCCACCCTCAGCCTCCACACTGCCGATGGCCACCACAGCCCACCTCCACCGCCGCGCTCCGTAGACGCCTTGGTTGCCCTCTTCACACCCCCACTCCGTGTGCCGACGTCATCCTCGGATCCGGTTTGCGGATTCCGTCCGACAGCACGCAACCCAGACCGGTCCCCATCGCTCCCCTCCGTCGCAAACCATTTCCACCCGGTCTTCGCCGTCGCAACCTTTTCGACTGCTCTCCGCCGCCATTCTTCGCAGAGGATACGAAACAGAAGCACGAAAGCCAGCCCTCGAGGAACGACCGACAGGTTTGCAGAACCACCACAAATCGCGGAACCGCCACAACCGTCGTAGCGGCCGCCACTCCGGAGCACCTCCAATTGGCGAGACATTTGCCGCTTCGAACGGCAGTAATTCCGGGAGAAAGATGACATTCCCAGAACCACCTCAGCTCCCGTGACAGCTGACACTTCGAGAACCGCCACCGCCCCTCGAGTGGCTGACACTTCAAGGACCGCCACCGCGGCCCGAGTGGGTGACGCTTCCGGAGCGACCCCACCTTCCGGGCCGGCTAACGTCTCCGGGACGGCCTCAGCCACTGGAGCAGCCAACACCCGCGGGGTCGACACAGCTGTTGAGACAGCTGACGCACACAAAACCACTACAGCCGCCGGAGCAGCCGGCACCTCCGGAACGACCCCACCTTCCGGGCCGACTAACGTCTCCGGAACGGCCTCAGCCACAGGAACAGCCAACACCCGCGGGGTCGACACAGCTACTGAGACACCAGACGAACACGAAACCACTACAGCCGCCGGAGCAGCCAGCACTCCCGGAGCAACCAATGGTCTCGAGACCGGCGCGGCCCGCCGGGCCGGTCCGACCTCTGGAGCAGCTGTTGCCCGGGGGCCGGTTGCCACTTCCGAGACCGCCGCGACCGGCGGGACAGCGGACACTTCCGAGGTCATCGCGGCCAGCGGGACAGCCGACACCTCCAAACCCACCGCGGCGGACGGGGAGACGCTCCGCGCGGCGCCGACTCCCGGCCGGGAGTCGGGTGCCGTCGGACAGACCGGAACAACGCTGGGAGCAGCCCTTGCCGGTGGTGTGCGGTCGTCATGGCGGGCACGGCGCAGCTTTTCGGCATGGCGGCGCCGAAGACCCCATGCGCGGTGCCGCTCATGTTCACGACGGAATTCGTCGCGGGCCGCGGAATAGGTCCGCAACGCGGAACGATCGCGCATCTCGGCGATTTCTGCTCTTCCGAACAACGACGACTGCCTCATACGGTAATTCTCCCGAACCCTGGCTCAGAAGTGTAAGAAGTCGATCATGCCAACCTGGCGTCCCACTGCTTTGTAACGGCATATCAGCACGTACTGGAAGGTCTCACAGACTTCGCGCTACACGGTTATCGAGATCCATCGGCATTCGGCATGGGAGAAAGTCGCCGAAATGGCCGTGCTGACAGCGAGTCCCGGACCACGTCCGGTCGAATCGCCATAAGCAAGCGAGATTTGTCCGGAGATAATGCGATTCAACTGGAAAGGCGGCCACGGAACATGCGGGCAAGCGAAATCACCCGGTGAACCACCGCCATCACGGATCCGGTCCGCGGCGGCTGGATACGCCGGTGTCTGCCCCGGGCTGCATCTCACCTGCCACGGTCCAGCTCGGGAAGGGCATGCCGGGAAATCGACCACAATCGAACCCGATCCTGTCTCGACGGCTCGACGGCTCGACGGCTCGACGGCTCGACGGCTCGACGGCTCGACGGCTCGACGGCTCGACGGCTCGACGGCTCGACGGCTCGACGGCTCGACGGGCATCTTCCACGGGCAGGCGACGACCCCGTGGATCAGGCACGCTGGGGCTGGGCCAACGGCCCGGACAACCGCGCGGGCAAAACGACGGCGACGCAACCAGACCCGGACAACCGTACGAACTAGCGACGGCCAAGCAACAGACCCGGACGACCGCACGAACAAACGACGGCCAAGCAACAGACCCGGACGACCACACGAACAAACGACGGCCAAGCAACGAATATTAAAGCCGCTGGCATTGGCATGAGCCCGAACCGATGCCCTGCTCCTGCTTGCCGCGGGCCTTGCGCGGCATCGAGTCGATGTCCACAAGAGTCAGCACGCCGGCGGCGTCCGTCGAGCAGGGTGTCGCCGGCGGCGGCCCGTGACTGCCGTGCATGCTCGCGGGTGAATGCACTGCGAGAGCGAGCGCCGAGGGCGTGGATTCCGCGCCACGATAGGGGCGGCCTCGCCGTCCGGTTCGCACCCTTGTCCGTCGGCAGCCTCACCCGATCGGCGACAGCATCGTGCAGGACCGACCCGCCCGGCAAGCCGTCGGCAGCCTCACCCGATCGGCGACAGCATCGTGCAGGACCGACCCGCCCGGCAAGCCGTCGGCAGCCTCACCCGATCGGCGACAGCGTCATGCACGACCGACCTGCCCGGCAAGCCGTATCACCGGCATGAGGCCGGTCGACGGCACCGGAAGCGGACATCGACCGTCACGGCCGTCACCGGCGCGGCAGGGCCTGATCTCCTCTGTTCGGTGACCAGGTGACGAAAGCGTCGTAACTCCTGATCTTTTGGCTCGCAGGGGACCATCGTCGATGGTCCGAGGCTCAGAGAGGATTCCGGCTGGTCACGTCATCTCGCCGGCAAGGAGGTCCATCAGGAGGCCGTCGTGCCAGGTGCCGTCCGGGCCTCGCTCGTACCGGCGCATGACGCCGACCGGGCGGAAGCCGACCTTGGCGTAGCAGCGGATCGCCGCGTGGTTGTCGGCGGCGGGATCGATCACCAGGCGGTGGTGGCCGAGGTCGTCGATGAGATGCCGGGCTACGGTACGGACCGCGTCCGTACCCAGCCCGAGGCCGTGCACCTCCGGGCTGAGGTAGATGTCGATACCGGCGTGCCGATAGTCGGGGTCCGCCTCCTCGCTCCATTGGATGGCGCCGACGACGCGGTCCTCGTACAGGATGACGAGCACTCGCGTGCCGGGATCGGCGAGGTCCTCGGCTACGGTGGCGGCCAGGTCGTCGTCGCCGCCCCACCGCTGGTACACCTCGGGCGCCGCCCGGATCCGGGCGAGCGCCGCGATGTCGTCCCGGATCGCCGGCCGCAGCCGCACCATCGCGCCCGCGAGATCACCCATCCGCATGCCCTGGAACCTACCGAAGCCGCGTCTGCCGGATCAACGCGATAACGAGCCGGGCCGGCGCGGCAAGACGCCGGACGCCGGGTGCCGGACGCCCGGTGCCGGACGCCGGACGCCGGACGCCGGATGCCGTGTGCCGGGTGCCGGGTGCCGGGTGCCGGGTGCCGGGTGCCGGGTGCCGGGTGCCGGGTGCCGGGCCAGCGCGGCAGAACGCCGGATGCCGTGTCAACGCCGCAAGACGCCGGATGCCGAGGTGTCGTCACTGAGGTACCGGCTGGTCGGTAGCCCATCTCCACCGACATGCTCGAGCCGATCGTTCCGCCGCCGTGCGGTGCCTTTCCGGCCAGCGCGGGCGGTGAAAGCCACGGAGGAGGCCGACGCAAACCAGGAAAGCCACGAAGAAGGCCGACGCAAGCCGGAAAGCCACTAAGGAAATCGACGCAAACCAGGAAAGCCACGAACAAGGCCAACGCAAGCTAGGAAAGCCGCGGAGCGGGTCGGCGCGAGGATCCGGCTCCGCATGATCGGGGATGGCGATGAACGGCCAGGACGGTGTGGCCTGTCGGATCAACGACCGCGGGCCTTGATGACCTCGATCGCCGGGCATGGATTCACTCATGGCAGGTCAAGGTGCTGTTACCGAGAGGCCCGCTGAGCCCGGTCCCGCTCCGGAGACCGGCCGGCGGTCGCGGACGCCGGCGGTCGTCACCGCGGCGATGGGGGCGTTCGGGCTTCTCGGCGTCTTCGTGGCGGAGCAGGACGAACCGGCGAAGCTGTGGAACCTGGTGGTCGTGCTCCTCGCGACCGGGGCCACGGCGCTGACCGTGTGGCTGGCGCCGCGCCGTTGGATCGCCGGCGCGGTGGCGTCGGTACTTCTGGCGATCTCGGGGATGGCGTTGAATCCGTTCTACGGGAGCCGGGAGCCGGGTGCCGAGGTCCGGGGGCGCGAGAGCTCGCCGAGCAGCGCGCAGAACGTCGCTCCGGGACCCGGTGACGAGATCCGGATGCACGAGATCTGGCCGAGCAGCGCGCAGAACGTCGCGCATCCGTTGAACCGTCGTGACTGGGTGGCGACCCAGTTCCGGGTGCCCGGGTCCTGGATCCTGTCGGTGGAGGTCGCGGCGGGTGGGGAGGGAGCCCGGCTGCTGCTGGCCGTCGTCGACGAGCGGGGGACCGAGATCGCCTCGGGCGAGGCGGACGTCCGCGACTGGCGTGCCAAGGTCACCTTCCCGGTCCCGGTCGACGTCGCGAGGTATCAGGGCACACGGCTGTATCTGCGGGCGCACAACCTGTGGCCGGCGGCGGCCAGGGTGTATTTCACCCGGACCGACCTCGATCCGGGCGTCGGCACCTATGTGCGCTGCGAGCGACCGCGGTTGACCGACTGTCCCGACCCGGAGCCGCGCGACCTGAGCGCCATCGTCATCGGCCGGCGGTGACCGTGCCGGACAGGTGCGGCTGCCGCGAGTGGACGGTGAGTTCCCAGCCGGTGGCGGCCGGCGTCGCGGTGAACCGGACCGTGGCCGGCAGCAGGACGGGCTTCTTGAAGGCGACGTCGACGGTGTACGCGCCGGGGAGTCGGCCCTCCAGTGCGGCCAGACAGCGGGCCTTGGTCCACATGCCGTGGGCGATCGGGCGCGGGAAGCCGAAGAGCCGCGCCCCCAGCCGGGAGGTGTGGATCGGGTTGCGGTCGCCGGAGACCGCGGCGTAGTCACCGCCGACCCGGGCGGGCACCCGCCACACGGCCCCGCCCGCCGGGGACGGGCGCGAGCCGGTGAGGGAGCCACCGGAAGGCGGCGGTACGGCGTCGGCGGCGCGGGAGGCGTCGAGGCGCAGGTACGTGGAGACGCCCCGCCACACCTCGGCCCCGTCGACCGTGGCGGTGGCGACGACGTCGAACTGGCGCCCGCGCGGATGCTCCCGCAGGTCGGCGGCCCGGACCGACAGATCGAGCACCGCGCTCGACGGAATGGCCCGGCGCACGGTGATCCGGTTGGCGACGTGTACCAGGCCGATCAGGGGGACCGGAAAACCCTCCCCCGTCATCAGCCGCATGGCCAGCGGGAACGCCAGCACGTGCGGGTAGGTCGCGGGCAGCGTGTCGGTGAGCCGGAACCCGCAGACCCGGTCGTACACGGCCAGGTGCCCCGGGTCGACCGTCACGCCCCGGTGCTGGACCTCGACGTCGGGAAGTGTGTCGCCGGAGCGGCCGAAGCCGGGCAGCAGGCCGAGGGCGGCCCGGGCGTACGCGGCCGTGGTGCCCGGCCCTTCACTGAGCTCGACGACCGCCACCATGTCAGGCCCCGAGCAGGCTCTGACCGCAGACCCGGACCACGTTGCCGGTGATCGTCGCCGACCCGGGCGAGGCGAGCCAGGCGATCGTCTCGGCCACGTCGACCGGCAGGCCGCCCTGGGACATGCTGTTGAGCCGCCGTCCGGCCTCGCGCAGCCCGATCGGCATCTTCGCGGTCATCGCCGTCTCGATGAAGCCGGGCGCCACCGCGTTGATGGTGATGCCGCGTGGGAGCAGCAGCGGGGCGTACGCCTGGACCCTGCCGATCACGCCGGCTTTGCTGGTGGCGTAGTTGGTCTGTCCGCGGTTCCCGGCGATGCCGGCGATCGAGGCGACGCCGACGATCCGCCCGCCGGAGCCGATGAGCCCGCGTTCCAGCAGCAGTTCGTCGACGCGTTCCGGGGCGGTCAGGTTGACGCCGATCACCGAGTCCCACCGGTCCTCGGACATCCGGGCGATCGTCTTGTCCCGGGTGATGCCGGCGTTGTGCACGACGATGTCGACGCCGGCGTGCGGCCCGGCGGCCAGGTATCCGGCGAGGCGCTCGGGCGCGTCGTCGGCGGTGAGGTCGAGTTGCAGGGCGCGGCCGCGGGTCTCGTTGGCCACGTCGGCGAGGGCGTCGCCGGCGGCCGGCACGTCGAGCGCGATCACGTCGGCGCCGTCGCGGGCCAGCACCCGGGCGATGGCCGCGCCGATGCCCCGGGCCGCGCCGGTGACCAGGGCGAGTCTGCCGTCGAGGGGCCGGTCCCAGTCGGCCGGGGCGGGCACGTCGCCGGCGCCGACCCGGACGACCTGGCCGGAGACGTACGCCGAGCGGCCGCTGAGCAGGAAGCGCAGCGTCGACTCGACGGCCTGCTCGCCGCCGGGCGCCACGTAGACGAGCTGCGCGGTCACCCCGCGCCCGAATTCCTTGCCGATGCTGCGGGTCAGGCCTTCCAGGCTCCGCTGCGCGGTCGCCTCGGCCGGCGAGGCGGTGGCTTCCGGTGGGGTGCCGAGCACCAGCACGCGGCCGGAGACCTCCAGGGAGCGGGCGTACGGGTGGAAGAAGTCGTAGAGTGCCCGCAGCCCGGTGCTGTCGGTGATCCCGGTGGCGTCGAGGACGAGTGCGCTCACCCGTACCCCGTCCTGGGTTTGATCGGTGACCTCCGCGCCCGCCGCGCCCAGAAGCTTGCGGATCGGCTCGGAGAGCCGGCCGCCCGGCGCCGCGCCCAGCAGGACCGGCCCGCTGACCAGCGGATCTCCGGCCCGGTGGCGGCGCAGCCGGGGCGGATCAGGCAGCCCGAGGCGCTTGACCACGGTCCGGCCGAGACCGGAGTTGGCGAAGTTCGCGTACCTGTCAGCCATGCGAGTAGCCTACCGGTGAGTAACCGAGATTCTTCGATGTGGAGGATAGTCGTGGTGGACGTGCGCCGTGTGGCCGTGCTGGGCGGGAACCGGATTCCGTTCGCCCGATCCAACAGCCGCTACGCCGAGGCATCGAACCAGGACATGCTGACCGCCGCGCTGGACGGGCTGATCGCCCGGTTCGGGCTGGCCGGTGAGCGGCTCGGTGAGGTCGTGGCGGGGGCCGTGCTGAAGCACTCGCGCGACTTCAACCTGACCCGGGAGACGGTGCTCGGCTCGCGGCTGGACCCGCGCACCCCGGCCTACGACATCCAGCAGGCCTGCGGGACCGGTCTGGAGGCGGCCGTCCTGGTGGCCAACAAGATCGCGCTCGGGCAGATCGACTCCGGTGTGGCCGGTGGCGTGGACACCACCTCGGACGCTCCGTTGCAGCTCAACGAGGACATGCGGCGCGCTCTGCTCCAGCTGAACCGGGCCCGGAGCCTCGGCGACCGGCTCCGGGCGGTGGCCAAGTTGCGCCCGCAGCACGCGCTCCGGCCGGAGCTGCCGCGCAACGCGGAGCCGCGGACCGGGCTGTCGATGGGCGAGCACGCGGCGGTCACGGCCCTGCGGTGGAACATCGGGCGGGCCGACCAGGACGAGCTGGCGCTCACCTCCCACCAGCGGCTCGCGGAGGCGTACGATCGCGGCTTTTTCGATGATCTTCTGACGCCCTATCTGGGGCTGACCCGGGACCAGAACCTGCGCGCGGACACCAGCCTGGAGAAACTCGCGAGACTGAAGCCGGTGTACGGCGAGGAGAACGCCACGATGACGGCGGGCAACTCGACGCCGCTCACCGACGGCGCCTCGACCGTGCTGCTCGCCTCCGAGGAGTGGGCGGCCGCGCATTCGCTGCCGGTGCTGGCCTGGTTCGCCGACTCGGAGACCGCGGCGGTCGACTACGTGCACGGTGACGAGGGTCTGCTCATGGCGCCCGCCTACGCGGTGCCCCGGATGCTGGCCCGCAACGGCCTCACCCTGCAGGACTTCGATTACTACGAGATCCACGAGGCGTTCGCGTCGCAGGTGCTGGCCACCCTCGCGGCGTGGGAGTCGCCCGAGTTCTGCAAGGAGAAGCTCGGCCTGGACGCCCCGCTCGGCTCGATCGACCGGGCGAAGCTGAACGTCAACGGTTCCTCGCTGGCGGCCGGTCACCCGTTCGCGGCGACCGGCGGCCGCATCGTCGCGTCGCTGGCCAAGCAGCTCGCGTCGAAGGGTTCGGGCCGGGGCCTGATCTCCATCTGCGCGGCCGGTGGTCAGGGCGTGGTGGCGATCCTGGAGCGTTGAGACCCATTGATGGGTCTTGTCCCGGAAGTTACGCCCTCGTAAGGTTACCGGCGAGTTAACCTGCCGGCGGAGGGGCTGACCGTGGAGTTCTGGCTCGACCTCAACGACGAACAGCGCGAGCTGCGCGACTGGGTGCACGGGTTCGCCGAATCGGTGGTCCGGCCCGCGGCCGCGGAGTGGGACGAGCGCGAGGAGACTCCCTGGCCGGTCCTCCAGGAGGCCGCGAAGATCGGCCTGTACGGGTTCGAGTTCCTCGCCAACACCTGGTCGGACACGTCCGGGCTGAGTCTGCCGGTCGCCAACGAGGAGCTGTTCTGGGGCGACGGCGGCATCGGCATGGCGATCTCCGGCACGTCGCTCGCGGTGGCCGCGATCTTCGGCTCGGGTACGCCGGATCAGCTGGTCGAGTGGGTGCCGCAGTGCTTCGGTGACGCCGCCGACCCCAAGGTGGGCGCGTTCTGCAGCACCGAGCCGGAGGCCGGTTCGGATGTGGCGTCGATGCGGACCCGGGCGGTCTACCACGAGGCGACCGACGAGTGGGTGATCAGCGGGCAGAAGGCGTACGCCACCAACGGCGGGATCGCCCACGTGCACGTGGTGACGGCCAGTGTCGACCCGTCGCTGGGTTCCCGGGGGCAGGCCGCGTTCGTCGTGCCGCCCGGGACCAAGGGCCTGGCCGGGACGAAGAAGCTGAAGAAGCTGGGGCTGCGGGCCTCGCACACGGCCGACGTGTTCCTCGACGACGTCCGGGTGCCCGGCAGCTGCCTGCTCGGCGGCAAGGAGGCGCTGGACAAGCGGCTCGCCAAGGCGCGTGAGGGGCAGAAGCGGTCCGGCCAGGCGGCGATGCGGACGTTCGAGCTGTCCCGGCCGGCGGTCGGCGCGCAGGCGATCGGCATCGCCCGGGCCGCCTATGAGTACGCGCTGGAGTACGCGAAGACCCGGGTCCAGTTCGGCCGCCCGATCATCGAGAACCAGGCGGTCGCGTTCGCGCTGGCCGACATGCGGATGGAGATCGACGCGGCCCGGCTGCTGGTGTGGCGGGCGGCGTGGATGGGCCGCAACGAACGGCCGTTCACCGCGGGCGAGGGCTCGATGTCGAAGCTGAAGGCCGGTGAGGTGGCGGTCGCGGTCACCGGGAAGGCGGTGCAGATCCTCGGCGGCGCCGGCTATCTGCGTGAGCATCCGGTCGAGCGGATGCTCCGGGACGCCAAGATCTACACGATCTTCGAGGGCACCTCGGAGATCCAGCGGCTGGTGATCGCACGCGCCATCTCCGGCGTGCAGATCCGCTGACGTTTTCCCTCCACGTGCGTCAACGTCACGGGCGGGCTGGACCGGTCTCGTCCACTGTGGTCAAGGTGGGACATGCGGCTGCTTCGGGGTGACGCGTTCGACGGGCTGTTCCGGTCCTTCGAACGGACGGCGTTCCACCTGGAGGTGCGGGACGTCTATCACACGCGGGAGGAGTCGGCGCCGTTCCAGCGGTTCCTCGACGGCGAACCGGACGACCTGGGCTGGCAGCGGCCGTGGCTGGAGCTGGTCCGGGAGGTCACCGACGCGGGCCGCAGCGTCCGGCGGCTGCGGGTGGTGCCGGTGCCTCATCTGGACTACACGCGGTGGCTGCTGAGCATCTCCGGGTTCAACGTCGAGGCCGGCGAGGACATCCGCTGGCTGCCCCGGCCGGAGGCGGGCGGGCTGGCGGTCGCCTTCGACGACTTCTGGCTGTTCGACGACCGCCGGGTGGTGTTCACCCTGTTCGGTCCGGACGGCGGGTTCGCCGGGGGCGCGCTCACCGAGGATCCGGCGATCGTCCGGCACTGCGCGCGGACCCGGACGACCCTGTGGACCGCCGGGACCCCGCACGACGACTACGTCAAAGGTTGACCCCGGTCCACACCGGCCGGCCGGCCTCCTCCCGGCGCGGCAGCATCGCCGGGTCGGGCAGGTCGAGCAGGTCGTTCGCCGGGGCGGCGATCAGCCCGTTGCGGTGCGCGATCAGCCGGTCCGCCTCGACCAGGTCGTCGAGCATCGCCGCGAGCCGGGCCGCGCCCGCCCGGTTGCCGCTCCAGCCGAACAGCCGCCCGGCCGCGGCCAGCAGGTCCTCCCCCTCGACCAGGCCGGCGTCGAGGACCAGGTACTCCAGGGCGAGCTGGATCTCGGCGTCGGCGACCTGCTCGGGTCTGCGGGTGACCCCGTCGGCGGGCACCCGTACGGCGGGGATCGGGGCGTCCGGGGCGGTCACGAAGGTGCCGTCGAAGCCGGCGCGGGAGTCGCGGACGGCCGTCTCGATCGCCGCCTTGACCTGCTGGGTGAGGCGGGCCATGCCCCAGCCGTCACGGATCCGCCGGCTCAGCGTGGCCAGGTGCACCGGGCCCTCCACTTCGGCGATCCGCTCGACGGCCTCGATCAGCAGCTGCCGGGCCACCGCGTCGGCGAGGCGGGTGGTGGCCGGCAGCGGCTCGATCACGGCGCGCTCGTAGGGCAGCGCCCACTCGGGCCGCTGCGCCGGGCGAGCGGTCAGCGTCTCGTCCTCGGTCTCGGCGAAGACGTCCGGGATGGCCAGGGCGCTCTCGACCGCCGTCCGGAGCCGGGCCTCCTCGTTCTCCCGGTCGTGGTACCACGCGACCGACCAGATCCGGTGCAGGTGCCAGCCGAGGCTGTGCAGCACCTGCTCGTGCAGGCGGTCCCGGTCCCGGGCGACCGGGGACAGCTGGTAGCCGGGGCCGTCGCAGCGGACGCCGAGGGCGTACGACTCGCGGGTGTCGTCCGGGTGGCGCACCCCGATCTCGACCCGGTAGCGGCCCGCGCCGGACCGGGTGTGCACCGGGTAGCCCCAGTTCTCCAGGGTCTCCCGGATCGACTCCTCGATCGGGGAGGGCTCCTGCTCGGTGGGCGCCGGCCCGCCGCGCTCGGCGTAGTCGAGGTATGCGGCGAGCCGGCGTTCCCCCTCGTCGGCGGGTTCCTCACGGTCCCCGGCGCCGATCGCCGACACCACCTCGACCCGGTGCCGGGCCCGGGTGACGGCGACGGCGAGCCGCCGTGCGCCGGTGGGGCCGCCGGCCGCGTCCAGGCTCGCGCCGGTGGACAGGATGATCACGTCGCGTTCGTCGCCCTGTGCCGTCTCGGCGCCCTCGACCACGAAGTCGCCGAGGAAGCCCTCCAGGTCGGGGCGCCCGGCCAGTTCGGCCTCGACGGCGTCGGCGATCTCGTCGGCGTGGCCGGCGGTGAGTGTCACGACGCCCAGCGACAGCGACGGCCGGGTGGTGAGGTGGTGCAGGACCCGTTCGGCGACCAGGCGGGCCTCGCTCGTGTCCACGGCCGGGTGGAGCTGGACGCCGAGATCCTCGCCGGACGGGTGCGGGCTCGGGAAGGTGTTCAGCCGGCCCTGGTAGAAGGCCTGGTTGGCGAAGGCGATCAGGCTCTCGTGCCGGCTGCGGTAGTGCCAGGTGAGGGCGAGCCGGGTGAACGCGCCGCAGTCGTTCGCCACCACCAGCACCGACGGCTGGTCGCCGGCCGGTGGCAGCTGGGCGTCGTCGCCGACGATCACCAGGGACGCACCCCGGTAGGCGCAGGCCGCCGCGGCCGCCGGGGTCATCCGGGAGGCCTCGTCGATCACCACGACGTCGAAGGACGCCTCGGCCGGCAGCAGGCGGCTCACCGCGGCGGGCGGCATGACCAGGCACGGTTTGAGGGCGGCGACCGTGTCCCAGGCGCCGGCGAGCAGGTCGCGTACCGGGAGGTGGCCGTCGTTCTTGAGGCCCTCGGCGCGGATCAGCGCGGCGCCGTCTCCACCGGTGACCTCCGGCCGCCGCCGGCCGAGCACCTCGATGACCGCTTCGGCGGCGTCGGTGAGCAGCTCGGAGTCCAGGCGGCGGAACCCGGCGGCCAGCTCGTCGCGGTTGACCCCGGCGGCCGGCTGGAGCCGCTCGTCCTCGGCCAGGACGTGGTCGGTCCACGCCCGGTACGCGCTGCGTTCCAGCACGTCACCGAGCCGCTTCACGTCCACCGAGTGGTCGGCGCAGAAGTCGATGGCGGTGTCCATCCCGTACTCGGCGAGGACCGCGCGAGCCTCCAGGTACTGGAACCACTCCTGCTGGCCGGTGTCGTCGTCGAGCAGGTCGCGCAGCAGGTCGTGGGCTGTCTCGTAGCGGTCCAGGGTGGTGCCGAGCCGGACCTGCCGGGCCGGGCCGAAGGCGTCCAGGATGCGCTGCCGGGCCTCCTGCCATGCCGTGATCGCCGGGGTCAGGTCGGGGGTGGGGCGGCCCGCGGTCAGCGCCTCGGCCTGTTCGCCGGTGAGCGCGGTGTCGGCGCCGGTGCGCAGCGTACGGGCGTGCGCCGTCCACTCGATGGCGTCCTCGAGGGCTCGCAGGTCGGTGTGCCGTCCCTGGAACACCGGCCCGAGGGTGGTCTCGAAGGACCGGCTCGCGGCGGCGAACGCGTCCTCGGCGTCGATCACGCCCTGCCGTACCTCGATGATCCCGGCGGCCTCGGCGCCGTTGAGGTCCCGGCCGATGGCGTCGCCGAGCTGCCGCAGGATCGCGGCGGTGTCGCGCAGCGGCGCCACCTGGGCGCGCAGCCACGCGATCGCCTCGTGCACCGGGCCGTGGCCGAGTTCCGGCCGCCCGGCCGGGTCGGGTTCCGGCCGCAGGGTGCCCCGCCAGTACCGGAACACGTCGCGGGCCTCGGTGACGGCCCGGACCAGGTCGTCGGCCGGGTGCACCGCGCAGACGTAGTCGATGACCGCGGGCAGCGCCTCGGGCGGGGTGACCCGCAGCACCTCGCCGGCCGTCTGGAGGGCCCGGCCGATCGCCGGGAAGTCGGTGTCGGCCCGGCTCCAGAAGCGCCCGAGCAGGCCGGCGTGCTGTCTCTCGGCGGCGATCAGGCCCTCGTGGGCGCGCCGCCAGGCTACGGCCAGCCCGAGTTCGGCGATCGCGTCGTCGACGGTGACGCCCGGCTGGATGAACCCGGCCACCGTCTCCCGGTCGCGCCGGTACGGGGCGAGCAGCTTGCGGGCGCCGCGGTGCAGGGTGGCGAACCGCTCGGCGAGGTCCTCGACCGGCTCGGTGAGCACCGCGCCGGTGAAGATCTCGTGCGCGGCGGCGCGGGCCGCGGCGACCGCGTCGATGTGCAGCCGCAGCGTGCTCGCGGCGTTGTGCACGGCGGACTGGGCGCCGGGGGCGAACCACGTCTTCTCCGGCTTGTCCGGGCGGCCGCCCAGCTCGGCGACGAGGTGCACCAGTTCGACGTCGGAGAAGGTGACCACGTCCGGCAGGCCGAGCCGGACGGTGGCCCGCTCCAGGTTCTTCTGCTGGTGCTCCAGCTCGTCGGCGTCCGCGGCGAACCGGCCGGCCAGCGCCTTGGCCTCCTCCGCGGTGAGCGGTTCGAGCCGGACCGCGGGCGGGTTCAGCCGGGGTGGCTCGGGCAGGGCGTCCAGGTTCATCGGGGCGGCCAGGGTCTCCCAGCCGACACCGGCCCGGTTGCGGACCGCCTCGGCGGCCCGGCGGGACACGTCGATGCGCTGGGCGAGTTCCTCGGCGGCGGTCCGGACCGGGCGCAGGGTGTTCGCCGTGAGCCACTGGTCGGCGACGCCGGGCGGGCGCTGCGCGGCGTGTTCGGCGATCTCCCCGAGGGTGGCCGCGTCGTCCGGCGCCCGCAGGTGGAAGGCGGCGGCGATGGGCCCGTTCACGGCGACGGCGCCGGCCAGGTCCTCCAGGGCGAGCTGGGCCTCCAGCAGGGTCTCGTCGAGCGGTTCGCGTTCGGCGACCTCGCGCCAGCGGTAGCCGCTGCGCTCGGTGGCCGGGCGCCAGGCCCCGGTCAGGCGGTCCGCGGCGTCACGGATCCGGTCCAGGACCTCGTCGGTCAGGGCGGCGGCGGGCAGGGCCGGGGCCGGCGCCTCCGGCAGGCCCGCCAGCCGGGCGAATCGGCCGGCCACCTCGTACAGGCTGCGGCCGAGCGGGTGGCGGATCTCGTTGACGGCTTCGGCGTACGCGTTGAGCCGCTCCCGCCGGTCCCGCAGCTCCTGGCGTGCCTCGTCGCCCATCGGGGTGCCGGGCAGCGGGTCCGCCTCCAGCGCGGCGGCCAGCGTGGCCGCGACATGCCGGCGGGACACCCGGTCGCCGTGCAGGTCGAGGAGGTAGTTGCCGAGCCCGGTGTCGGCCAGCCGGTGCTGGACGCTGTTCAGGGCGGCCGCCTTCTCGGAGACGACCAGCACCCGTTTCCCGGCGTGGGCGAGCGCGCCGACCATGTTGGCGATGGTCTGCGACTTGCCGGTGCCGGGCGGGCCGTCGACGACGAAGCTGTGGCCCTCGCAGGCGGCGGCCACGCAGGCGCGCTGCCCGGCGTCGGCGTCCAGCACGAGTGGCACGTCGTCGGGCGGGGCGAGCACGTCGATCTCGTCCGCGGTGATCGGGGCGAAGGTGAACGCGCCCTCGGTGCCGGCGGCGGTGGCCAGCGCCCGGACCACCGGGTGGGCGAGGATCCGGTCCTCGTTCTCGGTCAGGTCGCGGCGGATCGCCTCGACGGCCGGGTCGAAGCGGGCCAGCACGGCCAGGTCGGCGGTGTGCCAGCCGGGCCGGCCGGCGCCGGCGACCTCGGCGGTGAGCGCCGCGATGTCCAGGCCGGCCAGGTCGCCGCTCTCGGGCAGGGTGACGCCGAGGCGGGCGAGCCGGGCGGCGAGGGCCGGGTTGACCATCGGGTCGCCGCTGCCGGCGCGCAGCCGGGGCACCTCGCCCGGGCCGAGGACGACCAGGTCGACCGGGATCAGCAGCAGCGGGCTGGCGTAGCCGGCGCCGTCGCCGTCCTGCCAGTGCAGCAGCCCGGCCGCCAGGTAGAGCACGTCCACCCCGCGGTCGGCCCGTTCCAGGCGGGTCTGCCGGCGCAGGCGGCGCAGCAGCGGCCGGAGCACCCCGTCCGGCAGGTCGGTACGCAGGCTGCCCTTCTCCGCCCCGGCCCCGGACAGGGTGCAGTCCCGGCCGTGGCGCAGCGCCTCGACGACGCCGGCCGGGTTCGGGGAGACGATCTCCACCAGGTCGGCGCCGCCGCGTGGCAGGTTGACGAGGCGGTCGGGGCCGCCCGGATCGACGAGCCCGTCCCGCCAGGCAGCGAGCGCCGCCCGGGCGTCCTCGCCCGGATCGGGGTGTCGTTCAGGATCGTCCGGCCGCATGTGCCCATTGCAGCAAGGCAGCCGCAGCCATGCTGGCGATTCGCCCGGTTAGCCGGAACTCGGGCCGGAAAACTCGGACAAGTACACCGACTGCGGCCGCTGTCCGGGGTCAGCCCTGACGCCGCGCCACCAGAACCGCGTCCCGGACGGTGATCACCCGGCCGTCCGGGTCGGTGGCCGTCCGGGGGCGGGCCTCGGCGGTGACCACCTTCCACGCCTCCGGGTCGAGTTCCGCGGCGATCTCCTCGGCGGTGAACAGCATGTCCGGGAAATGGTGCCGGGCGAAGGTGGCCAGATCGGACGGGTGGTGGCCGACGACCAGCAGGGTGCCGCCCGGGGCCACGGCGTCGGCCAGCCGGGCGTACAGCTCGCGGCGTTCCTCCGGCGGCAGGTGCATGAACTGGGCGGACACCAGGTCGTACGCCTCCCCCGGCGGGTCGGCTCGCAGGTCCGCGTGCCGGAACGTGACCCGCTCGGCCACCCCGGCCCCGGCCGCGTGCCCGGCGGCCCGCTCCAGGGCGACCGTCGAGATGTCCACGCCGGTCACCTCCCAGCCGCGTTCGGCGAGCCACACCGTGTCGGCGCCCTCGCCGCAGCCCACGTCCAGGGCACGTCCCGGGGTCAGCCCGGGCACCTCGGCGACCAGTTGCGGGTTGGGCCGCCCGCTCCAGATCGCGTCCCTGCCGCGGTAGCGCTGCTCCCAGGCGTCCTCGGTGAACATGGTGGAGATCCGCTCCCGGTAGGCGTCCACCGCCCGCCGGGTGTCCTCGGCGATCAGGTCCATGTTGATCGCGGCGGCGGCGGTCTGCCCGCCCGCGGCCGCCACCACGACGGTCGCGCCCAGGTTCGTCACGTTCCCGGCCACCCACACGCCGGGCACCCGGGTCGCCCCGGTCTCGTCGGCCGGGATCCGGCTGCCCAGCACATGCCCGTGCATCTCGAACGGCTCGGCGGGAAGGTCCAGCGACTCCAGCACCCCGGAGCGGGCGGTGAACCGGGGCCCGGCCACCAGCGCGTCCACCGCGACCGTCTCGCCGGACGCCAGCCGCACCCCGGTCATCCGGTCCCCGGACACCTCCACGCCCACCACCGCGCCGTCCACCACCGGGATGCCCCGGGCGGCCAGTTCCTCGGCCTGCTCGGCGCCGGGCGCGGGCCGGCCGTCGAGCAGGACCAGCACGTGGGGGCTGAGCTGCCGCCACATCTGCGCCTGGAGCAGGCTCAGCGGCCCGGTCACCAGCACGCCGATCCGCCTGTCCCGCAACTCCCACCCGTGGCAGTACGGGCAGTGCGCCACGTCCCGGCCCCACCGTTCGGCCAGCCCCGGGATGTCCGGCAGCTCGTCGACCAGGCCGGTGGTGACCAGCAGGCGCCGCCCGCGGACCAGCCGGCCGTCGTCGATCGCCACCCGGAACCCGTCGCCGTCACGGACCGCCGACTCGGCGCGGCCGGTCAGCAGCTCGGCGCCGTAGCCGAGGACCTCGGCCCGGCCGGCGGCCAGCAGCTCGGCCGGGGGTGTGCCGTCCCGGCCCAGGTAGTTGTGCATGTGTGCGGCCGGGGCGTTGCGCGGCTCCCCGCTGTCGACGACGAGCACCGACCGCCGGGAGCGGGCCAGGGCCAGGGCTCCGCTCAGTCCGGCCGCGCCGCCGCCGATCACCACGACGTCGTACGTCTGCTCCTCCACTGCGTACTCCTCTCTCGCCTCTCCCGCTCACCGTGCCCAACGCTGCGGCAGGACGGCAACTAATGTTGCTGTTATGGCAAAAGACCTGGAGTCCGCGCTCGCCGCCGTCGGGCCCCGGCTGCGCGAGCTGCGCCAGCGGCGGGAGATCACGCTCACCCGGCTGGCCGAGACCACCGGGATCTCGGTGAGCACGCTGTCCCGCCTCGAGTCGGGCAGCCGCCGCCCCACGCTGGAGTTGCTGCTGCCGCTGGCCGGGGCGTACCAGGTCACCCTCGACGAACTGGTGGACGCGCCGGAGACCGGCGACCCCCGGGTCCGGGCGCGGCCGATCCAGCGAGGCGGGCACACGTACGTCCCGCTCAGCCGGCGGCCGGGCGGGTTGCAGGCCTTCAAGCAGATCCTGCCGCCCGAACCGGGGGCGTGCGGGGTGGAACAGCAGACCCACGAGGGCTACGAGTGGCTCTACGTGCTGTCCGGGCGGGTCCGGCTGCTGCTCGGCGACCACGACCTGGTGCTCACCCCGGGCGAGGCGGCCGAGTTCGACACCCGGCTGCCGCACGCGATCCTCAACCCCGGCCCGGAGCCGGCCGAGGTGCTCAACATCTTCGGGCCGCAGGGTGAACGGGTGCACGTGCGCGCCCGCTCGACCCGCGGGTCAGGAGACGACGTTGCGCAGTGAGCCGCCGGAGAGGTAGGCCGCCAGGTTCTCGCCGAGCAGTGCGGACGCGCCCTCCGGACGGCCGCCGGCGGCGTGCGGCGTGATGATCACGTCGGGTTCGTCCCACAGGCCGGAGGTCACCGGCAGCGGCTCCTCGGCGAAGACGTCGAGGGCCGCCCCACCGAGCCGCCCGGCCCGGATCGCGGCCAGCAGCGCGTCCTCGTCCAGGGTGGCGCCGCGGCCCACGTTCACCACCCATGCGTGGGCGGGCAGCCGGTCCAGGATCGCGGCGCCCAGGACGCCTGCCGTCTCCCGCGTGGCCGGCAGGATGTTGATCAGCAGGTCGGTCTCCGGCAGCAGGCCGGGAAGGTCGGCGTCCGTCACCACCGGGAAGCCGTGCCGCTCCCCGGCGGCGCGGGCCACCCCGGTCACGCGCGCTCCCAGCGCGGCGAGCAGCGGGGCCAGCCTCGCCGCGATCCCGCCGAAACCCCAGATCACCACGTTCGCGTCGCGCAGCGTACGGAACGCGCCCGGCTCGTCCACCGGTTGCAGGCCGCCCCACTCGCCCGCCCAGCGGCGGCCGATCTGCGCCCGGACCAGCCGGTTGAGCCGGCGGGCGGCGGCCAGCACCAGGCCCAGCGTGTGCTCGGCGACGGTCCGGTCGTGCAGCCCCAGCCCCGCGGTGACCACCACGTCGGTGGCGAACCCGGCGGCCAGCACCGCGTCCGGCCCGGCGGCGAGCGTCTGCACCCAGCGGACCGCCTTCAGCCGCTGGGCGGCGTCGGACAGGTTCTCCGGCGTGTTGCCCCACACCACCAGGACCTCGGCGTCGGTGTGCTCGTCGGGGACCGGGCGGCGGACGTCGTAGACGGCGGTGGTCACGCCGGCGGGCAGGTCCGGGTCGAGGGGGACGGTGCCGGGGAGCAGAACCTTCATGGCGGTCAGCTTGCCAGCTCAGCCCCGCAGTTCGTAGAGCGCGACGGTGGCCCGCTTGGGTTGCCAGAGATCGACCTGGCGGTAGCCGCCGGTCAGCATCCCGCGCAGCTCCGGCCGGATCGTGAGCGGGTCGGTGACCCGGTCCCCGAGGACCAGCCAGACCCGGCGGGCGCCGGCCACCCGGGCGGCCGCGTCCGGGTACTCCTCGGCGATCAGGGTTCCGGTCCGCGCCGACGGGACCCGGACCAGCGGGTCCGCCGGGACGACCGGCTCTCGGGCCAGATAGTGGTCCGTGCCGGCCCGGATCGCCCGGTTCCGGGCCGGGTAGACCACCACGTCCCCGGGCCGCGCCTCCCGGCCGATGATCGTCGCGATGGCCCGGTAGTCCGGCCCGTTCTTCGCGGTCTGGGCCCGGACCGCCCGCTGTCCCGGCACCGCGATCGCGGCGAGCACCAGCAGCACCGTCACCACCCGCGTCACGGTGAACCGGGACCAGCCGTCCCGGCCGCCGGTCAGCGCGACCGCCGCCAGGATCGCCACCGGGGCCAGCACCACCAGCAGGTAGCGGGCCACCCACATGGGCGAGACCAGGTACGACACGGCGGCCAGGACGGTCAGCGGGCCGAGGGCGAGCAGCGCGACCGGGACCAGGCGGCGCAGCGGCCGCCAGGAGACCAGCGCCACCATGCCGATCAGGAACCAGGCCACCTCCCGCGAGCCGGCGATCCCGGCCGGCATGCCGGCGATGCCGCGCACGGTGATCGGTTCGACCCAGTGCAGTTGGACGTCCTGCTGGCGCAGGCCCAACCGGGCGATCGGGGCGAGCGGCAGCAGGGCGGCCAGCACCGTGCCGCCCCAGACCAGGGCGCGCCGGCGGCGCCTCCCGCCGGGTTGCAGGGCGACCAGGGCGGCGTGCGCCACCAGGGTGGTCAGGGCGACCAGGTGGAAGAGACCCAGCATCAGCACGCTCAGGCCGTAGGCGATCCACCGGTACGCGCCTCCGCGCCGGATCGCCTCCACCAGCAGGAGCAGCGCCAGGACCGAGAAGAAGCAGGCGAAGGCGTACGGGCGGGCCTCGGCCGCGTACCGGGAGGTGTTCGGCACGACGCACAGGATCAGTCCGGCGACCAGCCCGGCCAGCGGGGTGAACAGGCGTCTGCCCAGCTCGGCGGCGACCGCCACGCCGGCCGCCATGGCCACGATCGAGGGCAGCCGCAGGGCCACCTCGCCGGTGCCGGCCAGCCCGGTCCACCAGTGCAGCAGCAGGTAGTAGAACCCGAAGACGGCGTCGATGTTCGGCACCGTGGCGAGGATCTGCGGCACCGACCGAGAGGCCATCTCCGCGGAGGTGACCTCGTCCCAGCTGAGCGTGGGCCGGCCGGCCTGGATCAGGGCGATGCCGAGCATCAGCACGCCGGGCACCGCGGCCGGCAGGATCCGCGTCAGCCACGCGGCCACCCGGGGGCGGCGCCGCCCGGGATCCGGGGCGTCGCCTCCGGCCGAAGCTCGCGGCGGCGCGACGCGCGGATCGGAAACGTCCGGCCTCGTCGTGGTCGGCGTCTCGGTCAAACCTGTCACCCCCGCAGGTGTTACGACCCCTGGACGCTCAGGTACACGCCGGCCGGGGCCGTACGGATCACTTCGTCGCCCTTTTGAGCCGTGGGCCACGCGCTTTCGGTGACCATGGAGGCCTGGGCGACCCCACGATGATCATCACCCGATGATGGCGCGAATGCGGGACGCCACCGGGCGATTCGCGCGGATTCGGCGGCGGTTCCGCTGGCGGCGCGGCGGCCGGGGTCCGCGGCGTGCTCCCGGACGAAGTGCCCGGACGGCCGCGGCGTGGCACGCCGCGGCCGTCCGGGTGGTGCCCGGTGGATCAGCTGCCGACCGGGCCGCCGTCCCTGCGCCAGGTCACCACGACGCCGGGCTTGGCGAAGTCGCCGTCCGGCCAGACCGAGGCGGGCTTGTCCACCGACGCGCCGGTGATCTCGCCGGGGTGCTGGACCGCCACGAACACCGAGCGGTCGTCGGAGGTGATGAAGGGGCCGCAGGTCTCGGCGCCCTTCGGCACGGTGAGGAACTGGCGCAGGTGGCCTCGTTCCCGGCCCTCGACCGGCGTCGCGAAGAGGCCGTCGTTGCTGCCCAGCGCGTTGCCGTCGGTCGAGATCCAGAGGTTGCCGGCGCTGTCGAAGGCGACGTTGTCCGGGCAGGAGATCGGGGAGACCGCCGCCTTGTCGTACCCGCCGAAGTAGGTGTCGGCCGCGGCCGGGTCACCGCACACGATCGGCAGCTGCCAGGTGAAGGTGGCGCCGGTGTGGTCGCCCCGGTCCTCGGTGATCTCGAAGATGTGGCCGTGCTTGTTGGCGTTGCGCGGGTTGGCCTCGTCCGCCTTGGCGTTGGCGCCGACACCGCGGTTGGTGTTGTTGGTCATCGCCGCGTAGATCTTGCCGGTCCGCGGGCTCGGCTGGACGTCCTCGGGACGGTCCATCTTGGTGGCGCCGACCGCGTCGCCCGCCAGGCGGGTGAAGGTGAGCACGTCGATCGCGGTCATGCCGGGAACGTACGACGTGTTGCCGGACACCAGCTTGATCCACTCGCCCCTGCCGTCGAACTTCCCGTCGGTGGGCAGCTCGCCGGTGCCGTCGATCTCGGCCGGGTCGCTGTCGCCGGTGACCTTGGCGACGTAGAGCGTGCCCGACTCCAGCAGGGTCAGGTTGTGCCGGCGGGCCCACGGCGAGTCGCTGTCGATGTACTTCTTGTCCGACACGAACTTGTACAGGTAGTCGAACCGCTCGTCGTCACCCATGTACGCGACGACCCGGCCGTTGTGCGCGACGATGACGTTGGCGCCCTCGTGCTTGAAGCGGCCCATGGCGGTGTGCTTGCGCGGACGGCCCTCGGGGTCGAACGGGTCGACCTCGACGATCCAGCCGAAACGGTTCGCCTCGTTCGGGTGCAGGGCGAGGTCGAAGCGCTCCTGGGCCCGGTCCCACTTGCGGCTGCCGCTGGGGTAGCGGGCGGTGGTGCTGATGCCGTACCGGTTGAGCTTCGGCTTGACGTCGGCCGCCGCCGCGTCGCCGCCGACGAAGTACTGGTTGAAGTTCTCCTCGCCGGAGAGCACGGTGCCCCACGGGGTGACGCCGCCGGCGCAGTTGTTCAGCGTGCCGACGACGATCCGGCCGGACGGGTCGGCGGCGGTCCTGACCAGCGCCGAGCCGGCCACCGGGCCGGTCAGCTCGAACTCGGTCGCGAGCGCCGTGATCCGGCGGTTCCAGCGCAGCCGGCGGCTCCTGGCGGGCTTCCACCGGCCGGTGCGGCCGACCCGCTCGATCTCGACCACGGACAGGCCGTGCGCCGCGATGGCGATCTTGAGTTGCTCGACGGTGAGGGCGTCCATGGTGGTGAAGCCACGGAACATCAGGTCCTCGTTGGTGTACTCGTGGTTCACCACGAGCAGTGCCCGGTCCCGCTCACCGGGGACCGGGATCACGCCGACGAAGTCGTTGTTGTAGCCGAACTGCTTCGACTGGGCGGCCGCCGTCTGCTTGTCGACGTCGAACGCCGGCGCGCCGGGCTCGACCGGGTCGCCCCAGCGGATCACGACGGACGACTGGTATCCGGCCGGGATGGTCACCTGGTCCAGGGTGTTCGGGGCGACCGTCTCGAAGGTGAGGCGGCCGGCCCGGCCGCCGTGGCGAGCGGTCTCGACAGGGGCGG
Organism: Actinoplanes hulinensis; assembly: GCF_019429605.1. Taxonomy (NCBI): domain Bacteria; kingdom Bacillati; phylum Actinomycetota; class Actinomycetes; order Micromonosporales; family Micromonosporaceae; genus Actinoplanes; species Actinoplanes hulinensis. Next base: position 10,559 of record NZ_JAHXZI010000042.1, on the reverse strand, counting down.
CCGCGGCAGGGCCGGCGGCGGCGAGCGCCGAGCCGCAGAAGCCGAGCACCATCGCTCCGACGGCTCCGGCCCGGACCACGCCGCGGCGGCTCATCTCGGCGTTGACGACGTCTCCGAGGTAGGGGTTGGCCGACTCGTTCGGCACGGGGTGGTCACACGCGTTGCCGCATCGGTACAGACAGGTCATCGCGTCGCGGCTGCCACCGCTGTGTCCCAGCAGCGGAAGCAGGCGGCGGTTGAGGTCCGGCATCGGTTCTGTTCTCCTCGGTCTCACGTCACCGCGCTCGGTGACGGGCTGCCCGGACGCTAAAAGCCCAGGTGTACGGCGACCACCCCGGTCGGGTGCCCCCGAGGTGAACGAGGCATGAACGTCCGTCACGCGCCGCGAAGCAGCCCGAAACTCGTTGACCGAGAGTAGTTAACGCTAACAAGATCACCTCTGAGCCGTTTGCAGCGCTGAAATCCGTGGCCCGGCAAAGCTTGACAGCCCCGTCGATGTTTGCGTACACATTGCGGAGCCCCTATACGGAAACACTTCCGAAACCGTTGCGATCCGCACCGGAGGACTCTTCATGCCCCGAATCCCCTATCGTCTCGTGGGCGCGGCCGCCGTACTGGTCTCGCTCCCGCTCGCGGTCGCCCCGCCGGTCGCCGCCGTGGCGGTCGAACCGGACTACACCATCACGGTGAACCCGGACGCCACCGGAGCCGCGATCCCCAAGTCGATGTACGGCGTCTTCTTCGAGGACATCAACTACGCGGCCGACGGCGGTCTCTACGCCGAACTGGTCCGCAACCGCTCGTTCGAGTTCAACGGCACCGACGCGTCCGGCTACAACGGACTGACCGCCTGGGCGGCCACCGGCTCGGCCGTGGTGACCAACGACGACCAGCGGCTCAACGAGCGCAACCGCAACTACCTGCGTGTCACCGGCACGGCCGGATTGACCAACGCCGGCTACAACACCGGCCTCGCGGTCGAAAAGTCCGAACTATACGACTTTTCGGTCTGGGCCCGAGCGGACGCCACCACCTCGCTGGAGGTCAGCCTTCACACGGCCGGCGGAACGGCGCTGGCCGCGCCGTTGACGCTCTCGGTCGCCGGTGACACGTGGAAGAAGTACACGGGCACCCTGAAGGCGACCGCGACGAGCGACGTGGCCCGGCTCTCGGTGAAGGCCTCCGGAAGCGCGCGCCTCGACGAGATCTCGCTGTTCCCGCGGGACACCTACAGGGGCCGGGCGAACGGCCTGCGCAAGGATCTGGCCGAGAAGATCGCGGCGCTCGAGCCGGGCTTCGTCCGCTTCCCGGGCGGCTGCCTCGTCAACACCGGCAGCATGTACCAGTACACGGCCGCCGACAACTATCCGCGCGCCCGGTCCTACCAGTGGAAGGACACCGTCGGGCCGGTCGAGACGCGGGCCACCAACAAGAACTTCTGGGGCTACAACCAGAGTTACGGCCTCGGCTACTACGAGTACTTCCAGTTCTCCGAGGACATCGGCGCCATGCCGCTGCCCGTGCTGCCGGCCCTGGTGACCGGTTGTGGCCAGAACCGGGCCACCGTGGACGAGGCGCTGCTCCAGCAGTACATCCAGGACACCCTGGACCTGATCGAGTTCGCCAACGGCGCGACCACCACCACGTGGGGCAAGCTGCGCGCCGACATGGGCCACCCGAAGCCGTTCCACCTCACCACGCTCGGCATCGGCAACGAGGAGAACCTGCCCGAGGAGTACTGGGCGAACTTCCTCAGGTTCGAGTCCGCGATCAAGGCGAAGCACCCGGACATCACGGTGGTCAGCAACTCGGGTCCGGACGACCAGGGTTCGACGTTCGAGAACCTGTGGGCCAAGAACCGGGCGCACGGCTCGGACATGGTCGACGAGCACTACTACAACAGCCCGTCGTGGTTCCTCCAGAACAACAAGCGATATGACGCGTACGACCGGAGCGGTCCCCAGGTCTTCCTGGGCGAATACGCGTCGCTGGACGCCAAGCTGTTCAACTCGCTGGCCGAGGCCGCCTACATGACCGGCCTGGAACGCAACGCCGACGTGGTGAAGATGGCGTCCTACGCCCCGCTGCTCGCCAACATCGACAACGTGCAGTGGAAGCCGGACATGATCTGGTTCGACAACGACGAGTCGTGGGGCTCCACCAGCTACCAGGTGCAGAAGCTCTTCATGAACAACGTCGGTGACCGGGTCGTGCCGACCACCACCACCGGCAACGTGCTCCAGCCGAAGCCGATCACCGGCGGGGTCGGGCTCTCCACCTGGCGGACCGCCGCGACCTACGACGACGTCAAGGTCACCAGCCCGGACGGCACCGTGCTGTTCAGCGACGACTTCGACGACGGCAACGCGGACGGCTGGACCTCGGTGACCAATCGCGGCGCCTGGGCGGTGACCGACGGCGCCTACACCCAGACGACCACGGACACCGAGGACACCATGGTCAAGGGCGCGACGATCAGCGCGACCGATTACGACTACACGCTGAAGGCCACCAAGACGGCCGGCGCGGAGGGCTTCCTGGTCGCGTTCGGCATCCAGGAGACCGGCCAGTTCTACTGGTGGAACCTGGGCGGCTGGAACAACACCCAGGGCGCCATCGAGAAGGGGATCACCTCCGCCAAGGAGCAGATCCTCACCAAGCCCAACAGCGTGACCACGGGTAGGACCTACGACCTGAGGATTTCGGTGCGGGGTACGAAGGTCACCCTGTACCTGGACGGCGTGGAGTGGGGCTCGTTCGACGACAACGCCGTCACCGAGCCGTTCGCCCAGGTCGTCACGGAGGACACGAGGACCGGCGAGCTGATCGTCAAGGTCGTCAACGCGCAGGACGCCCCGGCGGTCACGAAGATCGACCTGGGTGGGCGCAGGGTGGCCCGGACCGCGAAGCAGACCGTGATCACCGGTGACCCGGGCGAGCAGAACACCCGCTCGGCCGAGCCGATCCTGCCGGTCACCAGCACCGTCAGCGGGATCGCCTCCGTCTTCACCGCTGAGTTCCCCGCGAACTCGGTCACCTTCCTCCGGATCAAGACCCGATAAGGACGTGGACATGACGTTCGCACTGCATCGCCGTACGCTGCTCCGGGGTTCTCTCGGGGTGGCCGGCGCCGGAGCTCTCGGCGCGCTCGCCGCGAGCGGCGCGGAAGGCGCCCCGCAGCCGGGCCCGCTGCCCGATGACGCCGCCATCTACGGAGTGCCCACCATCGACCCGCTGATCAGCCGGCGCGCCGACCCCTGGATCACCAAGCCGGTCGGCGGCATGTACTACTTCACCGGCTCGGTGCCGGAGTACGACCGCCTGGTCGTGCGCGGCGCCACCACCATCGCGGGCCTCGCCGGGGCCGAGGAGACCGTCATCTGGCGCCGCCCCACCAGCGGCACCATGGGCGGCCACATCTGGGCACCGGAGCTGCACCGGATCGGCGGGAAGTGGTACATCTACTTCGCCGCCGGCGACGCCGGGAACGTGTTCCGGATCCGGACGTACGTGATGGAGTCCACGCTCGACGACCCGCGCGACCCGGCCGGCTGGACCCTCAAGGGCCAGCTCGTCACCGAGTGGGACGGTTTCACCCTGGACGCCACCAGCTTCACCCACCGCGGGCGGCAGTACCTGGTGTGGGCCCAGAGCGAGCCGGAGATCGCGGTCAACACGAGCCTCTACATCGCCGAGATGGCGAACCCGTGGACGTTCAGGACCAAGCCGACCCGGATCACCACGCCCACCAGGAGCTGGGAGATCATCGGCTACCGGGTGAACGAGGGCCCGGCCGTGCTGATCCGTAACGGGAAGGTCTTCATCACCTTCTCGGCCAGCGCCACCGACGCCAACTACTGCATGGGCCTGCTCAGCGCCTCGGCCGACGCCGACCTGCTGTCGCGCTCCAGTTGGACGAAGCACCCTGACCCGATCTTCGTCTCCAACGACGAGACCTCCCGCTTCGGGCCCGGGCACAACTCGTTCACGGTGGCCGAGGACGGGAAGACCGACGTGCTGGTCTACCACGCCCGCGACTACAAGCAGATCGTCGGCGACCCGCTGTACGACCCCAACCGCCACACCCGTGTGCAGAAGCTCTACTGGCACGAGGACGGGACGCCGCTGTTCGGCATCCCGGTCGGGTCGGGCGGGCCGATCGTGCGCCTGTCGCCGTCCGGCGCGCCGCGCTCGTTCGTCAAGCACGAGGGCGACGTGATCCGGGCCGCGCACGCGCCGCGCGAGCTGGAACTGACCCAGTTCCGGTTCGTGGCCGGGGCGGACGGCACCGAGACGATCCAGTCGGTCGACCAGCCCACGAGGTTCCTCGTGGTCAGCGGCACGACCGTCGGGCTGGGCGCCACCGGCACCCCGGTCACCCGGATCGCGGCCAGGGGTGGTGTCACCATCCGGGTCGCGCCCGGCCAGTACCTCCAGCACAGGGGCGGGCAGATCACGGTCGCCGCGAAGGCGACAATCTTCAAGCTCAGCTAGTCCCTGATCACGGAGGGGGTCCACCCCCTCCGTGATCTATGGCTCAAAAACAGGACTTTAAGATACCTCTTTTAGTACGGTCGGCACGTGCGACTGAACCGCTCCACCGACATCGGCCTCCGCGTCCTGATGCTCGCCGCCGCACGGCCGGACGACCTGCTCACCATCGACGTGCTGGCCGACTCGGTCGCGGTTCCCCGCAACCACCTCGCCAAGGTGGTCCAGCGGTTGCAGCACCTCGGCCTGCTCGACACCGTGCGCGGCCGCAACGGCGGCGTGCGGCTGGCGACCGGCGCGGCGGGCGCGTCCATCGGCAGCCTGGTCCGCGAGCTCGAGGGCGACACCGAGGTCGTCGACTGCGGCGGGGAGACACCGTGCCCGCTCAACGCCGGCTGCCGGCTGCGGGGCGCGCTGCGAGTCGCACAGGAGGCGTTCTACGCCTCGCTCGACCCCATCACGATCGGCGACCTGGCCGCTCCCCCGGTCCGGCAGGTGCTCCTGACCCTCGGCCGATCTCCCCAGTGAAGAGGAGACCCCTCATGCTGTCCGCATCCAGCGCCCCGGTCGTCGAGGCGACGCTCCCGGTCGTCGGCGAGAATCTCGAAGCCATCACCACCGTCTTCTACGAGACGATGATCGGGGAGAACCCGGAGCTGCTGAACCTGTTCAGCCGCAGCGCGCAGGCCACCGGCGAGCAGCGCAGCGCACTCTCCGGAGCGGTCGCGGCGTACGCCGCGCACCTCATCGGCGCCGGCCCGTCCGGCGTGGCGTTCGAGCACGTGGTGGACCGGATCGCGCACCGGCACTGCGCCCTCGGCATCCGCCCCGAGCAGTACACGATGGTCGGCCGCTACCTGCTGCGCGCCGTCGGCACGGTGCTCGGCGACGCCGTCACGCCGGAGATCGCCGCCGCGTGGGACGAGGTGTACTGGCTGTTCGCGGCGCAGCTGATCGGCCGGGAGGCGCGCCTCTACGCCGAGGCCGGGGTCGAGGGCGCCGACCCGTGGCGGTCCTACGCGGTCGCCAACAAGATCGAGGAGGCGCACGACACGGTCTCGTTCGTGCTGGTCCCGGCCGACCTGAGGGCCGCCCCCGTCTATCACCCCGGGCAGTACGTGACGGTCGCCGTCGACCTGCCCGGCGCCGGCCGCCAGCTGCGGCAGTACTCGCTGTCCCAGGCGCCGACCGGCGGCACCCTGCGGATCACCGTCCGGCGGGTCCGCGGCCGCGGCGGCGCCCCGGACGGCGTGGTCTCCGCGTTCCTGCACGACCAGGTCGGCACCGGCGACCGGCTGCGGATCAGCCAGCCGTACGGCGACCTCGTCCTGCGCCCCGGCGACGCCCCGTTGCTGCTGGTCAGCGCCGGGGTCGGGATCACCCCGATGGCGGCGATCCTGGAGCAGACGGCACGGACCCAGCCGACCCGCGAGGTGACCGTCGTCCACGCCGACCGGGACCCGGGCCGCCACCCGCTGCGCGGCGACATGCTCAGCAGCGGCGCCCGGCTCCGCTCGTTCCGCGAGGTCGTCTGGTACGAGCAGGGCGGCCCCACCGGCGCGCACACCGGCCTGATCGACACCGATCAGGTCCCGGTGCACCCGGACGCCGAGGTGTACCTGTGCGGCCCGGCGCCGTTCATGCAGACCGTCCGGGCCGGCCTGCACCGGCGGGGCATCCCCGACGAGCGCATCCGGTACGAGGTGTTCGGCTCCGAGCAGTGGCGTCCGGCGCCGGTCGCCGCCTGACAAGCATTGAGCCGATCTTGGACGATCGACCACCGCATCAGGTGGGCCGACGTCCAAGGTCGGCTCAGCTCTTGAGTGTCCCGGGCAGGAAGTCGGAGCGGTCGAGGGTGGCGGTTCGGCGGCGGTATTCGGTGGCCTTGCCCGGCCAGTTGGCGACGACACGGCCGGCGGCGGTGCGGTACCAGCTCTGGCACGCCGTCCACACCGAACCGGCCAGGCGGGACTGGATCTCGGCGTCGTAGGCGGTCGCGACCTCAGGCCGTACCTCCAGATCGTCGCCTGCCGCGACCCGCCGCACGGCCTGCGTGATCCACCTGGCCTGGGCCTCGTGGAAGTAGATCACCGAGGTGTTGCCGGTGTTCGTGTTCGGGCCGTAGACCAGGAACATGTTGGGGAAACCGGGCACCGCGAGACCCAGGTACGCGTGCGCCCCGTCCCGCCATTCGTCGGCGAGCACGGCGCCGTCGCGGCCGGTGACCCGGATCGGGACGAGGAACTCGGTGGCGGCGAAGCCGGTTCCGTAGATCAGCACGTCGCACGGGTGGTCCACGCCGTCGGCGGTGCGGACGCCGTCCGGGGTCACCGCGACGATCTTCTCGGTGACCAGGTCGACGTCGGGGCGGGCCAGGGTGGGCAGCCAGGCGTTCGTGAACAGCACCCGCTTGCAGCCCATCGGCTCGTCCGGGGTCACCTTGGCGCGCAGCTCCCGGTCGCGGACCTGCCAGCGGCGCTGACTCCACGAGTAGCCGCGGACCAGGGCGTTGACCACCCGGTTGCCGGTCAGGGCGGCGCCCGGGACGAGGGTGAGGCCCCAGGTGGCGGCGCGGGACAGCAGCATCAGCGACGGCATCCGGCGGTAGGCGGCCTTCCGGAGGCGGCCGTAGCGACGGTCGGGTTTGGGCAGTGTCCACGGCGCGGTGCGCTGGAAGACGGTGACGTGGGCGGCGGTTCCGGCGATCGCGGGGACGAGCTGGATGGCGCTGGCGCCGGTGCCGACGACCGCGACCCGGTTGCCCTCGATCGGGACGTCCGGCGTCCAGTGTGCGGTGTGCACGGCGACGCCCGTGAAGCTCTCCGCGCCGGGCAGCTCCGGGATCGACGGCCGGGACAGTTGACCGACGGCCGGGATCAGCACGTCCGCGCGTACGATCTCGTGGTTCTTCAACAGAACCTCCCACCCGCCGCCGGACCACGAGGCGGAAGCCACCTCGGCGCCGAAGCGGACCCGCTCGGTGACGCCCCACCCGTCGGCGCAACGATGCAGATAGGCGAGGATCTCGTCGTGCGGCGGGTAGCGGCGCGACCAGTCCGGGTTCAGGGCGCGGGAGTAGGAGTAGAGCGGCGCCGGCACGTCACAGGCGCACCCCGGGTAGGTGTTGTCGCGCCACACGCCGCCGGCCCGGTCCGCCTTCTCCAGCAGGACGATGTCGTCGAAGCCGGCGCGGAGCAGCTCGGCGGCGACCGCCACCCCGCCGAACCCGGCGCCGATGATCGCGATTCGGGTCATGGCCGCCGTCCGATGGTGAGCCGCAGCGCGGCGGGGGCCGACGCGGGCACCACGGGTTCGCGGGGCGCCACCGGTTCGACCGGCGCGAACCCGGATGACGGCCGCGGATCCGGCTCGCCGGCGTTCGGCCACAGCGCGACCGCCCGCTCCGCCAGGGCGGTGATCGTCAGGGACGGGTTGACGCCCAGGTTGGCGGCCACCACCGACCCGTCGATGACGTGCAGCCCGGGATGCCCGAAGAGGCGGTGGTACGGGTCGACGACCCCCTGCGAGGGATCCGCGCCGATCGCGCAGCCGCCGATGAAGTGCCCGGTGACCGGCCGTCCCACCAGTTCGGTGTAGGAACCGGTCGGCACGCCGTCCACCTCGGCGGCGACCCGGCGGGCCACGTCGTGCGCGGCCGGCACCCACACCGGGTTCGGCTCGCCGATGCCCGGCCGGCTGGTGATCCGCCGCCCGAACAGGCCCCGCCGGGTGTGCACGGTGATCGAGTTGTCCAGCGGCTGCATGGCCAGCAGCACCACGGTCTGGCTGGACCAGTTCCGCGGGGAGAGGTAGAGCCGCGCGTCCCGGCCGGCCTTCGCGATCGTCTTGACGGCCTGCCACCAGCGCGGGCGGCCCTCGTCGACCAGTGCCGTGGCGAGCAGCGCCAGCAGGTTGCTGCCGGGCCCGTACCGGACCGGTTCGACGTGGGTGACCGGGTCCGGGTGGATCGAGGAGGTGATCGCGATCCCGTGACTGAAGTCGCGGTCCGTGCGGCGGGTGCGCGCTCCGAGGATCGATTCCGAGTTGGTACGGCTGAGCTCGCCCAGCCGTGGGGAGACGTCCGGCAGCAGTCCCCGGTCGCGCATCCGGTGCAGCAGGCGCTGGGTGCCGAGGGCGCCACCGGCGAAGACGACCTGCTCGGCGGTGAAGGTCCGCTTCGCGAGCCCGCCGGTGCGCCGGGTCTCCACCAGGTAGCCGCCGCCGTCGCGTGGGCGCACCGCACGGACGGTGGTGAGCGGGTGCACCTCGGCGCCGGCCCGTTCGGCGAGGTAGAGGTAGTTCTTGACCAGGGTGTTCTTGGCGTTGCCCCGGCAGCCGGTCATGCACGACCCGCAGAGGGTGCAGGTGCGGCGGTCCGGTCCCGCTCCGCCGAAGAACGGATCCTCCACGGGTACGCCGGGCTCGTCCCCGAACAGCACGCCGACCGGGGTGTGCCGGTAGGTGTGGCCCACGCCCATGTCGTCGGCGACCGCGCGCAGGGCCCGGTCGGAGGCCGTCTCGACCGGGTTCACGGTCACCCCGAGCATGCGTTTCGCCTGCTCGTAGTAGGGGGCCAGCTCGGACTTCCAGTCGGCGATGCCGGACCACTGCGGGTCGGCGTAGAAGGCGTCGGGCGGCTCGTACAGCGTGTTGGCGTAGCCCAGGGAGCCACCGCCGACCCCGGCGCCCGACATGATCATCACGTCCCGGAGCAGGGTGAGCCGGAGGATGCCGTAGCAGCCGAGCGCGGGCGCGTAGAGGTAGTCGCGCAGCCGCCAGGACGTCTTGGCGAACTGTTCGTCGGTGAACCGGCGGCCGGCCTCGAGGACGCCGACGCGGTAGCCCTTCTCGGTGAGACGCAGCGCGGTCACGCTGCCACCGAAGCCGGAGCCGATGACGAGGACGTCGTAGTCGTACGACATCGCCGTACCATCACACCCTTATTGGCAACATGTCAACAACTGGTTTCGGTCTTGGCTCGCACCGCGAATCACCTTCCGGTCTCCGCCTCCCGGTGGAAGGCTGAGCCGGTGACCGAGCTGTCCTATGATCGGCGCGGATCCGGTCCGCCGCTTGTGCTCATCCACGGCCTGGGCAGCCACCGCCAGGTCTGGTCCCCCATCCTCGACGCGGTCGCCGAACACCACGACGTGATCGCCGTCGACCTGCCCGGATTCGGCGCCTCCCCGCCCTGGGCTCTCTCCGGAGGCCCGCTCCCCGGATCGGTCGCGCACCTCGCCGACCTGCTGGAGGCGTTCCTGGCCAGGCTCGGCGTGGACACCCCTGCGGTGGCCGGCAACTCGCTGGGCGGCGGCATCGCCCTGGAACTCGGCCGTCGCGGCCACGCCCGCGCGGTGACCGCCTTCGCCCCGATCGGTTTCTGGACCCGGGCGGAACGCCGCTGGTGCCAGACCGCCGTCACCGCCGCCCGCGCAACCGCCACGCGCCTGGACGGCTCCCTCCCGCGCATCATGGCGTCACCGGTGGGCCGGTCCGCGTTCTGCTCGCTCTTCTACGCCCATCCCGGCCGTCTCGACCCGGCCGAGTGCGTCGGCTCGGCCCGGGCACTGGCCGCCGCGCCCGGCTTCGCCGAGGCCCGCGACGCCTTCACCCACCTGCGACCGTGGTCCTTCTCCGCGGCGGGCTCACTCCCCCGCATCCCGGTCACCATCGCCTGGGGTACGCGCGACGCGATCCTCCCGCACCGCCAGTCCCGCCGAGCCCGCGCGATCCTCCCGACCGCCCGCCACGTAACCCTCCCGAGCGCCGGCCACCTCCCGTTCTCCGACGCCCCCACTCCGTGCGCCGCCCTCCTCACCCCCTGACCCCGGCCGCCGTTCCTGTGGTCGTGCCCTCTCCGCCAGGCGCTCACCGTCGCTGCCGGGGTCCCGCTGAGCGACGCCCTCGAACCACCTTTCTGGTACGCCGTTCCCCGCCCGCGGAAACGATGACCGTCCCGCCGAGCCTCGCGAGCCGGCTGCCGGGTCTGGCCTGTGCCGCGCCCGCCGGACTAGCGATCTCAGCCCGGCGGGCGCGGCACTGGCTTGACCCGGCAGCCGGCTCGCGAG
>NZ_JAHXZI010000041.1:0-34902 GCF_019429605.1 Actinoplanes hulinensis | reverse complement strand
TCAACCGCGTCCTGCACATCATGGCCGTCGTCCAGCTGCGCCGTGACACCGAAGGCCGCCGCTATTACCGGCGCAAACTCGCTGCCGGGAAGACCCCGATGGAGGCGATGCGAGCACTGAAACGCCGCCTGTCCGACATCGTCTACAAGCGGATGGTCGCCGACGCCAGACGGCTGGAGACGGGCCCGGGCGGACACGTGGGGGCGACTCTGCAATCCAGCGCGGCCGACCTCAACCCCATGATCGACACTTCGGAGAAGTCACTACCCGGACCCGCCGAAACCCACCTTAGAGCAGACCTCTCCGCCGCCTCTTGACACAGAGGGGTGCCATGTGAGTAAGTCGGGCTTGGCGTCTTGGCGAATTCGAGCAGGTTGCGGCGCTTCCACGTGATTCTGGATGCACTTGGCGATCCCAGACCGCGGGCAACAGGGCCGTTGGCTGAGCGGGCATGGTGTACCTTGCGCCGTGATTCACCGTTTATCCACTGAGGAGACACGATGTCGTCCAGCCTGTCACGCCGTTCGGCGCTCGGCATCGGCGCCGCGGCGGTCGTCGGCGCAGGCGTGAGCGGCCCCGCCGAAGCCGCGCCGTCCGGACCGCGTGGCATCCGGAAGGTGTACGAGCGGGAGAAGGCCAAGGCCGGCGGCCTCTGGCGGACCCACATCGCCGCGGTCGACTCGACCGGCGCGCTGCGGCCCATCGTGCAGGACGACGCCGACCACGTCACCAACGGGTACAGCGTGCAGAAGCTGGCGGTCGCCACGGCCGTCATGGACAAGATCGACCGGGGTCTGCTGAGTCTGGGCACCAAGCTCGACCTGCCGGCCGACATCATCCTCGGCGGCTCCGGCATCTACCACCTGCACCGGGTGTGGGGTGACGAGATCACGGTCGCGAACTTCCTCACCGCGATGCTGCTGGTCTCCGACAACACCGCCGTACGGATGTGTGGCCGTGTCGTGCCGGCCCTGGAGATCAACGAGATTCTGGCGGCCAAGGGGTTCGTGCACACCCGGGTCGAGCCGGTCGCCAATCCGAACCGGTTCTACCTGGGTACGACGACGCCGCGGGAGATGCACGACCTGCTGTGGCGGCTGGCCACCAAGACGCTGCTCAAGCCGGAGTCCTGTGACTTCCTGCTCAGCGTCACCCGATGGCTCAACGGCTACCACGACGGTGTCCGGCGCGTCATGTCGTCCCGGGAGCGGGAGCGCGTCGCCACCAAGTACGGCGCCGACTTCAACAGCCTCGGCGAGTCCCGGCACGAGGTCGGCATCATGTTCGGCGTCGACGGTCTGCCGCTGCTGACGTACGCGATGTTCGCCGAGGGGCTGGGCGATTCGGAGAACTACGGCGCCACCCATCCGGCCGTGGAGGCGCACGCCAAGATCGGCCGCGCTCTGATGAACAGCCTGCCGGTGGCCCCGGCGGTCACGGCCCGCTCGGCGGTGCCCCGCACCCTGCCCAAGCCGTTCCACCCGGTCAACGGCGGCTGACCACGCCGGCACCGGCCGCGCGCCGAGCCGCTGCGGCCGCACGCCGGAATCGCGGTCCTCCACGGCAACCTGGCGCCGGACGTTCCGGGGCGCGCCGTGCATTCGGGTCAACGACCGCACCTTGCGAGCTTTCGACGCCGGCCTGCGCCCTCGGTCTCGCGTACAGACCACGGGCCGGACGACCACGAACGCACTCGTCCGGTTCTCGATGTCACAGGACGAACGGCCGTGGTGTCTCGAGGAAGAACTCGGGCGTCGCCGCACGACGGACGCGATCTGCTGCGCTCCTGAGCGACACCGGGTACTCCAGCACAACCAGGAAGGACGGATGGTCATGCGTATCGCCGTCTTCGGAGCGAACGGTCCCACCGGTCGCCTCCTCACCGGCCAGGCACTGGCGGCAGGGCACCGGGTCACCGCGGTCACGCGACGGCCGGATGCCTTTCCACTGCGCCACGACGGGCTCGAGGTATTCGGCGCCGATGTGCTCGATCCAGCGGCCGTCGACGCCGCGCTGGCGCAGACGGATGCTGTGCTCTCGGCGCTCGGGGTGCCGTCCGGGAGGGAGCCGATCCACACCTACTCACGTGGGGTGGCCAACATTGTGGCCTCGATGAAGCGGCATGGCTTGCGCAGGCTCGTCGTGGTGAGTTCCAGCGGCGTCGACCCGCACCCGTACTCCGACGGAGGATTGCTCTTCAACCGCGTGCTGCTGCCATTCGTGACGCGGGTGGTGGGTAAGACGATGTACGACGACATGCGCCGAATGGAAGCGCTGGTCCGCGCCAGCGACATCGACTGGACGATCCTGCGCCCGAGCGGGCTCTACCACTTGCCGTCGGTCACCGCATACAGCATCCTCGACGGCCATGCCGACGGCAGGTTCACCGCACGCGTGGACCTGGCCGCGGGCATGCTGGCCATGCTCACCGACAACCGCTACGTCCGCACGACCGCCGGCATCATCACCACCGTAGACAATCCCACCATGCTCCGATGGATCAGGCGCGAGGCACTCGCAATTCGATGAACTTCTCCGTCGGCCTTCTCGCCTGTTCCCGGCGAAGATGGTCGACGGCGTGGTCAAGCGGAACAGTTCCGCGGGTCATCGACGGGCTAGGCGGCGAGCACCGGAGACCCCCGCCTGGTAAGGCAGCCCGTAGTGCCCGAACACCGCCGGCTCCTCGGTCGCCGCCAGCTCCCCGTCGAGATCGATGCTGGGCGCGTTCCCGACCAGCTTCTTGTCGTAGCGCACCCTCACGGCCTTCGGGCTGACGGTCGCACCTGCCAGCGGGACGAAGACGAGCCGGTGCCGCCCGATGAAACCGACCCGAACAGTGGCGAACGCCGGCTCGTCGTTCACCGTGTCGACGTAGACCGCCTCCAGCTCACCGATCTTGTCGCCGTTCGGGTCCACGACGTTCTCACCACGCCAGTCACGCAGGTTCTCGGCAGGGAACATACGCAGACATGTGCCCTGTCTGCGCTGTTGAAAACCGCGCAGCATGATCCGCCGACGGCTCGGTCAGCCCTTCCAGTGTGGGTTTCCTTCTGAGTGACCCTGCGACCGGAAGCGCCTCTACGTCGATGTTCGCTGGTGAGCGCCACCGCGCGCGTATGCTCACCGAGCAGGGCCAGGCCGCGACGACGGCGAGCCCGGAGCCTCTTGAGCGTCTCGTCTTCGCCGCAGGCGGCCTGGTCCAAGGCCTGAAACTTCCGGATCGAAATCTCCAGAGCCGAGGCGCTACCGATCGCGAGGCAGGAGTTCACGATGACCACAAGACAGAACGGCTCGGAGGTCCTCGGCGAAGCCACTCTCGATGAGCTGGCGCGGGGCCTGCGCGGCGAGATGATCCGACCGGGTGACCCGGGTTACGACGAGGCGCGGTCGATCTGGAACGGCGCCCACGACCGGAGACCGGCTCTCATCGTCCGCTGTCGCGGGGTGGCGGACGTACTCAAGACGGTGGAGTTCGCCCGTGGTGAGGGACTGCCCCTCGCGGTCCGCGGCGGCGGGCACAGCATCCCGGGTTTCTCGACGGTGGACCGGGGCATCGTGCTCGATCTGGCACCGATGAAGGGCGTCCGCGTCGACCCCGTCCGGCGTACGGTCACGGCTCAGGGCGGATGCCTGTGGGGTGACGTCGACGCCGAGACGCAGGCTTTCGGCTTGGCGGTGACGGGCGGCCTGATCTCCACGACGGGCATCGCGGGATTCGCCCTCGGTGGCGGCCTCGGCTGGCTGGTCCGCCGATTCGGCCTCACCAGCGACAACCTCGTCGGCGCGGACGTCGTGACCGCGGACGGCAGGTACCTGCACGCCGGCGAGGACGAGCATGCCGACCTGCTGTGGGCGCTCCGCGGTGGCGGCGGCAATTTCGGCGTCGTCACCTCGTTCGAGTTCCGGCTGCACGATGTCGGTCCGACGGTGTTCGCCGGGCCCGTCTTCTATCGGGGCGAGGACGCGGAGCGCGTACTGCGTGGCTTCCGCGCGGCCGCGCCCGCGGCACCGGACGAGTTGACCTTGGCGGCCAACCTGGCCACCGCGCCGCCGGTGCCGTTCCTGCCCGAGGAGATACACGGCAAGCCCGTCGTCGTCGTTCTCGGCATGTGGTCGGGCGACCTCGACGCCGGCGACGCCGCGACCCGGCCGTTCCGGGAGCTGGCGCCGGTGGTGGTCGACCTGTTCGGCCCGACGCCGTACGTGGAGATGCAGCGCATGCTCGACCCGCTGTACCCGCGCGGCATGTGGAACTACTTCCGGTCGGCGTTCTTCGGCGACCTGGACGACACCACGATCGGTGCGTTCCTCGACGCGTACGCTCAGGCGCCCAACGCCGTCTCGGAGCTGCACATCCACCACCTCGGCGGCGCGATGGGCCGGGTACCCGCCGACGCGACCGCGTTCGGCACCCGCGATCGGGACTTCATCCTGAACGTGGTGGCCCGGTCCATGGATGTCGACGGCTTTCCCGCCACGATCGAGTGGGCCCGCGCGGCGACCGGTGTCCTGGGCCCGGATGCCGCGGCGTACGTCAACTTCACCGGTGAGGCCGGCGAGGACCGCGTCCGGGCGTCCTACCCGAAGGACACGTACGAGCGGTTGGTGGCGGTCAAGGACCGCTACGACCCGGCGAACCTGTTCCGGCTCAACCAGAACATCCGGCCCTCGGCCGCTGCCTGAGCCGGATCGGGTCCCGGTTCGGCGGCCACCACGAAGCCGCCGGAGGGCACGTCGAGAGTGATGGGGCCCCGTCCGCCGGTGGTGGCGGCCGGCCGGCCGTGGTTGTCGTAGCTGCGGGCGACCGCGGGCCCGGTGCCCGGGACGTCGATCGTCATGCGCCGAGACGTCCGGGCCACGCTGGAGAGCAGTACGGCCCGCCGGGTGACCAGGGCGGACACGAGCGGCGTCAGCAGGAGAGCGTCGAGGTCGCCGCTTCCGCGTACGCCGGTCGCCGTCAGTTCGGTCGCACCCGCCGGGAGGGGCCGGGCGACCGCCACGGGGAGCAGCGCGCCGGGCGCTGGGGACGCACCCTGCGCTCCCCCGCCCCCGTAGCCGACACTGCCGAGTGAGGCGAAGGCCGTCACGCCGCCCGGGCCGGGCACCCGGTTGATCACCGCCGCCACGAGCCTGGGCTGGGCGGCTCCGGGCACGGTCCACCGGATCCGGCCACCAGCCCTGACCCGCAGGTAGGCGTTCCCACTCCACTGCGATTCGCCGGTCCACGCCGATGCCGGGGTCACCACGGAGACCGGGCCGTCGAGCCGTCCGGATTCGGCCTCGACCGTACGCCGGCCGTCCCGCTCCACCACCGGGCCGGCCGCCTTCGCGAGCGCGGCCAGGTCCGGAGCCGCGTCCAGGGCGAGCATCGTGAGCAGGCCGTGGATCGTCGACTCGGCGCCGGAGTTGAGGTTGACCGTGCCGTCGCCGTTCACGCCGTCGTCGGTGGCGCCGGTACCCGGGTGGTACATCGGGACGCCGGCCGGGTTCTGGCCGAAGAACCAGCCTGCCGCGACACCGGCGAGTTGACGGAGGCCGGCCGACCCGGCGGCCCTCGACACGGACAGCAGACTCTGCACGCGGGCGTCGGCCCCGTACGCGATCTGGGAATTGTCGATCGGAGCGGGCAGCAGGCCGTTGATCGGGCCGGTCGCGGTGAGCAGGCCCGGCGTGAAGGCGGCGGCGTCGGCCAGCGCCGGGGTCAGCAGCCGTCCGTCGCGGAGGGTGATCGAGGCCTCGGCCAGCGCCGACGGCATCTGCGCGCCCCAGGCGTGCCACGACGACCGCGACCGGGCCCAGGGCAGGACGGCGCCGTACGGCCAGACGCCGGTGCCGCCGCCGCCCATCTCGGCGATACCGGCGGCCAGCCGGGCCAGGACGGCCCGTGCGGTGGGCGGGCCGCCCGCGCGGACGTACGCGCTCAGCCCCAGCACCGCCTCGGCGCTGGCGTCCGCGCCGTCGACCACCAGCCACGCGGGCATCCGCCTGCCGTCGACGACCCGGTGTTCACCGAAGCGGCCGAGCACCTGCCGGTCGAGGGCGGCGATGGACAGGTCGAGGCGGTCCTTGAGGAATGCGGCGAACGACGGGTCGGCGGTACGGAACGCGGCGTAGCCCTCGCCCAGCGCCCAGATCGTGCGCGCGAGCCAGTACGACGCCCCGGAGTCGGACGGGTCCGGCGTCTCGACCGGGATCGGGCTCGGGTTCAACGTCCCGTCGGGTTGCATCCACAGCACGACGTTGCCGGCGTTCGGGCCGGAGGCCGTCTGCATGTAGGTCAGTCCCCGCAACTGCCGGTAGGCCTGATCCCGGCTGGCCCGGTCCCCGAACTGCCGCCAGTGGCGCAGGTAGACCACCGCGGCACGGGAGACATCGTCCGCGTCGTACGCGCCCTGCCCGTAGGTGCCGGTGCGCGCGTCGTAGGCGCCGCCGCCCACCCGGCGGTAGCCGCCACCGGGCAGGTCGTCGGCGTAGGCCCAGAGCACACCGATGGACGGCTCGTCGTCGAGCCGGTAGGTGGTGTGACCGGCCTGGGCCGGCGGCCGCACCGTGTCGGTGAGGAAGTCGAGGTGGGCCAGGTTGGTCAGCACGGCCGGGTGCGGCGGCGCGGCGACGGTCTGGACCGGGCCGGCCAGGAGAACGGCGGCGGTCAGAGCCGCGATGAAGGCGGGCCGGTTCAACCCTTCACCCCGGAACCCAGGTCGGACGAGACGAAGTGCCGCTGGAACGCGATGAAGAGCAGAACCGCCGGGGCGGCCAGCACGCAGGCGCCGGCCAGGATCGCGCCGTACGGGTTGGTGGCGGCCGACGCGACGGTGCTCATGTAGTTGGCGAGCGCCACCGCGAGCGGCTGCATCCCGGTCTCCTTGGTGATCAGGAACGGCCACAGGAACTCGTTCCACGGCCCGATGAACGTCAGCAGCGTCGCGGTGAGCAGAGCGGGCCGAACGAGCGGCAGGGCGACCGAGCACAGCACACGGATCTCGCTCGCTCCGTCGAGCCGTGCCGCCTCGAACAGTTCGGCCGGCAGTTGCAGGAAGAACTGCCGGAACACGAACACCGCCACTGAATTGATCACGAAGGGCAGGATCATGCCGAGGTACGAGTCGGCGAGTCCGTAGCCGCGCACGACCTGCACGTACAGCGGGATGACAAGCAGTTGGAACGGAATGACCTGGAGCAGCAGCATGGCGGCGAAAAGGGTGCCGCGGCCGCGAAAGCGCAACTGGGCGAGCGCATAACCGGCCAGAACCCCGAAGACGAGGGTGCCGATGACCACGCCCGCGGTGACGATCACCGAGTTGAGCAGCGACCGCCACAACCCGATGGCGGCGTTGATCTCGCGATAGTTGTCGAGGCTGAGGTTGCCCGGCCTCGGCAGCGCGCCGGCCGGCGACGTGTCCGGCGTTGCCTGCAGCGAGCCGACGATCATGTAGTAGAACGGGAACAGGAACACGATCGCGCCGAGAGTCACGGCGATCGTGCGCCACCACGAGCGGCCTCGGGTCATTCCTGCCTCCGTTCCACCAGCCGCTGAAGCCCGGCGAGGAGCAGGACGCCGGCGACCAGGAGTACACCGATCGCCGCGGCGACGTCGGGATGCTGCTGCTCGATGCCGCGTTGATACATCAGCAGCACCGGCGACGCGGACCTGCCGCTCGGGCCACCGCCGTTGGTCAGCAGGTACGGCTCGGTGAACAGGTTCGCGCCGGTGATGATCGCCAGCAGGGTGACGAGGGTCGTCGCCGGCCGTACGCCCGGAATCGTGACCGCCCGGAAGCTGCGCCAGCGGCCCGCGCCGTCGACCGCCGCCGACTCGTAGAGTTCCCGCGGCACGTTCTGCAACGCGGCCAGGTACAGCAGGATGAAGAAGCCGAGCTGCTTCCAGGTCACGAAGAGGGCGATCGACGGCATCGCCCACTTCTCGTTGATCAGCCACGACGGGTCCGGAGCCAGGTCACCGAGCACCTGGTTGACCAGCCCGTCGGAGCTGAACAGGAACAGCCACACGCCGACCACGGCCACGCTCGCGGTCACGTACGGGACGTAGAAGCTGACCCGGAAGAACGTACGGAACGGGATCGCCGCGTTGAGGGCGGCGGCCAGCAGCAGCGACAGCACGACGGTCAGCGGCACGTTGATGACAAGGAAGATCAGGATGTTGACGAACGACTGGCGTACGGCCGGGTCGGCCAGCGCGGTGGTGTAGTTGTCGATGCCCACGAAGGGCCGGGAGACGCTCACCCCGGGCGCGGTGAAGATGTAGTCGTGGAAGGAGATCCAAACCGCCATACCCAGCGGGTACGCGAAGACGGCGGCGACGTACACCGCGTACGGGGCGCTCAGCAGAAGCCCGATCGGCTGCGTGGTGGCCGGTTTCGCCCCTGGTGCGACAGAGGTCATCGGATCACCAGGTCGTTGATCTTCGTGGCCGCGCCCGCCAAAGCCTTGTCCGGATCCTCCTTGCCGAAGATCACCGAGTTCGTCCAGGAGTCCCGGAAGGTCTGCCACACCTCGACGGAAGCCGGTGTGTTCGGCACGTCGACCACGTGCGCCGCCTTGGCCGCGAACACCTCGTACTGCGGATTCGCCGCGAAATACGCCGGATACTCCCCCACCAGGTCCTGGCGCAGCGGCATCTGCCCGGTCATCGCGAGCAGTTCGCCGTCCTGCTCAGAGCTGGTGGAGAACTTCAGGAAGTCCCAGGCCGTACCGCGGTTGGTGCAGGCCGTGTAGAGGGCGACGTTCTTCGCGTCGCTGAACGTGGACTGGTTCTCCGCCGAGCCGGCCAGCGTCGGCACTCCGGTGACACCCCAATCAACCTTGTCCTTGTACGCGGTGACGGCCCAGGGGCCGACACTGGCCATGGCGGCGGTGCCGTCGGCGAACGCGTCACCGGTGTACGCCTCCTTGCCCGCCAGGTTCTGGGCGTACAACTGCCGCCAGAGGCCGGCGACCGCCCGGCCGGCGTCGGAGTCGAACGTGGCTTTGGCGTCGACGACGAGCTGCTGGCCGCTTTCCGCCACGTACATCGGGTAGAAGTCGAACCACGACTGGAAGAACTGGCTCGACGGCGACGGGAAGATGGCGTACCTGGCAGCGCCGCTGGATACCAGCTTCTGCGAGGTGGCCAGGAAATCGGTGTACGTGGCCAGCGGCGGAGCGGTGGTGCTGAGACCTGCCTTGGCGAACGCCGTCTTGTTGTAGAACAGCATCACCGGGTTCGATTTCCACGGCAGTTGGTAGATCTTGCCGTTCGGGGACCTGTACTGGGCGCCGAGCTCACCGGAGCGCGCGGTCACGTAGCTCGTGCCGTCGGCGAAGTCGTCGAGCGGCACCAGACCACCCTGCGCCTGGAAGTTCGGGACGGCGGCCGGCGACGTGTTGTAGATCAGGCATGGCGCGTTCCCGGCGATGATGCTGGCCGAGATGACCGCTTCGGAGGTCTGGCTGGCCGGGATCTGCTGGGCCGTCACCTTCTCGTCCGGATGGGCGGCATTCCACTTCTCCACCACCTGTCCGCCCCAGGCGACCTCCTGCGCGTTGTTCGAGAACCACACGTCGATGGCGCCGCGGGCGGTCGCGTCGCCGGTGGCCGGCGTAGCGTCGCCTCCGCACCCGGTGATGGCCAGGACCAGGGACAGGACGGCTGTCCCCGCGAGTGGAATCCGCACCTTCATCCCCTCTTCTGCTGTGCTCCCTGTCCTCCTCCGCTACCCGGACAAGGTCAGCGTGACCCAGATAGGTGGCGTCAGCTGCCGAACTGCGCGATTTGGCGTGACGCGTGCGGTCCGGTGCACCGAGCCGCCCGTGCCCAGGAAGTTCTCAGGTCCGGCACACGCGCTCCGATGGTCGCGCCATGCACCCGTCCCCCCGGAATTTCGTCGTCGCGACGGCGGCCGCGTTCGGTGTGTTCCTTGCGCCGACCACCGCCGTCGCCGCGACCGTCTCTCACACGACTACGGTCTCCGGCACCTTCTCCCGGGTCGTAGTCGACGGCGACCTGTCCACCCCGAGTGGGGAGCAGGCCACCAACACGGTGACGCGGCCCGTCGTCACGATCGATGACACCATGCTGCCGCTGCCCGCCACCGCCGCGACCGGGCTGCGCCCGGAGTCCGAGGTCGAGGTCGAGGTGAGCGCGCCGGCCGGCGTGGACACGCCGGCCGAGGTCGCCGCCGCGATCAGCGACGGCGAGGCACGGATCCTCGACGCCGATCCCGCCGCGGTCGCCGCCGCGCTGCCGGCCGGCCGGGCGGGCGCGCACACGCTGACCGTGCTGCCGGTCCACTGGACCGCGCCTGATTCGCAGACCCGGACGACCCTGCGCGCGACGGCCGACAGGACGGCCGCGTACTGGAGCGAGCAGACCGCCGGTGCGATCACCGTGCCCACCATCGACGTCCGGGACTGGGTGAGGATCGCCGCCCCGAACTCGTGCGACTACACGGCGATCTCCAACGCGGCACACGCCGCGCACGGCGTACCCGCCTCGAACAGCCGTGACCACGTGCTCATCTACTTCCCGAAGACCAGCGCCTGCGGCTGGGTCGGCCTCGCCTATGTGCCGGGCGGCGAGATCTGGATCAACGGATACACGTACGGCGACGCCTGGGAGCACGAGTTCGGGCACAACCTCGGTCTCGGCCACGCCAGCTCCCTCAACTGCACGCAGGACACGGCGACGGTCGCGTTCAGCGCGTCCTGCACGGTCAGCTCGTACGCGGACTACGACGTGATGGGCTTTGCCCGCTACGGCGACGGCTACAGCTTGAACACGGCGCTGTCCGACGTGCTCGGCACGCTGGACAACCCGGTGACCGCCAGCCCCGGAAGCCTGGTCAAACTGCCCGCGGTCACCTCGATCACCGCGCCCCGGGCGGTCAAGGTACCGCTGCCCACGTCGACGTTGTACCTGGAGTACCGGCCGAGCACCGGCCGTGACGCGGGCCAGCCCACCGGCTGGGGAGGTGTCCAGGTCCGGCAGCTGCTCACCGGCGACAACCAGTCCCGAATCCTCAACATGAACCCGGCCGTGGGCAACAGCCGCGCGCTGGCGGCCGGCTCCACCTGGGCCGTGCCGGGCACCCCGCTCACCCTCACCGTGGAGCGGATCGACTCGTCCGGCGCCGAGGTACGCATCGACGACCCCTACAACGACAGCACCCCGCCGCCCGCGCCGGCCGCGCCGGTGTTCGCCGGGACCGGAACCTTCGGCCCGTACGCGTCGGGATCGGTGACCGTCTCCTGGCCCGCGGTCACCGACCCGGAGTCGGGCATCGCCGAATACCGCGTGCTGGTCAACGGGCAGCGGACAACCGTGCCCGGCACCCAGACCAGCTTGAAGCTGGCACCGTTCAACGGCGCGAGCACCATCTCGGTGACCGCGGTCAACAAGAGCGGCATGGCCGGAGCCACCAGCCCGACCATCACGGTACGGGGCGACAACACGCCGCCGACCACCCCCACCATCACGGCGCCGCTGAACGGCCAGAAGGTGGAAGGCACCGCGACGGTCCGCTGGAAGGCGGCGACCGACACCGAATCCGGCGTCGCCCGCTACGAGATCCTGCTGGACGGGACCCCGCTGAGCACCGTCGACGCGCCCGCCACCGCCGCGGACGTGACCTTCCCGCTGATCACCAACGGCCAGCGCACGCTGACCCTCACCGCCATCGACCAGGTGGGCAACCGCAGCACGCAGGCGACCACCAAGGTGACGCTGTTCCGGGCGGTCACCGCACCCACCGGGTTGACGGCGGCGGGCGACCCGGACGGCTCGGTCGTCTCCTGGACCGCCCCCACCGGCGCCCAGCCGGCCGGCTACGACATCCTCGTCGACGGTGCCGCCAAGACGACGGTGCCGGCGACGACCACGAGCTGGCGGCTGGCCAACGGCCTCGCCGACGGCGCGCACGTGGTGGGTGTCCGGTCCCGTGACGCGGCGGGCAACGTGTCCGCCACGGCGACCGTCAAGGCCGTCCTGGACACCACCGGACCGAGCCGGCCCAAGGTGTCGGCGCCCCGGGCCGGCGCTGTGGTCACCCGGAACAAGGCCGTTGTCACCTGGTCCGCCGCCGCTGACCTCCAGTCGGGCATCGCCGCGTACGTCATCGAAGTCGATCATGTGCAGGCCGCCCGTGTGGCCGGTTCCACGCGCACCGTGACCCTCACGGTGCCGGACGGAAACCACCACGTCGGAGTCATCGCGATCAACGGCAACGGCCTACGTTCGACGGTCACCGACGCGGTGGCCACCACCTTCACCGCCACCGCGACGGCACCGACCCCCGCGAAGATCACCTCGCCCTCGTCCGGCAAGCTGACCAACGCCGGCAACGTCTCCGTGACCTGGGCGCCGGCGACGGACGGCGGCGGACTCGCCCGCTACGAGGTCCTGCTGGACGGACAGCCGGCCGTCACCGTCGACGCCACGACGACCACCGCCACCGTGCCGCTCGGCCAGGGCACGCACACCCTCGCCGTCCGCGCGGTGGACCCGGCCGGCCTGGTCAGCACCTCAACGACGGTGAAGATCACGGCAGATCTCGAAGGACCCACGGTCGCCGCGCCGACCGTCCGGCTGCGCACCGGCTCTGCCGCCGGAGGGGTACCGGTCACCCTGACCGCCTCGGCAACCGACGCCAACCGCGTATGCGCGATCACCGCCGCGGCGAACGGTACGCCGGTCGCAACGGCCAAGGCGGGCAGACTGAGTGTGTCCGCCGTACTGCCCGCCGGCGCGACCCTCGCGGTCACCGCCACGGACTGCGCCGGCAACGTGAGCACCAGAACCGACCCCGTGCAACTGACCCCGGTCGCGGAAACGGCCGGACAGTTCACCGGCGCGTGGACCTCGCTCAGCGGGACCGATTACACCGACGGCACGGCATCCTCCGCGTCGAAAGCCGGCGCGGCCCTGTCCATGACCTTCACCGGAACGCAGGTCGCCTGGATCGGGTCACGGGACACGGCCTCCGGCGCGGCCACCGTCTACCTGGACGACAAGAAGGTCGCCACGGTGGACACCCGGGGAACAACCGCACACCGTCAGGTGCTGTGGGCCGGTACGACCACTCCCGGCACGCACACAGTCAAGATCGTCGTGGTCGGCACCGCCGGCCGCCCGACTGTTCTGGTGGACGGCTTGACCGTGGTCCCCTAGCTTTCCTCCTCCCCGGACGATCGGGCCGCCACGGTTCATCCTGGCGGCCCGATCGGTGAGGCGAGGTTCTCAGTCGACGGCCGATCAGCCGGTTTCAGACAACTGGGCTGCCGTACGGACGAGGCCGGCGACGGCTCGGGAGCGGCTGTGTGCGGGCCAGGCGAGAACGGTGGTGACGTGAAGGGCATCGGTCAGCGGGACGGCCGCGTGCGCGCTCCACAGCCACGATCGGGAGGAGGCGCAGAGGACCGCCAGCGTGTGCCCGAGGGCGATCAGCTGCGCCAGCTGCGACTGATCGTGGATTTCGGGGCCTGGTCCGGGTTCATAGGTGCCGTCGGGGCGGGGCCAGCGGGCGATGGGCAGGTCCGGCACGTCGCTGATGTCGGCCCGGGTGAGCGACGTACGCCTGGCAAGCGGATGCCCGGCGGGCACGATGACGACCTGTCGCTCGGTCAGCAGGTCCTCGGTGTCGAAGCCGGCGAGGGCGTCGAAAGGCCGCTGCATGAGAGCCGCGTCGGCACGGCCGTCACGGAGCATTCGCGCCTGCTCGCCCATACCGCACAGCAGCACCTCGATGTCGGCCGCACCGGGTTCGCCGGCGTGGGCGTCGAGAAGCCGTCGTAGCAGTTCGTGGTTCGTACCGGCCTTCGTCACCAGCGTCAGCCGGTTGGTGGAGGACGCGGCGCGGCGGGTACGGAGGGCGGCCGCCGCGGTCGCGTCGAGGATGGCGCGGGCGTCGTCGAGCAGTACCTGACCGGCATCGGTGAGCGTGACGCCGCGCCGGTTGCGTTCGAGCAGGGTGACACCGAGACGTCGCTCGAGTTGCTGGATCGCCCGGGACAGGGGCGGCTGAGCGATGCCGAGGCGTTCGGCCGCCCGGCTGAAGTGCAGTTCCTCGGCGACGGTGACGAAATACCTGAGCTCACGGATCTCCAGTGTGGTCTCCACCGGCCCGACGGTAGCGCGCGGTGATACCGGCCGGGTATGACAGCGCACCTAACCGGTGTAACGACATCACTGGTCGCGCGGCCATCATCGGCGTCATGAGCGACACGAAGACCGCGCTGGTCACCGGCGCGAACAAGGGACTCGGGTACGAGATCGCGGCCGGCCTGGGCGCGCTGGGCCACCGCGTGGCGGTGGGGGCTCGCGACGGCGCCCGGGGCGAGGCGGCCGTGAAGATGCTGCGCGCCGCCGGAGTCGATGCGTTCGCGGTCCCCCTGGACGTCACCAGCGACCGGAGCGTCATCCAGGCCGCGGATCTCATCGAACGTCAGGGCGGGCGCCTGGACGTGCTGGTCAACAACGCCGGCATCTCGGGAGAGGCGGGTCCGGGGTGGGTGCAGGATCCGACCACGCTCGACCTCGATGTCGTCCGTACGGTCGTGGACACCAACGTCTACGGCGTGATCCGGGTGACCAACGCGATGCTGCCGCTGTTGCGGCGCTCGGGCGCCCCGCGCATCGTCAACATCTCCAGCAGCGTCGGATCGTTGACCCTGCAGGCGGATCCGAACATCGAAGTCGGCCCGATCATGGCGGTCTACTCGCCGACGAAGACATACCTCAACGCCGTCACCGTGCACTACGCCCGGCAGTTCGCCGGCACCGGGATTCTCGTCAACGCCGCCTGCCCGGGCCTGGTCGCGACCGACTTCACCGGTTTCCAGGGCCGGCCCGCTAAAGAGGCCGCGGCAACCGCGATCCGGCTCGCCACGCTCCCCGACGGCGGGCCGACCGGCTCGTTCGTCAACGACGACGGCGTCATCCCCTGGTGACGTCCGGCCACGACGAATGCGCTGATCCGGGCGCTGGACGGGTGTGTCAGGGAGCGGTGAGAAGCGGGTGCTCCATGGCGGTCTCCGACGGGTCCGGGAAGTGACTTCTCCGCTTGTCCCGGTCGTACGTTCACGACGCGAGGGCCGACCACCGAGGTGTCTGGGCCCACATGACCCGGGCGAACCCCTCACCGGACGGCCGCCGGTCAGCCTCGCGCGAGAACGTCGACAATGGCCGCTGTGCTGTCGATCCGGGCGATCCGGGGAAGGATGACCCGCAGACTCGTGTCGTGCGCGGAGGCGACCAGATCGGTCACGGCGTCGGCGGCCACGGCGATCTCGTATCCGTGCTCGCGGCCGGTGCGGGCGGTGGATTCCACGCCGATGCTGGTGGAGATTCCCGCCAGCACGATCCCGGTGATCTGACGACGTCGCAGTTGCAGGTCCAGTTCGGTGCCGTAGAAGGCGTCCCAGCCCCGTTTGGTGATGAGGATGTCGCCGGGTTCGACCGGAATGCGCTTGTCGTACTCCGCGAAGTCGGGCGTCGGTGTGACAGCCGGCGGCGGGGCGTCCGTCCGGGCGCGTACGACATCGCCACCGTCTGCCGAGAACGCCACGCGGACTCGGATCAGCGGCGCCCCGCTGATGCGGGCGGCGTGCGCCAGTTGGGCGGCGCGGGCGACGACATCGGCCGCTGGATGCACCGTGGGCAGCGCAGTGATGCCCTTCTGGAGGTCGATCAGGACAACAGCGGTGCGCTCGGCGAGGCGGTCTACGGGCATGCGGGACTCCTTCGCAGCGAAGATGTACAGCAAGACTGTACAGTCTTGCTGTACATATAATCCAGCCGCGCTGTTCAGCCTCGCTGTGTAATGCGGTTACGCTCGGAACATGCCTGACGTGACACACCTCGCCGCGGAACTCCGGCTCGTCGTCGGCCACTTGGCCAGGCGGGTTCGCGCGGACGACCCGACCCCGCCGGGCATCACCGCCGTCATCGGACTACTGGGCCGCCAGGGCCCGATGACCACCAGCGACCTCGCCGCGGCCCGGCAGGTACGCCCACAGTCGATGGCCCGCACCGTGAGCCAGCTCGTCGAGCAGGGTCTCGCCGAGCGTGGCGCCCATCCGGTCGACGGGCGTAAAGCCCCGATCGCCCTGACATCGGCGGGACGCGACGTCCTCGAGCAGGAGCGCACCCGCCGGACCGACTGGCTCACCCGCGCGATCGAGGACACCCTGTCCACCGGCGACCAGGCGGCCCTCGCCCACGCCGTCGACCTGATCCGACGCCTGCTCGAACACGACCCGGCGGTCGCGGATAACGGGCGTGACACCCCGCCGCAGGGCAGCAGGTTCTGAAGGAACAGGTGCCGGTACGTCTCGCTCCGGCCGAGTGGGGGCTCGACAACGAAGCGCGCCACGCACAGCAGGTCGCGCTGATGCTCACGCGGGACGGCCGGGGCGGTGCGCCCCGGCCATACATCACGTCTAGCTGACCTGCACCGCAGCGGCGGCGGACACGCCGGCCGGAGCGTCGTGCCGGCCGATCGGGATCACCAGCGGCTTGCCGGATACCGGGTCGTCGATGACCATGCAGTTCATGCCGAAGACCGTCCGGACGGTGTCCACGGTCAGCACGTCGGCGGAGCTGCCCTGGGCGTGGATCGTGCCGCCGGTCATCGCGATCAGGTGGTCGGCATAGCGCGCGGCCATGTTCAGGTCGTGCAGCACCATCAGTACGGTGGTGCCGCGCTCCCGGTTGAGGTCGACGAGGAGGTCCAGCACCTCGACCTGGTGGCTGACGTCGAGGAATGTGGTCGGCTCGTCGAGCATCAGGATGTCGGGCTGCTGAGCGAGGGTCATCGCGATCCACACCCGCTGCCGCTGCCCGCCGGAGAGCTCGTCCACCGGGCGGTCGGCCAGCGACAGCGTCCCGGTCAGCTCCAGCGCCCGGTGCACCGCCTCGTCGTCCTGGGCGCCCCACCGGGTCAGCACCCGCTGGTGCGGGTGCCGACCGCGGGAGACGAGGTCGGAGACGACGATGCCCTCGGGGGCGATCGGCGACTGGGGCAGCAGGCCGAGCGTCCGGGCCACTTCCTTGGTCGGCAGCCGGTGCAGGTCCTTGCCGTCGAGCACCACCCGGCCGTCGCGCGGGGCCAGCAGCCGGGACATGGCCCTGAGCAGGGTGGACTTGCCGCAGGCGTTCGCGCCGACGATGGCGGTGATTCGCCCGGGCGGCAGCCGCAGGTCGAGCGAGTCGACGACGACGCGGTCGCCGTACCCGAGGGTGACCTTCTCGACGTCGAGCGTGTGTGCTTCGGTCAAAGGGAGCCTCCCGCGCGATTGATGCGGATGAGCAGGAACACGAGGTACGGCGCGCCGAGCGCGCCGGTGATCACGCCGACCGGGTAGCGGGTGCCGAACGCGTACTGGGCGACCAGGTCGGCGACAAGGACCAGGAGTGAGCCGACCAGTCCGGCGGGCACCAGCAGCGATCCGGCCGTGCCGACGAGGCGGGCGGCGATCGGTCCGGAGAGGAAGGCGACGAACGCGATCGGCCCGGCGGCCGCGGTGGCGAAGGCGATGAGGGCGGTCGCGGCGATGATCGCGGCGAGGCGGGTGCGTTCCACCGGTACGCCGAGCGCCGCGGCCGTGTCGTTGCCGAGCCGGAGCTGCTCCAGGTTACGAGCCAGAACAAGGAGCAGCGGTACGAAGAGGAGCACGGCCGCCAGCAGGGGCTGCACCTGTTTCCAGGAGGCCGAGTTGAGGCTGCCGGTCAGCCACCGCATCGCCGTTTGCAGGTCCCAGGAGGCGGCCCGGATGATGACGTAGCTGACCACGCTTTCGAGCATGGCGGCGACCCCGATGCCGATCAGGATCAGCCGGGAGCCGAGCATCCCGTTGCGGTAGGCGAGCAGGTAGATGGCGAGGGAGGTGGCCAGCGCGGCGACGATCGCCAGCAGCGAGACCGTGGTCGCGGACGGGATCTTCAGGATCACGATCGCGTAGACGGCGGCGGCGCTGGCGCCCGTGGAGATGCCGATGACGTCGGGTGAGGCCAGGGCGTTGCGCAGCATCGTCTGGAACATCGCCCCCGCGATGCCGAAGGCGAACCCGGTGAGTACGGCCATCGTGGCGCGGGGCAGCCGCAGCACGCCGACGGTGAAGGTGGCGCCGCGGACCTGTTCGCCGATGATGACCCGCCAGACCTCGTCCGGGCTGTAGAAGGTCTTGCCGACCATCAGGCTCAGGCAGTAGACGGCGATGACGAGCAGGGCGAGGACGGCGGTCACCGTCCGTACGCGGCGGGCCCGCCGGGTGCGGCCGCGGGCGATTCCCGTGGCGCCGGCGCTTCTGGTGATCGTCGCGGTGCTCATATGGCCGAAACTTTCTGCCGTCGTGCGATGTAGATGAAGAACGGGGCGCCGACCAGGGCGGTGACGATGCCGACGTCGACCTCCGAGGGCCGGGCCACGACCCGGCCGATCACGTCGGCGGCGGTCAGCAGGATCGCTCCGGCGAGCGCCGAGCAGGGCAGCAGCCAGCGGTGGTCGATGCCGATCAGCAGCCGGCAGATGTGCGGTACGACGAGTCCGACGAAGGCGATCGGGCCGGCGACCGCGGTGGCGGCGCCGCAGAGGATGAAGGCGCCGGCGGAGGCGATGATCCGGGTACGGATGACGTGCTCGCCGAGGCCGGCCGCGACGTCGTCGCCGAGTGCCAGCGAGTTGAGCTTGCGGGCGGAGACGGCGCAGATCAGCACACCGATGGCCAGGAACGGCAGGATCATCAGGGCGCGATCGTACGTGGCGCCGCCGACGCCGCCGATCTGCCAGAACCGGAACTCGTTCATCACGATGATCCGGGGTAGCAGGATCACGCTCACCAGCGAACTGAGGGCGGCCGCGGTGACCGCGCCGGCGAGCGCCAGTTTGAGTGGGGTCGGTCCACCGCTGCCCATCGAGGCGATGGTGTAGACGAACACCGCGCACACGGCGCAGCCGGCGATCGCCACCCACACATAGGAGTACGGGCTGGTCAGTCCGAAGAAGGCGATCCCGACCACGACGAAGAACGAGGCTCCGGAGGTGACGCCGAGCAACTGCGGGTCGGCGAGCGGGTTGCGGGTGACGCCCTGCAGGACCGCGCCGGCCAGCCCCAGCGAGGCGCCGACCAGCACGGCCATCAGGGTGCGCGGCACCCGCTGGAGCACCGCCGCCTCCGCCACGCCGTCTGCGTCGCCGGTGAACGCGGACACGATCTCGCCGAGGCTGATCACCCGGGCGCCGAACACGATCGACGCGGCGCAGGCGAAGGCGAGCACGGCCAGGGCGGCGATGAACCATCCGGTACGGGCCGTAGCCGGCCGCCGTGTGGTGACGGCGGCCGGCGACGGTCCGGTGGTGACCGTGTTCACTAGATCTTGTCGGCGGCGGTGGCGAGCGCGGCGAAGTACTGGTCGATGCCCCAGCCGATGGACAGCGGCGACGGGTTGGCGGAGGCCGCCAGCGGCGTCGAGTCCTGCAGGCCGGTCACCGAGCCCCGGGCGATCGCCGGGATCTTCGACAGCAGCGGGTCCTTCTGCGCCGCGGCGAGGATCGAGCCCTTCGGGTCGTCGTACGTGATCACGATGTCGACGTCGGCGAACTGGTCGGCCTGCTCGGCGCTGATCGTCTCCCAGAAGGCGCTGGATTCGGCGGACTTCTTGGCGATGGCGGCCGGGGTGACGAAGCCGGTGTCGGCGAGGAAGCCGGCCCGCGGGTCGGCGGTGGTGTAGAAGCCGACCTGGCTGAAGTCCTTCGGGTCCAGGTAGGTGAACATGACCTTCTTGCCGGCCAGCTTCGGGTGCTTGGCGAACGAGTCCGCGACCTGCTTCTTCAGCGAGGCGGTGAGCGCCTCACCCTCGGCGGCGAGGCCGAGCGCCTGGCTGTTCAGCTTGATCATGTCGGCCAGCGAGGTGCCCCAGGCGACCTTGGGGTACGCCACGGTCGGCGCGATCTGGCTGAGCTTGTCGTAGTCCTCCTTGGTCAGGCCGCTGTAGGAGGCGAGGATCACGTCGGGGTTGGTGTCGGCGACGGCCTCGAAGTCGATGCTGTCGGCCTCGTCGAACAGGACCGGGGTCTTGGCGCCGAGCTCGGTGAGCTTCGTCTCCACCCAGGGCAGGACGCCGTCGCCGTCGTCGTCGCCCCAGTCCGCCTTGGCGAAGCCGACGGGCACGACACCGAGGGCGAGCGCCACCTCGTGGTTGGCCCAGGCGACCGAGGCGACCCGCTCAGGCTTCGCGTCGATCGTCGTGGTGCCGAAGGCATGGGTGATGGTGACAGGGAACTGCGCCGCCGCCGGGCCCGAGGACGTGGCCTCGGGCTCGTCCGACGAGCTTCCGCAGGCGGTGAGGGACAGCGCGACGGCGATGGACGCCGCGACGACCAGGACCCTGGATGGGGTACGCATCAGAACTCCACATGTTTCCGAGAAAGAATCAGGTGTGGAGGTTAGGCTAACCTAAGGCCATCTGCCAAGATCAAGAGGCCCTGGGATCACCGGGACCAGTCGGCATCTACATCGCGGTCCGCAAGCTCGGCCCCTCACGGCCGAGAAGCTGACGCCGATTCCTCGAGGACAGCATCCACCTCGGCGTTCCCTGCATGCTTGCTCAACTTCCGGCGTAGCAGGGCCCACCCGGTCCCCGGCCCGCTCCGGCCCGCCGTTCTCCGACGCACGAGCCTCAGACCTCCGCGACCGTTTCGCCTGGCCGCGGCCAAGATCGACGAACGTGCGCAGTGGACTTTCGACGGATGGCGCCATTGATTTCAGGAACGCGAAGATGACGCAACAGAGAGGGAGGGCCGAATGTCGAACGTTGTAGTGATCTCCGGCCACCCGAGCTCCGGGTCGAGCACGTTGCTCCTGGCCACAGCGGTGGGCGAGCGAATTTCGGCGGCATGCAGCGATGGGACGTTCGCCTTGGTCGACGTGGCCGAGCTCGGACCGGGTCTGCTCGCGCCCAGTGATGAGGCCACGGCGATGGCGTTGCTGACCGTGCAGGGCGCCTCCTTGCTGATCGTGGCGACCCCGGCTTGGCGCAGCACCTTCTCCGGTGCTCTCAAAGTGCTGCTCGATCGGCTGCCGGCCAACGCCCTCGCCGGCATGCTGGCCGTGCCGGTCGTTACGGCCGACATTCAGTCTCAGGCCGATGTCGCCGAGGCGTTCCTGGCCCGGCTGCTCAGCGGCCTGGGAGCAGATGTGGTCGATTTCGGCCTGACTGCGGTCGGATCCGAACTCACCGAGTTGTCCACCGAGGCCGAACTCTACGTGGCCGCGATCCTGCGATGAGTCAATTCGTGTTCACTGTACTCATAGGATCCTGACGTGTTCGCCGATCTGCGGCTCCACCTCGCCCAGATCGTGCCGAAGCTGCGGGTCGGTGACAGTGCACTCACCGATTGGTCTGCCAGGCGTGCCAGAGTTCGGAGTACGGCCCGCCGCGGGTGGCGAGTTCGCTCGGCGGGCCCTGCTCGACTATCCGTCCGTCTCGCATGATGACGACACGGTCGGCTGCCGCTGCCGTGGTGAGGCGGTGCGCGACCAGAAGCGCGGTCCGGCCGGCGAGCACCCGGGCCATCGATGCCTCCAGTTCCCGCGCGCCGGCGCTGCCCGCCTCGGCGGTCGCTTCGTCGAGCACGGCGACGGCTGGGTTGCGCAGCACCATCCGGGCCAGCGCGATCTGCTGCGCCTGTACCGGGGTGAGCGTGAACCCGCCGGTGCCGACCCGGGTGTCCAGGCCGTCGGGCAGCAGGCCGACCCATGGGCTCGCGCCGACCAGGCTCAGCGCCTCACGTATTCGCGGCTCGGTCGCGTCGGCGTCGGCCAGCCGCAGGTCCTCGGCCAGGGTGCCGGCGAAGACGTGCACCTCTTGACTGATCAGGGTGATGTGCCGTGCGAGGTCCTCACGGGACATGCCGGCCAGCGGGGTGCCACCGAGTTCGATGCTTCCCGCGCGGGGCTCGTGGATGCCGGCCACGAGCGCGGCGAGCGTCGTCTTGCCCGCTCCGCTGGCGCCGACCAGGGCGACATGTTCACCGGGCCGTATCACGAGGTCGACGTCGCGGAGCACGTCGGGGCCGTCGGCGTAGCCGAACCGGACTCCGCGCAGGGTGAGCGTGGTGTCGCGCGGCTCCGGGCCGCCGGGCCGGGCCGTCGCCTCGACCTGAAGGATGCCGACCAGCCGGCTGAGCGAGGCGGTGGCGCTCTGCACCTCGTCGAGCAGGTTGACCAGAAGGCCGATCGGGTCGTACAGCCGGATGAAGTACAGGGCCGCGGCGGTGGCCTCTCCCACGGTGGCGTCGCCGGCGCCGACCAGCCAGGCGCCGAGCACCAGGACGGTGCCGGTGCCGGTCAGTTCACCGAGGTGGATGCGGGAGAAGAACCAGGCGGTGGTGTCGATGGCCTTGATCGAGGCGCGCCGGGCGGCCTCGGACCGCACATCGGTACGCCGTAGGTGCCGTGGCCCGAGCAGCAACGCCTGGATCGTACGGAATCCGCCGAGGGTCTCCACCAGTTGCTGAGACCGTTCGCCCTCGGCGCGGCGTTCGGCGGCGAACAGCGGCGGGCTGACGATCAGGTAGCCGCGGGCGGCCCAGGCGTAGAACGGCAGCGAGACCAGCCCGGCCAGGGCGAGCCGCCAATCCAGCGCCGCGAGACCACCCACGGTCAGCACGGCCGCGCACGCCGACCACAGGAATTGGGGGAAGCCGCGGCGCAGCGCCTCGCTGACCTTGTCCACGTCGTTGCTGACCCGGGAGACGAGGTCGCCGGTGCCGCCGCGTTCGATCTCGGCCTGTGGCAGCGACAGCGCGTGCCCCAGCACGGTCTCCCGCAGCCCGGCGAGCGCCTTCTCACCGACCTGGACGATCAGCAGCCACCCACCGCTGGACAGCACCCCCTGCACGAGGGTGGCCACGGCGAGCGTGACCAGCGGGCCGGTCAGTTCGGCACGCCGGCCACCTGTGTAGACGATGTCGACCAGTGTGCCGAGCGCGGGTGGGATGAACAGCCCGGCGCCGACGGTGCCGAGGAGGACCATCAGGGCGAGCGACGCCGCACGCCGGTGCGGTCGCAGCGCCTGCCCGAGGATCCGGCGTGCCTGCCGGGGCGTGGCGACGGGAAGGGTGACGGGGGCGAGGTCGGTCACGACAGTACGGCTCCGGCGTAGCGCTCGTCGGCGACGAGGTCGGTGTGGGTGCCCTCGGCCACGAGCGCACCGTTCTGGACGAGGACGACCCGGTCGGCGACCGCGAGCAGACTGGCACTGGAGGTGACGATGATCGTGGTGCGCCGGCCGCGCCGCAGTGTGCGTATCCCGGCCGCGACGGCGGCTTCGGTGACGGTGTCCAGCGCGCTTGCCGGTTCGTCGAGCACCAGCACCGGCGGGTCCGCCGCGAGCGCCCGGGCCAGCGACAATCGCTGCTGCTGCCCGCCGGAGAGGTTACGGCCGAAGTGCACCGAACCACGGTCGTGCAGCAGCGCGGCCATCTCCTCGGCGCATGCGGCGGCGAGGTACGGGGCCGGGTTGTCGCCGACGACCTCCGGCAGCGGCTCGGTGAACAGCGACGAGTTGTGCGGAATCACCGCGACGTGGGCGTGCAGGACGTCGAGCGGGAGCGCCTCGGCCGGCACGCCACCGACGAGCACGGTGCCGCCGGCCGGCTCCCGGCGCCGGCCGATGGCGTCGAGCAGCTCGGCCCGCTCGGCCAGATTGTCGGCGACCACGGCGACCAGCTCGCCCTCGGCCACATCGAGGTCGAGACCGCGCAGATGCTCGCCGATGAGACCGGACACGGTGAGCGACGCCGCCAGCGGTGGCCGATCCGCCGACAGCGCCGGGCCGGCGACGGCGTGTGGCGTGTTGAGCAGGTCCGCGATCCGCTGGGCGGACGCGCGAACCGTCGCGGCGAACACCCCGGCATACGACAGCCGGTTGACCGGTTCGACCAGGAATTGCGCCAGGCCCACCCCGGCCACCAGCTGGCCCGGCGTCAGGTCACCGTCGAGGGCGAGGAAGGCGCCCACTGCGGCGACTGCCACCAGCAGGAAGCCGCCGATGGTGCTGGTGACCCCCTCGAACAGCGCCTCGGCGGCGCCCGCCCGGATCCGGGCCCGGCGGGAGAGCTGACTGGTGACGCGATAGCGGGCGGCGGCGTTACGCTGCGCGCCCAGCCCGCCGAGCACCCGCAGTCCTTCGACCATGTCGACGGCGACCGCCGCGCTGTGGGCCGCGGCCTCCTGCTGCGCCTCGCTGCGCTGCTGCAACGGCCTGGCCAGTAGCGGCGCGACGAAGACGACCACGACGACGCAGGCCAGAGCCACGAACCCGAGAGTCACCGAGGTGACGAACAGCGCGACCGTCGCGACCACCAACGCCACGAATCCGCTGACGCCCGTGGACAGGGCGTCCACGGTCTCACCCACCACGGCGGCGTCGCTGCTCGCCACGCTGAGCGTCTCCCCGGTCGGCCGCTGTTTCGCCAGGCCGCGCGGGTCGAGGACGCGGGCCACGATCGCCTGGCGCACCTCGTGCCCGGCCCGGGTCGCCGCACGCGTACCGACCGGCCCGGCGCCGTTGCCGCACAGCGACAGCACCACATACACGCCGGCCAACGCCGCCACCCACAACAGCGTCCCCGGCACCGATCCATCGGCGATCGCCCCGTCCAGGGCGAGGCCGACCAGAACCGGGGTGGTCGCCTCGCACACCTGATGGACGCTGACCATGGCGACGGTCAGCCAGGCCTGCACGCGCACACGCCGGAAGGCGAAGCGGATCACATCCCCCGCGGTCCATTGCCTGTCCGGCTGGGTTATGGCGCTCGGCGCGTCACCCTGCCTCACTCAAGATCACCCCGTCCTCAAAAGTTAGGACAGGCTAACTTCATGGCGCCGGCATCGGATCACCGGTGTCCTTCTCATCGCCAAAGGACGAGCCGGGATCGGGCGTCGGCCGCGTTTTGCGCAACACGGTCCCTGATCGGGCAGCCGACGCTTATCCGCCCCGGCACCTCACCCGGGGCAGGTTCATCGATGCTTGCATATCGGGTACGCCTGCCGTAGAACAGGCGCATGGCGTTCCCGGATGATCCCCTCTCTTCCAGGCTCCAGCCGGAGGTGCCGCATGCGGCCCGGATCTGGAATTACTGGATGGGAGGCAAGGACAACTTCGCTGCCGACCGCGCTGCCGGCGACGCGGTTGAACAGGTGTATCCCGAGATCGTGCTGATGGCGAAGCAGTCGCGCCGGTTCCTCATCCGGGTCGTCCGTCACCTGGCCGCCGAGGCCGGGGTCCGGCAGTTCCTCGACATCGGCACGGGGTTGCCGACCATGCAGAACACGCACGAGGTCGCCCAGTCCGTCGCGCCGGAGACCCGCGTCGTCTACGTGGACAACGACCCTCTCGTGCTGGTGCACGCGCGTGCGCTGATGGCGGAGACGGGCGAGGGTGGCCGTACCGTCCATGTGGATTCCGACTACCACGATCCCGAGCGGATCCTCGGCGAGGCGCGGAAGGTGCTCGACTTCTCCGAGCCGGTCGCCGTGATGTTCATGGGCGTCATGGGCTACGAGCCCGACCTCAAGGTCGTGTCGTCGATCGTGAACCACGTGATGGAGGCGACGCCTTCCGGCAGCTATCTGGTGCTGTGGGACGGAACGAACACCACGCCGGCGGTTGTCGAGGGTGCCGAGCGGCTGGCCCAGAACGGTGGCGTGCCGTACATCCTGCGTTCTCCCGAGGAGATCGGCAGCCTCTTCGAAGGACTGGAGTTCGTGGAGCCGGGCCTGGTCCAGATCACCGACTGGCGTCCGGAAGTGGCCGTCGAGTGGCTCGACGCGTACGGGGCTGTGGCCCGCAAGCCCTGATGCGGTGCCGGCCTACATGTCGGCGACGACCCGGTCGCGGCCGGTCTGGGCCTCGACCGCGCGCATGTGCGTGACAAGTGCCCGGGCGCCGGCTCAGGATTGCCTGACGGTGGTGACGAAGCGGTGCACCTCGGTGCGAAGCACTTCGGCCAGTTGGGAAAGGCCCGAGGTGGTGCCCTGTCCCCCGTCGACCGCGGAGGTGATCCCGCTGACCAGGTGGTGCATCTCGCGGAGGTTGGCGGTGACCGCTTCGAGGACCTCGACCGCGTCGCCGGCCGCGGACTGCACGGCGGTGACCTGCTCGACGATGTCGTCCGAGGCGGTGGCGGTCTCGCCGGCCAGGGTCTTCACCTCGCTGGCCACGATGCTGAAGCCGCGGCCGGCCTCCCCGGCGCGGGCGGCCTCGATGGTGGCGTTGAGTGCCAGCAGCTTCGTCTGGGCCGCGACCTGGGTGATCAGGTGGACAGCTCGGCGGATCTCGTTGGAGGCCTGGTGGAGTGAGCCCACGGTGGCGCGTCCGCGTTCGGCGTCGTTGACCGCTCCGGTGGCGAATTCCGCCAGTCCGTGGGCCGAGGCGCCCATCTCGGTGGCGGCCGTGGCGACCTGTTCGCTGACCGTCAGCACGGCCGATTCGAGTTGGTCCGCCAGCGCGTGGCGGGCCCGGTCGGCGTCGGCCAGGCGCTGGGCGCCGGCGCTCATCCCCTCCACAGCGGTGTTGATGATCGTGGCGCTCTTCGCGTAGGCGCCGGGCATGCCCCGGGTCAGGAACCGGCGGTGGAAACGCCCTTCGGCGGAGGCGGCCAGGGCGGCACCGGACTCACGGACGAACGCGTCGGTCACGTCGAGCAGGCGGTTCATCTCCCGGCGGGCCGCGGCCGCCTGCGGGCTGTCACCGAGCCGCGGGACCCGGGCCTCCAGGTCACCGTCGGCGGCACGGGCGACGATCTCGGTGAGTACGGCCAGCGCCTGTGTCTCAGCCTGTTCCTGCGCCATGTCGGACTTGAGGCGCCTCATGCGCTGTCCCCTTCGTTGGTGAGTTCCCACACGTACTGGTCATAGGTCTGACCGCGCTCGCCCAGCAGGTCCTGCATCAGCTGCCAGGACGCGGCCAGACCGGCCTGCCCGCCGAGTCGCTGTTCCTCGGCGCGCAGCCGTTCGTAGAGCGCCGCGGCGGCCTTGATCGCGGTGGGGGCCGGCATTCGCCGGGAGGAGTGGTAGCCCACGATCCGGCCGCGTGCGTCGTAGGAGGGGGTGACGTGGGCCAGAACCCAGTAGGAGGCGCCGTCTCCGGCGAGGTTCAGCACGTACGCGAAGATCTCCTGGCCCGCGGTGAGGGTGTCCCAGAGCAACTTGAAGACGGCCTTGGGCATGTCCGGATGCCGGATGATGTTGTGCGGCTGGCCGATGGCCTCGTCTTCGGCGAAGACCGAGACCCGCAGAAAGACATCATTGACGTACGTCAACCGGCCCTTGAGATCCGTCTTCGTCACGATCAGCTCGTGCGCGCCGAAGGTACGCATCTCACCGGTCGGCCGGGGCGCTGTTTCCCTCACGCTCTCTCCCTTCGCGAACCTCACATCCTTACTCTTGTTCGGAAAGTGCGGGCATCAGGAAAGAAGCCACTCAGCACCAGGTCGCGGGACTTTCGGCCTACTGGCCAACCGCTCCGCCGGTGCCGTCAGGAACGGATGCCGGCGGCACGGAGGACCGCGGCGAGTCCGGCCGGGGTGCCGGGCCAGTGCCGGTGCAGTGCTTGCCGGCCGGCGCGGCGGGCCACCGACCGCAACGCGAGCGCCACGATGATCGCGTCGTCGGCATAGCCGATGACCGGGATGAAATCGGGAATCAGATCGATCGGTACGGCGAGATAGGCCAGCAGCAGCCACAGGCGCACCCGTACACCGCGGGGCAGGCCGGCATCGGCGGCGAGCCGCTTGAGCAGGCGTAACAGGTCCGGCAGCAGGCGCAGCATCTCGCCGAGGCCTGGGCGTTCGTAACGGCGCCCGGCCAGCAGCAACGCCACGATCAGCGCCAGCCACACCGCGACGAGGCCCAGTCCGGCGCCGATCAGGATCTTCCACGCGGTCTCCATCAAATCCGACTGTACGGAAGGCCCTCGGCATCGCTGGCCGCCGTCGTCGCGCTGGCCGGCTCCCTGATCGGCTTGGCCGCCGCTTCACGAATCGGCACGATGAAAGGCCTTACTCAGCCGGTGCACGCCTTCGGACAGCTGGGTCAGGTCGGCCGTAGCCGCGAAGCCGAGTCGTAGATACGCTCCCGGCGGTTCGGCGGCGAAGTAGCCGTTGCCGACGCTGACCGCGACGCCCTGTGCGCGGGCCGCATCGGCGATCGTGGTGGCCGACTCGACGGGGCCCGGCAGACGTACCCACAGATGCAGGCCTCCCCGCGGCACGCCGGCGACCGTCCATTCCGGGATCTCGGTGGCGAGCGCGGCGGCGAGTGCGGCGCAGCGATCGCGCAGCGCGGTGGCCAGCCCGCGCAGGTGTCTGTCCCATGACGGTGTGCTGAGCAGTTCGACGGCGGCTTCCTGCAGCGGCCGGGCGAGGAAGAAGTCGTCCACGAGTCTGGTCGCTCGCAGCCGGTGAGCCACGGGACCCCGGGCGATCAGCGCGCCGATGCGCAAACTCGGTGACGCGGGCTTGGTCAGGGAGGTCAGGTAGACCACTGTGCCGTCATCGTCGTCGGCCAGCAGGGGGCGGGGCAGCGGTCCGCCGTGGCCGAGCAGCCGCGCGAAGTCGTCTTCGAGAATGAACGCCCCCACGGCGCGGGCGATGTCGAGGACCTGGCGACGGCGTTCGGCCGGCAGAACCGCGCCGGTCGGGTTGTGGAAGGTCGGCTGGCAGTAGAGCAGCCGGGCGCCGGTGGTCGCGAACGCGTCGGCGAGCAGGTCGGGGCGGATGCCGTCGGCGTCGATCGGGACGGGAACGGGGCGTAGCCCGGCGGCACGCGCGGCGGCCAGGGCGCCCTGGTAGGTGGGCGACTCGACCAGGATCGGGCTGCCGGGCGCGGCGATGGATCGAAACGCCATGGACAGGGCGTCCTGGCCGCCGCTGGTGATCAGTACGTCGTCGGCGTCGATGTCGGAGCCGGCGAGCCGGGCGAACTGGGAGCGCAGTGCTTCGAGTCCGGCGGTTGGGGTGCGGTCCCAGGCATCGGGTCGCCGGGCTGCCCGGCTCAGCGCCGCGCCCAGGGCTTTGGTCGGCTGCAGGGAGCGTTGCAGGTAGCCGCCCGCCAGGGTGATCGTGCTCGCCGGTGGCGGGCTGAGCAGGTCGGTGACGGTGCGGGCATCGATGCTGCGGTCGCCGAGCGCCACCGTCTGCCACGACGTATCCGCCGCGGCGTGGGGCGTGCGCGGGCGGTGGCTCGCCACGAAGGTCCCGCTTCCGGGCCTGGTCACCACTATGCCTTCGGCGGCCAGCGCCGCAACCGCCCGTGCCACCGTCACCGGGCTCACGCTGTGACCGCGTACCAGGTCCCGGTTGCTGGGCAGCCGGTCACCGGGCGCCAGGCGGGCGATCTCCGCCCGCAGCGTGGAGACCAGGATGGCAAGAGTGCTACTCTCAGACATGAGTGAACACGATAGCGCTATCGCCGATTCCGGAGAAACGCTGCTCGACCTCACCGCCCTGCGGGCCGACACCCCCGGCTGCGGGTCGGTGATCCACTTCAACAACGCCGGCTGCGGCCTGCTCGCCCGGCCGGTGCACCAGGCGATGGTCGAGCACCTGGACCTGGAGGCGCGCATCGGCGGCTACGAGGCCGCCGAGGTCCGCGCCGGCGAGGTCACCGACTTCTACGCCGCCACCGCGGAACTGATCGGCGCCCGGCCCGGCGAGATCGCCTTCGCCGCCAGCGCCACCGATGCCTACACCCGGGCGCTGTCGTCCATCCCGTTCCAGCCCGGCGACGTCATCCTCACCACCCGCAACGACTTCATCTCCAACCAGATCGCCTTCCTGGCGCTGCGCAAGCGGTTCGGTGTCGAGATCGTCCACGCCCCCGACGACCCTGACGGCAACGGCGTCGACGTCACCGCGATGGCGCAGCTCATGCGGAGCCGGCGCCCACGACTGGTCGCGGTGACCCACGTCCCCACCAACTCCGGGCTGGTCCAGCCCGTCGCGGAGATCGGCCGTCACTGCCGGGACCTGGACCTGGTGTATCTCGTCGACGCCTGCCAGTCGGTCGGCCAGTTCCCGATCGACGTCGACGAGATCGGCTGCGACTTCCTGACCGCCACCTGCCGCAAATTCCTGCGTGGACCCCGCGGCACCGGCTTCCTCTACGTCTCCGATCGGGTCCTGCGTGGCGGCTTCGAGCCGTTGTTCATCGACATGCACGGCGCACGCTGGACCGGTCCCGACACCTATCGCCCGGTCGACACCGCGGCGCGGTTCGAGGACTGGGAGTTCCCCTACGCGGCCGTCATCGGCAGCGCCGCCGCCACCCGGTACGCGCTACGCGTGGGCATCAGGTCGATCGCCCGGCGCACTCCCGCCCTGGCAGCCCGGCTACGCGACCGGCTCACGTGGATTCCCGGCGTACGCGTGCTCGACCGCGGCCCGAACCCGGCCGCGCTGGTCACCTTCGACGTCGCCGGCTGGGAACCGGAGCCGTTCAAACAGGCCCTGGACGCACGCCGGATCAACTCGGCGCTCAGTTACCGGCACTTCGCCCAGTACGACTTCGCCGACAAGGACGTCACCTGGGCGCTGCGGCTCTCGCCGCACTACTACAACACCGAGGACGAGGTCGACACCGTCGCCGACGCCGTCACCCAACTCGCCGCCGATTGAGGTCGCGCACCGTCGGGGGGGGCGAGGCGACCGCAAGCGCCCTCCGGGGCCTGCGATCGCCGCAGAATAGGGGGTCAGAAGACGGCGACCAGGGAGGCGGTGTTGTTGAAGCCGCCCAGGAGTTGCGTCTGTGAGTTGTTCAGGACGGTCAGCCACCATCCACCGATGCAGCTCGGTTGGGAGCAGAGTCCGGCGCCGAGCATCAGGGAGGGGCCGCCGGTGGTGATGACGGCGGAGATCCGGTTGTTCCAGGTGCCACCGCCGGGCTTGGGGAGTGTGGCCAGGTTGGCGATGACGTTCGGTGGGTTGAGCGCGAAGGCGGGTCCGGTCATGAGGCCGGAGTCGTAGAAGGTGGCGAAGTTCGCCATCGCGTGGGCCGCGGAGAGGGAACGCGGCGCGTTGCCGGTCCGGTCTCCCTCATCCGAGCCCGGGCAGTTGTCGTCGCCTTCCTTGCAGTCGGGGGGTTTCGGCTTTCCGGGGCTGATGGTGATGCCGTTGCCGCCACGCTTGATCGTTACGTTGAATTCGTTGCCGATGAAGGCGGCGTACGAGGAGAAGTCCGAGAAGCCTCGAAGGTCGCCGCTCTTCGTCGCGGTGACGAACACGGTGGTGGTCTCGGTGACGGCACTGAACCGCATGCAGCTTCCGTCGTCCATCGGGACGCAGTTGGCGGCCGGGCGAGCGGCGCCGGGCGCCGCACCGGGCGAGGCGTACCCCGCGGTTCCCGAGATGGCGCCGAACAGCGTCGCGGCGGACAAGATCGCCATTATTCCTTTCATGATCCGTTCACCTCGATAAAATTGACAAAGGTCTGACTACTCTCCGTAGTCAACCCTAGTGTGTTTCACCGGATCCGGCCGAGCGCCCAGAACCGCGAACAAACCCTCGGCACGTCCCCCTGGGATCACCAAACCCGCCCGCACGGATCACCTGGCGCACCCATTCGTCCTGGC
Organism: Actinoplanes hulinensis; assembly: GCF_019429605.1. Lineage (NCBI taxonomy): Bacteria > Bacillati > Actinomycetota > Actinomycetes > Micromonosporales > Micromonosporaceae > Actinoplanes > Actinoplanes hulinensis. Next base: position 3,275 of record NZ_JAHXZI010000041.1, on the reverse strand, counting down.
CGGAGGGGGCCGAACAGCCAGGCAACTGGTTCCGGCGGCGGTTCCGCAGCTACGAGACCTCGCCGACTCGGCGCGTTGCTGAGAGTGACCGCCAGGCCGGATTCTTCACGGCGCCGTTGCGCAAGTGCGGATGACGCCGATGCAGCCCATTCACCAAGAACAATGTCGACGGATGCGGCGAGGCCGCCCAGGGACGCGGTCCTGGACATGCGCCGACCGCGGTGGTGGAGCGCTCAGATCCTGAATCTGTCGACGACCCGCTGCAGGTCCCCGGACATCCCGGCGAGGTGGTTGGCTGCTTGATCGGCTTCGTTCACGCCGGCGGTGGTCTCCTGCACCGACGCCGCGACGCCGTTGATGGTGTTCGCGACCTGGGCGCCGGCTTCGGCTGCCTCGGTGACGTTGCGGCTCATCTCGTTGGTGGTGACGGTCTGTTCCTCCACGGCGGAGGCGATCGTGGTCTGGAAGTCGTTGATCTGCCGGATGATCTCGCCGATCTCCTCGATCGCGGCGACCGCGCCGGCGGTGTCGGTCTGGATCGCGGCGACCCGGCGGCCGATGTCCTCGGTTGCCCGGCTGGTCTCCTGGGCCAGGTCCTTGACCTCGCTGGCGACCACGGCGAAGCCCTTACCCATCTCGCCGGCGCGTGCGGCTTCGATGGTGGCGTTGAGCGCGAGCAGGTTGGTCTGCTCGGCGATCGCGGTGATCGTATTGATCACGTTGCCGATCTCGGCCGAGGATTCACCGAGTTTGGCCATGACCTTGCTGGTGTGGGTGGTGACGTCCACCGCCCGGGAGGCCACCTGTACGGCCTGTGTGGCGCTGTGGCTGATCTCGCGAATGGACGCGCCCATCTCCTCGGCGCCGGCGGCGACCGTCTGGATGTTGTCCGACATCGTCGCCGCCGAGTCGGCGACGACGGCCGCCTGCCGAGCCCCCTGTTCGGCGCTGGTCGCGCTGTTCCGGCTGGTCTGGGTGAGTGCCACGGCCTGGGCGGCGAGGTTTCGGGCGTGGTCGCTCAGGTCCGAGACGGTCTGGCGCAGGGTGTCGGTTGCCCGGCGCAGCGAGTCGGCCATGTTGCCGACCTCGTCACGTTGCCGCACCCGGGGGTCTCCGGAGAGGTCGCCTTCGGCTACCCGGTCGAGGACCTGACCGACCCTGCGCAGTGGCTGCACGATCAGGCGTGCAACGTACAGCGCGGCGAGCACCGCGATCACCAGCGCCGTGATCGCGGCGACGATGATCTGTACGCGGGTCCGCGATACGGTCGCGTCGAACTTCTCGCCCTGCAGCAGCTCCGCGTTGGCGTAGGCGATCTCGTCATTGATCAACGTTTCGTACGTCTTGCGCAGATCCCGGTTCTCACCCAGCGCCGCCCTGATCGCCACCTCGGGCCGGGTCTGGTAGAGCGCGAATTCGGACTCCAGCGCGGTGAACCAGGTGTCCGTGGCGGCCTTGATCGCGTCGATGCGTTCCTGCGCCGCCGGCTCGGCGACCGCCCGCGCCGCGGCCAATGCGGCGTCGACCGCCTCTTGCCGGCCCAGCGCCTCCCCGCTGAAGTCGGCGTCACCCTTGAGCAGGAAGCCGCGCTCGTCGTTGGCGGCGGTCTTCGCGCTCAGTGCGGCACCGTTGAGGTTGGTGCTGTATGGCAGGACCTCGGCGATCTCGGTGTTCCGGCTGTCCTGCAGTTCCCCGATCCGGGCGACGCTCAGCGCCCCGACGGCCACGGTTCCGGCGATGGCCACACCGGCGACCGCCAGTACCTTCGTGGAGACCTTCCGGTCCCGGCACCACTGTCCCAGTCCACGGCTGCCTGCCACGTCGATCCCCTCGCTCAGGTTCCGCTCCGCCCGGCCGCGCACCTGAGTCGGCGCCCCTTGTGATCTCGCCGGCGGCCCACGATGCGGCATTCATCCAGTGACCAGATGACGTCACCTTAGGCCACGTTTCATGCCTTACACGCGGAATGCGGTAATAGCACCGGTCTCAGTCGGCGACATGGGCGGTGTTGTCGAGCCAGTGCTGGGCGAGGTCGATGTCACCGTCGATGCCGGTGGCGTCGTTGCCGGCGAGAGGCAGGCGCCGGGTCATGATCAGCAGCAGGGTTGCGGCCGGTCCGGTCACCGTCACGTCGGCGTTCCGGACCGTGGGCTGCCAGGTGGCGCCGCCGGGCCGTCGCTCGACGAGCCAGGCGCCGTCCACGGTGTCGGTGGCCCGCCACTGCAGGGTCTGCCCGGTGCCCCGAATGGCGTGGGCCGACTCTGACCGCAGCATCTCCCAGGTGGGCGAGGTGAGCATCGCGAGGTGGTTGCTGATGAGCGCGGCCGCGATGTCGGGGGCGATGTCGTCCGGCCGGCCCGCCGCGCTTGCCGCGTCGAATCCGTGGACGACCGTCTCGTTGAGGACGCTGGCCAGCCAGAAGCGTGTCCCGGTCCGCTCGTCGCCCGCGGCGTTGAACACCGCGGCGTCGAGTGCGTCGTCGGAGCACGCGCTCGTGACCCGCTGCGCGGAGCCCGACAGCCAGCTGTGCCATTCGCCGGGGTCGGCGGGGAGTACGGCCATCTCCGTGGGCAGCTGTGTGGGGTCGGTGATGCGCCGTTCGATGATCTCCGCCACCCAGTGCTGGGTCTGACCGACGTGTTCGACGAGGTCGGTGATGGTCCAGTCCGGGGTGGTGGGCACGGCGGTGTGAGGTCCGGCCGCGGCGGCTGACCCGGCCAGGTGCCGGGTGTGTTCGAGGATCGACCGTCGGGCATGTTCCGCGTTCAGGTGGGTCATCACATCGTCCTTACCTCGGGTTCGCTGTGATGGGTAGACCCGGCCTACCGGTCGAACTCATCGGTGGAAGCGGATCGCCGCGGCCGTCCGGGTGGGTGAGAGCCGGCGCGATCGATCGGTGGCGGCCTCGTATCGCGCCAGCGAAGCGACCGCGGTTCTTGGCCTCGACGACTCCGGCCGCCTGTTGCGCCGCATGGAACGCCGGCCCGATGCCGACCGCGGTCACGGGGTCAGGATGATCGGGTTGCCGGCGACACGGACCACGTCGAACCTATTGATCTGCCGAGATGAGGGCGTTCTCTGGTTACTGGTGTGGTGAGCGCCCACGGGATCTGCAACGATGAATCATGACCTCCGGATGGCGGAACGGTTGTCCGCGGCCAGTGAAAGATCCCCATAGGCGGCCATTTACCGCCCCGCTGGTGGCCAGGGTTCTCCCCGTGGATGGCCAGATATCTCCCCGCTGATCAACACCGGATGCCGGTCGGCGAGGGTCG
>NZ_JAHXZI010000040.1:0-37245 GCF_019429605.1 Actinoplanes hulinensis | reverse complement strand
ATCGAACTCCAAATACCAGGCCCGCGGCCCGAACATCGACCGGCGCACCTACCAAGCCACCATCGCCATCAACATCATCACCAACGGACCTTGACGAACCCGACGCTGGCCTAACTGAACGGCGTTGCGACTAGAGTGCCGTGGCGGTAAGCCGCGCTGATTAGATTCGTGGCATGCGCACGATCACGAGCAAGCGGCTCCTGCTGCGTCCCTGGCGCGACGATGACGCCGACTTCCTCCTGGATCTGGAGTCCCGCTGGGAGGTCGTGCGCTTCCTCGGCGCGCATCCGGCGATCATGCGGACGCGGCAGGACGCGCTCGCGTCGATCAGGCGCCGGCGTGCCGTCGGCTGGCATCTGCACCCGGACGCCTGGGGACAGGGCTATGCCACCGAGGCGGCGGAGGCCGTCCTCCACGACGCGTTCGGTCGCGGGCTGGCGAGGGTCGTCGCCGTGACCGACCCGGACAACCATGCCTCCCAGGCCGTCTGCCGACGGCTCGGCATGACCGCTTCAGGGCGGACGGCGAAGTATTACGACGCCGTTCACGAACTCTTCGAGATGGACGACGGCCGTGGTCGGATGCGGTCACGGCAGGGTGCAGAAGGCCTGGACGCTGCGGGGGTCGCCCGCGACGATGAGCATGTCCCCGGCGTAGATGGTGGTGGCCGCGGTCGTGTGGGTGAACCGCTCGCCCGGTCGTTTGATCGACATCACGGTGACGCCGTAGGTGCCGCGTAGCTCCATGTCGGCCAGTGTCTGTCCGATGACGGCCTCCGGCGCCCGGGTCTTGGCGAGCACGTAGTCGTCGTCGAACTGGATGAAGTTCAGGATCTGGCCGGTCACCAGGTGGGCCATGCGTTCGCCCATCTCCTGTTCGGGCAGCACCACGTGGTGGGCGCCGACGCGGCGCAGGATGGTGGCGTGCTGGGGGCTCAGTGCCTTGGCCAGGATGTGGGGCACGCCCAGGTCGGTCAGCAGTGAGGCGGTCATGATGCTGGCCTGGATGTCGGTGCCGATGCCGACCACGACGTTGGTCAGTTCGTGTACGCCCAGTTGGCGCAGGGCCTCCTCGTCGGTGGTGTCGGCGACCGCGGTGTGGGCGAGTGCGTCGGCGTGTGCCTGCACCGGGCGCGGGTCGGCGTCGATGCCGATGACCTCCCAGCCCTGGAAGGTCAGTTCCAGCGCGAGGGAGCCGCCGAAACGGCCCAGTCCCAGTACGGCGATGCGCTCGTGGGTTGCCGGTTTCCTAGCCAACGATGGTTCGCTCCTCGGGTAGTTCGTAACGGCGGTTGTGGTGCCGCAGGGCCAGTGCCGCCGCGGCGGTGACCGGGCCGAGCCGTCCGATGAACATCAGCGCGATGAGGATGAGGTGCCCGGCCGTGCCGACGTGGGCGGTGATGCCGGTGCTCATGCCGACGGTGGCGAACGCGGAGGTCACCTCGAGCAGGACCTGGTTGAGGTTGAACGGGGTCAGCGCCAGCAGCGACAGCGTGGCGGCCATCACCAGGCCGATGCTGAGCAGCGCGATGGTCAGCGCCTGTCGTTGGATGCCGGTGGGCAGGCGGCGGCCCAGCACATGCACGCTGGGTTCGCCGCGGATCTCGGCGAGGATCACGAAGCCGAGCAGGGCGAACGTGGTGACCTTGATGCCGCCCGCGGTGCCGGCGCTGCCGCCGCCGATGAACATGAGCATGTCGTTGACGAGCAGGGTGACGTCGTGCATCTGCGCCACGTCGATGCTGTTGAACCCGGCGGTGCGGGGCATCACCGCGGTGGTGAATCCGGCCAGCAGCCGTCCGCCGACGCCCAGCGGGCCCAGCGTGGCGGTGTTCGCCCATTCGGCCCAGGTGATCAGCAGCCAGCCGCCGGTGAGCAGCACGCCGGTCATCGCCAGGGTGACCTTGGTGTGCAGTGACCACTTCCGTGGGGTGCGCAGTTTGCGGCGCAGCTCGAACAGGACCGGGAACCCGAGGCCGCCGATGATGACGGCCGCGCAGATCGGCAGGCAGATCAGCGGGTCGCCGACGAACCGCATCAGGCTGTCCGGGTAGAGGCCGAAGCCGGCGTTGTTGAACGCCGACACGGCGTGGAACAGCCCCAGGTAGGCGGCGTGGCTCCAGCTCTGGCCGTAGCCGTCGGCGAACCGCCAGGTGAGGGCCGCCGCCACCGTGGCCTCCACCAGCAGACTGATCCGCAGGACGCCGAGGATCACCTGCCGGACGTCGCCGACACCCATGGCCTTGGTCTCGGCCTGTGCGCCCAACTGCAGGCGCATCCGCATCCGGCCGGCCACCAGGAGCCCCAGCAGCGACGCCACCGTCATGATGCCGAAGCCGCCGATCTGGATCAGCCCCAGGATGACGACCTCGCCGAACCCGGACCAGTAGCTGCCGGTGTCCTCGATGACCAGCCCGGTCACGCACACCGCGGATGTGGCCGTGAACAGCGCCGTGACCGCTCCGGCGCCGCGGCCCGACTCGGTCGCCGGCGGCAGCATCAGCAGCCCCCAGCCGACCATGACGGCCACCGCGAAGCCGGCCACCACCAGCCGGGACGGGTGCCGCACCACGTCCTTGAGCCCTCGGGTGACCGGTGCGGGTGGCCGTACCCGGTGAAGTCGTTGCGCCGTTGCGGCGGCACGCCGCCACAGCCGGGCCTGGAGATCGGTGTCGGTGCGGCGGCGGGCCCATCGCGGCGCCTGTTCGGTGGCCGGCCCGGCCAGCGGCGCCCAGAGCAGCACGGCCACGCCGATGGCCACCACGGCGAAGAAGCCGGCGATCGTCGCCAGTCCCAGCAGCAGTTGGCCCCACGTCGAGTCCACCCGGTCATGATCCCGAATCGGGCGGGGTGGTGTTGCCGACTCGGCCCGCTAACCCGCCAGGTTCTTCGTCAGCACGTGCTCGCGGCGGATCCCGTCGGGCATGAGACCGCCGATCTCGCCCGTGTCCCGGAACCCGTTTCGTTCGTACAGGGCCCACGCGTTCTCGTTGCCCTCCACCACGGCCAGCCGCAGCACCTCGGCTCCCCGTTGGCGGGCCCACCGCTCCACGGCGTCCACCAGCAGATCACCGGCTCCACGGCCGCGTCCGGCCGGAACGACGTACATCGAGATCAGCTCGACGACCTGCTCGTTGTCGCCCGGCACGCCGCTCGCCATCCCCACCGGCTGCCCGTCGACGACCACCACCAGGTTGATCGAACCCGGGATCGCGAGCCGTGCCCGCCACCGATCCTCCCGGTCGCCCTCACCCGACCAGTCCGCCAGCTGGGCACCGAACGCGTGACCCGCCTCGGTCAGTGCGGCGAGCCGCAACCCCCGCCAGATCTTCCAGTCGTCCGGAGCCAGCACCCGCGTCTCGATCATGCGTGCAGGGTGCCTCACGAGCGAGGAGCGGACAACTCGATATCGTGTCCAGGTACCGCTCGACCGTGACCCGCCGCCGGATGGCACCATCCGGTGATGGAAGCTTATCTGCGGGTACGTGCCGGCGGCGACGGTGAGCCGCTGCTGCTGTTGCTGCACGGGCTGGGCGCCACCGGTGACGTGTGGTCCGGCTGGTGGCCCGAACTGGCGAACCGCTGGCCCGGCCAGTGGATCGCGCCTGACCTGCCCGGGCACGGCGGGTCGCCGGCGCTGCCGGAATACACGTTCGACGCCCTGGCCGAGGCGGTGCGCCCGCTCGTGACCGGTGGCGGCCCCACCGTCGTGGTGGGGCACTCGCTCGGCGGGGTGGTCGCGCTCGCACTGGCCGCCCGCCTGCCGGTGGCCGCGGTGGTCGGGCTCGGCATCAAGGTCGACTGGAGCGACCAGGATCTGGACCGTGCCGGGGCCATGGCGCAGCGGCCGGTGGCCTGGTTCGACTCGGCGGGCGAGGCCGCCGCCCGGCACCTGCGGGTGTCCGGGCTGACCGGGTTGCTCACGCCGGACGATCCGGCGGTACACGCCGGGATCCACGAGACCGGCGGGCGCTGGCGGCTCGCGCTCGACCCGCGCGCCTTCGGGGTGGGGAAGCCGGACATGGCCGCACTGGTGGCCGGTACGCGGGCGGCGGTCACGCTGGCCCGCGGCGAACACGACCCGATGAACACCGACGACCAGTTGCGGCAGTGGGGCGTACCGGTCGTCACCCTTGCCGGGCTGGGCCACAACGCCCACGTGGAGAGCCCACGGCACTGCCTGGAGCTGCTGGCGGATCACGCCCGGTAGTACTGGACCAGGCAGAACTCGTGATTCTCCGGGTCGGCCATGACGACCACCACGCCTCCGTCGTAGTCGTGCCGTTCGCCGGTGGACCGTCCACCGAGGGCCACGACCGTCGCCATGGCCTCCTCGATGTCGTCGACGGTCACGTCGAGGTGGATCCGGACCTTGCCGGTGGCCGGCTCGGACACCGGCTGAAACACCAGGCGCGGTTGCGGGTCGCCCCGCTCGCCGAGATAGACCCATCCACGCTCGGACGGTCCGGGCTCACGGCCCAGCAGGACACTCCAGAATCGCGCCACGCGCTCCGGGTCGAGACAGTCGATCGTCACACCGGACCAGACATTCGCCATGCCGAACGATGATGGCAGACCGCGTTGGACAGAGATCAGATCTCCTGCGGCCTACTCGGCGAGCCAGGACATATCCGGGGCGGGCGATTCGGTGCCGGTTCTGCTCGGTGATCTGCTCAGCATCGGCGCGTTGCTCGAAGTCGATCTCAAGCCAGCCGCGGATCGACGCGTACATGCCCATTTCCGGCATCCTCACCTGTTGTGGGAAATGCGTGCGCGGCCCGCTCTACCAGTAGTAGATCAGGCCGTCTTCCGTGGCGAGGGAACATGCCCGGGTGAAATCGTCGAAGACGGCGCGGTACCCGTCGTACTCCGGGCGATAGTCGGGCGCATGCCTCTTGAAGTCGGCCAGCAGGTCGGCGGCGGCATCCGGCCCGATCGTTCCTTCGCAGTCGGAGAACCAGATCAGCTCGTAGAACGGGCCGTCCGGGTCCATCTCCGGATTGAACTGGTTCTGCAGGTCGGCCCGCCAATACCCGTATCTGGTGCAGGAGCCGGACCATGCCTCGAACTCTTCGGTCCGCTCTGTCGTCGCGTAACAGCCGCCGGTGAGGAACGTCTTGTCACCGAGAACGGGGATCCCGCGGAACGAGGCGGCGAAGACCGTGTCGGCGTACGCAAACAGATGGTTTTCCTCCCGGCAGCAGAAGACGTGTTCGGGGATGACCGTCCGGTGGTGGGTCTTCGCCGAGCAGTCGAGAACGTGGGCGCCGACGTGGACGAGGTGACTGTAGGCCTCGACTGTCACACCCATGGCCTGTCCTTTCCGATCAGCGAGCGGCGGTGTCGCTGATGACGTTTCCGCCGAGGCCGGAGCGGGAGGTGGGCTGGCCGACAAGTTCGACGAGGACCTCGTCGCGGCAGGCGGGGCCGAACACGGCGGTGACGGCGTCCGCGTAGAGCGTCACGTGCGGCATCGGAGGACTCCTCGGGCATCGGGAAGCGGTGGGCGGGCTGCACCGAACGCCCGTGATCGAGCAGCATAGGACCGTCTTTCCCCAGGATGAAGCCATTTCCCCGACAGTGATCGCGGGTCGGCCGAGTGGGCATCCACGGCTACCCGGCAGTAGCTTGTGCTCCCTATCCTGACGGCATGAACGATGGATCAACGTCGAAGTCTTCTGTGGCTGGCCGCTCACCTCGCCGGCCTGACCCACTTCTGGCCGGTGGCTTCGGTCGTTCTTGCCTACCTGACGCTCGTGGTGGGCTTCTCTACCTATATGGAGGAGTCCGACCCGGTTGTTGATTTCGCCACCACGGCACTGTTCGTCGCGGCTCCGGTCGTCTTCGTGTTCGGTCCCTTGTGCATCGCGGGCATCGCCCACAGGTTCGGGCTGCACCGGACCGCCGTGGTCTACGCCGTCCTGAGCGGGCTCATGCTGGTCGGCACGATCATCCAGTTCTACTGGAGCCCGCTGTAAAGAAGGCTTGCATCCGGTACCCGGGTACAGCCTTACCGTCTTCTCATGGTTACGACCGAAGACCATCCTTGGGTGCCGGAAGCGTGCACCCTGCCCACCGTCGAGCAGCCTCTGCGCCTGGCCGAGTTCGACGACCTGTTCACCACGGCGCTCCAGCGGCAGCATCGGCTGACGGATACGGCCCTGCGCTGGGAACTGGACCCGGCGGCGGAGAGGAAGGCCCGGGGTCTGACCGAACGGGAGAGCGGCTGCTGCTTGTTCTTCACCTTCACCATCCGGCCGGGCGAGGGGGTGCTGTCGGTGGATGTGGAGGTGCCCACCGCGTACACCGAGGTTTTGGACGCCTTGTGGCAGCGAGCCGCCGGAAGCCGATCGTGACCGGGCTGCGCAGCGGCCAGGTCGCCGACGCCGCCGGAGTGAATTTGCAGACGCTGCGCTACTACGAGCGGCGTGGGCTGCTGGCCGAGCCGGAACGCAGTCTGGGCGGACACCGGCTCTATCCGGCCGAGACCGTCACCGTACTGAAGGTGATCAAAGCCGCGCAGCGGCTGGGGTTCACCCTCGACGAGGTCGCCGATCTGCTCGCCGCGGGCGGCCACCGGCACTCCGGCCCGGACACCGGGTTGCGGGAGCGGGCGACGGCCAAGCTGGCCGAGGTGGAGGCGCGGATCGCCGACCTGGAGGTGATCGCGTCGACACTGCGGGGTTGTGACGACCTGGTGGATTGTGCCGCGCAGCCGTGCTGCCCGATCCCGTTCGCGAGCATCGGACGGAGGCAGGCGGATGCCGGCGATCACTGACCGCGCCCGCCGCCTGCTGCCGTCCGGGCTGACCGGGCTGGCCGGAGTCGCGTGCGCCGCGTGTTGCCTGATCCCGGTTCTGGTGACCGCCGGGGTGCTGTCCGGAGCCGGTTGGGCCGTGGCCGTGGCGTGGCTGCCGGGTCTCGCCGTCGTGCTCGCGGTCGCCGCGGGCGGCGCCTGGTGGTGGCTGGCCCGGCGACGGCACCGTGCCGGGTGTGCCGGAGGCGCCTGCTCCTGCGCGACCCGGTGATGATCTCCAACCGGTAGGTTGCCCGGTGTGACGATCGTTCGGTCCCTGCTGTTGTTCGTGCTGGCCGCGTTCGCCGAGATCGGCGGCGCCTGGCTGATCTGGCAGGGCTGGCGGGAGAACCGCGGGCTGTGGTGGATCGCGGCCGGGGTCGCCGCGCTCGGCGCCTACGGGTTCGTCGCGACCCTGCAACCGGACGCCAACTTCGGCCGGATCCTGGCCGCCTACGGTGGCGTCTTCGTGGCGGGGTCGCTGGCCTGGGCCATGGTGGTCGACAAGTTCCGCCCTGACCGGTGGGACGTCATCGGGGCGGCCATCTGCCTGGTCGGTGTCGCCGTGATCATGTACGCGCCACGCGCCGACCACTGACCGTGTCCTGCCGGGCTGGTTCGACGAAGCGTTCCGCAGGGATCACCGTCGCGGTCCGGCCGATGGGAAAGCGGGATCAAACACCCCGTGACGGCTGAGGCCGGTAAGAGTGAACAGAATTCGCTACGCGGAATCCCAAATGACGTGCGCCGCAATCAGAATTTGGCGAAATGCGTTTTCGGAGATTTGCCGATCCGAGTCTCCAAAAGGTTTATAGTCATCGGCTGACTGCTTCTGAGTGAGCTAGACGGAAGGGATAGCCTCATGAAACGGATCGCGCGTATCTGGGCGGCCGCGGCTCTGGCGATGGCGGCCGGAGTGAGCCTGCCGCCGGCAGCGGCCTCGGCAGACCCGGCCGGTCGGACCGCACAGAAGGAAGCGTCGGTGTCCGCCTCGAGTCCATGCTGGGACAAGCACTACGGCGACCGCTGCCGCGACCATTACGGCGACCGGTATCGCGACCGCCGTCACGACTGGTACGACAACCGCCGTCACAACTGGTACGACAACCGCCGTCACTACCGTTACGACAAGCATCGTCACGACTGGTATGACAACCGTCGTCACGACTGGTATGACAACCGTTGCCGCGACTATTACGGCAAAGGCTGCCGTGTCTTCTGATCCTCGCTCCACCGGGATTGTCGTGTCTGCATGACCCCGGAGATGGAAGGTGCCCTGCCGGGTGGCCCATCCCGACCCGATGTTCGGGTGATGTCGCTGATCGCGTCCCGTCGGGGGCGGTGACGTCCGCGTCTGCGACATCACCGGCGCGTTCGACCCGACCGGCCCGACGACCTCGCACCACCTGCGCCAGTTGCGTGAGGGCGGTTTGGGAGAATGCCACACCATGACCGTGATCACCGCGATGACCGGCGAGCACGCCGCCCAGGTTCTGGAGATCTACCGGCTCGGCATCGCCACCGGTAACGCCACCTTCGAGACCGAGCCGCCCACCTGGGATCGGTTCACCGCCTCCCGGCTGCCCGATCAACGCTTCGTCGCCCTCGGCGCCGACGGCAGCGTGGCCGGCTGGGTCGCGTGCAGCCCGGTCTCCGACCGCTGCGTCTATGCCGGTGTCGTCGAGCACTCCGTCTACGTGCACCCGGATCACGGCGGCAAGGGCATCGGCCGGGCCCTGCTCGACGCGCTGATCACCGCGACCGAGGCGGCCGGGATCTGGACCATCCAATCCGGGATCTTCCCTGAGAACACGCCCAGCCTCGCCCTGCACGCCGCCTGCGGCTTCCGCACCGTCGGCACCCGCGAACGCGTCGGCAAACACCACGGCACCTGGCGCGACGTCATCCTCCTCGAACGCCGCAGCCCGATCGTCGACTGAACCACCGGAGGCGAAGACCCGCCCCAGCCGCGACGCCATCCGGGCCGGATCGGTAGCTGCTCACCGAACTCGGCATCCCGGACCGGCGTCGTCCTCGCGCGGGGCCCGGCCGGCGAGCCACTCCCGGAACAGGGTGAACGGGGCGATCGTAAGGTGACGAGGGCTGGCCGTCGTCGGGCGAAGCCGATTGACTCGAAGGGTGATTCGCCGACTTCTCAGCAGACCTGTCACCTGGATCGCCGTCGCGGTGCTCGGCCTCGGTGCCGCGGGCGGCCTCTACTGGTTCCAGCCCTGGCGGCTGTTCACCGTCACCGTGGTCACCGACACGCTGTCCACGGTGCCGCAGCCGTCCGGCTCGCCGGCCGCTTCCGTGGCCGCGCCGGTGGTGATCGCCGAGGGGGACTTCATCACCCACGAGCACGACACCAGCGGTACGGCGCGGATGGTGCGCAACCCGGACGGCAGCCACCAACTGGAGATCGCCGGCCTGGACACCAGCGACGGCCCCGACCTGCGAGTGTGGCTGTCCGACCAACAGGTGCGCACCGGACTCGCCGGCTGGCGGGTGTTCGACGACGGCGAGTACGCGGAACTCGGCAGACTCAAGGGCAACCACGGCGACCAGGTGTACCGGCTCGCCGACGGGATCGACCCGGCGGCGTTCCGCAGCGTCACCATCTGGTGCAAGCGGTTCTCCGTCTCGTTCGGAGCCGCCGAACTCGCCGCCGTCTAGGAGAGTCGGCCGTCGTCGCCGGCCTTGGCCAGCACGTCGTGCAGGTGGGCGACGCATTCCGCCACCGCGGGCAGCGCCGCGCTGCGGCCCAGCGACCGTGGGCGCGGGATGTCGACGGCGAGCACCTCCCGCACCCTGCCCGGCCGCGGTGACAGGACCACGACGCGGTCGGCGAGAAGCACCGCCTCCTGGATCGAGTGGGTGACGAAGACCGTGGTCGCCGGCCGGGCCAGGTGCAGCGCCTGCAACTGGGCGGCCATGTCCTCGCGGGTGAGCGCGTCCAGCGCGGAGAACGGCTCGTCCATCAGCAGTACCCGGGGCTGCTGGATCAGCGCCCGGCACAGCGCCACCCGCTGTTGCATGCCACCCGACAACTCGTACGGATGCCGGTGATGGAAACCGGCCAGCCCCACCGCGTCCAGCAGTTCACTGGCGCGGTCGGCGCCCTCGGCACGTGGCAGCCGCGCGATCTCGACCGGCAGCAGCACGTTGCCCAGGGCTGTCCGCCACGGCAGCAGCGCCGGTTGCTGCTGCATCAGCGCCACGTCCCGGCGTGGCCCGTGCACCGGGCCACCGTCCACGGTGATCGTGCCCGACGTGGGTTCGAGCAGTCCGGCGATCAGCCGCAGCAGTGTCGACTTGCCGCATCCGGAGCGGCCGATCACGGCGACGAACTCGCCCTCGGCCACCGTCAGGTCGATCTCGTGCAGCGCGGCGACGGTTTCGGTCCGGGCCGGGAACGTCCGCGACACCCGGGTCAGCGCGATCATCCGGAGATCGCCCGCGCCCACGGCACCAGCAGCCGCTCCAGCAGCACGACCAGGTAGAACAGTGTGGTGCTGAGGACCGCCAGCAGGGTGATGGCGGCGAACGCGAGCGGCGTGTCGAACGACATCCCGGACAGCACGATCACCGCGCCGAGCCCGCCGGTCGGGTTGTTGATCTCGGCGACCACCGCGCCGATCACGGCGAGGGAGATGCCGACCTTCAACCCGACGAACATCTGCGGCAGCGCCCACGGCAGGCGGATCTTGACGTACGCCTGCCAGACGCTCGCCGACAGCGACCGGCTCAGCTCGCTCAGCTCCGCCGGGGTGGAGGTGAGCCCGGCCATCGTCGCCACCACGACCGGGAAGAAGCAGATCAGCACCACCAGTACGATCTTCGGCTGCGCGCCGAACCCCAGCCACACCACCAGCAGCGGCGCGACCGCCACCTTCGGCACCGAGTTCAGCGCGACGAGCACCGGCAGGGTGGCGCGTTCCAGGGCCCGCCAGGCGGTCAGCGTCATCGCCAGCAGCAGTCCGGCGACCACGGCGATGCCGAACCCGGTCACCGTCACCGCGACCGTGGATCCGGCCTCCCGCAACAGGTAGGCCGGTTGCCGCCGGAACGCCTCCACGATGTCCGGTGGCGCCGGCAGGAAGAACGACCGGATCCCGAACACGGCGGTCGCCGACCACCACACGGCGAGCGCCGTCACCGCGCCGAGCAGCGGCAGCGCCCACGACCGGAACCGGGTCACCGGCGGCGGCCCATCGTCGAATACGTGAAGTGACTGCGGACCACCAGGGCCGGGTCGTCGGCCAGCCGGCACAGGCGCTCCAGCTCGGCCTCGGTCATGCCGGCCGCGCGCAGTCCGTCGCCCACCTGCGCCACGTTCACCGCGATCAGCCGGGCGCCCGCCGTGCCGCCGGTCCAGGAACCGGCACGGATCTCGGTGGTCACCTCGCCGAAGCCGGCCGCCATCAGTGCGGCGTGTGCGCGGCCGGCCCAGGCGGGATCGGCGCCGTTGGCCGGCAACAACTGATTCACCAGGATGCGGTGGTAACGCTCGACCAGTTCGGCGGCGGCCGCGTCGGGGGCGGCCAGAACCACATCGGGGTACGCCGAAAGCCAGTCCTCGACCAGCAGGATCCCGCCCGGGGCGAGCGCGTCCGCGAGGCGTACCAGAATCCGGTTTTGATCGTGAAGATGGGCCAGGACCAGGCGCGCGTGGATCAGATCCCACGGTGGCTCCGGGATCGGATCGGTGGTGAGGTCGTGACGGCGGACCGCGTACCCCTGATTCTGGGGAATGTGCCGCGGGTTGAGGTCGGTGGCCAGCACGCGCCCGCCCCGCTCCGCCAGCCAGCGCGCCACGCTTCCGCCGCCGGCGCCGGCCTCCAGGCAGCGCAGACCGGTCAGATCGCCGAGCGCGCCGAGCCGGTCGAAGGTGAACGGGTCGAGGATCTCGGCGAGCAGATCGTGCCGCAGCTCCGCGGCCGGGTCGTCGTTGTCGAAGGAGTAGGCGGCCCTCATGCCGTGGGTGCCAGCGAGAAGTCCACCACCGACTCCGGGGTCAGGCCCGGCGGAATCAGGCCGTTGCTCTCCAGCGTGGTCAACGCGTCGGCGACCTTGGTCCTGTCGATGACCCCGGAGGGCTTCACCGCCGGCGCCATCAGCGTGATCTCGCCGACGGCGGCCGTCACATCGGCGGTCGGCTGCGCCTTCTTCAAGATCTGCGCGGCCTCGTCCGGATGGTCCAGGGTGTACCGCAAACCCTTCAGCGCCGCGTCCCGGAACCGGCGGACCATGTCCGGATCCGCGGTGGTGACCCTGCTCGACGCCATCAGGCCGTTACCGAAAAGACCGGGCAGGAATTCACTGTACGGAAGGACGACCGTCTTCTTGCCGCCGGCGGCTTTCTCGATGCCCCGGGCGCCGATCAGGAAGGTGCTGAGCGCGTCGACCCGGCCGCTGGCCAGCAGCGACGGCAGTTGAGCGGGTGGGGCGTTGACCCACTCCACCTTGCCGGCGTCGATGCCGGCGAGTTTCGCGTACGCCGGGAAGAGCAGCTGGTTCACCGAGCCGGTCGCCGCTCCCAGCTTGCGGCCCTCCAGATCCTTCGGCTTGGTGATGTTGGAGCCCTCCAGCGCGATGATCGAGACGAGGGTCTGCTGATGCACCGCGGCGAACGCCCGGATGTCCGGGGCCTGGCCCTTGCCCGCCAGGATCCAGGCGCCGGTCATGTCCAGGTTCGCGAACTGTGCCTGCCCGGCGCTGAGCACCTTGATGTTCTCGCCGGTCGCGGCGCCGAGCTGGATGGTGACGTCCAGGCCGGCGTCGCGGAAGTAGCCCTTCTCCTGCGCGACCCAGGCGAAGGCGTCGCGGCCCACCGCACCGAAGGCGGTCAGATAGGTCACCTTGTCGGCGTCGGCTTCGGGGGAGTTCCCGGAATCCCCGCAGCCCGTGATCAACAGGATGATCGATAGAGAAATGGCAAGTATTCTCTTCATCGCCATGATCCCCCGCATCGGCGGCAAATGCATCGGAAACGATACGCCTCGATGGGCAAGATCGGTGCGATTAGGAAGCTCGTGCCGCGCCTTGCGCGTGCAACCAGGCGATGACATCGGCGTCGCCGCCGCGGATGGCGGCGTCCAGTGGGGTCAGGTTCTCCCAGCGGGGGATCCGGTCGAGATCGGCGCCCCGGTCCAGCAGGAAGCGGGCGGCCTCCAACTGTCCGCCGTGGCAGGCGCCCCAGAACAGGTCACTCACCTCGGCGGGCTCCGGTTGCCCGGGTCCGTCGAAGGCCGCGCGCAGCAGGTCGAGCCGGCCGAGCGTCGCGGCGTGCCACAGTGTCACGTGGGCGCCCCGCTCGACGAGCCGGCGGGCGGCCCGCCACTGCGCGAACGCGGTCGCGTCGTCCAGCGGGGTGCCACCGGCGATCACCGCGCCCGGCGCGTCGATGTCCGCGCCGGCGTCCAGCAGCGCGTCGAGGACGGGGACGTCGTCGCAGCTGGCCGCCCAGTGCAGCGGGGTCTCGGCGTGCGAGCCGGTGAACCGGGCGTCGACGTCGGCGCCCGCCTCGACGAGCGCGGCAACCGTGGCCGGCCCGTCCGGGTAGTGGCCGGGCCAGTCGGTGACCACGTGCAGCAGGGTCCGGTCCCCGATCCGGGCGGTGGCCAGGTCCGGGCGCGCGGCCAGCAGGCCGCGCAGCCGGGCGACGTCCCCGGTCCGGATCGCCGTGACGACCACGACCGCGAGTGGATCCTCAGTGTCGAGTACGAGCATGCCGCCTATTCAACCCTCGCGGCGCTGGAGTTCGTCCAGGATGGTGGAGCCCGCCACGGCGGAGCACGAGTACGACCCGAGTGGCACTCGCCCCGGCGACGCCGTGCGATCGCTGTGCCGGAGATGCTTCGGTACGCACGGCGAGGACGAGGACCGAGAAGTGATCAACGTGCGGCCGCAACAGACACCGACGTCGGGCCTGGTGATTCCGGGTCATTGAGCCACGGCTCGCCGGTGAGTTCGCGCCGCGAATCCGCCCCACTCGGGTGGCGTCCTGGAAGCCGGCGAGCAGATGGCGCGGGCCGGGGCGGGCACCAGGCCGGGTGGCCGCCCCGGGCGGGAGGGTCAGGCGCCGAGCAGTTCGCGGAAGTCGGCCAGCCGGAAGGTGCCCTTGAATTGGGTGGTGGCGGTGGCGTCGAGGAAGCCGAGCTCCGGCACCCAGCCGGCGCCGCCGGACGGGCCCAGGGTGAGGATGATGCCGTCCGGGAACGGCTCGTATGTGGTGAGCGGGCCGCCCTCGATCAGGGCGCGGATGTTCGCGGCCGCCACCTCGCCCTGGTGCCCGGCGGCGCGGGCCGTCTTCAGCTCGGGGGTGTCGTTCGCGTCGCCGACGGCGAAGACCCGGTCGTGGCCGGCCACCCGTAGATGTTCGGTGACCGGGAGCCGCCCGTCCGGGCGCCGGACCGCGGACAGGGCGGCGCCGAGGTGGCCGCTCGGCACCGTCGTGCCGTAGCAGGCGAACCACAGATCGGCGCCGATCGTCTCGCCGTCGGCGGTGGTGGCGGTGAACGGGTGTACCGTGCCGCCCGGGGTGTCCGGAAGGGTGTCGAGTTTGGCGCCGAGCAGCACCCGCACCCCTAGCTCGTCGAGTTGGCGGGCCACCTCGGTACGGAGTTCGGCCGTGAACCGGCCGCCGAGCAGTTCGGGCGCCGGGTCGACGACGGTCACCGGCTTTCCCGGCCAGGCCGCCGCGATCTCGCCGGCGAACTCCAGGCCGGTCGCGCCGGCGCCGAGCAGCAGCACCCCGGACGCCGCCCGAAGGGCCTCGTGCGTCTCCCGCAGCCGTTGCCGGCCCGTGTCGAGCCGGTGCGGGAAAGCGCCGGTCGAGCCGGTCGCCAGCACCACGTAGTCGGCGTCCAGTCGTGTCCCGGAGGCGAGGTCGACCCGGCCGGGCCGGACGTCGGCCGCCGTGTCACGGAGCACGCGGCCGCGGGTGAGCAGTCCGTCGTACCGGATGAAGATCTTGTCGGTCCAGGCCGGGTCGGTGGCCGCGCGCAGTTGAGCGACGACGTGGACGAAGGTCTCCTTCGGCTCCACCAGCGTCACCTCCGCGATGTCGTCCAGGGCCCGGGCCACCGCGATGCCGCCGTAGCCGCCGCCCACCACTACCACTGTCGAAGCCATGTCGGGACTCACCTTTCGTCGGGTCGTCTCGACTGTGGTGCGGCCGGCGGGCGGCAGGGAGACCGCGCTCAGGGTGGTACTCGCGGGGCCACCTTCGGCGGGCCGGGAGTTGTTACCGTCGGCGGGTGGGCGACAACGAGCTGGGCCTGTTCCTACGAGCCCGGCGTGCGGAGGTGACCCCGGCGGAGGTCGGTCTGCCTCCCGGGATCCGCCGGCGCACGCCCGGCCTGCGCCGTTCCGAGGTGGCGATGCTCGCCGGCATCAGTGTGGAGTATCTGATCCGGCTCGAGCAGGGCCGCGACCGGCGTCCGTCGCCGCAGGTGCTGGCCGCGCTGGCCGGCCCGTTGCGGCTGACCGCCGCGGAGCGCGCCCATCTGCACCGGCTCACCCGGACGGCCCGGCTGTGCGGTGGGCTGGTCAAAGATCAGAAGCCGACGGTGCGACCAGGGCTGCGCGGGTTGCTCGACCAGTTGGAGCCCGGCGCGGCGATGCTGGTCGATCAGGTCGGCGACGTGCTGGCGTACACGTCGGGGTTTCGTCGCCTGGCCGCGCCGATCGGTCTGCTGGCCGGTGATCCGCCGAACCTGAACCGTTATGTCTTCACCGATCCGCGCGCCCGCGAGGCGTACCCGGACTGGGCGCATGTGGCCGATGAGCAGGTGGCGGCGCTGAAGGACGGCCCGCCCCGCCCGGATTTCACCGGGGAGCTGGAGGCTGCGGCGGGTGACGAGCTCACGGAGCGGCTGCGGCGGGTGCCGGGTCTGCCGCGGGCGCACGGGCTGCTGCGCCTGGAGCATCCCGAGGCGGGGTCGCTGCGGCTCGCGTACGAGACGATGAAGCTGCCGGGTGACGACAATCTGCGGCTGGTGGTCCAGTTGCCGGCCGACGAGGCCACCGCCGAGGCGCTGCGGAGGATCGCACCGCTGCGGCTGGTCGCCGGCTGAGCGTCACAGCCAGCTCTGGGGCGTCACGAGGCGCTGCTGTCGTCGCTCTCGATCGTGAAATGGTAGGGGTTCCCGCCGCCGTCGGCCTGGTCGGTGGAGATCCGCAGCACCTGGTAGGTGCCACCGGTCGTGCGCAGACAGACGGCCGCCGTGCCGCCGGGCCGTCCCGCGAGCTTCGCCTTCAGCACGAGTTCGTTCTTCGAGCCGTGGGCGGCGTGGGTGCCCGCGCACGTGCCCGAGTCCCGGAACCAGTTCTCGGCGCCGTTGAGGGGATAGAGGTTGTCGGGCCCGACGCGCACGTCGGCCGTGCCGGGACGGGATTCCGGTGAGCCGGCCGGTGTGATGACCGGCGGCCACTGATCGAAATCCACCAACCGGTCGCCGTTGATCGAGATAGCTCGACCGGCCGGTGTCGTGGCCTCCGTGGCGTGTGGAGTGGGCGGGGGAGGGGCCGCGACCTGAGTGGTCTTCGTACGGGTGGTGAGCAGTGGCGCCGGGGCGGCGCGCAGCGGTGGGCTTTCGGTGGACGTCTGTTTCACCGTCACGGCCGGCGGTGACGGTGACGGTGAAACGGACGGTGACGGTGGCGGCGCTGGTGAGGTCGGCTCGGAGGAGGCGGCCGACGGGACGGGCCCGCGCCGCACCGGATCGGCGCGAGTGGTGGCCGTCTCCGGTTTCGGCGCGAGGAAGTACACGGCCGCGGCCACCGTGGCCGCGATGATCGCCATGATGGCCACGATCGCGACCACCGTGCCGCGGTCCACCGTGTAGTCCCGCCCGACCGTGTGCCCGTGGGATGTCGGCTGCTGCTCGTCGGTGGACACCGGCCGCTCCTTGCGGTTGAGAGCGTAGGGCGCCGTCAGGGCGGCGAGCGCGACGACCGCGCTGATCGCACTGCCGAGCTGATCGGCTCGTTCCGGCCCTACGGCGTAGAGGTAGACGCCCAGGCCGACGACGGTCCCGCCCGCGACCACCCGTCCCACCAGGATCCGCTGGGAATCCGACGGTCGTGTCGCGCGCAAGGGTCTCCTCCGGCCGGTGCGTCCTTCGCGATTTCAACGCGATGCGGGCCTTCCGGTGACGTGCCACTTCAAGGATGCGAACCGTGTTCGTGATGCATTGCGGTGCAGCAGTCCGAACTGTAAGGTCGGTTCACATTGGTGAACTCGGATCCATCTTGTGGACAGTCGATAGGAGAGAGCGTCATGCCCAACATCACCGTCGAGCTGCTCGCGGGCCGGAGCCTGGAGCAGCGCAAGGCCTTCGCCCGGGCCGTGACCGAGCATGCCGTCGAGATCCTCGGTGCCCGTCCGCAGGACGTCCGCATGGTGTTCAACGAGATCAGCCCCGACGTGGTGGCCAACGGCGGCGTGCTGGCCAGCGAGGACGCCAGCCGTGCCGGGGTGCTGGCCGCGCTCGAGAAACGGTAACGACGCCGGGCGCCGTCGTGGGCCGCGATGCGGCCTACGACGACGCCCGATCGAAGGTGGCGGTCAGCGCATCAGCCGGTTGTCCCGCGTCGCCGACAGGCGGGCCTTCACGCTCAGCAGCGTCTCGATGATGAAGTCCTCCCGGCCCTGGCCGAGGCGGCTGATCGGGACCGCGACGCTGATCGCGTCGACCGACCGGCGGGAGAAGGGCAGTGCGACGCCGAAGCATCGTACGCCCAGGCAGGACTCCTCGCTCTCCTCCGCATACCCCACCTGGACGGCCTTGTCGATGATCGCCATGAGGGCGTCCCGGTCGGTGATCGTCTGGGCGGTGAGCGCCTTGATCTCGTGGGGGACGAGCGTGCCGCGGACGTCCTCGGGCATCTCGGCGAGCATGGCCCGGCCGAGCGCCGTGGTGTAGGCGGGCAGGCGCCGGCCGACGGCCGAGTACATGCGCAGCGGGTGCTTGGACTCGCGCTTGGCGGTGTAGATGATCTCCGCACCCTCGAGGCGGCCCAGGTGCACGGTCTCCTCGGTGGCCGCCGCGATCTCGTCCATCACGGCGCCGGCGCGCGCGAGCACCGGGTCGCCGTCGAGGTAGGCGGAGCTGACCGTCAGCGTGTGGACGCCGAGCCGGTAGATGCTGCCGGTCTCGTCGGTGTCGAGCCATCCGCGGGCGCACATGGTGCGCAGCAGCGCGTGCAGGCTGCTCTTCGGGATGCCGAGGCGCTTGGCGAGCTGCAACTGGGTGCCGGGGCCATGAGCGGCGATGTCGTCCAGGACGTCGAGGACGCGGGCGGCAGACTTGACCTGCGAGGTGGCGGAGCTGCCGTTGACTGTCTTCTCCGTGTCCACCGAGACCTCCTCATCACACATGGCGCGGCGTTCGCGGTCGCACAACCTTACACTACGGTTCACATAGGTGGACTGGTTTCACTCCCTTGACCTGTGATCGGAGTCATAGGTATCGTCGCACCCAGTTCACGTAGCGGAACGCGGTTCACAAACGAGGAGCAAGTCTTGATTGAAGTTAGGTACTCGACCTCGCCGGGCGAAGTGGAGACGGCGACGAATGCGGACCTGCGCAAGAACTTCCTCGTGGAGCAGCTGTTCCGAGCCGGCGAGGTGCGCGGGGTCTACACCCACGACGACCGGCTGGTCGTCGGCGGCGCCGTCCCCGGCGACGGCCAGCTCGAACTGCCGGCCTGGGACGTGCTCGGCGCCCCCTCCCACCTGGCCCGCCGCGAGCTCGGCATCGTCAACGTCGGACAGTCCGGCCACGTCCTGGTCGACAACGAGAAATTCGAGCTGCGCCACCTGGACGGGCTGTTCGTCGGCCGCGGCAGCGAGGTCGTCTTCGCCGGCCCCGACGCAGCCTTCTACTTCGTCTCCGCGCCGGCGCACGCCACCTACCCCACCACCCTGCTGAGCCGGGCGGCGGTCGAGCCGCTCAAGCTCGGCAGCCCGCAGGGCGCCAACGAACGCAGCCTCTACCGCTACGCCTGGGGCCAGGAGCTGCAGACGGCGGTGCTCCAGTTCGGCGTCACCGTCATCGCCGACGGCTCGGTGTGGAACACCTGCCCGCCGCACCTGCACGACCGGCGCACCGAGGTCTACCTCTACGTCGACCTCGACGAGAAGGACCGGGTCCTCCACTTCATGGGCCGGCCCGGCGCCGCCCGCCACCTGGCGATCCGCGACCGCGAGGCGGTCATCTCGCCGCCGTGGTCGATCCACTCCGGCGTCGGCACCGGCTCGTACGCCTTCATCTGGGCCATGGGCGGCGAGAACAACGACTACACCGACCTCACCCCGGTAGCGCTGGAGGACCTGTGACGCCGTTCGGCCTGCACGGGCGCCGCGCCGTCGTCACCGGCGCCGGCCGCGGCCTCGGACAGGCCATCGCCTACGGGCTCGCCCAGGCCGGCGCCGACCTGATCCTGCTCGGCCGCCCCGGATCCCAGACGGCCACCCGCGACCGGGTGGCCGAGCTCGGCCGCGACGTCCGGGTCGTCGACCTCGACGTCAGCGACCACGACGCCGTCGAGCGGGCCGCCGACCGGGTCAACGGCGACCACCCGGTCGACATCCTGATCAACAACGCCGGGATCATCGACCGCGAGGACTCGGTGGACGTCAGCCGGAAGTCCTGGAACCGCGTGATGGACACCAACCTGACCGGCCTGTTCCTGCTCTGCCAGGCGTTCGGGCGCCCGATGACCGAACGCGGCCACGGCAAGATCGTCAGCGTCGCGAGCCTGCTGTCCTTCCAGGGCGGGATCCGCGTCGCGTCGTACGCCGCCAGCAAGCACGGCGTCGCCGGCCTCACCAAGGCCCTGGCCAACGAGTGGGGCCCGCACGGCGTGCAGGTCAACGCCATCGCCCCCGGCTACATGGCCACCGACAACACGACCGCGCTGCGTGACGACCCCGACCGTAGCCGGGCCATCCTCGAACGCATTCCCGCCGGCCGCTGGGGTGACGCCTCCGACGTCGCCGGCGCCGCCGTCTTCCTGAGCTCCTCCGCCGCCGACTACGTCAACGGCCACGTCCTGGTCGTCGACGGAGGCTGGATGGCCCGCTGACCGTTCTCTCCGTTCCCCGCCGGGGCCCACCGGCGATTCACGAAAACGAGGTTCGATCATGAGATTCACCGCTCGTCCCGCCGCAGCCATAATGTCCCTGTCCCTGGCCGCCGCCGTCCTCGCCGGGTGCAGCGAGCAGGCCGCCGGCGGCAACGACGCCGCCGCCGAGGGCGCCTGCCAGCCGTCCGACGTCCGGCTGGTCGGCCAGGTCCGCAACGAGTCCAACCCGTACGAGGCCTCGTGGCTGGCCGGCGGCGACGCCTACGCCAAGTCGGTCGGCCTCACCCAGGAGCGCCTCACCTACGACGGCGACTCCACCAAGCAGCAGGAGCAGATCAGCCAGCTCCTCGCCGGCGACACCAAGTGCCTGGTCATGAACGTGCTCCCGAACGGCGACTCGGACACCGCGCCGATCGTCAAGGGCGCCGACCAGGCCGGCGCCTACCTCGTCACCCAGTGGAACAAGCCGGCCGACCTGAACCCGGCCGACCACCAGACGTGGATAAGCCACATCACCTACAACGGCGTCGAGTCGGGCCAGCAGATCGGTGACGCGCTCGCCACCGCGATCGGCGGCAACGGCGGCATCATCGCGCTCCAGGGCATCCTCGACACCGCGGCCGCCAAGGACCGGTTCGCCGGCCTCGAGGCGTCACTGAAGAAGAACACCGGCGTCAAGCTGCTCGACCAGCAGGCCGCCAACTTCTCCCGCGCCGAGGCGCTGACGGTCACCAAGACGCTGCTCACCAAGCACGGCGAGCACGTCAAGGGCATCTGGGCCGCCAACGACGACATGGCGCTCGGCGCGCTGGAGGCACTCCAGCAGCAGGGCCTGGCCGGCAAGGTCGCGGTCGTCGGCATCGACGCCGTACCGGATGCGGTCAAGGCCGTCCAGGGCGGCACCATGACCGCCACCGTCTCCAGCGACGGCGCCTGGCAGGGCGGCATCGGCCTGGCGATCGGGTACTGCGTGGCCACCGGCAAGCTGGCGGTCAAGGACATCGCCGCCGCCAACCGGGCGTTCTTCGCCGAGCAGTTCCTCATCACCAAGGACAACGCCGCCGACTTCGTGGAGCCGAAGACGAACCCGGCCGACTTCGAGTGCGCCAACGTCTTCAACCGTGTGGCCGGGCCCCTGACGTGACCGTGACAGCCGGTGTCACCGCTGCTCCCCGCCGTCGCACGCGGCGGGGGGCAGCGTTCCGAGACGCGGGCCCACCGGTCGCGCTGGTCGTCGTCTTCGGCATCTTCGCGGCCCTGAGCCCACAGTTCCGCAGCGTCGACAACGTCCAGAACATCGTGGACGCGGCCGCCGTGCTCGCCGTCGTCACCTGCGGCATCACGTTCGTACTGATGATGGGGTCGATCGACCTCTCGGCCGCCGGTGTGATGGGCGCCGCCGCCCTCACCGTGTCCCTGCTGGTGGCCAACAACCGCAACGACAACGACTTCGGGCTCCTCGGGATCCTGGTCGCCGTCCTGCTGGGCTGCGCGTTCGGCTGCCTCAGCGGGCTCGCCCTGGTGCTGCTGAAGGTGCCCTCGTTCATGGCCACGCTGGGGGTGTCGGCCGCCGGGCTCGGCGTCGCGACGCTGCTGTTCGCCGGAGTCCAGCCCAACATCTCCGACACCATGCTCAAGGGCTGGGCCATCGAACGGTTCCTCGGGTTCTCCTATCTCACCTGGATCGCCGCCGCCTGCGTCCTGGTGGGATGGCTCGTCCAGCGCTACACCCGGCTCGGCCGCTACGCCTTCGCGATCGGCGGCGCGGAGGAGGTGCTCACCCTCTCCGGGGTGCGCGTCAAGCCGTACAAGATCGCGGTCTTCGCTCTTGCCGGGGCCTTCTACGGCCTCGGTGGCGTCATGGTCACCAGCCAGCTCGGCGCCGGCCTCGTCCAGGCGGGCGACGGCTACGACTTCTCCGCCATCACCGCGGCCGTCGTCGGCGGCACCCTGCTCACGGGCGGCCGGGGCGGCGTCCTGCACTCCGCCGTCGGCGTCCTGCTCGTCATGGTGCTCACCAACGGCCTCGTGCAGGTCGGCGTCAGCCCCTACTGGCAGGGCGGTGTCGAGGGCCTCATCGTCGTGGCCGCGGTCGCCGCCGCCGTCATCCCGCAGCGCCGAAGGAACCAGGTGATCAAATGAGCGAGCTTGCGCTGGAGGTTCGCGGCCTCGTCAAGCACTACCCGGGTGTGAAGGCTCTCGACGGCGTCGACCTGATCGTCCGCCAGAACGAGGTCCTCGGCCTCGCCGGCGAGAACGGGGCCGGCAAGTCCACCCTGCTCAAAGCGCTGGTCGGCCTGGTCACCCCGGACGCCGGGGAGATCTACGTACGCGGCGAGCCGGTCAAGCTGCGCAGCGTCGCCGACGCCGCCGACCACGGCATCGGCATGGTCTTCCAGGAACAGTCGCTGGTGCCGAACCTGACCGCCGCGGAGAACATCGTCCTCGGCAGCGAGGGGGCCGCCGTCCGGCGGGGCGTCTACCGGTGGGACACCATGCGCCGGCTCGCCCAGGAACAACTCGACAAGATCGGCTCGGACATCGACCCGCTCGCCCGCACCGACACCCTCACCTTCGCCGACCGGCAGATGGTCGAGATCGCGAAGGTGCTGCGCATCGAGGAACGCAGCCAGCACCCGCCGGTCATCATCCTCGACGAGCCGACCTCCGTCCTGGAGTCGAAGGAGATCGAGACCCTGTTCGCGCAGATCCGCCGGCTGCGTGAGTTCGCCTCCGTCGTCTTCGTCTCGCACCGCCTCGACGAGGTCCTCGACGTGTGCGACCGGGTGACCGTGCTGCGCGGCGGACAGTCGGCCGGCGAGGTCGCCACCGCCGGCGCGGAACCCCGTGAGCTGCACCGGATGATGATCGGCTCCACCGGCTCCGACGACCACTACCACGAGAACGCCGCCGAGCCCGTCACCGCCGAAGAGCCGCGGCTGTCCGTACGCGGACTGTCGGGAAAGACCTTCCACGACATCGACCTGGACGTCGCGGCAGGGGAGATCGTGGCAATCGTCGGCGTGCACGGATCCGGCCGTGAGGACGTCTGCCGCGCGCTGTTCGGCGCCGAACCGACCACCGCCGGCGAGATCCGGATGGACGGTAGGAAGATCGAGCTTCCCGGTACGCGTGCCGCCTGCGCCGCCGGCATCGGCTACGTGCCGGCCGAACGCAAGATCGAGGGCATGGTCGGCCCGATGTCGGTGGCCGAGAACATGACCCTGACCAAGCAGAAGGCCCGCTGCACCGGACCGTTCGTGGCGCCCCGCAAACAGGCCGGCCTGGTGGACCGCTGGATCGAAAGGCTGTCCATCCGCACGCCGGGCCGCGACACCGCCATCGGCCGGCTGTCCGGCGGCAACCAGCAGAAGGTGGTCCTGGCCCGCTGGCTGGTCGGCGGCGACATCCGGCTGCTGTTGCTCGACCACCCGACCCGCGGCCTGGACATCGGCGCCCGCTCCGAGGTGTACCGGCTGATGCGTGAGCTCGCCGCGAGCGGTGTCGCCACCGTGCTGCTGGCCGACAGCCTCGAGGAGGCCATCGGCATGGCCGACCGGATCCTGGTCATGAACGACGGCCGGGTCGCGGCCGAGGTCGCCTGCCCGAGCGGCGCCAAGCCGAGCCCCCTGGACCTCGTGAAGGAGATGGTGTGAGCATCCCCGTCGCCCTGCAGCCGGCCACCGTTTCGGCGAAAGCCCGTCCGGCCCGGCGGCTCACCGGCTTCATGCCGATCATCGCGCTCGCGGTCCTGGTGGCCGCGCTGACCGTCGCCGACCCGGGCTTCCTGACCCAGCGGAGCCTGACCGCGGCGTCACGGACCGCCGCGCCGCTGATCGTGCTCGCCGCGGGGGCGACGCTCGTCGTGCTCTGCGGTGGCATCGACCTGTCGATCGCGGCGCTGGCGTCACTGTCGACGGTCCTGCTGGCCCTGTGGCTGCCGGACCTCGGTGGCCTGGCCACTCCGGTGGTCATTCTGGTCGCGACGGTGATCGGCGCGGTGCAGGGCACGGCGCACGTGCTGTTACGGATCCCGTCGTTCATCGTCACGCTGGGCGGGTTGAGCATCCTGTCCGCGGTCGCCCTGGTCGTCTCCGGCGCCGGCACGGTACGGGTCGTGGACGACTCGGCCGTCAAGTGGCTGGACCTGTACGTCGGCGGCTACGTGCCGATGTCCTTCGCGGTGGCGGTCGTCGTCGTCGCGCTGATCGCCCTGGTCCTCAAGGTGACCCCGCTGCACAGCTGGATCTCGGCGACCGGCTACTCCGAGTCGGCCGCACGGCTCGCCGGCACGCCCGTCGACCTGGTCAAGGTCGGCGCGTTCTGCGTGTCCGGAGCCTGCGCCGGGCTGGCCGCGATCATGCTGGTCTCCCGCCAGTTCAGCGGCGGCCCGACGATGGCCGACAACCTGTTGCTGCCGGCGGTCGCGGCGATCGTCGTCGGCGGCACCGCGATCACCGGCGGTCACGGCAGCGTGTGGCGCAGCCTCGCCGGGGCGCTGGTGGTGACGCTGCTGCGGGTCGGTCTGCCGATCGTCGGGGTGCCGTCCGCCTACGAGCAGATCCTGTACGGCGTGATCATCGTCGTTGCTGTCGCGCTCACCCTCGACCGGTCCCGAATCTCGATCATCAAGTGACCCCTACGGAAGGCCATCATGAACACTCACCTGCTGCCCGCCGTCCGTTCGTTCCTGTCCTCGCCGAGGCGACTGCTCATCGACGGTGACTGGGTGGACGCCAAGGACGGCCGGACGTTCGCCACGGTCAACCCGTCGACCGAGGAGACGCTCGCCGAGGTCGCGTACGCGTCGAGCGTCGACGTGGACCGCGCCGTCGGGGCGGCCCGCGCCGCGTTCGAGCACGGTTCCCCGTGGTCGCGGATGACGCCGCGTGACCGCTCCCATCTGCTGTGGCGCATCGGCGACCTGATCGACGCCCACGCCGACGAGTTCGCCCAGTTGGAGGCGCTGGACAACGGCAAGCGGGTCGAGGCGGCCCGTGACGGTGACGTGGCGGTCGCCGCCGAGCTGTTCCGCTACTTCGCGGGCTGGGCGACCAAGATGGAGGGCACGTCCATCCCGATGTCGGTGCCGGGCCGTGAGTTCCACGCGTACACCCGCCGGGAGGCGATCGGTGTCGTGGCGGGCATCGTGCCGTGGAACTTCCCGCTGCTGATGGCCTGCTTCAAGATCGTTCCGGCGATCACGGCGGGCAACACGGTCGTCCTCAAACCGGCCGAGCAGACGCCGCTGACCGCGCTGCGCCTGGGTGAGCTGCTGCTGGAGGCGGGGCTGCCGGCCGGTGTCGTGAACATCCTGCCCGGCTTCGGTGACACCGGCGCCGCGCTGGTCGACCACCACGGCGTCGACAAGGTCGCCTTCACCGGCAGCACCGAGGTGGGCAAGAAGATCGCCGCCGGGGCCGCGGGCAACCTGAAGAAGGTCTCCCTCGAACTGGGCGGCAAGGCGCCGAACATCATCTTCAATGACGCCGACATCGAGGCGGCCATCGCCGGCGCGGTGCTGGGCGGCTACTTCAACGAGGGGCAGTGCTGTGTCAACGGCTCGCGTCTCTACGTCCAGCGTGGCGTCTTCGACCAGGTCGTCGAGGGGGTGGCGGCGGCCGCGGCGGCGATCCGGGTGGGCGACGGCTTCGACCCGGCCTCGCAGATGGGCCCGCTGGTCTCGAAGGAGCAGCACGAGAAGGTGCTGGGCTACATCCGCGGGGCGGTACGCGACGGCGCCGTCATCAACGCGGGCAGCGCCGACGCGGTCGGTGACCGTGGCTTCTTCGTACAGCCGACGTTGATCACCTCCGTCTCCGAGCGGATGGCCGTGCAGACCGACGAGATCTTCGGCCCGGTGGTGACCGCGGTTCCGTTCGACACCGAGGAGGAGGTCGTGGCGGCCGCGAACGACACCGTGTACGGGCTCGCCGCGGGCGTCTGGTCGAAGGACATCGGTACGGCGCACCGCGTCGGCGCCCGGTTGCGGGCCGGCACGGTGTGGCTCAACACGTGGCACGCCGACGACGTCACCCTGCCGCGTGGTGGTTTCAAGCAGTCCGGCTGGGGCCGTGAGCTGGGGTCGTTCGGTCTGGACGACTACACCGAGCTCAAGACCGTCATCGCCGAGCTGCGGTGAACGCCACCGACGTGTTGCGGGGGCACCGGGTGGTGCCGGTGGTCGTCCTGGAGGATCCCGACCGTGCCGGCGACCTCGGCGCCGCACTGGTCGCCGGCGGTCTGCCGGTCGCGGAGGCCACCTTCCGCACTCCGCGGGCGGCCGCGGTCCTGCAGCGGCTGGCCCGGCGCGGTGACCTGATCGTGGGGGCGGGCACGGTCATCACGGCCCGGCAGGTCGATCTCGCCCACCAGTCGGGCGCCCGGTTCGTGGTCTCGCCCGGTCTGAGCGCCGACGTGGTACGCCGGTGCCAGGATCTCGGCCTGCCGGTGATCCCCGGCGTCAGCACCGCCTCCGAGATCATGGCGGCGCTGGACCTCGGTGTCGACACGGTCAAGTTCTTCCCGGCCGAGGCGAGTGGGGGGCTGCCCACGGTCAAGGCCCTGTCCGCGGCGTTCCCCCAGGTCCGGTTCGTCCCGACCGGGGGGATCACCGAGCGGAACGCGCCGGACTACCTCGCCCATCCGGCGGTCGCCGCCGTCGGTGGGAGCTGGATGGTGGCGCCCGGCCTGCTCGCCGACGGGCGGTGGGACGAGGTCGCCGCCCGGTGTTCCGCCGTTCACGACCTCCAGGGGGCCGCACCGTGATCGAGATCCGTCCGGCAGCGGACTGCGAGTTCGACATCGTCGCGCTCGGTGAGGTGATGCTGCGGCTCGATCCGGGGGAGGGCCGGGTCCGTACCGCCCGCCGGTTCGAGGTGTGGGAGGGCGGCGGCGAGTACAACGTCGCCCGCGGGATGCGCAAGGTGTTCGGTCATCGGGCCGCGGTGGTGACCGCGCTCGCGGACAACGAGATCGGCCGTCTCGTCGAGAACCTCGTCATGCAGGGCGGCGTGGACACCTCTCTGATCCGCTGGGAGAGGTACGACGGTATCGGCCGTACCGTGCGCAACGGGCTCAACTTCACCGAGCGCGGCTTCGGGGTGCGCGGTGCGGTCGGGGTGTCCGACCGCGCCCACACGGCGATCGCCGGCGTGTCACCGGGCACGTTCGACTGGGACGACCTGTTCGGCCGGCGGGGTGTCCGATGGCTGCACACCGGCGGGATCTTCGCCGCGCTGTCGGAGGGTTCGGCGGCGGTGGCCGAGGAGGCGATGGCCGCCGCGCACCGTCACGGCACGGTCGTGTCCTTCGATCTCAACTACCGGCCCAGCCTGTGGGCCGGTATCGGTGGCACGCAGCGGGCGCGGGAGGTCAACACGAGGCTGGCCCGGCACGTCGACGTGATGATCGGCAACGAGGAGGACTTCACCGCGGCTCTGGGGTTCGACGTGGAGCATGTCGACGAGCATCTGCGGGCGCTGCCGGTCGGCAGTTTCGCGCGGATGGTCGACACGGTGGCGGGCCGGATGCCGTGGCTGTCGGTCGTGGCGACGACCCTGCGGACGGTCCACACGGCCGCCGACAACGACTGGCAGGCGATCGCCTGGTCACCGGAGACCGGCGTGCTGACCTCGGCCGCACGTGACCATCTCGGCGTCTTCGACCGGGTCGGTGGCGGCGACGGGTTCGCCTCCGGGCTGATCTACGGCCTGCTCGAGGGCGAGGACCTCCAGACCTGTCTGGAGCTGGGCGCCGCGCACGGCGCGCTCGCGATGACCACGCCGGGGGACACCTCGATGGCCACGCGCGAGGAGGTCCGGGCGCTGGCCGGCGGCGGTAACGCCCGCGTGCGCCGCTAACCGGGAAACCGATGGCAGAGGTGGGTTCCAGGAGCCCGCCTCTGCCTTCTATTTCAAAATCAAGTTCACATATGCGTACGGATGAAGCTCTTGTTTCATGGATATGGATAGGGTTCTTGACTGAATATCCATGAGCGTCTTAGGTTCAGCCCACTCATGGCGGTGGCCGTCCTCCCCGCCATATCTGCCGAACCTCAAGGGGATCCACATGAAAGTGCCCCGCTCCCGATTGTTCGCCATGCTCCTGGCCCTGCTTCTGACCGCCGGCTCGATGTCCCCGATGCCGGCCAGGGCGGCTGCCGTCGACGACGGACGGCTCAACGTCCTGCTGTTCTACAAGCCCAACTTCCACGCCTCGAACGTGCAGGCCCGTCAGGCCGTCCGTGACCTGGCCAGCCAGCTCGGCACCCAGTACAGCCAGCCGGTCGAGATCCAGGAGACCGACGACCCGGCCGCGTTCACCACGTCCAACCTGGCCGCCCGCGACACCGTGGTCTTCGCGCAGACCGGTGGGGTGCTGTTCAACGCGGCGCAGCGGTCCGCGCTCGAGGCCTACATCCGCGGTGGCGGCGGCTTCATGGGCCTGCACTACACCGGCTGGTCGGTCGGTGAGAGCGAGCACGACGTCAACCCGTTCTACGCCCGGCTGGTCGGCGCGGTCTCCGAGGGGCACCCGGAGAACCCCGGCGTCCGGCCCGGCCGTGCGGTGGTGCGCGACGCCGCCCACCCGCTCACCCAGGGCGTGCCGGCCACCATCACCCGCAACGACGAGTGGTACGACTGGGTGGTCAACCCGGCCCCCAACGTGCGCACCCTGATCGAGGCCGACGAGGCGTCGTACGGCGGTGGCCACCAGGGCACCTCGCACCCGATCACCTGGTGCCAGAAGATCGATTCCGGCCGGTCCTGGTACAGCGCGATGGGCCACGAGGGCACCGCCTACTCCGAGGCGTACATGCTCGCCCAGATGAAGAACGGCCTCGCCTACGCCGCCGGGCTGCTCGCCGCGGACTGCTCCCCGCCGGTGAAGGACCGCAGCGGCGCCTGGAGCGGTGTCACGCCGTGGCCGCTGGTGCCGATCAACATGTCGCTGACCTCCGACGGCAAGGTGCAGTCGTTCGGCAGCGTCGGCGGCTGGAGCAACGACACCACGCCGTACGACTGGGGCGGCAACGACTCGGTCACCCAGGGCGGCCAGATGGAGGTCGACATCTGGGATCCGGCCCAGCCCCGCAACCTGGCGAACCTGCGCTCCGGCATCCTCCTGAACACCACCTACACCGACCTGTTCTGCGCCATGCAGGTGCAGAACCCGCACGACCACTCCACGATGACGGTCGGCGGCGACGACGGCCTCGGCGGCAACAGCCCCAACGACGCCGCCATCGGTGTCACCAGCTACACCACCAACAACGGGCTGCAGAACAAGGCGCCGATGAACTACCCCCGGTGGTACCCGACCGGCACCACCATGCCCAACGGCGACATCGTCGTGCAGGGCGGCAGCCTTCGCGGCGGGACGGGCGGCCCCGGTGTGCACACCCCGGAGATCTACGCCCCGCAGTCGGGCTCGGGCTGGAAGACCCTCGACGGCGCCCGCAGCCCGGCGGCGTACGGCGACGGCGGATCCGACCACGCCGGCGCCGACGAGAACCGCTGGTGGTACCCCCGCGCCTTCGTGGCCCCGGGCAGCGGGACCCTGTTCACCATCAGCGGCACCCAGATGTCCGAGCTCAACCCGGCCGGCAACAACGGCACCGGACAGCTGGTGCTGCGCGGCACCCTGCCCGCCGCCATCGCCAACCAGGGCGCCAACGGCAACCCGGTCGGTGCGACGTCCACCGCCACGATGTACCGCCCCGGCAAGATCCTCCAGGTCGGCGGCGGCTGGTGGGGCAACGGCGGCGGCCCGGACGGCGCTCGCGCCGGCTTCACCGTCGACATCACCGGCGGCACGGCCGGCCCCGTCGTCACGGCGACCAAGCCGATGAAGTACCAGCGCCACTGGGCGACCTCGACGGTCCTGCCCGACGGGGACGTGCTCGTGACCGGCGGCGGCCGCGAGAACAACGGCAACGGCGGGTACGTCACGAACGCCGAGATCTGGGACCCGGACACCGGCAACTGGACCGAGGTGGCCGTGCCGTACGAGCACGCCCGCCTCTACCACTCCGCGGCCCTGCTGCTGCCCGACGGCCGCGTGATGATGGGCGGCGGCGGCACCCCCGGTCCGCGCAACTACACGGACGTGGAGTACTACTCCCCGGCGTACCTGTTCAACGGCGACCAGCCCGCCCCGCGCCCGGTGATCAACACCGCGCCCGCCAGGATCGGCTACAACGGCGGCTTCGACGTCACCGCGACCGGCACCGTCTCCCGGGTCACGCTGGTGCGCAACGGGTCGGTGACGCACGGCTTCAACAACGACCAGAACTTCCAGGACCTGGCGTTCAGCCAGTCCGGTGGCACGGTCACCGTCACCGCGCCGGCCAACGGCACGTACGCGCCCCCCGGTTCGTACATGCTGTTCGTCTGGGACGCCAACGGCACCCCGTCGGTCGCGAAGATCCTCCAGATCGACCCCGCGGTGAAGCTGACCCAGCTCAACCCCCGGGTCGTCGACCAGTTCGAATACCCGCGCCTGCCCGCCGAATGGCGTACCGCCAACCCGCCCGCCACCGTCGACGTCGCCCCGGGCAACACCCGGATGTCACCGTGGACGGTGGAGAGCCAGGTCCAGTTGGTCCGCGGCAACGTCACGGGTCAGGGCGGCCTCGGGCTCACCGGCTACCAGCTCGGGCTGGGCAACGCGGGCAGCGTCAGACGCACCCTCACCGACCTGACACCGGGAACCACGTACCGGGTCTCGCTGCGCTACGCCCGCGACAGCAGATCGACCGGGACCGCGGCGGCGACGGCCGCACTGACCGTCGGCACCCTCGACGCCACCCTCACCGCCACGACCAGCCTGCCCTCGACCGCCGCCTACGGCACCTACGCGGGCACCTTCACGGCCGCGACGAGCACACAGACGCTCACCCTGAAGGGCCCCGGAACCGGCGCCGGCCTCATGGTCGACGACCTGGTGGTCGTGGGCGACGACCCGCCGCCGCCGACCTCCGGCATCCCGGTCCGCTACGAGTTCGAAGAGGGCCAGGGCACCACCGCCGCCAACACCGGCACCGCCGGTGGGGTGGGAGCCGCCGTCCTGACCGGGACCACCGGCTGGTCCGCCAACGGTGTCATCGGCAAGGCGGTCAACCTGCCCGGCGGCAGCACCGCCAACGCGGTGGACCTGCCGGACAACCTGCTCCAGGGCGCGGCGAACTTCTCGACCGGGTTCTGGGTGCGCCCGGACACGAAGGCCAACTGGACCGGCCTGTTCCACATCGGTGACGGCCTCGGCTCCGCCGGAAGCTACTTCCAGATCCAGATGCAGACCCAGGCGGGCGGGAGCACCGGGCTCGCGGCCACCTTCAAGGCCAAGACCGGCCCCGAGGAAAGGGTCTACGCCAGCCCGGTCCGGGACGTGACCGCCGGCCAGTGGAACCACGTGGCCTTCACCCGCCAGGGGCCGGTCGGGACGCTCTACCTCAACGGCGAGGCCGTCGCGACCCGCACCGACCTGACGATCGACATGACCGCCATCGGCCCGACCGCCAACAACTGGCTGGGCCGCAACGGATACCCGGACGCCGCCTTCGACGGCCTGATCGACGACGTACGGGTGTACACGTCCACGTTGAGCACCGCCGACGTGGCCGCGATGTACAACGAGGGCGTCCCGGTGCGCTACACCTTCGACGAGGGCACGGGCACCTCCGCCGCCAACACGGGCACCAAGCCGGCGATCGGCGCGGCCGCCCTCCAGGGCGCCACGGGCTGGAACACGGCCGGCCGGACCGGCGGCGCGGTGTCGCTGCCGGGCGGCGCCGCGGCTTCGGGCAACCAGGTCCGGCTGCCCGACAACGTCGACGCCGGGCTCGACGAGCAGTTCAGCGTGTCGTTCTGGGCCCGCCCGGACACACTGCCGTCGTGGGTGCCGCTGGTGCAGATCGGCAGCAGCACGGACACGTTCTTCCTGTTGCAGTCGGCCACGAACGGCGCGACCACCGGGTTCGGGGCCACCTTCAAGGCGCCGGGGGTGGCCGCACAGGAGCGGCTGCTCCTCGGAGCGGGCCGGGACCTGCCGCTCAACCAGTGGACGCACGTGGTGTTCACCATGAGCGGCTCGACCGGAAGGATCTACTTCAACGGCACGCTCCAGGCGATCCGGAGCGACTTCCCCATCAATCTCGGTGACGTGGGCGTGGGCGGCAGCACCACGGCCAACTTCATCGGGGGTACGAGCTGGGGCGACGCCAGGTTCGACGGGCTGATCGACGACTTCCGGCTGTACGGCTACGAGCTCAGCGCCGAGCACGTGACACAGCTGTACTCCGGTCGCCGATGAGCTTGTAGGCGCCACGACGGATGCAGGCCCTGGGAACTTGTCCCGGGGCCTGCATCTGCTAGCTTGCCCACATAGGTTCTACCGCGCCGCCGGCGCCCGGTGCGTGGAAGCCGGCACGGTCTCGCCGCCCGGTGGAGACCCGTCCCGGCTCAACGGCACACCCGGGAAACTCCGGATGGCCTGGCCCGGCCCCGCGAGCCTGGCTCACCTTCGGCATGCCCTGGCCGGCGGAGATCACCCGTCAGACGGGTGATCGGCACCGTCACACATTTGTCATCCAAACGCCGGCATACCGCGGAACGAAGATGGGAATCTCGAACCCGACCATCCGCGCAAGTGTGGCGAGGAGTGAGCATGGGGGTTGTTCCGGTCATCGGCGAACACGACGGCGCCCGGATCACGGTGCGTGCCATGGCCGGCGCATCGGTGGTCCGGATCATCGGAGACCTCGACCTCGCGGTGGCGACCCGGTTGCGGACGGACCTGGAGTCGGCGATCGCCCGCTGCCCCTGGGTCATCGTGGACCTGCGCGGTATCGGGGCCGTCGACTCCCTCGGGCTCGGTGTGCTGCTCGCCGCCCGTGAATCGGCGCTCCGTCAGGCCGGTGACCTGTTGCTGGCGGCCGCGCCACCGTTCTTCCGGTCGGTCCTGCGTGCCGCCCGGATCGACGCGGTCTTCACGACCTTCGACACCGTGCCGCAGGCGGTCACACGGGCGCTGGCTCCGCGCGCCGCCGCCGGCCGCTGAACCCGCCGCGAACTTCGTGGTTCGCCTCTGCCTGCTGCGCGAACGGGTGCCGGCGCCCGAACCGGTACGCCGTCACCCGTCGCGTATCAAGACCCTTCTCATGGCCTCGGGTGAGAGTGTTCACCCGGGGCTTGGCGGTTCTGTCCCGGTCGTATGACGACGCTGTGACAGGTTCAGGCGCCCATGATGGCGTCGATGATGGTCTGCTGGGTCACGGTCGCGGAGTTGCGGTCGAACAGCGCGAACCCGTACTGGCCGTTGTGGCCGTTGTCCCAGTAGGCGGTCGCCGCACCGTACTTCTTGGCGGTGGCGACCAGGGTGCGCGCGTAGTCCGCCCGGTACCTGTTGTTGGTCGAGTCGAACGCCGTCTTGTCGATTGAGCCGTACTCGCCGACGAACACCGGGTAGCCCTTCACCACGAAGGCGTCGTACATCTTCTTCAGCTGTGCGTCCATGAAGTCCTGCTGGCCCCACGTCGACTTCTTCGCCGCATCGGTGGCCGCCGGGCCCCACTGCGTGATGGTGCCGCTCTCCGTACCGGTGAAGTCCCACGGGTCGTAGTAGTGCACGGAGATCATGATCCGCTGCTCGGCGCTGGGGATGGCGGCCGACCGGTACTGGTCGGTGGGCAGTGTGAAGCCGTAGTTGCCCGCGGTGTAGTCGATGTTGGTGTTCCAGCCCGGCACCAGCAGCCACCGCGACGTGTTGTTGCCGCCGGTCCTGCGGACGGTGTCCACGAAGGTCTGGTTGTAGGCGTTGATGTTGGAGTAGCAGGGCTGGGTCGGGTTGCCGTACTGCCCGTCGAAGTTCTCGTTCATCGACTCGAAGATCAGACGGCCGCTGTAGCTCTGGAACTTCGTCGCCACCTGCTGCCAGACCTTCTGGTACTTCTCCTTGATCGTCGTCTGGGAGGACGAGTCACAGATGAGCCAGGCGCCGTTGATGGTCTTGTAGCCGTCACCGTGCATATTGATCAATACGTACAGTCCACGGTCGTGGGCAAGGTTGACGACCTCCTGGATCCGGTTCAGCCAGGCGGAGTCGACGGTGTAGTTCGGTGCGGCCCCGATCTTGCCCAGGTAGGAGACGGGGATGCGGATCGTCTTGAACCCCGCCGCCTTCACACGGTCGATGAGGGCCGCCGTCACGACCGGGTTGCCCCAGGCCGTCTCGCTGGGGATGCCGTTGCTGTTGGCCTCCAACTGGTTGCCGAGGTTCCAGCCCTTGCCCATGTCCGCGACGAGCTGCGCGGCGTTGCCGGTGATCGGCCCGGTGCTGGTGCTCGGAGAGGCGCTCGGCGACGCGCTGGGCGAGGTGCTCGGTGACGTGGCCGGCGAGCTGCTCGGGGTGGTCACGCCTCCCGTGCAGGCCGTGCCGTTGAGGGTGAAGGCGCTGGGCACCGGATTGGTCCCGGTGAACGCGCCGTTGAAACCGAACGACGTGGCGCCGTTGGTGGCGACGGTCCCGTTGTAGGAGGCGTTGCGCACCGTCACCGCGGCTCCGGACTGGGTGAAGGACCCGTTCCACAGCTGTGTGATGGTCTGGCCCGCGCCGAAGGAGAACCCGAGGTTCCATTGCGTGATCGGGTCACCCAGGTTGGTGATCTTCACGTCGGCGCCGAAGCCGCCCTGCCACTGATTGGTCACCGTGTAGTCGACCTTGCAGCCGGCGGCGGCGCTCGCTTGCAGCGCCACCGCGACCGAACCGCCGACGGCGACCACGGCCATCGCGGCCGCGGACAGCACTTTTCGTGTTCGAGACATGGGGATGGTTCCTTCGGGGATATCGGGAGCGCTCCCATTGGGGGATGGGCGACCGCTCCGCTGAGCGACGGGGAATATGCATACTATGCCCGACGAAGCCGCCGGGGTATTCACCCACGTCGACCCCTCCGGGTGCGGCGGTCCACCCTGGAACGCGGTAATGACGTCGGCTGAGTGGTGGGACGGCGGGCCGGATCAGGGTCCGGCGATCGTGCCGGCGGCGTGGCGCAGCGCCTCGCGCACCGCGACGATCTCTGGAGCCGCCGCCGCGCTGCCGCGGGTGGCGGTGAAGATGGTGCGCTGCAGGCGCTCCTCGGCGACCGGATGGCCGGCGATCTGCGGTAGCGCCGCGGTCAGCAGCGCGGGCAGCAGGGCGACGGCGCGGCCGGACGCCACCAGCGCACCGAGAACCAGACCGTCGTCACTGCGATGCTCGATGCGGGGCTCGTAGCCGGCGAGCCGGTTGCAGACATTGCGGAGTACGGCGTCGAGCCCGGTGCCCGGATGGCCGGTCGCCCAGGCCGACCGCTCACATTCGGCGAGCGACATGACGTCCCCGCCCACCGGCCGCCCCCGGCCGGTGGTCAACAGGACGTCCTCACGCATGAGGTCACGGCGGTCGAGGTCACGCTGACGGGCCACGGGCACCGGGTCGTACTCGATACCGACGACCAGATCGACCGTACGGCCACGCAGGTCGTCGAGGGCGGGTGCGGTCTCCCGCTGGTGGACCTCGACCAGCAGGCCGGGCGCGGTGACGGCGAGCCGGTCCAGGGTCGCCGGCAGCAGCGCCAGCGCCGGGGTCTGCACGATCGTCATCCGCAGCCGCCCGCTCGGGGCGTCGCCGAGGTTCGCCAACTCGGCGCGGACCGCTTCGTCGGCGGCGAGCGCCTCGGCGGCGTGGCCGGCGAGCCGGCGTCCGGCCGGGGTCAACTCGACCGTACGCCCGACCCGGCGCAGCAGTTTGACACCAGCCTCGGTCTCCAGCTGGGCCAGCTGCACGGAGACGCTCGACGGGCTGAACGACAGCGCCTCGGCCACGGCGGCGACCGTGCCGAGCCGGGCCAGGGCGTCCAGGAGACGCAACCGTCGCAGTTCCATCGTTCGGATTCTCCCACGGTTGATGTTCGGAAACCGGAACTGGATCCGAACGATCGCGCCGCTGATGCTGGAGGACGTGCTGATACCTCTCCTGCTCGCCCCCGCCGTGATGGCCGCCGCCACCCTGATGGAACGACGTCTCGGCCCGTCCGCCGCCGGTTGGGCCGGGGCGCTGCCGGTCGCGTTCGCGGTCGCCGTGATCGCTGTCGCGGCCGACGCCGGCCCGGCCACGGCCGCGGCGATGGCGTTCAGCGCCGCCGTCCACGTTCCCGCACAGGTCGCCCTCGGTACGGTCTTCGCGCACGTGCTGCATCGGCACGGTCTGCTGCGTGGCGCCGTTGCGGGCGCGTTCACGTACCTCGCCGTCGCCCTGATCGTCGAGCGGGTCCCGCCCATGCTCGCGGTGATCGTCGCGGTGGTCGTGTTGTGGTGGGGCCCGCGGGCGATGCCGTCGGTGCCGCTGCGCCCGGCGTCGGACCGGCACTGGTCCGTCACGGTGCTGACCTGCGCGGGCGCGGCGGCGATCGTGGCCGCCGCGGTGCTGAGCAGCCGGCTTGCCGGGCCGGGCCTCGCCGGAGCGGTCGCGGCGTTCCCGACGATGTGCACCATGCTGACCGTGGTCGCGGTGACCCGCGACGGCGCTGCGGCGGGCGTGCACACGCTTGCCGGGCTGGTGCGCAGCCTGCCCTGCTACCTCGCCTTCTGCTTCACGGTCGCCTTCGCCGCCCCGGCTGCCGGGCTCGCCTCGGTCGGCCTCGGCCTGGTGGCGTGCCTCGCCGCGGCCGCCCTGACCTGGCGGCGTGTTCCCCTCGTCCTGCAGCCGGCGGCCTGAGCGGCGTCCTGGAGCGGCTCCCGATCCTGGACGCGCGTGGATCAGGACGGCGCGCGGCTGCGGTCTCCCTGCTGACCGTCCGGGTCCAGCGGGGGCAGCCCGAAGACCTCGGCCAGCCCGGTGACCTGGATGGCCTTGAGCACCGGCGGCGACGGGTTCACCAAGGTCACGGCGACACCGGCTCCGGCGGCGGCGTTACGGACGCTGACCAGGGCGCCCAGCGCGTACGAGTCGATCAGGCTCACCTCGGAGACGTCGATTCGCAGGAGCCGGTACGCGGCCGCCTGCGCGGCCGCCGTCAGGTCGTCGCGGACGTCGTCGGCGTACGCGAGGTCCAGTTCCCCGGATAGTGCGGCACGCAGGGTGACGCCGTCGTCGCTGGTCTCGTACGTGATCACAGTGCTGGCGGACATGCCACGACCGTAACGGTGATCGTGCCGGCGCGCCTGTTGGCCGTATTCGTAAACCCGGCGTTCTCGTGGTCGATCCTCCGTGGCGAGTCGTTCGCCCCGGGGTCTGTTTGGCCGCAACCGGGTGGCACCGGTTCGGGCACTTGGCACGCAACTGCCGCCCTGGAATCTCTTTCCCATGCCCGGCCGA
>NZ_JAHXZI010000004.1:153865-465754 GCF_019429605.1 Actinoplanes hulinensis | reverse complement strand
CGTGCGGCGGCCGCCGAGCGGGCGGTGGCGGCGGCGGTCGAGCGGGCCGCGGCGGCCCGTGCCGCGGGACCACCTCGTTCGGGCGGGGTGACGGGAGACGTCTGGGCGATGGCGACGGCCGATTCGTCCGGGACAGTGGTCATGGGCGCCACGGAGGCGGCCGCGGACGACGCGGCCGAGCACCGTAGCGTGGATCATGACCTGGGCGCTTCGGCGCCCGAGGACCACGGCACGGAGCCGGGCGACGGCGCCCGCTCCGGCGGCGTGGTGTGAACAGTTTGGTAGAGGGGACGGGCAGCGTGACGCTGACCATCGGAATCGACGTCGGCGGCACCAAGGTCGCCGGTGGCGTGGTCGACGAACAGGGCAACGTGCTCGCGTCGGACCGCAGGCCGACCCCGGCGGACGACCCCGCCGGGACCCGGGACACGATCGTCGAGGTGGCCGCCGAGCTGGCGGCGCAGTACCCGGACGCGAAGGCGATCGGGATCGGCGCGGCGGCGTGGATCGACGCGGCCGGCTCGACGGTGCTCTTCGCGCCGAACCTGGCCTGGCGGGACGAACCCCTCCAGTCGTACGTGAGCAAGGCCACCGGGCTGCCGGTCGTGCTGGACAACGACGCCAACGTCGCCGCCTGGGCGGAGTTCCGGTTCGGTGTCGCCCTCCACGCCGAGTCGATGTTGATGATCACCGTCGGTACCGGCATCGGCGGCGCGATCGTGGTGAACGGCGGTCTGTGGCGCGGCGCTCACGGCATCGCGGCCGAGCTGGGCCACATCCAGGCGGTCCCGGACGGGCATCCGTGCGGCTGCGGCCGTCTCGGCTGCCTGGAGCAGTACGCGAGCGGCAACGCGCTGGTCCGCTTCGGCCGGACCGGGGCGCGGCAGGAGCCGGAGCGGGCCGCCAAGCTGCTGGAGCTGGCCGGCGGCGACCCCCTGGCGATCACCGGCCGGCAGGTCACCGAGGCGGCGCGGGCCGGCGACGGCGTCGCGACGGACGCGTTCGCCCAGGTCGGCTACTGGCTCGGTGTGGCCCTGGCGGACCTGGCACAGAGCGTGGACCCACAGGTCATGGTGATCGGCGGGGGCGTGGTCGACGCCGGGCCACTGCTGATGGGGCCGATCGAACGCGCGTACCGGGAGCAGTTGTCCAACCGCGGCCGGTTCCCGGTGGCCGAGGTGCACGCCGCCCGGATGGGCAACGCGGCCGGCGTGGTCGGCGCGGCCGACCTGGCGCGACGCGCCTGAGGAGGCGGGGTGTCCGGGGTGGCGGGCGGGCCCGGGGTTCCGCTGCGTGTGGTCAGTTACAACGTCCACGGGTTGCGGGACGACCGGGCCGCGTTGATCGGCCTGGTCCGTGACCTGGCCCCGGACGTCCTCGTCGTGCAGGAGGCGCCGCGCCGGTTCCGGTGGCGGCAGAAATGCGCGCGGCTCGCCTCCGAGACCGGTCTCGTGGTGGCCGCGGGCGGCCTGCCCTCGCTGGGCAACCTGCTGCTGGTCAGCCTGCGGGTGAAGATCCGGCGGAGCTGGTGCATGCGCTACCCGTTGACCCCGGGCCGGCATCTGCGCGGCGCGGTGTTCGCCGAGGGCGCGGTCCGCGGCGCCACCTTCACGGTGTCCGGATCGCACCTGGCCACCGACCCGGCCGAGCGCCCGTCCCAGGCGGCGTGCTGGAAGGCCGAGCTGGACCGGATCGAGGGGCCGATGATCGTCGCGGCCGACCTGAACGAGGGCCCCGGCGGCGGCGCCTGGCGGATGGTCGAGGACGGCCTGCTCGGGTCGGCGGAGAACGCGCCGACCTTCCCGGCCGCGGTGCCCAGCCGGCGCATCGACGGGCTG
The DNA here is from genome assembly GCF_019429605.1 of Actinoplanes hulinensis. Lineage (NCBI taxonomy): Bacteria > Bacillati > Actinomycetota > Actinomycetes > Micromonosporales > Micromonosporaceae > Actinoplanes > Actinoplanes hulinensis. The sequence continues at coordinate 463,916 of NZ_JAHXZI010000004.1, read as the reverse complement.
TTCGTGACCCCCGGCGTGGCCATCGAACGTTACGAGATCATCTCAACCGAGCGGACACGCGTCGCGAGTGATCATCTACCGATCGTCGCGGACCTTTTGCTCCCTTCCTCCTAGCCTTTCGGTCTGCGAGGATCGCCGGGTGCAAGACTCCCCGGACCTCGGTGACCGTGGCGGCGCCGTGTGCGTGATCGGCGCCGGCGCGAGCGGCCTGACCGCCATCAAGAACCTGCGCGAGCTGGGCTTCGCGGTCGACTGCTACGAACGTGAGACGTCGGTCGGCGGCGCGTGGAACTGGCGTCACGACCGCAGCCCCGTCTCCGCGGGCACCCATCTGGTCACCTCCCGGCCGCTCACCGAGTTCCCCGACTTCCCGATGCCGGACCACTGGCCCGACTACCCGCACCACAGCCGGGTCCTGGAGTACCTCGAGCGGTACGCCAAGCACTTCGGGCTGAGCGACCACATCTGGTACGGCATGGAGGTCGTGTCCGTCGTCCCGGCCGGCGACGGCCGCTGGGACGTCACGATCAACTCGACCGGCGGCGGCTCGTCCCGGGTCCAGCGGTACGCGGCAGTGGTGATCGCCAACGGGCACAACTGGTCGCCGGTCAGCCCGGAGATCCCCGGCGACTTCAGCGGGCAGGTCATCCACGCGGCGGGGTACAAGGACCCGTCCCGGCTGCGTGACCGGCGGGTGCTGGTGATCGGCGGCGGCAACACCGGCTGCGACATCGTGGTCGAGGCGGCCCAGCACGCCGAGCGGGTGTGGCACTCCACCCGGCGCGGCTACTGGTACGGCCCGAAGTACATCGGCGACCGCCCCGCCGACCAGGTGCGGCACCGGAAGGGCCCGGCCTGGCTGCGGCAGCGGCGCTACCGCCGCGACGTCGCCGACCTCACCCGGTGGGGCGTCCCGGCGCCGGAGCACGCCCCGTCCGAGAGCCACCCGGTCGTCAACGGCCTGCTGCCGGAGTACCTGCGGCACGGCCGGATCGAGGCGGTCCCGGACGTGTCCCGCTACGACGGCAAGGCCGTGGAGCTGACCGACGGCCGCCGGATCCAACCGCATCTGGTGATCACCGCCACCGGCTACCGCCCGCGTTTCGACTTCCTCGCCCCCGAACTGCTGGACATCGACGAGCGCGGCCGCCCCGACCTGCACCTGCACGTCTTCGCCCGCAAACACCCGACGCTCGCGGTGGTCGGTCTGGTCCAGCCGGACGCCGGGCTGTTCCCGCTGGCGCACTGGCAGAGCGTGGCGGTGGCCCGCTGGCTGCGGCTGCACGGCGCCGACCCGGAGCGGGCGACCGCCGTACAGCGGGAGGAGTCACAGCGGCCGCTGGCCTCGTGGTCGCGACGCCGGGTGGTCCCCACCAGGCGGCACTGGTTCGAGGTGGACCACGTCGACTACCTGCGGACCGTGGAGAGCCTCCTGGGCCGTCTGGAGGGCGTCAAGTGAGCGAACCATGGGGATCATGTCGGCGCCGGAGCGAAGCGGAGGTGCGCCCATGAGCGAGATCCTGCGGTTCCAGGACTGGGCGGAACCGGTGCCGCCCGCCGAGCGTGAGGTCGTCTCGAAACTGCCCGAGGCCGACGAGGGCCGCCCGCCGCTGCTGTTCGTGCCCGGCCTCGGCCACGGCGGCTGGGCGTTCGCCGAGCACTGGCTCGGGCACGTCGCGGCCCGCGGCTTCCCGGCCCACGCCGTCACCCCGCGCACCGGCGGCGACCTGCGCGCCCAGGCGCACGACGTGGTGCAGGTGGCGGCGTCGCTGCCGCGCCAGACGGTGCTGATCGGCCACGGCACCGGCGCACGCGTGGTGGCCCGGGCGCTGGGCCGCTACCCGGCCCGTGCGGCCGTCCTGGTGGCCCCGGTGCTGGACGGCTGGGCGGCGCTCGGCGCGGCGCTGCGCAGCAACCCCGCCGGGACCGTCCCGGCGCTGGCCGGCGGCCGCCTGCGGTTCTCCGCCAGGCAGCTGTTCGGCGCGAACGTCCCCGGCGAGGAGGCCACCGCGCACCTGGAGCGGATCGGCGCCCGCCCGCGGGCCGACCTGTTCGGCCGGGCCGACCTGCCGGAGCCGGTCGGCGGACCGCCGGTCCTGGTGGCCGGCAGCCCGGACGACCGGGTGGTGCCGCGGGCGGCCCTGGACCGGGCGGCCGCCCGCTACGGCGGGGCCCCGCTGCTCTTCCCCGGCATGGGCCACTACCTGATGCTGGAGCCGAGCTGGGCCGAGCCGATCGACGCCGTCCTGGACTGGCTGCTCAAAGAGCTGTGAGCCGCTCGGCCAGCCGGCCGCTGTGGTCCAGCGCGCTCAGGTAGGCGCGCGCCCAGGCCATGATGTCGTGCTCGGTGAGGTGCCGGCGCATCGACGACATCCGGGCGGCCAGGTCCTCGCCGTCCGCCTCCATGGCCCGCAGCAGGGTGGCCTTGAGCCCGTCCACGTCGTGCGGGTTCACCAGGAAGGCCTGTTCCAGTTCGGCGGCCGCGCCGGCGAACTCGCTGAGCACCAGGGCGCCGGCGCCGTCCTCGCGGGCCGCCACGAACTCCTTGGCGACCAGGTTCATCCCGTCCCGTAGTGGGGTCACCACCATGACGTCCGCGGTCAGGTAGAGGGCGGCCAGGTCGGAGCGGGCGAACGGCTGGTTCAGGTAGTGGATGGCCGGTTCGCCGACCCGGCCGTACTCGCCGTTGATCCGGCCGACCTCGCCCTCGATCCGGTCGCGCAGGTCCCGATAGCTCTCCACCCGTTCCCGGCTGGGCACCGCCACCTGGACCATCACCGTGTCCCGCACCTTCACGAACCCGTCCCGCAGCAACTCGCTGTACGCCGTGAGCCGGTGCTCGATCCCCTTGGTGTAGTCGAGCCGGTCGACGCTGAGCAGCACCCGCTTCGGCGCACCGAGACTGTGCCGCAGCTGCCCGGCCTGGGTGACCACGTCGGGCCGGGTGGCCAGCGCCCGCATCTCGGCGACGTCGATGGAGACCGGGAACGCGCCGGTCCGCACGGTCCGCCCGCCGACCGTGATCGCGTCGTCGGTGGCGTGCGCCCCGAGCAGCTTCTTGGCGAGCTGGGCGACGTTGTGGGCGGCCTGTTCCCGCTGGAAGCCGACCAGGTCCGCGCCGAGCATCCCGCGCAGCAGCTCGACCCGCCGGGGCAGTTGCATGTAGAGCTCGGGCGGCGGGAACGGCACGTGCATGAAGAACCCGATCAGCAGGTCCGGCCGCAGTTCCCGGAGCATCGCCGGCACCAGCTGGAGGTGGTAGTCCTGCACCCAGACGGCGGCGCCCGGCTCCGCCACGGCGGCGGCGGCCTCGGCGAACCGGCGGTTGACCGTTTGGTACGTCTCCCACCAGCCCCGGTCGAAGGTCGGCTGCTGCACCGCGTCGTGGTAGAGCGGCCACAGGGTCGAGTTGGCGAACCCCTCGTAGTAGCCGCGCAGTTCGTCCTCGGTCAGCGACACGGGTTGTAACCGCAGGGTGCCGACGTCTGGCAGAGCCGGTGCCGGGCCGACCCCGCCGGCCCAGCCGACCCAGGTGGCCGGGGCCTGCTCCAGGATCGCGTGCAGGGCGCTGGCCAGCCCACCTGGGCTGCGGCGCCACTCGCAGGCGCCGTCCGGAGCGGCGTTGTCATCCAGGGGCAGACGGTTGGCGATGACGACGAGCGAACTCTGACGCATCACCGTAGGTTACGGGGTGAACACCAGTATCCGTCTATACGACGGCGCCGTCGTCGAACTCGTCGTCGTCGTCGCCCGAGCGCAGCCGCCAGACCAGGGTGACCGCCCCGCCGACGATCGCCGCGAAGCTGATCAGTTGCACCAGGTTGCGGTCGATCGGGAGGAGTGTGGGGAAGAGGAACAGCACGAAGCCGATCGTGACGCCCAGCAGGCCCATCATCGCGTACTTCGAGATGTGCGGCAGGGGTGGGGGAGGGGGCGGGATGTAACGCTCGTCCTCGTCGTCCTCAGCGGGCAGATCGCTGCCGAAGGTGTCGAGTCCGTAGAGGATCGACGGCTCCGGCGGTGGCGGGTCGGTCCGCCGCCGGTTGTGCGGTGTGCCCTCCTCGGTCACCGGCCGGGCCGGGGGCGGCGGAGCGTCCTCGGCGGCCGGCCACGGAGCCGTCTCGGCGTCGACGGTGGTGTGGAAGCCCGCGATGATCTTCGCCCACTCCTCGTCCACCTCGGCCTGTGGCCGTGGGTCGGACGGCGCCGGCGGCGCGGGCGGGGTGGGCGGTGTCCCGCCGGTCACCTTCTGCAGGTGCTCCCGGGCGGTCTCCAGCCGGGTGCGGTCGACATAGAGCCGGTCGATCGGCCGGGCGGGCAGTGTGGTCGCCCGCAGGACCGGGTTCAGATCCGCGGTGGGCTGCAGGTACGCAGCGATCCCTCCGGCCGCCAGCACGTCGAGCAGATGCTCGCCGATCCGTGGATCCACGTCACCCGCCACCGCGTAGTCGGCAGCGTCGAGCCCGTTGTCGCGCCGCCCACGACGGGCTCCACCCGCTGTCACCGATGCACACCCCCTTGCCGACCGTGCTTTGAATGGTGACACGGCAGGCACCTGTTGCGGGAGTGCGTTGTGGCGCGCCGCCCCCGCTTCGTACGCTTCCTGTCGCCCCGGACACCCGCGGCATCCGCTGAAAGGACGTCAGTGTTCTACTGGCTGCTGAAGTTGGTGGTTCTCGGACCACTGCTGAGACTCGTCTTCCGCCCCGAGGTGAAGGGCCTGAAGAACGTGCCCCGCTCGGGTCCGGTCATCCTCGCCTGCAACCACCTCTCGTTCTCCGACTCGATCTTCACCCCGCTGATCATGAAGCGGAAAGTGACCTTCGTCGCCAAGGCCGAATACTTCACCGGCAAGGGGATCAAGGGCTGGTTCTCGCGGATGTTCTTCACCGGCGCGGGGACGATCCCGGTGGACCGTTCGGGCGGCGAGGCCGCCCAGGCGGCGCTGAACACCCTCCTGCGGGTGCTGCGCGAGGGCAACGTGGCCGGCATTTATCCGGAGGGCACCCGCTCGCCCGACGGGCGTCTCTACCGTGGCAAGACCGGGGTGGCCCGGCTGGCGCTGGAGAGCGGCGCCGTGGTCGTGCCGGTGGCGCTGCTGAACACCGACGAGATCCAGCCGACCGGGACGATGGTCCCGGCGGTGAAGCGGGTGCGGATCCGGATCGGCGCGCCGCTCGACTTCTCCCGGTACGCCGACCAGCGCGGTGACCGGTTCGTCGAACGCGCCATCACCGACGAGATCATGTACGAGCTGATGACGCTCTCGGGCCGCGAGTACGTCGACGTCTACGCCTCGACGCTCAAGGCTCCGACGGCCTAACCGGTCATCCCGGCGCGGCGACGCAGGGCCTGCACATCGGTGACGACGATGCGCCGGCCCTCGGTGCGCAGCCAGCCCCGGCTCGCGAAGGAGCCGATCGCCTGGTTGACGCTCTGCCGGGAGCCGCCGGCCATCTCGGCGAGCTGGCTCTGGTTGAGCTCGATGGTGATCATCGGCGCCTGGCTCTCCCCGGAGAGCCGGACCAGGGTCTTGGCCACCCGGCCGGGCAGGTCGAGGAAGACGTGATCGGCGTTCTGCTCGGTGAGGCGGCGGATCAGGCCGCCGACCGAGCGCATCACCGCGTCCAGGATGCGCGGGTTGGAGTGGACCAGCTCCATGAAGGCGACCCGGGACAGCGAGAGCGCCTGCGAGTCCTCGATGGCCTCGGCCGACGCGCTGCGGGTCGACGCGTCCAGCAGGGACACCTCGCCCAGCACGTCGGGTGGGCGGACCACGGTGAGGACCGCGCGCTCGCCGGTCGGCGCGGTCCGGAAGACGGCGACGGCGCCCCGCTTCATGATGATCAGCGAGTCGCCGGGGTCGTGCTCCACGAAGAGGATCTGGCCCTTGCGGTAGTGGCGTGGGACGGCCGCGGCCACGACACGCTGGCGCACCTCCGGCTCTAGACCGGCGAACATGTCCACGCCGGTGAGCGCGTCGCCGGAATCCGGCAAGCGATGGTCCACGGCGCTATCCCTCCCCCGGTCGGGACCGCGTCGACCATGAGCCGGCGTCGGCCCCACGACGCGAACGATCACTCTTAGCACGAAGCGTGCCTCGAACGCCATTTTCGAAACGGACATCGGGGCTCGCCTCGTACGATCATGTCCCTTCAGTAGCGTTCTGTAAACCGTCAATCTCGCACAGTGACCGTCGCCCATGTTGTCCGTCGCTTTAGCGGCTTGTGCCGAGATAATCCCGCAGTGCCGGATGACGAGCTACTTCGATCGACCCTGCGCGACCAGTGGCACCTCACGCCGACCGAGCTGACCGAGCTTCCGGCCGCCCTGCTCTCGCGCGGCTGGGAGTTCGTGGCGGGAGCCGCCCGCTACACGGCCCGGCTCGTGGAGACGGCCGCCCGGCAGGCCCTCGAGGCCGGGCTGCTCGCCGCCGAGCATCTGCGCGCCCGGCGGATCGACGCGGGGCAGCCGGTCCGCACGCTCGGCGGCGCCCTCACCGCCGAGATCCCGCTCGGGGCGCTGGCCGTCCTGCGGCGGGTCCCGGGCCGCTGTCTGGACGGGCGGGATCCGGTCGATCAGCAGTGGTGGGGTGAGCGCCTCGGCGCCGTACACCGGGTTCTCCAGGGTTTTCGGCATCCGGGCCTGCGCCCGTGGCGGCTGCCGGAACCCGACGCGGGCCATCTCGGCGCGGAGCCCTGGCTCCGTGGGGCGGTGACCACCGCGGTCACCGCGGCCACCCGGCTGACCGTGACCGATCAGCTCACCTACGGGGTGCTGCACGGCGATCCGGCGCCGGACGCGTTCGTCCTCGATCAGTTCACCGGGCGGCTCGGGCTGCTGCACTGCGGGACGAGCGGCACCGGCCCGCTGGTGTACGACGTGGCCGCCGCGGTCGCCTACGCCGGCGGGCCGGACCGGGCGGCCGAACTGCTGGACGGCTACCGCGCCGCGGGGCCGGTCGGCGCCGACGAACTGGACGCCGCCCTGCCGGTCCTGCTGCGGCTGCGCTGGGCCGTGCTGGCCGAGCGGGCGGCCCGGCGCGGCAGCCCCGCCGCGCTGAAGGCCGCCAGGGTGGCCCTGGAATCCATGCCCGGATGACGATGGGTCAGGATGGACCCCGATGCCTTACCGCTATTTCTATGACTGCGAGTTCATCGAGGACGGCCGGATCGTCGACCTGGTCTCGATCGGTGTCGTCGACGAGTTCGGCCGGGAGTTCTACGCGGTCAGTACCGAGTTCGACGACTCCCGCGCCGTGCCCTGGGTGCGCCGCAACGTGCTCGACAAGCTGCCGTCACCGTCCGACCGGGCGTGGCGCAGCCGGGAACGGATCCGCGAGGATCTGTACGAGTTCCTGGTCGAGCCGATCCGCGGCCGCAACGAGCAGATGGAGCTCTGGGCCTGGTACGCGGCCTACGACCACGTCGCGCTCGCCCAGCTGTGGGGCGCCATGCCGGCCCTGCCCCGGGAGATCCCACGGTTCACCAAGGACCTGCGCCAGCGCTGGGACGACCAGGGCCGCCCGCATCTGCCGGAGATGGCCGGCCGGCACGACGCCCTGGTCGACGCGCGGCACAACCTGGCCCGGTGGAACGCCATGGCCGGGAACTAATCGGAGGAGATCCCTCAACTTATGCCGGCGGCCTGCCGAAGCGGAGACGTACCTCCACTCAGCTTCGGAAGGCTCCTGCATGAGCAGCACCCTTATTGATCGGCCGCCGTCCACCGAACGTGAGGCGGGGCGCTGGTGGGCGCTCGTGGTGCTCGCGCTGGCGCAGCTCATGGTCGTGCTGGACGCCACGATCGTGAACATCGCTCTGCCCACCGCCCAGGCCGACATCGGCTTCGACGACCACGGCCGGCAGTGGGTGGTCACCGGTTACGCCCTCGCCTTCGGCAGCCTGCTGCTGCTCGGCGGCCGGCTCTCCGACTTCTTCGGCCGCAAGCGGATGTTCGTCATCGGCCTGGTCGGTTTCGCCCTGGCCTCCGCGCTCGGCGGCGCCGCGGGCAGCCTGGAACTGCTCATCGTGGCCCGCGCCCTCCAGGGCGTCTTCGGCGCCGCGCTGGCCCCCGCCGCGCTGTCGCTGCTGTCCACCACGTTCACCGAGCCGGCCGAGCGCGGCAAGGCGTTCGGCATCTTCGGCGCCATCTCCGGCGCGGGCGGCGGCATCGGCCTGCTGCTCGGCGGCGTGCTCACCGAGTACGTCTCCTGGCGCTGGTGCCTTTACGTCAACCTGGTGATCGCCGCGATCGCCGTGGCCGGCGCCTTCCTGAAGCTGCGGGACGAGCCGGTCCCCGCGCACGGCCGGATCGACGTCCCCGGCACGATCACCGCCGTCGCCGGCCTGGTGGCCCTCGTCTTCGGCCTGGCCAACGCCGAGAGCGACGGCTGGACCAGCACCGCGACCCTCGGCCCGATCCTCGCCGGCCTGGTCCTGCTCACCGCCTTCGTGCTGATCGAGCGCCGCTCCACGCACCCGCTGCTGCCGCTGCGCGTCGTCCTCGACCGCAACCGCGGCGGCTCCTACGCCTCCATCGCGATCGCCGGCGCCGGCATGTTCGGCATCTTCCTCTTCCTCACCTACTACCTGGCCGGCATCCTCCAGTTCACCCCGATCGAGACCGGCCTGGCCTTCCTGCCGATGCTCGGCGCGGTGATGCTCACCGCCACCACCGCCGGATCGATGCTCGCCCCCAGGATCGGCCCGCGCCCGCTGGTCCCGGTCGGCGCCCTGATCGCGGCCGGCGGCATGACCCTGCTGACCCGCCTCGAGCTCGACTCCACCTACGTGTCCGGCGTCCTGCCCGGCCTGATCGTCGTCGGCCTCGGCCTCGGCCTGGTCTTCGCGCCCACCCAGAACGCCGCCACCTCCGGCGTCGAGCACCGTGACGCCGGCGTCGCCTCCGCGATGATCAACACGGTCCAGCAGATCGGCGGCTCCATCGGCACGGCGCTGCTCAGCTCGTTCGCCGCCACCGCCGCCGCCGACCACATGGCCGGCCGGGAGCCGACCCCGCTGGCCCAGGCCCAGGCCGCGCTGGAGAGCTACCACACGGTGTTCTGGTGGTCGGCCGGGTTCTTCGTCCTGGCCGCCGTCGTCGCCGCGGTGCTCTTCCGCACCGGCCCGCTCGACGTCGACCCGGACGCTCCGCCGGCCATGGCCCACTGACGACGGCCCGGCCACGCTCTCCGGGGCCGGTCACCCTCGGTTTCCGGTCCCGCGTTCCACCCTTTCCGGTACGAGCGGCGAAGCCGGCAGAAGCACAGCGGCCGCTCGCGGAGCGCCACGCGAGCCAGGCGGTCCACCGGGCCGCGGCGCGGCCGCCGGGCTGATGCGCGGGTCCGTCTCCGGGCCGCACCGAACGACGGGGTCACACGATCACTGATCGTGTGACCCCGTCGCCGTCCCCGCGTGCGCAACGCGGTGCCGCCGCACACGCGGTCCCGTCCGTCTGCCCGGCCTGGCCGGACAGCGCGGGCGGGCGTTCACGCCCGGCACGGCGTGTGCGGTCACTGTCGTTCCCGCAGCTCTCGGCCTCTCTCCGCCGGGATGCCGCGGCGCTTGGCGCGATCGTGGCGGTCCGCGCGAAAACGGCCCGGTTTCTGTGGGGCGCGTTCACCCCCGTCAGGCACGGCGACTAGAGTGCGATTGCGGGCCCGCCCCGGGCCGGCAACGCTGCCGACGAAATCGTCCCTGGGGCCTCGACGGGCTATCCGCACTTCGCTACCCGATCCAGGGGGAAGAATAATGCGTATCGGCGTGCTCACCGGTGGCGGCGACTGCCCCGGTCTCAACGCGGTCATCCGCGCCGTGGTCCGTAAGGGCGTGACTGCTTACGGTCACGAGTTCGTCGGCTTCCGCGACGGCTGGAAGGGCCCGCTGGAGGGTCTCACCAAGCCGCTCGGTATCGCTGAGGTCCGTGGCATCCTGCCCCGCGGCGGCACCATCCTGGGCTCCTCGCGCACCAACCCGTTCAAGATCGAGGGTGGTGTCGAGAAGATCAAGGCCAACCTGGCCGAGCAGGGCGTGGACGCGCTGGTCGCGATCGGCGGCGAGGACACCCTCGGCGTCGCGACCAAGCTGCACGACCTGGGTGTCAAGGTCGTCGGCGTGCCGAAGACGATCGACAACGACCTGAACGGCACCGACTACACCTTCGGCTTCGACACCGCGGTCAACATCGCGATGGAGGCCATCGACCGGCTGCACACCACCGCCGAGTCGCACCACCGCACCCTGGTCGTCGAGGTCATGGGCCGCCACGCCGGCTGGATCGCGCTGCACGCCGGCCTCGCCGGTGGCGCGAACGTGATCCTGCTGCCGGAGCGCCAGTTCGACGTCGAGCAGGTCGCCACCTACGTGACCAAGCGCTTCCAGGTGGAGTACGCGCCGATCGTCGTCGTCGCGGAGGGCGCCCAGCCGCTCGACGGCCAGATGGTGCTGCACAACCAGGAGCTGGACAGCTTCGGCCACGTCCGCCTCGGCGGCATCGGCCAGTGGCTGGCCGAGCAGCTGGAGGAGAAGACCGGCAAGGAGGCCCGTACGGTCGTCCTCGGTCACATCCAGCGCGGTGGCACCCCGACCGCGTTCGACCGGGTGCTCTCCACCCGCTTCGGCCTGCAGGCGATCGACGCCGTGCACGAGGGCGACTTCGGCAAGATGGTCGCGCTGAAGGGCACCGACGTCGTCCGGATCCCGCTGATCGAGGGCACCGGCGAGCTGAAGACCGTTCCGATCGAGCGGTACGAAGAGGCCGAGGTCTTCTTCGGCAACTGATCAACCGGAGAATGCCGGGGGCCGTACGGTCCCCGGCATTCCGCGTTTTCCCGGCTGGCTGTCAGTGCTGTCTCAGCTGCGTTGAGACAGCACTGACAGCCGGCCGGAACCGAGATCGAGGAGTCTGCGTTGCCCAAGCAAACCGTCGCGGTCATCGGGGCCGGCAAGATGGGTGAACTCGTCCTCTCCGGCCTGCTCCGCTCCGGCTGGCCCGCCGAGCGGCTGCTGGTCACCGTCCGCCGGGCGGCCCGCGGCACCGAGCTGGCCGAGCGGTACGGCGTGACGGTCGTCGACAACGCGGAGGCCGTCAGCCGGGCCGACATCCTGGCCGTCGGGGTGAAGCCACAGGACGCGGGCGTGCTCCTCGACGAGATCGGCGGGAGGATCGCGGCCGACAAGCTGGTCGTGTCGCTCTGCGCCGGCCTGCCCACCAGCTTCTTCGCCGCCCGGCTGCCGGAGGGCACCCCGGTCGTCCGGGTCATGACGAACACTCCGGCGCTGGTCGACCAGGCGATGACCGCGATCTCGGCGGGCCCGCACGCAGGCGACGAGCACCTGGCCGTCGCCGAGGAGATGTTCAAGCCGCTCGGTGTGACCATCCGGGTGCCCGAGTCGCAGCAGGACGCCGTCACCGCGCTCTCCGGCTCCGGTCCGGCCTACTTCTACCTGCTGGTCGAGGCGATGATCGATGCCGGTGTCCTGCTCGGCCTGCCCCGCCAGGTGGCGCACGAGCTGATCGTGCAGACCGCGATTGGCTCGTCCGTGATGCTGCGCGACTCGGGCGAGCACCCGGTCAAGCTCCGCGAGGCGGTCACCTCCCCGGCGGGTACGACCATCGCCGCCATCCACGAGCTGGAGAAGCACGGCGTCCGGGCCGCCCTCATGGGCGCTCTGGAAGCGGCCCGCAACCGGGCCCGCGAAATCGCGGGCGGGGTCTGATCGCGGGCGATCTTGGATGTTCGACCACCGAATCCGGTGGGAGAACGTCCAAGATCGCGAAAGGGGCGCGATCTCCGCCCGGAAGCGCCTCGCGGGCGGGACCGGGCAGTGAGATCGCGGTGCGCCACTCCGACGGCGTGGCGTGCGGTCGGGGACGGGGAGTCCCGTACCGGAAACGGGTTTTCAATACCAGATGGCGATGCGGCTGCCGTTCTCCTCTTCCGGGGGGCTGGGGTGGCTGAGGGCCGTGCCGGTGGCGACCCGATGGGCGGTCCACGCGACGGCGGCCGCGTCCAGGACGTCGTCGGGCGGCGCCTGACCGGCCGGGCCGAGGCGTTCCGGCAGGACGATGCCGTTGCGGGCCAGGAGTTCGCGGCGGCGTGCCTGGCCGCTCCACGTCTTTTTGGCGTGGGGAAGCGGCTCGCCGGCCATGGTCCGGAAGGACAGCTCCGGGTGGGCCTCGAAGAGCAGGCCGGGATGGCGTTCCCAGATGGCGTTCGCCTCGAGCAGTTTGGGGCGCAGGGCCCAGGACTGCCGGCTCAGGCCGGCCCCGGTCAGCTCGCGGCAGAGGCGGTTCGCCGAGGTGAAGTCGGCTTCCTGCCAGACGGCGCGGGGCGGCACCCGGAAGACGCTGCCGCGGCGTGGCCCGAGTTGGTCGGCGGCCAGGGTGTCGGCGGCGCGCCAGCGGTCCGGGAGCATGCCGAGGGGGATGTCCACGCCGATGACGGCGGCGCCGGAGCTGCCGGCCACGATCTCGTAGAGCGTGGCGGCCAGCACCGCCCGCCCGAAGGCGCCGTCGCGCAACTCGACGCCGACCCAGCCGAGCGCGTACGCGTCGACCCCGATGACGTGGATGCTCATCGATGCGGAAGCAGCTTCTCGATCGTCGCGATCAGCTCGCCGTCGTCCGGCGTGGTGCCGGGGGCGAAGCGGGCGGCGACCGTCCCGTCCGGGGCGACCACGAACTTCTCGAAGTTCCACTCGATGTCGCCGCCGTCACCGATCAGCTCCCGGTAGAGCGGGTGCCGGCCGGCTCCGTTGACCTCGACCTTCTCGGTCACCGGAAAGGTGACGCCGTAGTCGGTCCGGCAGAACTGCTCGATCTGTTCCGCGGTGCCGGGCTCCTGGCCGCCGAACTGGTTGCATGGGACGCCGACCAGCACGAGGCCACGGTCGCGGTAGGTTTCGTAGAGCTTCTGCAATGCGCTGTACTGCGGGGTCAGGCCGCAGCGAGAGGCCACATTGACCACCAGCACGACCGATCCGCGGTAACGGTCCAATTCGGTCGCGCCACCGGTGAGGGCGCCAATACTGACGTCGAAGATGGTCATGAACGAAGACTACTGGGTGTGTCTGCTTGATTGCACCCCGTCGTAGCCGTCGGGCTTTTGTTAAAGAGACCTTAAAGGTGTTCACCTGGCTTGACTGGTGTTAATCGATGTGACTACGGTCTCTTCATCCAATTCTTTGGAAAGTTTCCTAACTGTTGAGGAGACATCCCCGTGCACAAAACCACCCGCCGGGCACTGTTCGCCGGCGCGGTCGTGACCGCGGCCAGCGTCGCGGTTCCGGTCGTGTCGGCGTCAGCGGCCACCGCATGTGCCCCCGCATGGACTTCTTCCGCCGTCTACGTCAAGGGCAACGTCGCCTCGCAGAACGGCCACAACTACACCGCCAAGTGGTGGACCCAGAACGAGTCCCCGGCCACCAGCAGCACCGAGTGGGCGGTCTGGGCCGACAGCGGCGTCTGTGAGGGTGGCACCACCAACCCGACCACGGCCCCGACCACCGCGCCCACCACCGCCCCGACGACGGCGCCGACCACGCCGCCGACCACCAGCCCGACGGTGAACCCCGGCAACAAGTGGCTCGTCGGCTACTTCGCCGAGTGGGGCGTCTACGGCCGCGGCTACCACGTCAAGAACATCGACACCTCGGGCTCGGCGTCCAAGCTGACCCACATCCTGTACGCGTTCGCCAACACCACCGGCGGCCGGTGCACGATCGGTGACTCCTACGCCGACTACGAGAAGGCGTACACCGCCGCGGAGAGCGTCGACGGCGTCGCGGACACCTGGGACCAGCCGCTGCGTGGCTCGTTCAACCAGCTCCGCAAGCTGAAGAAGAAGTACCCGCACCTCAAGGTGATCTACTCGGTCGGCGGCTGGACCTGGTCCGGCGGCTTCACCCAGGCGGCCGCGAACCCGACCGCCTTCGCCGACAGCTGCTACAACCTGGTCGAGGACCCGCGCTGGGCGGACGTCTTCGACGGCATCGACATCGACTGGGAGTACCCGAACTCCTGCGGTCTCTCCTGCGACGCCAGTGGCCCGGCCTCCTACGCCAACGTGCTGACCGCGCTGCGCAACAAGTTCGGCAGCAGCAACCTGATCACCTCGGCGATCTCCGCCGACGGCAGCAACGGCGGCAAGCTCGACGTGGCCGACTACGCGGCCGGCATCGCGAAGCTCGACAAGGTCTTCCCGATGACGTACGACTACTTCGGCGCCTTCGCCGCGCAGGGCCCGACCGCCCCGCACTCGCCGCTGACCTCGTACGCCGGCATCCCGACGGCGGGCTTCAACTCCGACGCCGCGATCCAGAAGCTGAAGAGCAAGGGCGTTCCGGCCAGCAAGATCCTGCTCGGCATCGGCTTCTACGGCCGTGGCTGGACCGGCGTCACCCAGGCCGCCCCGGGCGGCAGCGCGACCGGCGGCGCCACCGGCACCTACGAGACCGGCATCGAGGACTACAAGGTCCTGAAGACCAAGTGCCCGGCCACCGGTACGGTCGGCGGTACGGCGTACGCGTTCTGCGGCAACAACTGGTGGAGCTACGACACCCCGTCGACCATCGCCGGCAAGATGACCTACGGGAAGAACCAGGGTCTCGGCGGCGCGTTCTTCTGGGAGCTCTCCGGTGACACCACCAACGGCGAGCTGATCACCGCCATCAAGAACAACGTGTAGAACCTGTAATACATCTCGCGAAGGGGGCACCGGGCGCAGGCCCGGTGCCCCCTTTCCGTACGCTTTCCCGCATGCGCCGTGAGTGGCATCAGCTCAGTCATCCCGGGGTGGGCAACCCGGCCTTCCAGACGTCCCGCCCGTCCACCGATTCGGCCGAGGACGAGGCTCTCGGCCTCGACCACTGGCGATCCCTGCCGCGGGTGCAGATGCCGCCCTGGCCGGACATGGGCGAGGTCGCCGAGGTCTGCAAGGTCCTCGACAACGTGCCGTCGATCGTCGCGCCGTACGAGGTCGACCAGCTCCGGCACCGGCTCGCCGAGGTCTGCGAGGGACGGGCGTTCCTGCTCCAGGGCGGCGACTGCGCCGAGACGTTCGCCGACAACACCGAGAGCCACCTGCTCGCCAACGCGCGCACCCTGCTCCAGATGGCGGTGGTGCTGACCTACGGCGCCTCGATGCCGGTGGTGAAGGTGGCCCGGGTCGCCGGGCAGTACACCAAGCCGCGCTCGTCGCTGACCGACTCGCTGGGCCTCCCTGCCTACCGGGGCGACCTGATCAACTCGCTGGACGCGAACGAGGCGGCCCGTGTCGCCGACCCGCAGCGCATGATCCGGGCGTACGCGAACTCCGCCGCCGCCATGAACATGCTCCGGGCGTACCTTTCGGGTGGTCTCGCCGACCTGCACGGGCTGCACGACTGGAACAAGGACTTCGTCCGCGCCTCCCCGGCCGGCGAGCGCTACGAGGCGATCGCCCGGGAGATCGACCGCGCCCTCGACTTCATCCGCGCCTGCGGCATGACCGACAACGAGGCGCTGCGCACGGTCAGCCTCTACTGCTCGCACGAGGCCCTCGCCCTCGAGTACGACCGGGCGCTCACCCGGGTCTCCGACGGTAGGGCCTACGGGCTGTCCGGCCACTTCCTGTGGATCGGCGAGCGCACCCGCCAGCTCGACCACGCGCACATCGACTTCATCAGCCGCATCGCGAACCCGATCGGCGTCAAGATCGGCCCCGGCACGTCGCCGGAGACCGCCATCGAGCTGTGCGAGAAGCTCAACCCGTCCAATGTGCCCGGCCGCCTGACGCTGATCAGCCGGATGGGCAACGGCAAGGTCCGCGACGTGCTGCCGCCCATCGTGGAGAAGGTGCACGCCTCCGGCGCCAAGGTCGTCTGGCAGTGCGACCCGATGCACGGCAACACCCACGAGTCGTCGAACGGCTACAAGACCCGCCACTTCGACCGGGTCGTCGACGAGGTGCTCGGCTACTTCGAGGTGCACCGCGGCCTCGGCACCCACCCGGGCGGCATCCACATCGAACTCACCGGCGAGGACGTCACCGAGTGCCTCGGCGGCGCCCAGGGCATCGAGGACCTCGACCTGCCGGGCCGGTACGAGACCGCCTGCGACCCGCGCCTCAACACGCAGCAGAGCCTGGAGCTGGCGTTCCTCGTCGCCGAGATGCTCCGTGGCTGACCTGCGGTCGGACACCGTCACCCGCCCCACCAAGGGCATGCGGGAGGCGATGGCGAAGGCCGCGGTCGGCGACGACGTGTTCGGCGACGACCCCACGGTCAACGCGTTCGAGGCGCACGTGGCCGAGCTGTTCGGGCACGAGGCGGCGCTGTTCACCCCGTCCGGCACGATGGCCAACCAGATCGCCCTGCAACTCGTCGTCCCGGCCGGCGGCGAGCTGCTGGCCGGCGCCGACGCGCACGTGGTCACCTACGAGCTGGGCGCTGCCGCGCTCTACGGCGGCATCTCCACACGCACCTGGGGCTCGGAGGGCGCCGCACTCGACGTCGAGCGGATCGCCGCGATGATCCGCCCGGCCGGCTACCCCTCGGTGCCGACCGCCGCGATCGCCGTCGAACAGACCCACAACCTCGGCGGTGGGGGCGTCATCCCACTCGCCACGTTGCAGCACCTGCGCGCGGTGGCCGACGCCCAGGGAGTGGCGCTGCACTGCGACGGCGCCCGGATCTGGCACGCCCACGTCGCCGACGGGGTGACCCTCGCCGAGTACGGCGCACTCTTCGACACCCTGTCGGTGTGCCTCTCCAAGGGTCTGGGCGCACCGATCGGGTCGCTGGTGATCGGCAGCCGGGAGCGGATCACCCGGGCCCGGCTCATGCGCAAGCGGATGGGCGGTGGCATGCGGCAGGTCGGCATCCTGGCGGCTGCCGGCCGCTACGCGCTCGACCACCACATCCAGCGGCTCACCGAGGACCACGAGCGCGCCCGGATCATCGCCGAGGCCCTCGCCCCCTTCGGCGTGGTCGACCCGGAACAGGTGCGCACCAACCTCGTTCCCCTGGACCTGTCGAAGCACGACCTGGACGCGCCCACACTGACCGCACAGGCCGCCGAGCGTGGCGTCCTGATCTCGGCCATGCTGCCGCGGGTCGCCCGCCTCGTCACCCACCTGGATCTGGACGACGAGTCGATGGATCAGGCCATCGAGGTCCTCAGCGAACTGCTGGCCTGACGAACCGCCGCCATCCAGCCGCGGATCACCGGATGCGGGTCCGACCCGTCTCCGGCCAGCTCCGGCTGGAAGAGAGTGGCCAGGAAGAACGGGTGGCCGGGTAGCTCGGCCACCCGCACCTCCCCGGACTCGTCGTGCCCGGTGAACAGCATCCCGTGCGCGGCCAGCAGCGCCAGGTGGGATGGGGCGAGGCCGTAGCCGCAGTGGTAGCGCTCCACCGTCCGGGAGGCGCCGAGCAACCGCTCGATCAGCGAGCCGGGCGCCAGATCGACGGCGGCCTCGTGCCCGGCCAGCGAGCAGGTCAGCTCGACGATCAGGTCGTCGTCGCCGGAGGCGCCGTACTCAGCGTGCTGGGCTTCGGTGAAACCGCAGACGTCGCGCGCGAACTCGAGCATCGCGTGCTGGAAGCCGCCGCACGTTCCGAGGAACGGCTTGTTCCCGGTCCGCGCGACCCGCGCAGCGGTGAGTGCCCCCGGCACGCTCCGGTATGGACTGCCCGGCACCAGCCAGATCCCGTCATAACCGGCCAGCGCCTCCGGATCCTCGGCGTCCGGTGTCGGCATCCAGTAGACGTCGAAGTCCTCCTCGTCGCGCAGGACGTCGAGCAGGGCGGGAATGCGGGTGTGCGCGCGAACGGCCGGTGACCGGTCGCCGACCAGGGCGATTGTTCTCATGGACCCAGCCTCCCGTGGGACCGAGATCAGGTCCAACGATC
Organism: Actinoplanes hulinensis; assembly: GCF_019429605.1. NCBI lineage: Bacteria > Bacillati > Actinomycetota > Actinomycetes > Micromonosporales > Micromonosporaceae > Actinoplanes > Actinoplanes hulinensis. The sequence goes on along the minus strand of NZ_JAHXZI010000004.1, from coordinate 446,022 downwards.
GTTGGTGAAGGCCGCATTAGCATCGCTGATGTGGAACCCCACCTGCTGCGCACCTTCGTGACCGTCGCGGAGACCGGGTCCTTCTCGGCCGCCGCCGAGCGGCTCAACTTCACCCAGTCCGCGGTCTCCCAACAGATCGCCGCACTGGAGGCCGACCTCGGCACCCCGCTGCTGACCCGCCGCCCGGTGGCCCTCACCCCGGCCGGGGAGCGACTGCACCGGCACGCCACGCTGATCCTGGTCCGGCTGGAGGCGGCCCGCGCCGACGTGACCCGGGCCGTCGCCCCGCCCGGCCGGCTGATCGTCGGGCTCACCCCGCTCGCCTGGACACGCCGGGTGGCCGCCGCGCTGGCCCGGATCCGCGGCGAGCCGGGCCGGCTGCGCAGCCGCGTCCTCGTCGCCGGCCGGGACAGGATCGTCGCCGCCGCGGCCACCGGGGAGATCGACCTCGGCATCGTCGACGGTTTCACGGCGCCGAGCGACCCGCTGCCGCTGCCGGAGGCGGGCGCCGTCGGCATCGCCGAGGACACGGCCGTCGTCGCCGTTCCGGCCGGGCATCCGCTGGCCCGCCGTACCAGGGTGAATCTGGCGGATCTGGTCGACGCGTACTGGATCGACGCGCCCGAGGTGACGCCGTTCGCCCGGCTTCCCGTCGACGGCCTACGGGTCGGGCTGCGCTACGACGGCGCCGACGTGGCGATCCTGCGTGGCCTGATCGCGGCCGGGCACGGGCTGGCGGTGCTGCCGGCCAAGGCGGTCGGGGAGCTCACCGGGATTCCGGTGCTCCAGTTGACGCACCGGGTGGAGTTGCTGCGCGGGCCGGGCGCCGAGGCGCCGGCGGCCCGCCTCAGCGAGCTTCTCGCAGCCCTTTGAGCAGGGCGATGTCCGCCGCGTGGCCCTCGTGCTCCACGGTCGGTGTCTCCACGATGATCGGCACCCCGGCGGTGGCCGGGTGCGCGAACAGCTCCGCGAACGGCGCCGACCCGATCCGGCCCTTACCGATCGTCTCGTGCCGGTCCCGGGTCGAGCCGCACTCGTCCTTCGAGTCGTTCGCGTGGACGAGCTGCAACCGGTCCGGTCCCACCGCGGCGAGCAGCGCGTCCAGGGTCGCCGTCATGCCGCCCGGGGTGGCCAGGTCGTGCCCGGCCGCCCAGGCGTGGCAGGTGTCGAAGCAGACGCCCATCCACGGGTGGTTCTCCACCGCCGCGAGGTAGGGCTCCAGATCCTGCACCTTCGACGCCAGGCTGCGGCCGCCGCCCGCGCTCGGCTCCACCAGCAGCCGGGGCAGGCCCTCGGCCGACGCCCGGTCGAGCAGTGGCAGCAGCGCCTCGCGCAGTTGGTGCAGCGCCTTGCCGGCGTGCGACTCGTCGACCGAGCTGCCGGCGTGGTAGACGACCGCGGTCGCGCCGATCGCCTTGCCGCGCAGCAGGGCGTGCTCCAGCGTGGCGACCGACCGCTCCACCGTCAGCTCGGTCGGCGAACCCAGGTTCACCAGCAGCGACGCGTGAATGTAGGCGGGCAGGTCCCGCTCGCCGATCCCGTCCCGGAACAGGGTGTCCTGCTTCGGGTCGCCGGCGGGCAGCGCCCAGCCACGGGAGTTGGAGACGTACACCTGAAGGGTTTCCGAGCCCGCCGCGTCGACGTAGGGGAGGGCGGCCTTGGCCAGCCCTCCCGACGTCTTCGTGTGCGAACCGATCCGATGGCTCACAGGAAGCAAGTCAGCTGCACCACACTGTTCGGCGGGACCGGAGTGCCACCCGGCGGGTTCTGCTGCCGGACCGTGGCGTTCGGGTCGATGTTGATCTGTACCTGGAAGCCCATGCCCTGGAGCGTGGCCTGCGCCTGCTGGCACGGCTGGTTCGTCAGGTCGGGCAGGGGGATCTGCGCGGGACCCTTGCTCACCTTGAGGGTGACCTTGGTGTTCTTCTCCGCGCCGGTGCCGGCCTTGGGGCTCTGCCCGATCACCGTGTCGGCGGGTTCATCGCTCTCCACCGTCTCCTCGGCGGCCTGGAGGCCCCGCTGCGCCAGGATCGTACGAGCGTTGTTGATGTTCTCGCCGACCAGGTTGGGCACCGTGATCGGCGCCTTGCCCTTGCTCAGCACCAGCGTCACCGTCGAACCGGGCTTGAGCTCGGTGCCCGCCTTCGGGTCGGTGGAGATCACCACACCCTCCGGCGCGGTGTCGCTGTAGACCGCCTTGCCCTGCTTCACCTTCAGCTTGAGCGCCTCCAGCTCGGCCTTGGCATAGGTCAGCTCCTGGCCCTCCAGCTCCGGAACCGGATGCACCTCGGGGCCCAGCGACAGGATCACCCGGATCGTGTCGCCCTTGACGATGTCCGAACCGGGCAGCGGGTCCTGTGTGACCACCGAACCCTTCGGCACGATCTCGTCGTACTGCCCGTCGCCGATGAAGACCTCGAACCCCTGCTGCTTCGCGTACGCGACCGCCTGGTCCTGGCTCATCGTGAGCAGCTGGGGTGTCTCCGTGTACCGCCCGGAGGTGACCCACCAGGTGCTGCCGATCACGACCAGCGCCATCAGGGCGACCAGCGCGGTCAGCGTGACCCGTCGGCGGTCCTCGAAGAACCCGGCCAGACCGGCGGCGGGCGGGGCGTTCCGCCGGTGCGGTGCGCTGTTCCGGCCGCCCTGCTCCGGCAGCCGCGCCCAGGACGGGCGGTGCGACGCCTGATAGTTGCCGCCCTGGACCGGCGGCACGATGGCCGTCGCGTCCGGCGCGGAAACGGTGGGCACGATTGTGGTGGCGTCGCCCGCGCCGGGCCGGCCCGGGACCTGGCGCAGCATCGCCGTCTCCGCGTGGGTGACGCCGAGGCCGTCACGGGCCGTCTGCACCTCGCTCAGCATGGCGCCGGCGTCGGTGGGCCGGGAGCCGGGGTCACGCCGGGTGGCCCGGGAGACGAGCTGGTCGAGGACCGGGAGCAGGCCCGGGGCGATCGTGGACGGGGCCGGCACGTCGTTGTCCACGTGCTGCCAGGCCACCTCGATCGGTTCGGCGCCGTCGTACGGCACCCGGCCGGTGAGCATCTCGAAGAGCACGACGCCGGCCGAGTAGACGTCGGTACGCGCGTCCGCCTGACCGGTCTGCACCAGCTCCGGGGCCACATAGGCCACGGTCGCCATGAGCTGCCCGGTGTCGTCGACGGTGCTCGCCTCGATGGCCCGCGCCAGACCGAAGTCGGCGACCTTGACCACGGCGTCCACCAGGTCCGCGGAACCGCCGCTGGGCGCCTCGGCGACCAGCACGTTCTCCGGCTTGACGTCGCGGTGCACCAGACCGGCGCGGTGCGCGGCGGCGATCGCGGCCAGCATCTGCTCGAGGATCGCGAGCGCCTCGACGGGCGTCAGCCTGCCCCGCTGGCTGAGCAGCTCACGCAGCGTCTTGCCCTGCACGAACTCCATCACCAGGTATGGCAGACCCTGATGGCGGCCCTGGTCGTAGACGGCCACGACGTTCGGGTGCGTGAGGCGGGCGATCGTCTTCGCCTCGTCGGTGAACCGGTCGACGAAGTGGACGTTGGTGGCCTGCGAGGGGTGAATGATTTTCAGTGCGACGGTGCGCTCGAGCCGCTCGTCGGTGGCGCGGTAGACGGTCGCCATGCCACCACGGGCGACGCGACCGGTGATCCGGTAGCGCCCGTCAATCGTTGTGCCGATCAACGTATCGGCGACTGTGGTGTCCATCGGCGTGAAGTGTATGTGTCTTTCCAGTGGGGGTGACCCAGGATGTCACAGCTGAGTCCAAACGGGTACCTAGACCGGCGTGACCAGCGCTTCAGCGACGCCAGCGGCGGTGGCGGCGGTCACTGTCGCCGCTTGGTCCGCTGATGTCCGGGCTGGGGGAGACGCTCCCGCTCGCGGACGGGGAGGCTGAAATGTCCGGCTCGGCGGGCGTCGCCGAGGGCGCGGCGGTAGGTGTCGGGGCCGGTGGCGTCTCGCAGTCACAGCCCCGTGCGGAGGTCCGCGCGACGGCCGGCGGCCGGGTGGTGGGAGCGGTCGTCCGTGCCGTGCTCGGAACAGGCGGCGGGGTGATCTTCGTGACGGCCCGCGGCCGCCGCTCCCGGGCCACCGGCACGGCGCCCATCCCGGCCACCCCGCCCACCGGTTCCGCCTCGTCCGGCGGCGGCAGCGGTGCCGCGACCGCCGGCGGCGCGCTCGGCCGATCGGCCATCTGCCCGGCGAACGTCGTGGTGGCGACCAGATAGGACCCGGCCGCGCCGGTCAGCCCGAGCGCACAGAACGCGGTAACCGCGACAAATCGCCGCGGTGGCCGGGCATCGGTCCGCGGCGGTTCCTCCGGCAGGTCCACGAGGGACCCCGGAAAGGTGGACATCCCGGTCGAGGTGACGTCCGGTCGCGGATCCCGGCCGGCCGGGCGGCGGCCCAGGTCGTAGCAGACCGAACGCCAGGCCCCGGCCATCTCCCCACGGACGTTCCGCCACAGGCTCATCAAATGTTCTCCGATCTGGTCTGGCACGCTGTACAGGTGACCGAACCCGTAACCACCGGCCCCGCCGGCTGGATCACCCTGCCGGATGTGTCCGAAAAGCTTGATTTGCCGATCAGCAAGGTGCACCAGCTGATCCGCGAACGCGCGCTGCTCGCGGTCCGCCGGGACGGCATCCGGGTGGTGCCGGCCGAACTGGTCGCCAACGCGACCGTGCTCAAGCACCTGCCCGGCGTCCTGAACCTGCTGCATGACGCCGGGTACAACGACGAAGAAGCCCTCCGGTGGCTCTACGAGCCGGACGAGGGTCTCGGTGGGAACGCCGCCACCGCGCTCGGCGGCCCGCTCGCCCGCGAGGCCAAGCGGCGCGCCCAGGCCCTCGGCTTCTGATCGGATGCGGCAGTTCGGCTACCTGTCCGTCCTGGCCGGGTGCCTGCTGGCGGCGCTCTGGCTGGAGCCGATCCTCAAGGTCAACGTGCTCCGCCGTGGGCGCCGCCTGATCCTGACGATCCTGCCGGTGGCGGCGGTCTTCATCCTGTGGGATCTGGCCGCCATAGCCGCAGGGCATTGGACATTCGACCCGGAGCAGATCACCGGTGTGCGCCTGCCCGGCGATCTGCCCCTGGACGAGGTGCTTTTCTTCCTGGTCGTGCCGTTGTGCGCGATTCTCGGCTTCGAAGCGGTGCGGGCCGTCCTGCGGCGCCCGGCCGGAGACGAGGAGTTGTGACATATACCACAGCCGCCCTGCTGGGCGTCGCGGTCGCGGTCGTGATCGACCTGTTCGTCCTCCGTACCCGTTTGGTCACCAGGCTGGTCTTCTGGGCGACGTACCCGATCATCTTCACGTTCCAGCTGATCTCCAACGGCATCCTGACCGGGCGCGAGATCGTCGTCTACGACCCGGCGGCGATCATCGGCTGGCGCCTCGTCCACGCCCCGGTGGAGGACCTTTTCTTCGGCTTCGCCCTGATCCTGCTCACCCTCTCCGTCTGGATCACCCTGGGCCGCCGCGGCGTCCAGCGCACCCCCGCGGCCGGCGAGGGAAGCGCCCTGCTCCGCCGCCTCCGCTCCTGAAGATCAAAATCAGGATGTCGCATCTCGGTGGTGGGTACCGACCGCTGCTCCCGCCGAGGGCCCGGGCCGGCTCGCTGGCCGCTGGCGCGTCCAGAACGCTCCCCGCCCCGCGCGACGTGCGTGAGTGGTCACCCTCCCCACCCCGTGGCCGGTAACCCCGAGCGCGCCCGGCGCGCTTCAACCCTGTGTCCGGTCACTCCGAGCGTGCCCGGCCCGCTCCGGCCGGATCAGCGGAGAGCGGCGCGGACCGCGGCGGTGAGCTGCCCCAGCCCTATGAGCTGGAGGATCAGCCAGGCCGCGACGGCGACGGTGAGAACCGCGGGAACCAGGCCGGGCGCGACCACGGCGGCCAGTGACGCGACGATAAGGCCCGTGACGGCGACGGCGACGCGGGTGGGCCGTTCCCCGACCGTGACGACGCCGATGTCCGGCATGCCGGCGGCCGAGGCCCGCGCGCGAACGTACTCATGCAGCCAACTCGCCGCCCCGGTGCCGACCGTGAGCCAGGCCGGGGCGCCCGCCAGCCAGAAGGCGGCCAGCCAGGCGGCCTCACCGATCCGGTCGGCGACCGAGTCGTACACGTATCCGGCCCGGCTGACCCGCCCGGTGATCACGGCGACCGCCCCGTCCAGCCCGTCCGCGGCCGCCGCGAGCAGCACCAGCGCGGCGCCGAACGCGAGGCCGGGCGCCCCGGCCGGCGCGACGAGCGGCACGGCCAGGCAGAGCAGCACCCCGGCGAGGGTCACCGTGAACGGCGTGACCCGCCGGGCCCCGAGCCAGGACCCGATCCGGTAGGCCAGCCGCACCCACCCCCGGACCAGCACCGACGCCCGTCGCGGATCGAAGCCGCCGTGCAGCCCCGCCCACGCCTCCGCGTACTGATCCCAGGTCACGAAGCTCCCCCGAACCCCGGCCGGCTCTCAGTGCTCTCTCCCGGCCCCGGAAACAGCCCCCACGGCCGGCCGGGCACGCTCGGCGGGGTGCGCCGGGAAACCGTGCGCACCGATCAGGCCGCGGTCGCGACCTCGGTAGGGGCCAGTTGCTGCCAGACCTCCCGGGTCGCGGTAGACCGGTTCAGGGTGATGAAGTGGATCCCGGGAACACCCTCGTCCAGGAGCCGGGCGCACATCTCCACGCACGTCTCGATGCCCAGGGCCCGCACCGCCTCCTCGTCCCCGGCGACCCGCTCGAACCGATCGAGCAGAGCCGGCGGGAAGGGCGCGCCGGAGAGCTGGGCGGACCGTTCGATGGTGGCCATCCGGGTCACCGGCATGACGCCGGGCACGATCGGGGTGTCACTGCCCGAGGCCGCGACCCGATCGCGTAGACGCAGATAGTCCTCGGCGTCGAAGAACATCTGAGTGATCGCGAAATCCGCCCCGGCCCGGCATTTACGAACGAAGTGCCGGGTGTCGGTCTCCACGTCGGCCGAGCGCGGATGCTTGTAGGGGAACGCCGCCACGCCGACGCTGAAATCGCCGGCCGCACGGATCAGGCGGACCAGATCCTCCGCGTACAGGATCCCGTCGGGATGCCGCACCCACTCGCCCATCGGGTCGCCGGGAGGATCGCCGCGAACCGCCAGGATGTTGCTGATGCCGGCGCCGGCCAGCCGGCCGATGACGTTGCGCAACTCGGCGACGGAGTGGTTCACCGCCGTGAGGTGCGCCATCGGCAGCAGCGTCGTCTCGGTGGCGACGCGTTCGGTGACGGCGACGGTGGTGTCCCGGGTGGTGCCGCCCGCCCCGTAGGTGATCGAGACGAAGCTGGGCCGCAGCGACTCCAGCTCCCGGATCGCCTGCCAGAGCAACTGCTCACCGGCTGGCGTCTTCGGTGGGAAGAACTCGAACGAGAAGGTGGGCGCCGGGCCGCGGATCAGCTCACCGACCGACGGCGCGCCGGGAAGCCGGGAGGGAAGTCCGAGAGACACGGTGAGCACTCTACCGGTCACGCCGCCCTCGATGATCCGCCCGAACGTCCGGGCCGGTCACTCTGCGCGGTCGCATTTTTCCGGTACGCGATGAAGTATCAGCAGAAACCGGGCACGCCGTTTCGCCGTACCATGCGGTCCGGGTGAGCCGTCGCGGCCGTGACGCGCGCTCCGGCACGTGACGGTCCGTCGCCGCGTGGGGTCGTCCGGTGGATCGCGGTGATACGGCCGAACAGGGGGACGGACGACCAGATAGCGTCGACTCCGTGACGAACTCTCCGCTCGAGTCGGCCGGCCTGCGGCCGCGTGTCGACAAGGCGCTCTCCGGTTTTCTCGCCACCCAGCGCGCCCACCTGCTGGAGATCGACACGGCGCTGGCCGAGGTGGCCGACGCGGTGTCGGCGTTCGTACTCGGTGGCGGCAAGCGGCTGCGGCCGGCGTTCGCGTACTGGGGTTTCCGCGGCGCGGGCGGCGCCGACTCGGACGAGGTCGTGGCGGCCGTCTCGGCGCTGGAGCTGGTGCAGGCGAGCGCGCTGATCCACGACGACCTGATGGACCGGTCCGACACCCGGCGCGGGGAGCCGTCGGTGCACCGCCGGTTCGAGCTGCTGCACACGGCCGAGGGCTGGCGGGGCGCGGCGGCCGGGTTCGGTGACTCGGCGGCGCTGCTGCTCGGCGACCTGGCCATGGTCTGGTCCGACGAGCTGCTGCACTCGTCCGGGATGGCGCTGGCCGACCTGGCCCGGGCGCGGCCGGTCTTCGACCAGATGCGGACCGAGGTGACCGTCGGCCAGTACCTGGACGTGCTCACCCAGGCGACCGGCGACACGTCCCTGGAACGCGCCGGCAAGGTGGCCCGCTTCAAATCGGCGAAGTACACGGTCGAACGCCCGCTCCTGCTGGGCGCTGCCCTGGCCGGCGGTGGCCCCGAGGTGTTCGCGTCGTACGCGGCGTTCGGCCTGCCGCTCGGCGAGGCCTTCCAGATGCGGGACGACGTCCTGGGCGTCTACGGCGACCCGGCCCAGACCGGCAAACCGGCCGGCGACGACCTCCGCGAGGGCAAGCGAACCTACCTGGTGGCCGCGGCCTACCAGGCGGTGGACGAGGCCACCCGGCAGCACCTGGAGTCCGCCCTCGGCGACCCGGCCCTGGACGACACCGGCGTGGAACGCCTCCGAACGATCATCCGGGAAGCGGGCGCCCTGGCCGCCACCGAATCCCGGATCGAAACCCTGACCACCGAGGCCCTGACCGCACTGGCCGAGGCCCCCATCGAGGACGAGGCCCGAACCGTCCTGCACGCCTTGGCCGAGGCGTCCACCCGCCGTTCCGTCTGACCGTCCACCCGCGTCGTCGAGGTCCGAACGGTCCGGCACACCTCGCTCGTCCAACCGCACACCCCCACCACCGAGGCTCTGACCGCTCCACTGGAACGGTCGGAGCCTTCGCTCCGTCCTGAGGACCTCCGCGCCGTCCTCGCGGGCAGTCCTACGGCTTGGCGGGTTCACCGCTTCGAACGCCGCACCGATGAACGGAACGGGAAGCGGTCTTTATTCGGTTGTCGGTGGTCGATGCCGCAGCCTATTTTCTCCTCAGCGAATCCGCCGGGCTGGAACGCCCTTGACCTGTGGATTCCTATTATGCAAACGATTTTCCGGAGGTGACGAAATGGGTGCGGTTCTGGTTCTCAATGCCGACTGCGGGCCGCTGCACCGGGTCAGCCTCCGGCACGCGATCCGGATGCTGTTCCGCCAGGTCGCCGTGGTGCACGAGGCCCAGCCGGACACCCGGATCGGGGTCTACCCGGTGCCGACCGTGGTGCGCCTGGTCTCCTACGTGGTGACGCGGTGGCGGCGCGGGCGCGGCCCGGGCTGGTCGCGGGCCGGTGTGCTGCTGCGGGACGGGCGAAAGTGCGCCTACTGCGGCGACTCCGCCTCGACCATCGACCATGTTCTGCCCCGCTCGCGAGGCGGCCGCAACGAATGGCTGAACACCGTCGCGGCCTGCGGTCGCTGCAACAACCGCAAGCGCGACCGCACTCCCGCCGAGGCCCGCATGCCACTCCGGGTGACCCCGTTCGCCCCGATCTGGGCGGTAACCCTCAACTGATCGCGACGCTACCCACCGCCCGGTAGCGCCAGACCTTCCCCTCAAGCGGCGGCCGGCGGGTTTACACGGGGACCCGCCGGCCGCCCACCCTTCCCGCACCTCCGTCCACGCGCGAGCACGTGCCATCCGTGCGTCGAGCCGTCCCCCACGGCGCGTCGACAGCCCCCGTCCCCTCATCAATGCCTCCGTCCCCCTCATGCCCCGCCCGCACGCGCGATGGACTCTCCTGCGCGGTGGGTTGTGCCTTCGGAGCGGTGCTGTGCCGACATCGCACCCGAGTGGCGTTCTCCCAGGTGAAATCCTCTATGAGGCGGTGACCGGATCCCGGGGCTCGGCGCTCCGGCGGGTCCCCGACCCGCGGCGGGAACGATCGCGCTCCAGCCACCACTCGGCGATGAGCAGCGGGATGGTCCACCCGAGCCAGGCCGTCGCGGCCGAGGCCACCCATGCCAGGAGTCCTTCGTCGCCGTGGAAGGTCGTCTCGAGTTGCGGCATCAGGGTGATCACGAAGATCGCGCCCCAGATGCGGTTGGTGATGATCGAGGCGGTGAGTGCGAAGCTGCGGATCATCCACCGGCGGTGCTCGCCGAACCGGCGCTGGCGGGCAGCCCGCCAGCCTTTCACGGTCACGTAGAGCCAGACCACCGCGAGCAGCACGTCACTGGCCCGGGTGGCAGGCCCGAACGGGCTGAGCGAACCGATGGTGAGGGCCGCGATGCCGGCGGGCAGGACGCCGCCGAACACGTAGACCCGGCCGAGTCGCCGGTGCGCGACCGGATGCCGGCGGCGGAACCATGGCCAGATCTGGAAGATCGAACTGACCAGAGCCACACTGCCGAACAGCACATGCGGAACGAGCAGCCAGAAGTGCGCGACACCGAGCTCCGGTGGCTGCGGAACGCGGGATCGTGCCGGGTCGAAGCTGAGATACGGCGGGATCGAGAAGGCCACGAAGATCACCACGATCGCGGCGAACGGAACGATCCACGGGCGCTGCCACCATCGAGTCACGTCACGCTCCTAACTGCGTATGAGATACGCATTGAGCGTATGTCATACGCAATGAACCGGGAAGTGCCTAGGATGAGCCCGTGCCGATGGAGATTCCCCGTACGCTCAAGGTCCTCTGGGGTCTGGAAGAGCGCCGCAACCGCGGCCCGCAGCCGGCGCTGACCCTGGACCGGATCGTCGCCACCGCGATCGAGATCGCTGACCGCGACGGCCTCGCGGCCCTCTCCATGGCCCGTCTCGCCGAGCGTCTCGGCAGCGCGCCGATGTCCCTCTACCGGCACGTGGCCAGCAAGGACGAACTCCTCGTCTTCATGCAGGACGCCGCACCGGGCGAGCCGCCGATGCTGCCGCCCGGATGGCGCGCCGGTCTCGGGGCGTGGGCCCGGGAGTTGAAGGCGGTCTTCCACCGCCATCCGTGGATCCTCCAGGCCTCGGCCGGTCGTCCACCTCTTGAGCCCGGCCAGATCGCCTGGCTGGACCGTGGTCTGTCGGCCTTCGACGGCACACCGCTCACCAGCCGTGAGCGCTTTCAGGCGGTCATGGCGACGCTCTACTACGTGCGCGGCGAGGCGCAGATCTTTGCGGTCCTCCTCGCCGGTGAGGCGGATATGACCGACGACGCCTACGGCGCTCTGATCGGCAGCCTGGTGACCGCTGACCGGTTTCCGGCACTGGCCGCCGCGATCGCCGATGGCCTGTTCGCTCCGGAAGTCGAGGACGTCACCTTCGAGACCGGTCTGTCTCGTCTCTTCGACGGCATTGAACTCCTCGTCTCAGCAAAGAACTGATGGCGGAATGGCGAATCTGGAACGGTTGCGCCAGATCCCGGCCCGGCGCGCGAATCTCGACGCGGACGAGTTGGAGCTGATCGACCGTGCCCGGCGTGACGGCGCCACCTGGCCGGAGATCGCCGAGGCGCTCGGCCTGACCAGCCGTCAAGCTGCGGAGCAACGCCGGCACCGCTTGGCGCAGGCCGCGGAGCGTGCCTCCCGCCCGCAGCGTGCCGAGCTGGACCAGGGGTACGGTCACACCGCCCCCGAGCTGCGCAGACGTGCCATCGAACTGCACCGGAGAATCGGCGCCGACCGCCGCTGGGACGCCCGTTTCCCGCGTGCCGCGCTGGTCCGCGAAACCCTGGTCGCCGCCCCCGATGCGCCTCCCGGCGCCCTTTACGACCTGGTAGCCGCCGTCCTGAAGGATCTGGCGGATCCCAGCGTCCCCGAATTCCCCGCCCCACTGCGCGCGGCGGTCGACCATCTGCGAGCGGCCGCGATCAGAGGGCCGCGATCAGCCTGAGGTGGGCGGCCACCTCCGCTGGGGTCCCAGTTTCAGGGGATTGCGCTCAGCTTGTGGTGGGCGGCGACGTCGGCTGGGGTCCCAGTTTCAGGGGATTGCGCTCAGCTTGTGGTGGGCGGCGACGTCGGCTGGGGTCCCAGTTTCAGGGGATTGCGCTCAGCTTGAGGTAGGCAGCCACGTCGGCTGGGTCCCGGGTTACGCAGCCGATGTAGTTGTCCGGCCGGACCACCACCAGTGCCGGCCCGTCGATGTCGTAAGCGCGTGCCGCGGACCCCGCGGGGTCTTGAAGGTGATGGACCGGGACCGTGAACTCCGGCAGCGGCCCGGCCCAACCGAAGGCCAGGAGCGTGGCATGGGGGCCGCGCAGCAGATCGAAGACGCGGCCCTCGGCGAGAGGAGAATCCGGTGCGCGGTCGCCGGCTCGCACCGCGCCCGGCTCGGACCGGTGCTCGGCCGCCAGCGTGCCGCCCCGGTAGTTGAGCGAGAGCTGCCGCAGCACCGGATCGTCACGGCGCATCGCATCCGCCGATCCCTCGACGTGGCCGCGGTGCAGCCGGGTGCTGATGCCGAGGACATCGGCCGCGACCGGCAGACGCTCCTCCTCGTAGGTGTCGAGCACCCGCTCGTCACCCGTCGCGATCTTCCAGCCCAGGTTGTACGCATCCTGAATCCCGGTGTTCAGCCCCTGCCCGCCGGCCGGTGAATGCACGTGCGCGGCATCGCCGGCCAGGAACACGTCACCCACCCGGAACCGGGAGGCCATCCGGATGTTGGCCCGGAACTCGGACCGCCAGCCCACCTCGGTGACCGTGATCGACGGGTCGACGGAGGCGACCAACTGCCCGGGGGAGAGGTCGGTGGGCGGAGCCGTGAGCTGGAACCAGTCGCCGCCCGGCAGCGGGCACAACCCGAGCCGGAACGACCCGCGCTCGGAGCCCGGCCAGACATGCCAGTGATCGCGGTCGAGGCCGGTCAACCGGACGTCGGCGATCATCAGCCGCTCCTCCTCGTGGGTCTCGCCCTCGAACTCGACGGCGAGCGCCCGCCGCACCGTGCTCCGCCCGCCGTCGGCGCCGACCACATAACGGGCCCGCACCACCTCGCCGGTGCTGAGCGTGACCCGGACCCCGCCCTCCTCCTGCTCCAGCTCGGTGACACCCACCCCGAACTCGACCGGGATCCCCTCGGCGAGCAGCTCGGACGTGCGCCACTGCGGGACCATCCACAGGTTGGGCCAGGGCACGGAGGGGGTCGGCTCGTGCAACTCGTCGAGCCGGAAATCGTGATGACCGCCGGGCACGTGGGCGCGCAGCGACGGATAGTCGCCGCCTGCGGCCAGGAACCGGTCGATCAGCCCGAGATCGTCGAGAACCTCCAGCGTGCGTGGCTGCAATCCCTTGCCACGAGACCCGTCGAAGGGCCGCTCCGACCGCTCCACGATCCGGTAGGGCACGCCATGCCGGGAGAGCTGACGCGCGAGGGTGAGCCCGGTTGGCCCGGCACCCACGATCATGGTGAATCGAGATTCAGTGAACATGAATTCACCATAGGGCACTGCTAACCTCCCGGTCAAGGAGGTTCGGATGGCGGCAGTGGGGATGCGCAAGCAGCAGGCGGCGCAGACCGAGGCGGAGCTCAAGGCGGCCGCGGTCCGGGTCTTCGAGCGGGTCGGTTATCTGAACGCCAAGATCACCGACATCACGACCGAGGCGGGCCGGGCCACCGGCTCCTTCTACAAGCATTTCGCGAGCAAGGAGGCGCTGCTCGAGGCGCTGCTCGCCGACCTGCTCGCCGAGGGCGACGAGAGTGCCGGGCTGGAGGGGCATCTCGACGACTTCCGGGATCGTGCGGCGGTCCGCTGGCACGTCTCGGCCTACTGGCACTTCCATCGCCGCCACCGCCCGCTCATGGTCGCGCTGCAGCAGGCGGCCATCGTCGACGAGGGCTTCGCCCGCCGCAGTCAGGAACTGCTCGAACCGGACCTCCGCCACATCGCCGACCACATGCGCGGCCTCGATCTGCCCGGTGATCCGCTGGTGGCGGCGTCGCTCTTCACCACGACGTTGTCCGGTTTCGCCGCCGCCTACCTCGGCGGCCACGGCCGCGCTCCCGAGGTCTCCGACGACGAGGCGATCGAGACGCTGACCTCCTTCCTGCACGCCGGCCTCGGCGGTGGCGCACGCTGATCACCGCGGCCCGGCTTCCTTCCCGGTACGCTCCGCGCGCCCCGTAGCCGCACTGAAGCCGGTCCGCCGTACCGGCTTCACGCGGGCGCGCCTCTGGAAGAGGGCTCGGGTGCTCCGGCTGTGAGGTGGGTGGCGCGAGGCGGCTGTCGTGGGGACAGCGGTGACGTGGCCTGTTGCGGGCCGGGGCGGTGCAGCCGGGTGGCGAGGCGGCTGTCGTGGGGGACGGGCGGCGCCGCTGTCGGTGGCGCCCGCCTGGATGCCGGCGTGCGATCGCCGGCTCAGCGTGGTCGGAGGCCCGCGAACACCACTGCCAGGGTCCGCTCCCGCAACTCCGCGTCCCAGCCCCCGTGCACCGCCCCGTGCGTGACGCTGACCAGCAGCGCCATCACCTCGGGCAGTGCCACGCCGGGTGACACCGTCCCGGCCGCCTGCGCCTCGCTCAACAGCCCGCCGACGGCCTCGGTGAGATGGCCGACGGCCTCGGGCAGGCGGACGGCTGTCCCGCCGCTCTCGAGCAGGCCGACGACCGTGCGCTTGTAGGACGCCTGGGCGGTCAGCTCGGTGAAGAACTCGAACAGCCCCTCCCCGCCGCCGCGCTGGCCGGCCGACTCGATCAGCTCGGCCAACAGTCGCTTCATGATCGCGCCGAGCAGGTCGCCCTTGGTGGGGAAGTGCCGGAACACCGTGCCGATCGCGACGCCCGCCCGCCGGGCGACCTCCTCGGTCGAGGCGCCCGGTCCGGTCTCGGTGAACACCTCCTCGGCGGCGACCAGGATGCGGATCCGGTTGCGCTGGGCGTCGGCGCGCAACGGAGGGCCCTCGGCCTGCCACGAAGAAACCTCTTCCAAAATGAGTCTCCACTCATTATTGTCGTACCCAAGTCGAGTGCATACTCATCTTATCGGGAGGATCGTTGTGACACCGACCGAGATCTTCGACAGCATGCGTTCCCGCTGGCTCGCCGATCAGCCGACCTACGATCCCGACCTGCTCGCCGACGACGTGGTGGTCGAGGTGCCGTTCGCCGCCCCAGGCCGACCGGTGCGGACCGAGGGCAAGCAGCGGGTGCTGGAGTTCACGCGGGCGGGCCGGGCGTCGTTCCCGGTGCGCTTCGACGACTGCCGTGACGTGGTGATCCACCAGACCGCCGACTCGGAGGTGATCGTCGTGGAGTATGAGTTGGTCGGCACTCACACCGGGACCGGGGTGACCGCGTCGGCGCCCTTCATCGGGGTGCTCCGGACCCGGGGCGGCAAACTCGCCCACTGGCGGGAGTACCAGCACACCATGGCCATCGCCCAGGCCCTCGGTCAGGCGTAGGCCTCGACCAGGATCAGTGACCCGATGGCGATGAAGACCAGCGGCACGAGCCAGTGACCCCAGCGCTCGACCACGGCGATCACCTTGCGGTGGGAGCCGAGCAGCGATCCGGCCAGGCACCACACCGCCACGAGGATGGCGAAGACCACGAGGTAGACGACGATCTCGCCCGCGCCGGCCGTGCGGAACAGGGGTGTGTAGACGGCGATGTTGTCGGCGCCGTTGGCGATCGTGATGCCGGCGATGGGCAGCGGGCCGGCGGCGGCGATCGGCGGCTCGCCGCCGGAGCCGTCGCGGAGGGCGCCGATGAGGCCTTTGACGCCGAGGGCGATCGGCAGCAGGCCGAGGAGGCCGACCCAGCGGTCCGGGATGAGGGTCAGACCGAGGGCTGCGAGCAGTGAGACGCCCACCAGGGTGGCGATGCCGAGGTATTGGCCCGCCCAGATCTGCCAGGGCCGGGGCTTCCCGGAGGCCCGGGCGGAGAGAAAGAGAACGGTCAGAACGATGAGGTCGTCGATGTTCGTGCCTACGAAGACGCCCACGGCGGCGAATACCGAACCCACGCCGGAATCTTAGGGCGCACCCCGGAAGGGCCCGGACGGGCGAGGGCGGCCGCGGAAGCCCGCGCGGGACGGCGCGGGAGGACGTGAAAGGGCGTGGGAGGCCGCGCGGGACGGCGTGGAAGGGCGTGGGAGGCCGCGTGAAGGACGCTGGCAGAAGAAACGGATGCCCGGCACGACGCTGTGCCGGGCATCCGAAGAAGCCGGGTATCGGGCACGCCGTTGTGCCCGATACCTGGAGCCGGGGATCAGCGCTTGCTGATCGCCTTGCGGTAGTCGCTGTTGAGGCGGCCGATGAGGCTCAGCGGGATGCCCTTCGGGCAGACCGTGGTGCACTCGCCGGCGTTGGTGCAGCCGCCGAAACCGGCGTCGTCCTGGGCCTGGAGCATGTCGATGACGCGGCTGTCCCGCTCGGGCTGGCCCTGCGGCATCAGACCGAGGTGGGCGATCTTCGCGGCGGTGAAGAGCATCGACGAGCCGTTCGGGCAGGCCGCCACGCAGGCGCCGCAGCCGATGCAGGTGGCCGCCTCGAACGCGGCGTCCGCGTCCTTCTTCGGCACCGGGGCGGCGTGGGCGTCCGGCGCGGTGCCGGTCGGGGCGGTGATGTAGCCACCGGCCTGAATGATCTTGTCGAAGGCGGTCCGGTCGACGACCAGGTCCTTGATCACCGGGAAGGCGGCGGCACGCCACGGCTCGACGTCGATCACGTCGCCGTCCTTGAACTTCCGCATGTGCAGCTGGCAGGTGGTGGTGGCCTTCTCCGGGCCGTGCGCCACACCGTTGATGACCATGCTGCACGCGCCGCAGATGCCCTCACGGCAGTCGTGGTCGAACGCGATCGGGTCGTCACCGTTGAGGATCAGCGTCTCGTTGAGGACGTCGATCATCTCGAGGAACGACGCGTCGGGGGAGATGCCCTTGACGTCGTAGGTGACCATCTTCCCGCCGGCCGTGGGACCGGATTGACGCCACACCCTGACCTTGATGTCCATTACTTGTAGCTCCGCGTGCTCGGGTGGACGTACTCGAAGTTGAGGTCTTCCTTGTGCAGGGTCGGCTTGCCGTCGGCGCCGAAGTACTCCCACGCCGCGGCGTAGCCGAACTCGTCGTCGTGGCGCAGCGCCTCACCGTCCGAGGTCTGGCTCTCGGCCCGGAAGTGACCACCGCAGGACTCGCGGCGGTGCAGCGCGTCGATGCACATGAGCTCGCCGAGCTCGAGGAAGTCGGCCACCCGGCCGGCCTTCTCCAGGTTCTGGTTGAGCTCCTCGCCCTTGCCCGGCACCTTCACCCGGGTCCAGAACTCCTCCTTGAGCGCCCGGATCAGACCGATGGCCTTGGTCAGGCCCTCCTCGGTCCGCTCCATGCCGCAGTACTCCCACATGATCTGGCCGAGCTCGCGGTGGAACGAGTCCACCGTCCGGTCGCCGTCGATCGAGAGGAACTTGGCGATCCGGTCCTCGACCTCCTTGCGCGCCTCGACCACGGCGGCGTCGGTTTCCGACACCTTCTCGAAGGGCCCGGCGGCGAGGTAGTTGCTGATCGTGTTCGGCAGCACGAAGTAGCCGTCGGCCAGGCCCTGCATCAGCGCGGACGCGCCGAGCCGGTTGGCGCCGTGGTCGGAGAAGTTCGCCTCGCCCACCACGAACAGGCCGGGGACGGTCGACTGGAGGTCGTAGTCGACCCAAAGGCCACCCATCGTGTAGTGCACGGCGGGGTAGATGCGCATCGGCGTCTCGTACGGGTCCTCGCCCGTGATCCGCTCGTACATCTCGAAGAGGTTGCCGTACTTCGCCTCGACCGCCTTGCGGCCCAGCCGGTTGATCGCGTCGGCGAAGTCCAGGTAGACGCCGAGGCCACCGGGGCCGACGCCGCGGCCCTCGTCGCAGACGTTCTTGGCGGCACGCGACGCGATGTCCCGCGGCACCAGGTTGCCGAACGACGGGTAGATCCGCTCCAGGTAGTAGTCGCGGTCCTCCTCGGCGATCTCCCCGGCGGGCTTCTGGCAGTCCTCGGCCCGCTTCGGCACCCAGACCCGGCCGTCGTTACGCAGCGACTCCGACATCAGGGTCAGCTTCGACTGGTGCGAGCCGGACTCCGGGATGCAGGTCGGGTGGATCTGCGTGTAGCAGGGGTTCGCGAAGAGCGCGCCCTTGCGGTGGGCCCGCCACGACGCCGTGACGTTGCAGCCCTTGGCGTTGGTGGAGAGGAAGAAGACGTTGCCGTAGCCACCGGAGGCGAGCACCACGGCGTCCGCGAACTCGGTGGTGATCTCGCCGGTGACCATGTCCCGCACGACGATGCCGCGGGCCTTGCCATCGACGATGATCAGCTCGAGCATCTCGTGCCGGGCGTTCATCTCGATGTTGCCGAGGCCGATCTGCCGCTCCATCGCCTGGTAGGCGCCGAGCAGCAGCTGCTGACCCGTCTGGCCCCGGGCGTAGAAGGTCCGGGACACCTGGGTGCCACCGAAGGAGCGGTTGTCGAGCAGGCCGCCGTACTCGCGGGCGAACGGGACGCCCTGGGCCACGCACTGGTCGATGATGTTCACCGACACCTGGGCGAGCCGGTAGACGTTCGACTCGCGCGCCCGGAAGTCGCCGCCCTTGACCGTGTCGTAGAAGAGGCGGTAGACGGAGTCGCCGTCGTTGCGGTAGTTCTTCGCGGCGTTGATGCCACCCTGCGCGGCGATCGAGTGCGCGCGCCGGGGGCTGTCCTGGTAGCAGTACGACTTGACCTGGTAGCCGGCCTCGGCCAGGGTCGCCGCGGCCGAGCCGCCGGCCAGGCCGGTGCCGACCACGATGACCGTCAGCTTGCGGCGGTTCGCCGGGTTGACCAGCTTGGCGGAGAACTTGCGGCGCTCCCAGCGGGTCTCGACCGGCCCGTCCGGGGCGGCCTTGTCGACGACCGGTTCGCCCTCGGCCCAGAATTCGTTAGCCACCATGATCAACCCACCAATCCGGTCAGGACCGCGAAGGGCACCGACAGGTACATCGCGACGAGCACCACCGAGAGGACCAGCGCGACGGCCTTGGCCCGGCGCTCACCCTTGGTGGTCTGCTGGCCCAGCGTGCGGAACGCGCTCCAGATGCCGTGCCGCAGGTGGAAGCCGACGGACACCACCGCGAGGGTGTAGAAGAGGGTCACGTACCAGCGGTCCGGGGCGAAGCCCGCGACCACCCGGGCGGACGGGTCGGTGTCGCCGCCGGCCGGGTTGAACGTGCCGGTCGTCAGGTCGAGGATGTGGTAGATCACGAACAGCACGATGATCACGCCGCCCCAGCGCATGGTGCGCGCGGCGTAGCTGCCCTGGATCTTGGGCCGGTGCGCGTACTTGACCGGCCGGGCCTTCTTGGCGCGGATGGTCA
The DNA here is from genome assembly GCF_019429605.1 of Actinoplanes hulinensis. Lineage (NCBI taxonomy): Bacteria > Bacillati > Actinomycetota > Actinomycetes > Micromonosporales > Micromonosporaceae > Actinoplanes > Actinoplanes hulinensis. The sequence goes on along the minus strand of NZ_JAHXZI010000004.1, from coordinate 426,709 downwards.
GCGCCGTGGCCGCCCAGATGTGCAGGCCGATGCCGGCCAGCAGGCCGATCCGCTGGAGCCAGAGGAACCAGCCGTGCGGCAGCAGGGGCGTGCCGAGCTCCCGCAGCCACTCCGCGTAGTGGTCGAAGTCCGTCTCGCCCACGAAGATCTTGAGGTTGCCCGCCGCGTGCGCGAACAGGAACAGCACCAGCAGCGCGCCGCTGACTGCCATGACCATTTTGAGGATGACCGACGAGGGCCGGACCGACTTCCGCGGCGCGGGGCGTGCCGTCGCACCCGCTGCGTTGGTCGTCTTCGGAATAGGAGTGTCTACCGCCACGAGTTGGAAGGTAAGAAGTCCTGAACGATTCGTCTAATGCATGCCGGGTCGGCCTTCCATAGATATAGGCTATTACGGTGCAGCTGCAACAACTCAGGTACTTCGTAGCGGTGGCAGAGTTTAGACATTTCACCCAAGCGGCGGACGAACTCGGCGTCTCCCAACCTACTTTGAGTAAGCAGATTCACACCCTGGAAATGTCACTCGGAGCCCCCTTGTTCGAGCGGATCCGCGGCGGCGTCACTCTCACCGTGGCCGGGAAGACGCTGCTCCCGCTGGCTCAGCGCATGATCGCGGATGCCGACGCGGCCCGGGACGCGGTCGCCGACATCGTGGGCCTGCGCCGTGGCGAGGTCCGGCTCGGCGCTACTCCCAGTCTCTGCTCCTCCCTGCTCCCGGTCGTGCTGCGCGGCTACCGCGCCGAGCATCCCGGCATCCGGCTGCACGTGACCGAGGGCAGTTCCCAGGACCTCATCGCCGACCTGCTCGCCCACACCCTCGACCTGGCTCTCATCGTGCTGCCCGAGCAGGGCGCCGACCCGGCCCTGGAGACCGTCGAGGTGCTCCGGGAGAGCCTCGTGGTGGCCTCGGTCGCCTCCGGGCCGGCACCCACCGTGGCCCGGCAGCTGGACCTCACCGAGTTGCGGCACACCCCGATGGTGATGTTCCGCGACGGGTACGACATCCGTGACGTGACCCTGCAGGCCTGTGAGCGGGCCGGGTTCACCCCCAAGTTCGCGGTCGAGGGCGGCGAGATGGACGCCGTTCTGGCCTTCGTCGAGGCCGGCCTCGGGGTGGCCCTGGTGCCGAGCATGGTGCTCGCCAACCGGCCGCTGCTGCGCGCCACGCCCCTGGCCCCGCCCGGCATGCGGCGGACCATCGCGCTCGCCCAGCGCCGGGCCGCCATCCTGCCGCACGCGGCGGCCGCCCTGCGCGAGGCGGTCATCGAGCACATCGCGGCCGGTGAACTCCCGTTCGGGGTACGCGCTCTGTGATCCACCGTCCACTTCGGGTAGTCAAGTGAGCACCCCGCGTTTAGCATCCGAGTGTGTGGCATGGCGAGTACCGGCATCCCCGGCTGGTCGAGGTCTACGACATCGAGCACCTGTGGGGCTGGGAGGACGACTTCTTCATGCGGGTGCTCGCTGAGCGCACCGCGCCGCGGGTCCTCGACATGGGCTGCGGCACCGGGCGGCTGGCCATCGCGATGGCCGGCGCCGGCCATGAGGTGACCGCCGTCGACCCGGCCGGGGCCGCGCTGGACGTGGCCCGGCGAAAAGAAGGCGCGGCCGGGGTCCGCTGGCTCCAGGGGTCCTTCGAGGACCTTCCGGACAGGACGTTCGACGCCGCCTTCATGACCGGTCACGTCGCCGAGCACATCGTCACCGACGAGGACTGGTCCGTGGCGCTGCACCGGATGCGCGGCGCCCTGGTCACCGACGGGCGGCTCGTCCTGGACAGCCGTGACCCGGCCGGCCTGCCGTGGCGGGAGTGGGCGCCGGACGACACCCGGCGGGACATCGTGCTCGCCGACGGCTCGGTGGTGGAGGCGTGGAGCGAGGTCGCCTCGACCGATAAGGACGTGGTGTCGGTCGTCCATCACTACCGGTTCGACGACGGGCTGGAGCTGACCGGTTCGGCCGCCCACCGCTTCCGCGACGAGATCCAGCTGCGCGACTCGCTGCGGGTCGCCGGCTTCCGGGTGGATCAGATCTACGGCGGGTGGGGCCGTGAGCCACCCGGGCTCAGCGGGGACGGTGAACTGATAGTGATCGCGATCGCTGAGCCTCGAATGCTGCCGTGATGTGCCGCTTTACCCGTTGAACCATTGCGGGACATGAATCCCGGACTACTATCCGGCACGCATCGGTACCGACCATTACGACGGGGTTGGGTGACATGTCCGACAACGAGTGGCCAAGGGAGTTGCCCCCGCCGCACCACGGTGACTGGGGCGACGAACCCCCGCAGGCTCGCAGCCGCATGTTGCTCTCCGCCGGCCTGGTGATCGTGGTCCTGCTGGCCGCCGGCGGGGTCGCCTGGCAGCTCATGCGCAACGGCTCCGCCCAGCCGGCCACTCAGGCCAGCGCCGCCCCGCTGCCGTCGTCGACCCAGCCCAGCGTCACGCCCTGCCCCGACCCGGAGCTGACCGTGGCCGCGGCGCCCGAGATCGAGCCGGTGATCCGGGCCGCCGCCGTCACCCTCAACCCGCCCGGTCAGCGCTGCGCGCCGATCCTGGTCCGGGCCGAGGAGCCCGGCGTCACCCTCGCCGCGGTGGACCAGCCGGACGTCTGGGTGCCGTCCAGCAGCGCCTGGCTGCGCATCGCCGAGGAGAACAAGCTCGCCTTCCGTACCTCCGGAGCCACCCTGGCGTACTCGCCGATCATGCTGACCGCGCCCGAGGCGATCGGCAGTCTGTACATCAAGGACGGCAAGACCACCTGGAACGAGCTGATCGAGGGGGTTGCCAGCGAGCGGATCCCGGTGGCCACCATGTCCGATCCGCTGACGACCACCACCGGCCTGCTCAGCGTGCACGGCGTGCACGCGGCCACCGCCCTGGCCGCCAGGGACCCCGGCATCGCCCAGCTCCGGGCGCTCACCCTGCGCAGCCGCCTGACCGACGCCGCCGCCGACCCGGGCAGCCTGCTCGGCCGGATGGCCGCGCAGTCCGACACCACCTCCGCGGTCTACGACATCGGCGTCTTCCCGGCGATCGAGCAGCAACTCCTCGCCTACCAGAAGGGTGGGCACCGGGTGGCGCTCACCGGTGCGGCGCCCTCCGACGGCATGGTCGAGGCCGACTACCCGTACGCGATCCGCAAGGGCGCCAAGACCGGCCTGGCCGACCGGCTGCGCGCCGCGATCACCAAGCAGGCGCTCACCGAGGCCGGTTTCCGTGCCGAGCCGACGGCCGGCGGCGCCCGCCTGCCCGGCACCGGCAAGGCCCTGCTCGACCCGGCCCGGCAGTGGGCCGGCTTCCAGAGCCTCGCCTTCCAGGTGCTGCTCCTGATCGACGCCTCCGGTTCGATGAACGAGAAGATCGGCGGCGGTCCGGCCACCAAGGCGTCCCTGCTCCGCGAGTCCGGTGCGAGCGCGGCCCAGTTGTTCAACCGGGACACCACGATCGGTATGTGGTATTTCGGGGCCGGCGCCGCGAACAGTCCGGCGCACACCGAGGAGGTGTCGTTCGGGCCGATCAACGGGGACGCCGGCGGGAAGAAGCGGCGGGACGCCCTGACCGAGAAGATCAAGACGTACCGGCCGCAGTCGAACGCCGGCACGCCGCTCTACCAGACCGTTCTCGACGGTGTCGCCGCGATGCGTGAAGAGGTGAAGTCCGGCAGGCCCTCGGTCGTGGTGGTGCTCACCGACGGCGCCGACGGCGGGACCAGGTTCGCCATGTCCCAGCAGGAGTTCCAGAAGCGGCTCGCGGCCGGCCGGGACCCGGCCCGGCCGGTCCCGGTGATCGCGGTCGGTTACGGCCCGGACGCGAACATGCCCGCGTTGCAGAGCATGGCCAAGGCCACCGGTGGCCAGGCGATCGCCGCCAAGAACCCGGCCGACCTCGCCTCCGCCATGGCCAAGGCCTTCCTGGCGGCACGAGCCGCCAACTAACGAGCCGGGCCGATCTGATCGGCGACGATCCGGGCGGACAGGGTGACCATCGGCAGCCCGCCGCCCGGATGCACCGACCCGCCGACCAGGAACAACCCGTCCACCGGTCCCCGGTTGCCGGGCCGCAGCAGCCCACCCGCGGTTCCGTAGATGGCCCCGCCCGGCGCCCCGGTCGCCTCGGCCAGGTCGGCCGGCGTACGCGTCTCGGCGAACTCCAGCCGCCCCCGCACGTCCAGCCCGCGCCGGGCGAGCACCGCCAGCACGTGATCCGCGTACGCCCCGGCCAGCCCCGGCCGCCGCCAGTCCACAGCGGACCATCCGGTGCCCTGCCGTGCCGCGTTGACCAGCACGAACCACGCCTCCCGGCCGTCCGGGCGAACCAGCGGATCGTCGGCCCGGGTGACGAACACCGCCGGATCGTCCACCGGCCGCGCCCGCCGCCCCGGCGCCCCGAAGACGGCGTCGAACTCCGCGTCGTAGTCAGCCGGGAAGAACACCGTGTGATGCGCCAGCTCCGGAGTCTCCCCGCGCACGCCGAGCAGCAGCACGAACCCGGCCAGGCTCCGGTCGGCCAGCCCGCGCAACGGCTTCGGCGCGGGCAGCAGATCCCGGTACAGGGTGACCGCGTCCACGTTGGAGACCACCACGTCGGCGCGCTGGAACTCGCCCGACGCCAGGTGCACCCCGCGCACCCGGTGGTCCGCCTCGATCGCCGTCACCTCGGAGCGCAGCCTCACCCGTACCCCATGATCGGCGCACCGGGCGTGCAGCGAGTCACCGAGCGTGACCAGACCGCCCGGCAGATACCACCCACCGTGCGTGAGTTCGGCGTAGGGGATCGCGGCGAGCGCCGCGGGCGCGCGGCGTGGATCCGTCCCGGTATAGGTGGCATACCGGTCCAGCAGCATGCGCAACCGCGGATCGCGCAGGTAGCGCCGGCCCAGCGCCCGCAGCGACGACCACGGCGCGATCGCCGCGAGATCACCCACCCGCCAGGAGAGCCGCGCCAGCGACGCGGCACTCACCGGCCGCTGCAACACCGACTCCCACGAGGCGTGCCAGATCCGCGCGGCCCGCCGCCAGAACCGGTCCCAGTCCGCGGCCGCCTCCGGACCCAGCGCCGCGCTGATCCGCTCCAGGAAGACACCGTGATCGGAGGACGAGTCGAGCGTCACACCGTCCGGGAAGACGTGCCGCACCACCGGATCCAGCGGCTGCGGCCGCAGGTCCAGGCCCAGGTCGGCGAACACGTCCGGCAGCGTGAGCAGGCTCGGGCCGGTGTCGAAACGGTAGCCGTCCCGCTCGTGGACGCCCAGCTTCCCGCCCGGCCGCGCCGCCCGCTCGTGCACGGTCACCCGATGCCCGGCGGCGGCCAGCCGCAACGCCACGGCCAGCCCGCCGACCCCGGCGCCGATCACCACGATCTCACTCACCGCATCGCCTCCCGTACGGTCACAGAGCCCGGCCGCGCCAGGTGAGCAGGTTGCGGCGCCGCCGGTGGAACGAGCGCGCGACCAGCCAGCCGAACAGCACGATCGACAGCGGGTGCGCGAACGCGTCCGGGACGGCGCGGCCGCCGGTCGCCACCGCGCTGATCACCCGGCCGGTCACCCCGAGCAGGCAGGCGGCCAGAGCGACGTCCCACCAGGGGCTCACCAGGAACAGCACCGGTACGGCGTACAGCAGAAGGAGAAGAATCACGACGGCGGCCGCGCCGAACGCGGAGCCGAACGACGCCCACAGCGATTTGCCGTAACCGTCGGTGAGTTCCCGCCAGGAGCCGTACATGTGACAGGTGGCCAGGCGGGAGCCGTCGGCGAGCGCGATCCGGCCGCCGGAGCGTTTCACCGCGCGGGCCAGGCCGATGTCCTCGAGCACGTCGTCGCGGACCGCGGCGTGGCCACCGGCCCGCTGATAGCCGGCGCGATCCAGGACCAGCCACTGCCCGCCCGCGGCGGCCAGCGACGGCCGCGGCGAGCGCTCCATGCCGCGCAGCGGCAGAAACGTCAGCCAGGACCATTGCAACAGCGGTTGCACCAGCCGCCCGGCGCCGACGATCCGAGGGTACGGCGAGAGCAGCGTCACCCCGGCACGCCGCAGAAGCCCGGCCGCCCCGGCGATCGCATCCGGTTCCAGGACCACGTCCGCGTCGACGAAGACCAGCACGTCCGCGTCCGCGGCGTCGTCCGCCAGCTGCCGGCAGGCGTTCGGCTTGCCGAGCCAGCCCGCGGGCGGGGCGGTCCCGGTGAGCAGGCGCACCCGCTCGTCCCCGGCGGCGATCGTCCGGACCACGTCGGCGGTGCCGTCGGTGGAGGCGTCGTCGAGGATGTGGACGGTCAGGTCCGGGACGCCGCGCTGGGCCAGCAGCGACTCCAGACAGGGGGCGACCCGCCCGGCCTCGTCACGCAGCGGCAGCAGGACGGCGACCCGCTCGCCGGTGATCGCGTCCCGGTGCGGGCGGCGCAGCAGCAGCGCGTTGACCGCGGTGTGCGCGGTGAGCAGCAGCAACGGCGCCAACGCGAGCCAGACGATCATGCGCGCAGCCGGGGCAGCAGCGGTAGGACGGCGGCGCCCATCAGCACGCCACCCCACATCGCTGACGCGGGCAGGCCCAGGAAGACGGCGTGCGCGAGAACCGACGAGAAGTAGGTCCACAACCAGAGCGCCAGCATCGGGCCGTCACCGGGCGTGGCCACGGTGGGCCCGGCCGCGAACGATAGAGCCGTCATCAGCAGCAGCGCGAACCCGAGCCAGCCCAGGTAGTTGCCGATCGGGACGCCGGGCACACCGGGCAGTGCCGGAACCGGATCGTGCCAGCGCCAGTAACCCTCGGCGACCATCTGCGGATCGAGGAACAGATCCCAGGCCGCCAGACCGACGGCCGCGACCACGATCCGGGCCGTGCGGCCCCCGGCCACGCGCAGCGCCGCCAGCCACGCCGGCCAGGCCATCCAGGTCCAGGCCAGCGGGATGATCAGGGGTACGCCCAGCAGCTTCGGCCCGAGCTGACCGGAATAGTCGTAGGAACCGAACGGGAAACCGGTCGCCACCCCGATCGCCTCGACCGCGAAACCACCCAGCATCGCCGTGCCGATCAGCGCGGCCGCGGCCCGCACCCCACGGCTGAGCAGCGCGTGCGTCACCGACAGCAGCACGCCGATCAACACGGTGGCCACGGTCAGCCCGGCACGGGTGTCACCGGTGGTGAGCGGATACCAGACCTGGGCCAGCACCAGCCCGCCGAGCAGGAACCACACCGCTCAACCGCCGGCCTGCCGCTCGACGATCGGGATCTCCCGCCCGAGGATCGCGAACGCCCGCTCGTCCCCCGGGAACAGGAAATGGCGCAGCACGTCGCTGAACCCGAACCGCCGGTACAGCCGCCAGGCCCGGGACGTCTGCTCGTCGGCCTCCGGAGTGGACAGCAGCACCGTCCTGCCCTCGGCCATCGCCAACAGGGCACGCAACTGCCGGGCGCCGATCCCGTGCCCCTGTGCCGCCGGGCGGACGTGCAACTCGACCACCTCGAAACAGTCGGCCAGCCACCGATGCCGGGCCGGCTCGTCGAGCGCGGACCGGACCTGGTCGTGCCACCACTGGCCGGGAGCGGACGTGTAGCCGTACCCGAACCCGGCGACCCGGCCCTCCGCGGTCAGCGTTGCCACCGCCCGGAACCCGGGCCGCCGCGCGTGCGAGCCGATGTAGCCGCGGCGGGTCTGCAGCAGCTCCTTGCGGTAGCCCATCGCCTCGCCGTAGACCGCCACCACGTCGTCGAGCCGGCGCAGCAGGTCATCCGGCTGCCAAGCAACGAGCCTCATCGCGTCGTCCGCTCCTTCTCGTCAGCGGTCCATCCCAGCACGGTCCGGTCGCCGCTGATGTCCAGCACCGCGAAACGGGCGAACAGCTCCTCCGCGTACCAGCGGTCGGCGGGGGTGCGGGCGATCACCGCGCGGTGTTCTGGCTGACGGTACGCGAACGCGGTGAGATCCGCCGCGCCGCGCCACACGCTGACCGTGCCCTGCCAGCCGATCGGCGCCTCACCCACCCCGAAGCGGGCCAGCAGCCCCGGAGCGGCCGCCACCTCCCGGGCCACCGCCGGCACCGCCCGCCAGAACCGCAGCGCCCGGGACGGCCGCAACCTGGCCCGGGTCAGCGCCAGCACCATCCCGTCGGGGCGGCGACCGGTCGCGTGGAACGGGCTCCGGCCACTCCACTCACCGCGGCTGACCAACGGTTCCAGGTCTACCCGCGCCTGCTTCACGGCGATCCGGTCCCACGTGGGGAACCGCACCGGGCGGTCACTCACGGTGATTGCCGCCCAGCGGGTCAGGTCGGTGTCGCCGGGGCCGAAGGTGGCGCCGGTGCCCGTACCCAGGAATCTGCCGAACCGGACCCCTGCGAGATGGCGGCGGGCGAAGGCCATGCGCAGCATGGCGGAGCCGACGGCCTGCCGCGGGACCCGCCAGACGTGCAGGCTGACCAGATCATCGGTCATCGCGCCACGGTACCGCGGCCTCCGCGGGGCTTCCGGCTACGCGACCTCCGCCGGGCTTCCGGCCGTCACGCGGACCAGCTCCGGATAGGTGATCGGAAAGACCGACCGGGGTACGCCGCCGGCCGCCCAGATCACCGGACAGCTCTCCAGGTCGACGTCGACCAGGGTGCGCACCGGCTTCGGATGGCCGAGCGGGGCGACCCCGCCGATCGCCTGGCCGGTGTGCTCCCGGACGAACTCGGGCGTCGCGCGGCGCAGTTTCGTCACGCCGATCGAGGCGGCCACCTTGGCGGTGTCCACCCGGTGTGCGCCCGAGGTCAGGACCAGCAGCGGCTCGCCGTCAGCGTCGAAGATCAGCGAGTTGGCGATCTGGCCGACCGTCACGTCCAGCGCGGCGGCGGCCGCTGCCGCGGTGTGCACCGCCTCGTCGAGGATGACGATGTCGGCCACGTCGGCGCCGGCTTCCCTCAGCGCCTCCCGGACCGCGATGACGTTGGGATGATTGTGCATCGCCTCATCCTGCCCGACTGTCCGCTTCGGTCAATTACCGACAGCCTTGGCGCTGGCCTCCCACAATCGCGCGGCCAGTGCGCTGTCGCCGGCGTGGGGGGCCGGCCGGGTGACGGTGCGGCCCACGTAGTAGCCGCCGTCCACCAGCTCGGCCTCAGGCGTGGTGGCCAGCCAGACCAGCAGCTCACCGGCCTTCTCCGGGGTGACCAGGAAGGGTGCGTACCGGTAGAAGAGCCGGGTGACCCGGCCGGTGCCGAAGTTGGTGCGCACCACACCCGGGTGGAAGGACACGCTGAACACCTCCGGCCAGCGGCGGGCCGCCTCGGCGGTGAACAGGATGTTGGCCGCCTTGCTCGCCCCGTAGGCCTGCCACGAGCTGTATCTCTCCGGATCGCCGGCGAGCAGCTCCGGATCGGGACTGCCATGCCTGTGCGCCCGGGACGCGGTGTTCACCACCCGGCCGTCGCGCAACTGCTCCCGCAACAGGCCGGTGAGCAGGAACGGCGCCAGATGATTGCCCTGGATGGTGGCCTCGAGGCCGTCGCCGGTGCGGCGGAACTCCCCGACCATGCCGCCGGCGTTGTTCGCCAGCACGTCGATCCGTGGATAGGCCGCGCGCAGCTGATCGGCCAGGGCGCGCACCTCGGCGAGACTCTCGAAGTCGGCCCGGAAGGCGGCCGGCTCCCGTCCTCCCGCCGCCGTCACCCTTTCGACGGCGGTGGCCAGCCGACCGGGATCGCGGCCGACCAGCACCACCTCGTCGCCGCGGGCGGCGAACCGCTCCGCCGCGGCCAGGCCCACCCCGGAACTCGCCCCGGTCACCACGATCGTCGCCATGCCGCCATGGTAGTCACGAAGCCGTCGATCATCCGTTCGAAAATGCCGGTGGCGTGACGCCGTGAAGGTTGCCTTTTTGTCGGAGGGGGGTGTTAGTCTCTGCGGTAGTTAGAACGGATGTTCGAAAGGGTGTTCGTTCGGCTCCGGGATCGTGTTTCGCGGCACGTGTCCCGGGTGCGGTGGCCCGCGAAGCGCCGCACACCCTGGTCCGGGCATTCGCGGGTCCGGGCCTCAAGGCAGGCCGTCGCTCGCCACCCCCGACCCCCGGTGGTGGGCGACGGACCCGCCGGCGGTGCCGGCCGGGTGTGGTGTGGGGAAGCTTCACACCCGGCCGGCTTGCCGCCGGGCGGCTCGCACGGGCCGCCCGCCGGGGCTCCGGCTGCCCATTTCGGAGCCCCGGTTCCCGGCACGGCATGCTGCGTCTTCCTCCGCAGCGATCGGTTCGACCCACCACGTCGGATGCGAAACAGGCGAGGAGATACGACGATGGCGAGCACCACGGCCCCCGGCCTCACGGCGGCTCCCGGTCCGGCGAGCGCCGGCGCGGCCCCCCGGGCGGATTCGCCCACGGTCCCGGCTCACATGCTGCCGCACCGCACACCGTCCCAGCTGCTGGCGCTCGCCCGGGCGGGCTTGATCGAGGCGGCGCACACCACCCCTGACGGGCTGCGCTACGCGGCGGCGCATCTGGCCGCCCTGCGCGCGGCCGCCGCACTGCTCGCCGCCCGGGCCCGGCCAGCCGCCCCCGGCCGCCGCAGCCGTGCGACCAGTGTCTGGTCCCTGCTGGTTCTGGTGGCGCCCGAGTTCAGCGACTGGGCCGGCTATTTCGCGCTCGGCGCCGGCAAGCGCGCGGCGGCCGAGGCCGGCATCCCCCATGTCGTGAGCGCCCGCGAGGCCGACGACCTGTTGCGCGCCGCCGAGCAGTTCGTCACCGTGGCGGAGTCCGCGCTCGGGCTGACATACCAGCCACCCTTGGCCGCGTGACCGCCCGCTCGCCGTCGTGGGCCGGGGGGCTCTCCGGCCGCGTGACCGCCCGCTCGCTGTCGTGGGCCGGGGGTCTCTCCGGCCGCGTGACCGCCCGCTCGCTGTCGTGGGCCGGCCGTCCCCTCGGCCGCGCGCCGGCCGCCCGACCCGGGTAGCCCGGCTCAGCGGCAGCCCTGGCCAGTGCGGCTCGCCTCACCGGGCGGGTTCCACGAGGGGCGCCGATGGCGGCTTCGCACCGGCTCAAGCCCCGGCAACCAGGTCCCGGCGTCCCGGCGCTCTGGGCTTCGACGGCCTGGCTCTCCGCGGCCTCGGGCTTCGGCGGCACGAGCTTTGGCAGGCGCGATCTTGGCCGCCCGGTTTCCGTGGCCCTAGTCCCGGCAGCTCGGGTCTCGGTAGCTCGGGTCTCGGGGACTTCGGTGGGGCCGGGCTTTACCGGCCGGGCCGTGTGGACCGGATCTTGGTAGGCCGCGATGAGCCGGACTTCTACGGGCGACGACTCGGCGGGTGGGACCTGCCTCGGCAGGTCAGATCTCGGTGGGCCGGTCTTTTGGGCGGGCTCGGTGGGCGGTTCGGCGGTTGAACGCCGGCGGTGGCCGGTGGCAGTGATGTGACGGGGATTGTGGGATAGAGCGGGGCATGACGTGGCAGGGCGCATGATCAATGGTGCGGCCGCCCTCGCGGAGCTGGTCCGGACGGCGACCGGGGCCGGCGAGCCGGGGGCGCACCGGCTGCTGCCGGTGGCGCCCGAGCTGAGCGGGCTGTTACCGGGGCGCGGGCTACGGCGGGGCAGCACGGTGGCCGTCGCCGCCGGGCAGAGCGTGTCCGCCGGTGGCCGGACCTCGCTGATGCTGGCGTTGCTCGCGGCCGCCTCGCGGAACGGCTCCTGGTGCGCGGTGGTCGGAGTGCCCGCGCTGGGCGCGCTCGCCGCCGCGGAGAGCGGCATCGTGCTGGAGCGGCTCGCACTGGTGCCCGACCCGGGGCCGGACTGGCCCACCGTGGTGGCCGCGCTGATCGACGGCGTGGACGTGGTGGTCGCGGCGGTTCCCGGGCCGGTGTCGGCGTCCGTCACCAGCCGGCTGGCCGCGCGGGCCCGGCAGCGGGGAAGCGTGCTGGTGCCGTTCGGTGACTGGGCCGGCGCCGACGTGACCCTCGAAGTCGGCAAGGGCCGGTGGGAGGGTCTCGGATCCGGCCGGGGCCGGCTGCGCCGCAGGGAGGTCACCGTCGTGTCCCGGGGCCGGGGTGCGGCCACCCGGCCCCGGGAGATCACCATGTGGATGCCGGGTGTCACGGTCCGGGACACCATCCCGCCGCCCCCGCCGTCCACGCTCCCCGAGCGGCCCCCGGGCACTCCGCCCGAGCGGGTCACGCCATCTTCGGCACCCCCACCACCCGCCCTCGCCGCGCCGTCTTCGTCTCGTGCGCTGTCTTCGGTTTCGGCGGTTCAGCCCTTCTCGGGGTCTTCGCCGTCGTCCTCGGGTGAGGCGTCTCCGGCCTCTCGGCCGCTTTTGGGGTCTGTGCCGCTTCTGCTGTGCCGGACGGTCTCCTCCTCGGCCTGCGAGGGCTCGTCGCCCGCGCCGGGATCGGCCCTGCCGGGGGCGGATGGGCCTGCTCTGACGTGTGCGCTGGGGAGGAGCTAGTGGAGGCGGCTGTTCGTACCCTGCTGGTCTGGTGCCCGGACTGGCCGGTGGTGGCCGCGGAGATCGTGGCGGGGGTGCCGGGGGCCGAGCCGGTCGCGGTGATGTTCGGGAACCGGGTGCTGGCCTGTTCCGAGGCGGCCCGGCGGGAAGGTGTGCGGCGAGGGCTCCGGCGGCGGGAGGCGCAGGGACGCTGCCCGCAACTGGTGGTCGTGGAGCACGATCCGGGGCGGGACGCGCGGGCGTTCGAGCCGGTGGTGGTCGCGATCGAAGGAGTGGTGGCCGGGGTCGAGGTGATCCGGCCGGGGGCCTGTGCGGTCGCCGCCCGAGGGCCGGCCCGCTACTTCGGCGGGGAGGAGGCGGCCGCCGAGCGGATCGTCGAGCAGGTTGCCCTGGAGTGCGCGGTGGAATGCCAGATCGGGCTCGCCGACGGCGTGTTCGCGGCCGGGATCGCGGCACGGGCGGGACGGATCGTCGAGGCGGGAGGCAGCCGGGAGTTTCTGTCCGGCGTACCGATCGAGGCTCTTGAAGAGCCGGAGCTGACCGACCTGCTGAAGCGGCTCGGGGTCAAGACGCTCGGTGATTTCGCTGCGCTGCCGGCGGGGGATGTGCTGACCCGGTTCGGATTCTCCGGGGCCCTGGCGCACCGGCTCGCCTCCGGGGGCGATCATCGGCCGCTCGCGGTGCGGCGGCCACCGGCCGATCTGACCGTGGAGGAGACCTACGACGAGCCGCTCGCCCGGGTGGACGTGGCGGCCTTCGCGGGGCGGGCGCTGGCCGAACGCCTGCATGACAGGCTGGCAGCGCACGGGCTGGCGTGCACCCGGCTCGGGGTGGAGGCGGTCACCGCGGACGGTCAGGAGCTGTTCCGGGTGTGGCGGCACGACGGTCTGCTCGGGGCCGCCGCCATCGCCGAGCGGGTGCGGTGGCAGCTGGACGGCTGGCTCACCGGCGCCCGGCGCGGGAGGACGGCACCGCCCACCGCGGGACTGGTGCGGTTGCGGCTGGTGCCCGACGGGGTGCTGGCTCACGTCGGCCTGCAACCGGGGCTCTGGGGTGAGACCGGAGCGGAACGGGACCGTGCGCACCGGGCGTTCAGCCGGGTCCAGGGTCTGCTCGGCCCGGAAGCGGTGGTCACGCCGGTGCTGAGCGGCGGCCGGTCGGCGGACGACCGGGTGCGGTTGGTGCCCTGGGGCGACGAACGGGAACCGGAACGGCCGGTCGCCGTCCAGGCCGAGCCGATCCCCGGCATCGAGACGGTTCCGGTTCTGGAGAGGGCGGTGGCTCCGCCGTTGCGGCTGGACGCCCCGCGGGCCTCCCATCTGAGACTGGTGGGCGGGCTCCGGGCGGAGCCCTCCAACGGGGTCGAGACCTCCGGTGCGGACGGGTTCGCCATGGTCGAGGTGAGGGCCGGGCGGCCCCGGCGTGCCGGGCGGAAACCGGCCGCCCTGCCGCCGTGGCCCGGGCGGCTGCCACGGCCTTCGCCGGCCGTGGTGCTGGAGCATCCGCTGCCGGCCGTGGTCGCCGACGCGGAGGGCCGGGCGGTCGGGGTCAGCGCGCGGCTCGAGCTGACCGGGACTCCCGCGACGTTGACGGTGGGCCGGCGGGAGCCGGTGGCGGTCACCGGCTGGGCCGGGCCGTGGCCGGTGGACGAGCGCTGGTGGGCGGCGGGGGAGTCGCGGCGGCGGGCCCGGTTCCAGATGGCGCTCGCGGACGGGCGCGCGCTGCTGCTGACCCTCGCCGGTGGCCACTGGATGGTCGAGGCCGTCTATGACTGAGCAGGAGTTTCCATGAGCAGCTTCCACAACCCGGACGTGCCCTGGCGGCGGCTGGAGAAGGCGCTGTCCGGGGACGCGGAGCCGGGCGGGCGGCGGGAGCTGTGGGCGATCCCCGCGCAGCAGGTGGTGGATCCGCTGATCGTGGACGGGGACGGTGGTGACTCGCCGGCCTGGAGCCGGAAGCGGGAACCGTACCGGCCCGCGCCGGGTCTGGTCCGCGCCGAGAGCACGACTCCGTACGCGGAACTGCACTGTCACACCAACTTCAGTTTCCTGGACGGCGCCAGCCACCCGGAGGAACTGGCCGAGGAGGCGGCACGGCTCGGCCTGACCGGGCTGGCGGTCACCGATCACGACGGCTTCTACGGTGTGGTCCGCTTCTCGCAGGCGGCCCGCGAACTGTCCCTGCCCACGATCTTCGGAGCCGAGTTGTCGCTGGGCCTGGCCCGGCCGCAGAACGGCGAGGCGGACCCGGAGGGCACACACCTGCTGGCTCTCGCGCACGGCCACGAGGGGTATGCCCGGCTGGCCCGGGTGATCTCCGAGGCGCAGCTGCGCGGCGGGGAGAAGGGCCGCCCCGACTACGGCGACCTGGAGCGGGTCGCCGAGACCCTGCGGGATCACGTGCTGGTGCTGACCGGCTGCCGGAAGGGGACGGTGCCACTGGCGCTGGCCACCGGGGGCATGGAGCGGGCGGCGTACGAGCTGGACCGTCTGGTGGCCCTGTTCGGCGCGCCGAACGTGGCCGTGGAGCTGACCGACCACGGCGACCCGATCGACGGCGACCGCAACGACGCCCTGTTCGAGTTGGCCCGCAGTCGTCGCCTGGAGGTGGTGGCGACGAACAACGCGCACTACGCGACCCCGTCCCGCCGCCGGCTGGCGACCGCCCTGGCCGCGGTCCGGGCCCGGCGCAGCCTGGACGAGATGGACGGCTGGCTGCCCGCGGCCGGCACCGCCCACCTGCGCAGCGGCGCCGAGATGGCCCGCCGGTTCGCCGGCTATCCGGGCGCGGTGGAGAACGCCGCGATCTACGGCGGTGACCTGGCGTTCGACCTGGACCTGGTGGCGCCCCGGCTGCCGGACCACCCGGTGGGCGACGGGCACACCGAGATGAGCTGGCTGCGGAAGCTGACGATGGAGGGCGCGGCCCAGCGTTACGGCCCACCGGCGGCGAATCCGAAGGCCTATCACCAGATCGAGTACGAGCTCCGCATGATCGAGGAGCTCGGCTTCCCCGGCTACTTCCTGGTGGTCTACGACATCGTCCGGTTCTGCCGGGAGAACCGGATCTACTGCCAGGGCCGGGGCTCGGCGGCCAACTCGGCGGTCTGCTACGCGCTCTGGATCACGAATGTCGACGCGGTGAAGTACAACCTGCTCTTCGAGCGGTTCCTCGCCCCGGAGCGGGACGGCCCACCGGACATCGACGTCGACATCGAGTCGGACCGGCGCGAGGAGGTGATCCAGCACGTCTACGGGAAGTACGGCCGGGAGCACACCGCCCAGGTGGCGAACGTGATCTCCTACCGCCCCCGGTCGGCGGTCCGGGACATGGCCCGTGCGTTCGGCTTCTCCCCGGGCCAGCAGGACGCCTGGAGCAAGCAGATCGACCGGTGGGGCGACGTGGCCGCCACCGACACCGACATGCCGGAGACGGTGCGCGACTTCGCCAACGAGGTGCAGACCTTCCCCCGCCACCTGGGCATCCATTCGGGCGGCATGGTGATCTGCGACCGGCCGATCATCGAGGTCTGCCCGGTCGAGTGGGGCCGTATGCCGGGCCGCACCGTCCTGCAATGGGACAAGGACGACTGCGCGGCCGTCGATCTGGTCAAGTTCGACCTGCTCGGGCTCGGCATGCTGTCGGCGCTGCACTACGCGTACGACATGATCGAGGACGAGCTGGACATCGGGACGATGCCGCTGGACGACCCCGAGGTCTACGAGATGCTCTGCCGGGCCGACTCGGTGGGGGTGTTCCAGGTGGAGAGCCGCGCCCAGATGGCCACGCTGCCCCGTCTCAAGCCACGGGAGTTCTACGACCTGGTCATCGAGGTGGCGCTGATCCGCCCGGGGCCCATCCAGGGCGGTTCCGTCCACCCGTACATCCGCCGGAAGAACGGCCTGGAGGCGCCCCGCGTGCCGCACCCCCTGATGGAGAACGCGCTGGCCAAGACCCTCGGCGTGCCGCTCTTCCAGGAGCAGTTGATGCAGTTGGCGATCGACGTCGCAGGCTTCGATCCGTCGGAGGCCGATCAGCTGCGGCGGGCGATGGGCTCGAAACGGTCGGTGGAGAAGATGGAGAGGATCAAAAAGCGACTGTACGACGGGATGGCCGCCAACGAGATCACCGGACAGCTGGCCGACGACCTGTTCGTGAAGCTCTCCGCGTTCGCCAGTTACGGCTTCCCGGAGAGCCACGCCATGAGCTTCGCCTACCTGGTCTACGCGAGCGCCTGGCTGAAGCGGTACCACCCGGCGGCGTTCTGCGCGGCCCTGCTCAACGCGCAGCCGATGGGCTTCTACTCACCACAGACGCTGGTCGACGACGCGCGCCGGCACGGGGTCGAGGTGCGCCGGCCGGACATCAACCGCAGCGATGCCACGGCGACGCTGGAGACCACGCCGGAGAGCCGGTGGAGATCCGCGGCCGGGGAGCCACCGCACGCCTGGGGGATCGGCGGCCCGGCCGTCCGTCAGGGCCTCTCCAGCATTCGTACGATCGGTGCCGACCTCGCCGAGCGGATCGAGCAGGAACGCCGTACCCATGGTCCTTATCGGTCAATGACGGATCTCGCCCGGCGTACCGGATGCTCCACCGCTCACCTGGAGGCGCTCGCCACGGCCGACGCGTTCGCGGGTTTCGGGCTCTCGCGCCGGGAGGCGCTGTGGGCCGCGGGAGCGGCCTCGCAGGACAAGCCGGACCGTCTTCCGGGCACGGTGACCGGCACCGAGGCGCCCGTGCTGCCCGGCATGAGCGACGTGGACATCCTGGTCGCTGACGTGTGGGCGACCGGTCTGTCACCGGAGACGCATCCGGCCCGTTTCCTGCGCGAGGAACTGGACCGGGCCGGAGCGCTGCCGATCGAACGGCTGGCCGCGGTGGAGGCGGGCACCCGGATCCGGGTCGGCGGGATCGTCACCCACCGGCAGCGGCCGGCCACCGCGGGCGGGGTGACCTTCGTGAACCTGGAGGACGAGACCGGGATGCTGAACGTGACCTGCTCGCCGGGTCTGTGGCAGCGCTACCGGAAGGTGGCCCGGATGAGCTCGGCGCTGCTGGTGCGCGGCCGGCTGGAGAAGGCGGAGGGGGTGCTCAACCTGGTGGCGGACCGGCTCGACGCGATCAGCCCACCGGTGACACCCGCATCCCGCGATTTCCGGTGATTCGTTCCTTTTGCGGTATATGGTGCTTCGGGAAAACATCCGGGGGTGCCTCATGATCCGTACGATGATCGGTCTTGCCGCGACGCTCGCCGCCGTGGCGGGTGCCGCCGGCCCGGCCGCGGCCGTCACCGGAGGTTCCGGCCCACGAGGGGCCGCCCACTCCAAGCTCACCCTCACCTACCAGGCCAAAGTCGTCCATCTCACCTGCCGCCCGGCCGGCGGCGACCATCCCCGGCCCGTCCAGGCCTGTGCCACGCTGCGTGACATCGACGGGAACCCGGCCCGGCTCAAGCCGGGCGACGCGTTCTGCATGCTGCTCTACGCGCCGGTCACCGCCCGGGTGCAGGGCACCTGGGAGGGCCGGAGCGTCCGGTGGCAGCAGACCTACGGCAACAGTTGCGAGATGGCCCGCGCCACAGGCGTGCTGTTCCAATTCTGAATGGACGTCGCGGTTACGCTGCCCTCGTGGAAACTTCTACGCGTACCGGCCGTCCGCACGTCACGGCTCGCACCGCCGCGGTCTGGGCGGTGCTCCGCCGGGAGCTGGAGCGGCAGGGTCGCGAGCTGACCGTCCTCGACGTCGGCGGGGGCACCGGCGGATTCGCCGTTCCGCTCGCCGAGGCCGGCCACACCGTCACCGTCATCGATTCCAGCCCCGACGCGCTCGCCTCCCTCACCCGCCGGGCCGCCGAAGCCGGCGTCGCCGGCCGGGTCCGTGCCGTGCAGGGCGACGGCGACGCGCTCGCCTCCCTCGTCGAGCCGGGCAGCGCCGACCTGATCCTCTGCCACTCCGTCCTCGAGGTGGTCGACGAGCCGGCCGGGGTGGTCGCCGCCATCGCCGCCGCGCTGCGCCCCGGCGGTGCGGCCAGCGTGCTGGTGGCGAGCCGGGCCGCGGCGATCCTCGGCCGCGCCGTCAACGGCCATCTGAAGGCGGCGGCCGCGCTGGTCACCGACCCGGCGGGCCGGGCCGGGCCGCGCGACACACTGCTGCGCCGCTACGACGCGGCGGGAGCGGGCGATCTGCTCACCGCCGCGGGGCTCCAGGTCGAGGAGACCCATGGGGTACGCGTGATCGCCGACCTTCTGCCCGCGACCGTCCTCGAGGAGGACCCTCAGGCCGTACTGGAGCTCGAACTGGAACTGAGCGCCCGGCCCCCGTTCCGCGACGTCGCCTCCCAGTTGCACCTCTTCGCCCGCCGGCCATGACCCGGGTGGCCCCGTCCGCTGGCTGATCAGTGGCTCCGGCTGGCTCCCAGAGCTGTCTCGGGGTGTTGAGACATCGCCCACGGCCGGCCGGGGGGAATTCGTGACTTGTTGGGGGCGGCGATGACGGTTTTTGGGAGTGAGCTTTTCGCGGAGCGGCCGCGGCCGGTCGGGGCGGTGCCCGAGGACGGGTTGCCGGAGGAGGCCTTCCGGACCGTGGCGCCCGCGTATGGGGCGGGCAGTCTCGCCGACCTGCTGCCCAGCGTGTGCGCGGTGCTCGGGGTGCCGGGCGCGGTCGACGTCCTCGGCCTAGGGGAGCGGCTCGACGGGGTGGACCGGGTCGGGGTGCTGCTCGTGGATGGGCTGGGGACGTACCAGTTGCCCCAAGCCGTCCCGTTCGCCCCCGTCCTCGCGGACCTGGTCCGGAGCGGCCCGCCCGGGATCGGCGTTCCCGGGGCGCTGACCGCCGGGTTCCCGTCGACCACGCCGGTCAGTCTGGTGACGCTCGGTACGGGGGTGACGCCGGGCGCCCATGGCGTGCTCGGGTTCACCCTGCGCCGTCCGGACGGGCGGGTGCTCAACCACATCCAATGGGCTGACGACCCGGATCCGCGGGACTGGCAGCCGGTGCCGACCCGGATGGAGACCGCCGTGGGTGCCGGGGTGCCGGTCACCGTGGTGAGCGCACCCGAGTTCGAGGGGACCGGGCTCAGCCTGGCCGCCAACCGGGGCGGCCGGTACCTGGGCGCGGGTGACGGCGCCGCGGTGACCGACGGGATGCTGGCGGCGCTGCGGTCCGGACCCGGCCTGGTCTACGGCTACCACCCGGACCTGGACCGGGCCGGACACCAGGACGGGGTCTGCTCGGACAGTTGGCGCGCGGCGGTCCGCGGGGTCGACCGGATGCTGGACCGGCTGGTACACGGGCTCCCGGCCGGCGCCGCGCTCCTGGTGATCGCCGACCACGGTCAGCTCAACGTGCCCGACTCCGCCCGGTACGACCTGGGCGCCGACCCGGTCCTCGGAGCCGGGGTGATCGGCGTGACCGGCGAGCCCCGGGTTCGCTACCTGTATGTCGCGGACGGCGCCCGGGACGACGTCATGGCGAGCTGGCGGGCGGTCCTGGGTGACGATGCCCGGGTGCTGTCCCGCGACGAGGCGATCGCCGAGGGCTGGTACGGCCCGGTCCCGCCGAGGCACGCCGATCGGCTCGGGGACGTGGTGGTGATGTGCCGGCGCCGGGCCGTCGTGCTCGCCTCCGGCTGGGAACCGGCGAGAGTGGGCGAGTTGATCGCCTACCACGGCTCCGGTACCGCGGCCGAGATGACGATTCCGTTCTTGATCGCCCGATAAGATCTATTTGCTTCAATCGATTTGTCTGGATTTCGGGAGTGCTCGCCAACGTCTTCGTGGGATCATGTGTCCAAGCAGCTCACGGCCGGTGATCAGGGACACACGCTGCCGTGACGGACGGGTTGTGCGGCGCGGTGATCGGTCTTTTGGGACGAACCGATCTTCGGTACCCCGAAAATCACCCGCACTCGGTCGTCGTCCCGCTTTCCGACCCGCCGACCCGCTCGTAGACTTGCGTGATAAGGCAGCCGACGGCTGCCCCGCAGCATCACACCTGCACCACCCCGACCCCGCCGCGGGGCCGGACATGCGCCCGGGGAGGAATGCCGTGCCGCTCTCGGAGCACGAGCAGCGGCTGTTCGATCAGATCGAGCGGTCGCTTGCCGAGGACCCCAAGTTCGCCTCGGCTGTGCGGGCCAGCGACCCGCGTTTCCACGCACGGCGCCGGCTCCTCATCGCCGCGTTCGTGATCGTCCTTGGTCTGGCTCTGGTCGTCTACGGGACGGTGGACCAGAACACGCCGCTCGGCGTGGCAGGCTTCGTCGTCATGCTCGGTGCCGCTGCCTTCGCGATGCAGTCGAGGCGCCGCAGCCAGGCACCCGACCTGAAATCGGTCGGGGGCACGGCGACCCGCCGCACCCGCTCGAGCCGCAAGAGCGGCGGCTTCATGGAGCGGCTCGAGGACCGGTGGCGCCAACGCCCGGAGGGGCATCGCTGACGCACCGAGCCGGCTGGCAGGCCGGCTCCGATGACCGGCGGCCGGACCATCCGGCCGCCGTCGTCATACCCCGACGCCCGCGCAGCGCCTGCCGGTTTGTGGACCGAGCCGCGCCTGCCGTGACCGGCGCTACGGTCGTGAATGGGCAGATCGGATGTGCGGACCGCGACTACGAAAAGATCTGGAGAGAGCGCGAGGCGCCACTCGGAGTGAGTGGCGCCTCGCGGCTGTTGTGGATCTCAGCGTGCCCGGTTCAGGAGGCGGCGCGGGTTGAAGCGGGACAGGGTCTCGCCGAGGCTGCTCATCCGTTCGGCCGCCCGGGTGGACCGCTCCGCCATGCCCAGACGCCAGCTGAGCAGCACCGACGGGGGCAGGAGGAGGGCACGCACGCGGGTCCCGGTGGGGGCGCCCTCGGCCATGCCGGAACGGACCCGGGTGAGGGCGACCGCGAGTTCGGCGCCCTGGAGGGGGAGCCGGGCATAGCGGGCGCGTTCCTCGGCGGTGCCCAGCAGGGTCGCCGCCTCGGCGGGGTCGCCGGTGAGGGACGACTCGCGGATCAGCCGCTGGACGGTGATCCGGGGCGTCTCGGTCGGGTCCACCGGCACCTGGTAGTCGATCATCGAGTCGATGAGTTCGTCCCAGGCGGCGTGGGCGTCCTCGCGGGCCCGGCCGGTGTCGCCGGTCACCGTGATGTCGGTGATCCCTTCACCGCCTTCGACGGACAGGACCGCCGGTGCCGTCGCCGGCACCGTGGCGGCGTGCCGCCGGCGGCGGACCAGGATCCGGCGCAGGGCCGGGACCAGCAGCAACGCGATGATCAGCGCGACGCCACCGGCGATCCACAGACCGGTCCAGGAGGTCTCGTCGGCGATCGGGCCGGCCGCGCCGGTCTGGTTGCCCTCGTTCTCCGCCCGGTTGGGACGCTCGGCCGCACCGGGGCCCGCCGACGAGTTCGCGCCGGTCGCGCCGGGGCCGGTCGAGGTGGAGGCCGCCGGGGCGGGCCGGTCCACGTCGGGCGCCCACGCCGAGCGGGCCGACCCGGTGACCGAGGCGGACGGCGTGGCGTCGAACGGCACCCAGCCGAAGCCCTGGAAGTAGACCTCGGTCCAGGCGTGCGCGTTCCGGTTGGTGATCTCGTAGGTGTTGTCGCCGATCGCCTTGCCGCGGGTGAAACCGAACACCACCCGGGCCGGGATGCCGGCGGCGCGGACCATCCACGCCATCGCGGCCGCGTACTGCTGGCAGTAGCCGGCCTTGTTGTTCAGGAAGTCGGCGACCTCCGAGGCCTTCCCGGTCGACGGCACGGACAGGCTGTACTTGAAACCGTTCTCCTGGGAGAAGGAGTCGTAGATCGCCCGGACCTTGTCGTAGTCGTTGTCCTTGCCGGCGATCAGCGCCGCCACCTTCTCCTCGACCGTCGCGTCCGGTGGCCGGGCGGTGAACGCCATCAGCGGGTCACCGGGATCGAGCGAGTCCGACTGGCGCAGCGCGGCGGCGTTGAACGTGGGCCGCAGGTACGTGATGTCGTACCGCTGCTCCTTGGTGGTGGCCCGCCCGGAGAACAGCACCTGCTGGCTCGGGTCGTACGCCCAGTTGCCGTTCAGCTCGCCCACTCGCAACGCGTAGCCGTAGAGGGGCGCCATGTTCTGCTGGAGCCGGTCGGTGACCTGCACCTGGGCTTGGTGCTGCGTGTACCGCGCCGCGCTGGTGGCCGCCACCTGCCGTGGATCGGGCAGGCCCTTGCTCAGCGAGTCGCCCTTCGGGGTGTCGTGGGCGAAACCGTTCTCGGTCAGCACCTCGGCGACGCCGAACCGCAGGTAGAACGGCTCCGGCTCGTCGGTCTTCACCTGGAGCAGCTTGACCGTCTCGGAGTGGTTGAGCTGCCCGCTCAGCGATGCGAACAGGTTGATCCGGCCGCCGTTGCCGTTGCCCGGCCCGGTGCCGATGCCCGGCCCGCTCTGCGTGATCTGGGAGAGCAGGCCGCCGCTCACGGTGGGCACGGCCAGGGGAAGCACCACGGCCGCGAGTACGCCGACCACGCCGATCCGGCGCCCGGCGGCGGCCAGCGGGGAGGGCTCCCAGACGTCCACGTCCCGTCCGTCGCCGGTGAACCGCCGGCCGAAGCGGCGCACCCGGTCCACGTTGTCGGCGACGAGCAGCCACATGTACCCCACGGCGCCGATCATGAACGGCACCGGGGGCACGCTCTCCAGGTAGATCGCGACCGGGATGGAGTAGATGGCCAGCATCGGCAGGCCGGCCAGGGCGGGCCGGCGGAACACCGCGGTCAGCAGGTCGACCGCGATGGCCACGACGCCGACGCCGAGCACCGTGACGAACAGCAGACCGTCGCGGTCGGGGACGGGCACGCCGTACGACCGGGTGTCCTCCCCGGCCTGGTGGATCAGATCCATCCAGTGGCCGAAGGTGTCCGGCTGCGGGATGAAGAACTCCCCGCCGCTGGGGAAGAGCCAGGTCAGCGACAGGACGAAGGCGGCCACCATGCTCGCGGTCTGTGCCCAGGTGGGGAACCGGAAGGTCCGGGTGGCCACCGCGGCGCCCTGGATCAGCAGCACCGTGAGCAGGCACTGCATCAACCAGGTCCAGTCCTTGAAGATCGACGACAGCGGCGCCGCGGCGAGCAGCGTGGCCGCCGCCGCGACGAGCCCGAGGCGACGCCGGCCGGTCATCGGACCACCCCGCTGACCGTCTCGGCCATCGCCGCCCGGTACGCGAAGCCCTGCGAGCCCCGCCCCACCGTCGGCCAGAGCGCCGCCAGGGTGTCGCCGTGCGTCACCGGGACCGACCGCCAGCCGCCGCGGACCAGGGCGAGCGCCGCGGCCGCCTGCTCCCGGTCGGCCTCCTGCCGTTCCCCGTCGGCCAGCGGCACCCAGGTGGAGCTGTCCAGCGTGAACCCGATGCAGGTGGCGCCGTTGCCGCGGAGCTGGCTCAGCAGGCCCGCCTCGGCGGTGGTGAGCGCACCGAACAGGCCGATCACCAGGCCGCCGTCACTGCGCCGCCGGACGTGCTCGACCAGGATCGAGATGTCACCGTTCTGTTCCGCCTTCACGTCGGCCAGGGTGTCCAGGATCAGGCTCTCGCCGCCGGCCTCGGAGGCGTCGACGTCGATGCCCGTGCCGGTGACCAGGCGCAGTTTGTAGCCGGCCTCGCGCAGGTGCACCGCGATGCTGGCGACCGCCGACACCGCCCACTCGAAGCTGGCCGTCGGGCCCTCGCCGCGGTGCGCGTAGACCCGGGTGTCCAGCACGATCGTGGCCCGGCTCTCCCAGGGCTGCTCCTCGCGGCGGACCATCAGCTCACCCGTCCGGGCGGTGGACCGCCAGTGCACCCGGCGCAGGTCGTCGCCGCGACGGTACTCACGGGTGGCCGCGTCGTCCTCGCCGTGCACCGCCACCGAACGGGCGCGGCTGTCGCCGGTGCCCGCGTACTCCCCGGCCAGGCGGACCCGGGGCAGCGCCACCACCTGCGGGATCACGGTGAGCCGGTCCACGCTGGGGAACGAGCGGGTCAGCTCGCACAGCCCGAACGGGTCGGTGAGCCTGACGATCAGGGGGCCGATCGGGTAGCGGCCACGGATGTCGGCGCGCACCGTGTACGCCACCGAGCTGGCCTGGTGCGCCCCGAGCTTCTCCAGCACGACGCGGGGGCGGCTGCCCAGCGCGTACGGCAGGCGGTCCTCCAGGAGCATGGTGCCGGTGGGCAGGCGGGACAGGTTCTGCAGGCGCAGGATGACCCGCGCGCTCGACCCGACCGGGGCCCGCCCCGGCTCCAGCGACCGGGTGCAGGCCAGCTTGTAGCGGCTGCGACCGACATACCACGCGGCGAGCAGCGGGAGGGCGGCCAGCAGCACCGCCACCCGCAGCAGGTCACGCTCACCGAGGATGAGCGCCGAGACCGCGGCGGCGATCGCCGCGGCCAGGAACGAGCGGCCGCGCGTGGTGAGCCCCCGCAGCGCCTCCCGCATCCTCAACGCCCCCGTGACTCGTACGACGCGCGCCCGTCACGGGTGTCGTAGGGATTGCGGGCGTGTGGCAGTGGCAGCCGGTGCACGATCTCGGAGACGATGGCGTCCGTGGTCCGCCGGTTGAGCTGGGCGTCCGCGGTCGGGATGATCCGGTGCGCGAGGACCGGCACGGCCAGCGCCTGGAGATCGTCGGGGAGCACGTAGTCACGGCCCTCCAGAGCGGCCACCGCCTTGGCGGTGCGCAGCAGCTGGAGCGTGGACCGGGGCGACGCGCCGAGCCGGATCTCCGGAGCCTCCCGGGTGGCGGTGACCAGGGCGATCGCGTACTGCTGGACGGCGTCGGCGGCGTGCACCGCGCGGGCCGTCTCGATCAGCCGGCGGACCAGTGCGGCGTCGGCCACGGCCCGCAGGTCGTTGAGCGGGTCGTGGTCGCCGTGGCCGCTGAGCATCGCCAGTTCGGCCCGCGGGTCGGGGTAGCCCATCGCGATCCGCGCGGTGAACCGGTCCCGCTGCGCCTCGGGGAGGGGGTAGGTGCCCTCCATCTCGATCGGGTTCTGCGTCGCGACCACCATGAACGGCGCCTGGAGCTCGTAGGTGGTGCCGTCGACGGTGACCTGCCGCTCCTCCATGCACTCCAGGAGGGCGGACTGGGTCTTCGGCGAGGCCCGGTTGATCTCGTCGCCGACCACCAGGTTGGCGAAGACCGCACCCGGCTTGAACTCGAAGTCCCGCGTCTCCTGGTTGTAGACGCTGACCCCGGTCACATCGCTGGGCAGCAGGTCGGGCGTGAACTGGATGCGCCGCACCGAACAGTCGATCGAGCGGGCCAGTGCCTTGGCGAGCTTGGTCTTGCCGACGCCCGGCACGTCCTCGATCAGCAGGTGGCCCTCGGCGATCAGCACCGCGAGCGCCAGTCGCACCGTCGCGCTCTTGCCCTCGATGACCTGTTCGATGTTGGCCATGATGGCTTGAGCAGCGGTGCGGAACTCGGCGCTCGTCAGCGGGCCTGACGGCTCGCCCCAGGTCGGCGTTGTCACGGGCCTCCTCCAAATACGTGTCTACCCCCGTCAGGTGGAGATCACCCACCGTCAAGGGGCACCGTAGGGTCGCGGGCGCCCAGCGGCCGTGGGCCTCGGCGCTCGCCACCCGTCCCCACAGGTTATCCCCGTACATCCGCATCGCCGAAAGGCCTGATCGTGACCCTGTTGATATCGGTTTTCGGGGGATACCGGACGAACGCGTGCCATCCACCATCCAAAGGCTGGTCGCCTGTGGACAGCCGGGAGTATTTCACGCGCCCGCCATACCGGTCGCCGTCCGTGACGGGGGAGGGGTACCATGCACGCATGGCTCGGTCTTTCCTGCTCCTTAGCCGGCCGTGCTGATCCGTTAGTCGGACCAGGCACGGCTACCCCTCCTGCGCGAGGGGCTTTTTTATGCCCTCTTTCCGAAAAAGACGAGACGTAGACGAGATGGTGAAGATGAGCGAGACCGAGACCCCACCGTTCCGCTATACCGCCGCGATGGCCGGCGAGATCGAGCTGCGCTGGCAGGACCACTGGGCCGAGAAGGGCACCTTCCACGCGCCCAACCCGGTCGGTGAGCTGGCTGATCCCACGCACCCCCGAGCGGGTGCGCCCAAGCTGCACGTCCAGGACATGTTCCCGTACCCGTCCGGCGCCGGCCTGCACGTCGGTCACCCGCTGGGCTACATCGGCACCGACTGCTACACCCGCTACCAGCGGATGGCCGGCTTCAACGTGCTGCACCCGATGGGCTTCGACGCGTTCGGCCTGCCCGCCGAGCAGTACGCGGTGCAGACCGGCACCCACCCGGCGGTCACCACGGCGGCCAACGTCGAGCGGTACCGGCAGCAGCTGCGCCGGCTGGGCCTGGCGTACGACGACCGCCGGTCCTTCTCGACCACCGACCCGGAGTACTACCGCTGGACCCAGTGGATCTTCCTGCAGGTCTTCAACTCCTGGTTCGACCCGTCGGTGCGGAAGGCCCGCCCGATCAGCGAGCTGATCGCCTCCTACGAGGCCGGCGAGCGCGGCCCGGAGTGGGCCGGTCTGTCCGCCGCGGAGAAGCGCAAGGTCATCGACGGTCACCGTCTGGCGTACGTCTCCGAGGCCCCGGTCAACTGGTGCCCCGGCCTGGGCACGGTGCTGGCCAACGAGGAGGTCACCCCGGAGGGCCGCTCCGAGCGCGGCAACTTCCCGGTGTTCCAGCGCAGTCTGAAGCAGTGGATGATGCGGATCACCGCCTACGGTGACCGCCTGGTCGATGACCTGGACACGCTGGACTGGCCGGAGCCGGTCAAGCTGATGCAGCGCAACTGGATCGGCCGGTCGCGCGGTGCCCACGTCGACTTCCCGGTCGAGGGTGGCGTCATCAAGGTCTTCACCACCCGCCCGGACACCCTGTTCGGCGCCACCTACATGGTGCTGGCCCCGGAGCACGAGCTGGTCGAGCGGATCACGCCCGCGGCCTGGCCGGAGGGGACGCACGCGGTCTGGACCGGCGGCCACGAGAGCCCCGCGAAGGCGATCGCCGCCTACCGGGAGGCCGCCGCCGCGAAGACCGACGAGGAGCGGACCGCCGACGGCAAGGTCAAGACCGGTGTCTTCACCGGCGCCTACGCGACCAACCCGGTCAACGGCGCCCAGGTCCCGGTCTTCATCGCCGACTACGTGCTGGCCGGCTACGGCACCGGCGCGATCATGGCGGTGCCCGGCCAGGACGAGCGGGACTGGGCCTTCGCCGAGGTCTTCGAGCTGCCCATCATCCGTACGGTGAAGGCTCCTGAAGGTTTTGAAGGGGCTTTCACCGGCGACGGACCGGCGATCAACAGCGACTGGCTGGACGGCAAGGAGGTCGCCGAGGCCAAGGCCGCCATGATCGAGTGGCTGGAGGCGAACGGCAAGGGCCGTGGCGCCACCACCTATCGGCTGCGGGACTGGCTGTTCAGCCGGCAGCGCTACTGGGGCGAGCCGTTCCCGATCGTCTACGACGAGACCGGCCTGCCGATCGCGCTGCCCGAGTCGATGCTGCCGGTCGAGCTGCCCGACGTGGACGACTTCTCGCCGCGCACCTTCGACGCGGACGACGCGGACACCGAGCCGGAGACCCCGCTGTCCCGCAAGAAGGACTGGGTGCAGGTCGAGCTGGACCTGGGCGACGGCCCGAAGACCTACACCCGCGAGACCAACACCATGCCGCAGTGGGCCGGCTCCTGCTGGTACGAACTGCGCTACCTGGACCCGCACAACACCGGGAAGCTGGTCGACCCGGCCAACGAGGCGTACTGGATGGGCCCCCGCAAGGAGGGCGACTGCGGCGGCGTCGACCTGTACGTCGGCGGTGTCGAGCACGCCGTCCTGCACCTGCTGTACGCCCGCTTCTGGCACAAGGTGCTGTTCGACCTGGGGCACGTCTCGTCGTTCGAGCCGTTCAAGAAGCTGTTCAACCAGGGCTACATCCAGGCGTACGCGTTCCGTGACGACCGTGGCGTCATCGTGCCGGCCGAGGAAGTCGTCGAGCGTGACGGGAAGTGGTACCACGGCGACCAGCAGGTCAACCGCGAGTACGGCAAGATGGGCAAGTCGCTGAAGAACGTCGTCACCCCCGACGAGATGTGCGAGCAGTACGGCGCCGACACGTTCCGGGTGTACGAGATGGCGATGGGCCCGCTGGACGTGTCCCGCCCGTGGGAGACCCGCGCCGTCGTCGGCTCGCAGCGCTTCCTGCAGCGTGCCTGGCGTCTGGTGGTCGACGAGGAGACCGGCGCCGTCCGGGTGACCGGCGAGCCGCTGGACCCGAAGACCCGCAAGGTCCTGCACAAGGTCATCGCCGGCGTCCGCGAGGACATGGAGGAGCTGCGGTTCAACACCGCGATCGCCAAGCTGATCGAGCTGACGAACGCGCTGACCCCGCTGCCGGTCGCCTCCCGCGAGGCGGTCGAGCCGCTGGTGCTGATGCTGTCCCCGTTCGCCCCGCACATGGCCGAGGAACTGTGGAGCAAGCTGGGGCACGACGGCTCGCTGGCGTACGCCGACTTCCCGGTCGCCGACCCGGCCCAGCTGGTCGCCGACGCGATCACCTACCCGGTGCAGGTCAACGGCAAGGTCCGCGGCCGCGTCGAGGTCTCCCCGGAGACCGGCGAGGCCGAGGTCCGCGCCGCCGCGCTGGCCGCGGTCGCCGAGGCGCTGGGCGGCAAGGAGCCGAAGAAGGTCATCGTGGTCAAGGGACGCCTGGTCAGCGTCGTCGTCTGACCACTGGGTGGACACGGCCCGTCGCGGTACGCCGCGGCGGGCCGTCGCCTGTTTGGATGGGCGGTATGTCTGACGTCCTCGCCGTCGCCCCGCTCACCAGGCCCGTCGACGCGACCGTCCGGCCGCCCGGCTCCAAGAGCATCACCAACCGGGCGCTGCTCTGCGCGGCGCTCGCCGACGGCACGTCCACCCTCTCCGGGGTGCTCTTCGCCGACGACACCCGGGCCATGATGGGCGCGGTCGGCGCGCTCGGCGCGACGGTCACCCTTTCCGAGCGCGATCGTACGGTCGTCGTGCGCGGCATCGACCCCGGTACGGCCTCCCGCGCCGCAACGATCGACGCCCGCCAGTCCGGCACCACGTCACGGTTCCTCCTCCCCGCGGCGGCCCTCCTCGGCGGCCGGACCGTCGTGGACGGGAGCGAGCAGTTGCGGGCCCGCCCGTTCGGCCCCGTTCTCGGCGCGCTCCGGCAGATCGGCGCACGCGTCGAGGAGCTGGACCGGCCCGGCTTCCTCCCGGCCGCCGTCACCGGGCCCGCCCACGGTGGCCCGGTCGAGGTCAGCGGCCACATCTCCAGCCAGTTCCTGTCCGGCCTGCTGATGGCCGGGCCGCTGATGGACCGCGGGATCGACGTCACGCTCGCCTCGCCGCTGGTCTCGGTGCCCTACGTGGAGATGACCAAGGCGGTGATGGCGGCCTTCGGGGTGACCGTCACCGGGCTCACCGTTCCGGCGGGCGCCTACCGGGCCGCCGACTACGCGATCGAACCCGACGCCAGCGCGGCCTCCTACTTCCTGGGGGCGGCGGCGATCACCGGTGGGCGCGTCACCGTCTCCGGCCTGGGCACCGGGAGCCTCCAGGGTGATGTGCGGTTCGCCGACGTCCTGGAGCGGATGGGCGCCTCGGTGACCCGTACCGCCGACGCGGTGACCGTCCGCGGTGGGGACCGTCTGCGCGGCATCGACGTCGACATGGCCGACATCTCGGACACCGCGCAGACCCTGGCCGCGGTCGCCGTCTTCGCCGACGGGCCGACCCGGGTCCGGGGGATCGGCTTCATCCGCGGCAAGGAGACCGACCGGGTCGGCGCCGTCGTCACCGAGTTGCGCCGGGCCGGGATCGACGCGGTCGAGGACCCCGACGGCTTCACCATCCACCCGGGAGCGCCGCGGCCGACCCGGTTCGCGACCTACGACGACCACCGGATGGCGATGAGCCTCTCGCTGATCGGCCTGCGCGCGCCCGGCATCGAGATCACCGACCCGGGCTGCGTCGCCAAGACCTACCCCGGCTACTTCACCGACCTCGCCACCCTGGGGTGACCACGGCGCTGATCAGGCGGGCACGGGAGCGCGCCGGGCGGTGTGGCGCCAGCGCAGGATGATCGCCGTGGAGAGGACGAAGCTGAACACGGCCGGGGCCAGGGTGAGGAAGTTCATCTCGCCGGGGGCGACGACCGCGGCGCCGATCACGGCGTAGGTGACCGTGGACGGGATGGCGGCGATGGTGGTGCCGAGCAGGTAGCGCTTGCGGCACACGCTGGTGGTGCCGTAGGCGTAGCCGACCAGGCCGAACGGGGCCAGCGGCAGGAAGCGGACCAGCAGGACCGCGGCGAGGCCGCGACGGTTCAGCCAGCCGTCGAGGCGGGCCAGACGGCTCCCGGCGCGGGCCTGGAGGGCGCCGCGGCCGGCCCAGCGGCCCGCGTAGTAGGTGGCGACCGCGGCGATCACCGCGGCGGCCAGGGCGGCCGCGGATCCGGTGACGGCACCGAGCAGGGCGCCGCAGGTCATCGTGATCAGGGTCCGCGGTACGAGCACCGACAGCAGCATGCCGCCGAGGAACGCCACCGCGAACACGGCGCTCGGGCCCATGGCGGACAGGGTGTCGGCGATGTCCCGCAGCGGCAGCACGGCGGCGAGGCCGGCGAGAGCGCCGACCCCGGCGCCGAGCAGGGAGAACCGGATCAGACGGCGTCTCCACCCCATCGGGGTGGGAGCGGTGGGGGCGGCAGCGTGGTCAATGGCCTGAGGGTCCGCGGAGATTTCAGTGCCCCGCGGGTCGATCAGGTTGTCGGTCATGCAGGCCTACCGCCCCAACTGTCGTCGTTTCAGGACTCGGTGGTGCCGGTCTATACCGCCGGGCTCGCCGCGGCGAGCCGCTCGTTCCGGAGGCGCTCGCTCCAGGTGTCGTCGAGGGGCGTGAGCCTATCCGCGCCGGTGGACCAGCGAAGGAGCAGATCGGCTATCGCCGGGTTGCGGGCCAGCGCCGGGCCGTGCGAATACGTCCCCAGGATCTTGCCCGCCCAGGCGCCCTCGGTCTGGCCGTCGTTGCCGATGCCGCCGGTCACCCGGGCGAGTGGTGCGGCGTGCGCGCCCAGATGGGTACGCCCGCCGTGGTTCTCGAATCCGGTCAGTGGAGGCAGGCCGAGCCGTGGGTCGATGTCACCGCGCAACTCGCCGACCGCCCGGGTCTCGCCCCGGTCGGAGGTGATGTCGAGCAGTCCCAGCCCGGCGCACTTGGCCCCCTTGGCATAGAACGAGTGACCGAGAAGCTGGTAACCCGCGCAGATGGAGAGGATCGCGGCGCCCTGGTTGACCGCCTGGTGCAGGCCACCGTCGGCGAGCAGGCGCTGAGCCGCCAGGGCCTGGGGGCCGTCCTCGCCGCCGCCGATCAGGTAGATGTCGGCGCTGTTCGGCATCCGCTGGTCGGACCGGACCTCGTAGGTCTCCACCGGGATGCCGCGGTCGGCGGCCCGGCGGGCCAGGATGAGCATGTTGCCCCGGTCGCCGTACGTCGACAGCAGATCCGGGTAGATCCACACGATCCGCAGGGACTCAGTTGACACGGTCCAACTCCGCTCGAATGTCCTGGAACGCCGTGTAGTTGGCGATCACCTCGAGGCGGCCGGGCGGAACGGACCGCAGCGCCTCGTCGAAACTGTTTACGTGCCGGAAGGGCACCTGGTTCACCTGGAGGCGGACCGCCAGGTCGAACGCCCGGTCACCGGTGATCAGCACCGGCCGGTCGCGCAGCGGCGAGAAATCGACGTCGTAGAGCCACGACGTGTCCAGGCCGTCGGGGTCGCGGGCGTTGATGGAGAGCAGTGTCGGCGCCTGGTCGGCCATGTCGAAGGCCTCCAGCCAGCTTGCCGGGTTCTTCGCCAGCAACAAGCGGATGTTGCGACCGTCACGGTCGACCTGGGCATACCGTCCGGCGATCGACGCCACCCGGGAGAGCCGGGGGAGCGCCTCTATCGGGCGGACCCCGAACTCGGCGGCCACGGCCAGCGCGGTGGCGGCGTTACCGATGTTCACCCGGCCGGGGAGCTGGAGCTTCACCAGATGCCAGTCGCCGCGGGGGTCGATCACGCCCTCGTCCTCGACCACCCACTGCGGGCGCGGGCGGCGCAGCGGGCAGCCGGTGCACCACCAGTCGCCGCCGGACCGCTCGATCGGGTGGCCGCTCTCCGGGCAGACGAACGAGTCGTCGTGCCAGCGCTGGCCGGCGCTGAACCAGGTGGTCTGCGGGCTGCTGCCGGCCGCCCACACCACCATCGGGTCGTCGGCGTTGGCGACCACCCGGATGTCGGGGTGGCCGGCCAGCGTGGTCTTCCACAGCTGCGCCATCATGGCCACCTCCTTCGCCCGGTCGAGCTGGTCGCGGGAGAGGTTGAGCAGGGCCACCACCTTGGGCCGGGTCTGGTCGATGACCTGGGCCAGATAGTGCTCGTCCACCTCCAGCACGGCGAACGGGGTGTGCCCCTCCTTCGCCAGCGCCGAGGTGTGGCCGGTCGGCATGTTGGCGCCGAACGAGTTGGTGGCGACCCGGCCGAGCACACCGACGGCGGCCGCGGTGAGCCGGGTCGTGGTGGTCTTGCCGTTGGTGCCGGAGACCAGCGCGACGGCGCGGCCCGACGCGAGGTGGGCGAGGAGATCGGGGTCGATCTTCAGGCCGATCCAGCCACCGATCACCGAGCCGTCGCCGCGACCGGCGGCCCTGGAGAGCGCGGCCGCGGTCTTCGACACGGAGGTCGCGACCTTGGCGATGAGAGGCATTCCGTCCGTCACGCCAGCGAGGGTACCGGACGCGAAGGTTACGTCGCGTTGCCAGACGGTCAAGATCACCGACCACTTCGGCTTTTCCGAGGTCCGGACGATTCGGACGTACTCCCAACAGGGTGACGGACTTTTTCTGTGTCCTGATTCACCCGTAACTCTCGACCGATCGTCACTGCTTGAACACCTCGCGTGACGGCATTTGTCTCGCGGAGGTAACAAATTGGACAGCGACAAATATGCCAAACACGGAGAGTGATCAATATGGCGCTGACGATCATTGCCGAAATCAGGTAGCAAAGATTCGCCGGCGGCACACCGCCCGCCGGCCGCACCGGACCGGTTCACGCCGAGCCCTGCCCCGGACCGGACGGTGCGACACCGCAGTTGGCCAGACCACGACAAGGCAATCGGGGGCAGGGACGGGGGACCCATTTCTGGTCTCTCCCGCGCCACCCGGCTTCCACGGGTGACGGATCCGGGAGCGACCTCGGGGTGAAGCCGCATCCATCCGCGGCCGGGCATGCCTTCCCGCCCGAACCCGACAGCTAACCTCGCAGGCGTGCCGGAAGGATCTCTCTACCGTGCACGAACACAGTTCGCGCCGGCGTCGTCGCACGTCCGTCGGCACCGGTACCGTCGCACTGTCCCTGGGGCTCTGCCTCTGCGCCGGCCAGTTGGTCGCCGCATCACCGGCGGCGGCCGCGACCGCCACCGTCACCCCGGTCACCGCGAGTGCGGCAGCCGCGAAGATCACGCCCCAGATCGCCACGAAGGCCAGCACCCGTAGCCTGGCCTGGGGCTCCACCCTCAAGATCACCGCCAAGGTGATCGACCCGGCCACCGGCCAGGTCGCCAAGGGCACGGTCCGTCTCCAGGGCTGGAGCAACGGCGCCTGGCGGACCTGGGACACCGACACCGTCAAGGGTGGCGCGGTCACGCTGACCGCGAAGCCGACGAAGACGGTGTGGGTCCGGACCCTGTTCTCCGGGACGGGGTACAACCAGCGGGCCACCAACAAGATGAAGGTCACGGTCCGCGCCAGTGGCGCCAAGGTCCTGGCCGAGGCCAAGAAGCACAAGGGCGCGCTGTACCTGTTCGGTGCGGCCGGCCCGAAGCGCTTCGACTGCTCGGGCTTCACCAAGTACGTCTACAAGAAGGCGGCCGGCAAGAGCCTGCCGCACAAGGCGAACTCACAGCAGAAGTACGGCAAGTCCGTCTCGAAGAGCAACAAGCGGGTCGGCGACCTGATCATCTTCCGCAACGGGTCGTACGGCTACCACGCCGGGATCTACGCCGGGAACGGCTACGTCTACGACTCGCCGCACAGTGGGGCCCGGGTCGGCAAGCACAAGATCTGGAACAAGAACTACGTGGTACGGCGCCTCGTCGCGTAGGGCCCATAGTAGTAAGGAACAGCGCTGTGGGGTGTGGCCCGGTTCGGGGCACACCCCACAGACGTCTCCACATTCCTCCACACACCCGCCCCCAGGGCTCCCGGGGCGGGTGTTTTCGTACCCGGAGCGCCCGATGTCGGAAACCGGACGGGGTTGATCATGCGCTTGGCCCTCCACTCCGCTCCACCACCTGTGAACAGGGGTTTCGTCCGCGAAAAGGCCTCGCGAGCGATCGCTTTCGGGTTGCAGGTGGAGGGAAGTGGAGTAGAGTGGGGCGCAGTGGCAGGGGCGGAGGAGCGCAGCCGGACCTGCCGGCCCGAGTTGACAGGCGGTCCACTCCCTCCGCGAAGGAGCGGGCGCCACGGCAAAGGGGTGGGGGCCGATGTTTCTCGGCACGCACACTCCGCGCCTCGACGAGAAGGGCCGGCTGATCCTCCCGGCGAAGTTCCGTGATGAGCTGGCGGGAGGTGTCGTGATCACGAAGGGGCAGGAACGCTGTCTTTACGTGTTCCCGATGCCGGAGTTCCAGCGCATCGCCGGCCAGCTCCGTGAGGCGCCGGTGACGAACAAGGCGGCCCGGGCATACAGCCGGGTGTTCTTCGCCAGCGCGCATGACGAGGTGCCCGACAGGCAAGGCAGAGTGACCATTCCTGCCCATTTGCGGGAGTATGCCAGTCTTGGTCGCGATCTGGTGGTGATCGGCGCGAGCACCCGGGTCGAGATCTGGGACAAGCAGTCCTGGGATGACTACCTCTCGGCGAGCGAGGAAGAGTTCGCCGGCATCGAGGAGGGGGTGCTGCCCGGCGGACTGTAGGGCGTGGCACTCGGTGGGCCGCTGGTTCGGCCCGGATCGCCACTGCCGCCGTACTGCGAGATCTCCAGCCGCTCCGCTCCTGGCGCCTCTTCCCCGGCGCCAGGCGTGTGTCCGGAGCCGGTTCGCCGGCGTAGGACAGAGCGGATGGGGATCTGGCGGTACGGAAGGTGGGCCGGGCCGGAACGGCAGTAACTGAACAACCGGGTGAGACGCGGACGGGTAAGGCAACTTGGGGGGCGACATGGGGGAGCCGCGGGGCACACACGTGCCGGTGCTGCTCGAGCGCTGCATTGAACTGCTCGCTCCCGCTCTGGAGTTGCCGGGCGCCGTCCACGTCGATTTCACGCTGGGTCTGGGCGGGCACGCCGAAGCGGTCCTGGAGCGGTTTCCGGACGTGGTCCTGGTCGGACTCGACCGGGACACCGAGGCGCTGGCGCACGCACGGCACCGCCTCATCCGGTTCGGCGACCGGACTCGTCTGGTGCACGCCGTCTACGACGAACTGCCCCGGGTTCTCGCGGAGCTGGAGATCCCGGCGATCCACAGCGGACTGTTCGACCTCGGGGTGTCCTCGTTGCAGCTGGACGAGGCGGACCGCGGGTTCGCGTACGCGCAGGACGCCCCACTGGACATGCGGATGGACCAGTCCCGCGGGGTGACCGCCGAGGAGATCGTCAACGAGTACGCGCCGGGTGAGCTGGTGCGCATCCTGCGGCAGTACGGCGAGGAGAAGTTCGCGCCGCGGGTCGTCTCGTCGATCGTGCGCGAGCGGGCGAAGGGCCGGATCACGTCGACCGCCCGTCTGGCCGAGCTGGTCAAGGACGCCATCCCGGCCGCCGCGCGGCGAACGGGTGGAAATCCGGCAAAAAGAACTTTTCAGGCACTACGCATTGAGGTGAACGGCGAGCTGGAAGTGCTCGAGCGAGCGGTTCCTGCTGCCTTGGACGTGTTGGCGCCCAAGGGGCGTCTTGTGGTGATGAGTTATCAATCGTTGGAGGACAGGATCGTCAAGCGCGCACTCACCGCGAGGTCGCGCAGTACCGGGCCGGTCGACCTTCCGGTCGAGCTGCCCGGGACCGGTCCCAGTCTGCGGCTGCTGACCCGTGGGTCCGAGCCGCCCAGCGAGGCGGAGGTGGCGGAGAACCCGAGGGCGGCCTCGGTGAAGCTGCGCGCCGTGGAACGGATCGACGAGCAGGAGCAGAGCCGGAAGCACAACCAGGCAGTCGGGGCGGTCCGCGAACGGCCCCGGATGTCTACAACTCGCGGGGGACGAGGGCGGTTACGCCCGGGGGCGAACGAGGAAGAGGGGGAGGGACGAGCATGAGCGAGCGATCCGAAGCGCCGCGGCCGGGGGGCCGATCGGCGCAACCGCGCGACAACGCCGGGGTGAGCCGCGATGCCGAGACCGGGCGTAATGGTGTGCGGGGGGCACGCCGGTCGTCCGGGAGTTCCGACACGCGCCGGTCAGGGATCCGGGGCCGGAGCGCGGGCAGGCCGACCGCGTCGGTCGACGGAGCCACCGCGCTGAACATCGAGGTGACCGGCGACGCGCCGCCGGTCACGGGCCGTGCCCGGCTGTGGGTCGCGCCGCCGCTGCCGATCCGCGCGCCACGGGCCACCTTCGCGGCCGCTGTGATCGCCGTGGTCCTGGTCGGTGTGGTCGGCATCCTGCTGATCAACACCAAGACCGTGGAACGGTCCTTCCGGCTCGACGCGCTCCGCAAGGAGAAGGTGGCGCTCGACAAGCAGCAGCAGGAGCTGGACCGGCAGTTGGTCGAGAAGTCCGGTCCGGGCAGCCTGGCCGCGGCGGCCCGCCGGCTCGGTCTGGTGCCGGCCGACTCGCCCGCGGTGATCTGGCTGCCGGAGGGCACCATCGTCCGGACGCCGGTGCCGGGCAAGGGCGACCGGCCCCTGACCGCGCCGGATGACCTGAGCCGGGCGGGCACGCCGTCCGCGGGCGCCGGGGAGTAGGCCGGCATGACGCCGCGAGACGAGGACGAGGCACCGCGCCGGGGCAAACAGCCCCGGCGCGGTTCGTCACGTGACCTGCCGGGCGACGAGCAGCCCGACGACCCCCGGGAGGGCCGGCGCGGGTTCTCCAGCATCGGGGAGGCGCGGGCGTACACCCCGCGCGGCCGGACCGTGGCCGAGCGGGGGCGTCTGCCACGTACCGGGGGCCGCAACGCCGACCCGTTCCGGCCGGCGCTGCAGGTGCTCGACGGGGGCGAGAGCGGCCAGCGGACCCGTGGTCGCGGCCGCCCGGCCGAGCAGCCGCCCGCTCCCCGGGAGAGCAAGGCCGACAAGCCCCGGGAGAGCAAGCCCGACAAGCCCCGGGGGAGCAGGGCCGACAAACCCCGGGCCGCGGACAAACCCCGGGAACGGCAACCGGAGCGGCGTGAACGCGAGTCGTCAACACGTACCAGGAATGCCCGTACCGGAAAAGCGGGAGCCGGACCACGACAGACCGTGACCAGCCGGCCGAAGCCGGTCCCGGCGGAGCCGCCGAAGCTCGCCAACAGCACCCGCCGGCTGCGGCTCGGCACCGTGCTCGCGCTGTCGTTGTTCGTCACCATCGGGGTCCGTCTCGTGGTGCTCCAGGTGGCTACCTCCCCGGAGGAGGCGGAGAGCCTGCTCAAGCTGCGGGAGAACCGGCTCAGCACGGTGGCGCTGCCGGCGCCGCGTGGCAGCATCCTGGACCGGGACCGCCACGTGCTCGCGCACAGCGTGGAGGCGCGCTACGTCTACGTCGATCCGGAGAACGAGGAGCTGCGCAGGGACGTGGCCGGCACGGCGGCCAAACTGGCCCCGCTGCTCGGCATCCGGCAGTCCGAGCTGCTCGAGGACATGCGGCGCAAGCAGGTGCTCGGCAAGTGGCTGAAGTTCCGCTACCTGGCCCGTGGTGTGCCGGTCGCGGTGGCCGACGAGATCGAGGAGCTGGGCCTGCCCGGCATCTACACGCACTCCGACGAGCGGCGTGACGTGCCCGGCCGGGACCTCGCGGCGAACCTGATCGGCTTCACCGGCGACGACCATCACGGTCTCGAAGGGCTGGAGGCTCGCTACGACGACCTGCTGCACGGCACCGACGGCAAGCGGGTCTTCGAGGTCGGCACCGGCAAGAAGCTGAACCTGCCGATCCCGAGCGGATTCCAGCAGGAGACCCCGGCCCAGCCGGGCAGCTCGCTCCAGCTCACCATCGACCAGGACCTCCAGTACCAGGTGCAGCGGGTGCTCAACACGGCCGGCCGCAAGCAGAACGCGACGGTGGGCAGCGCGGTGGTGCTGGACATCAAGACCGGCGAGGTGCTGGCCCAGGCCAGTTACCCGCCCTACAACGCCGCGGACGCGGAGAAGTACGACTCCGACGAGCGGATCGACGCGGCCAGCAGCATCGTGACCGACCCGGGGTCGAGTCACAAGGCGTTCATCTTCGGCGCGGCCCTCCAGGAGGGCCTGATCAAGCCGGACGAGCTCATCGAGATCGGTCCGGCGATCAAGAAGGGCGACACCAGGTTCGAGGACACCCATCCGCAGGACACCGGCACCCGGATGACCCTGCCGGGGCTGATGGCCTACTCGTCGAACGTCGGCACCATCCTGATCGCCGACCGGCTCGGCAAGGAGAAGGTCTACGAGTACCAGCAGAAGTTCGGGCTGGGGAAGGCCACCGGCGAGGGGATGCCCGGCGAGGCCGAGGGCGATCTGCTCAAGCCGGAGGACTGGAGCGGCTCCTCGTACGGCTCGGTGCCGATCGGCCACAGCGTCTCGGCGACCCTGATCCAGATGGCGGCCGGGTTCGCGGCCATCGCGAACGACGGTGTCTACATCCAGCCGCACCTGATCAAGGCGACCATCTCCGGCGAGGACGGCGAGGTGACCCCCGCCGCCGCGCCGGAGACGCACCGGGTGCTGGACACCGACGTGGCCCGTCAGCTGCGCCTGATCATGGAGGCGGTCGTGGACGTCGACGGCGGCACCGGTGGCGCTGCCGCGGTCCAGGGCTACCGGGTGGCGGGCAAGACCGGCACCGGCAAGATGCTCATCGACGGCCAGTACACCAGCCACAACGCCAGCTCCTTCATCGGCATGGCGCCGGCCGACAATCCGCGGTACGTGATCGGCGTATCGATGGACGTACGGGAGGGTGGCGGCGGTGACGTGGCGGCCCCGGCGTTCAGCGAGATGATGAACTACACCCTTCTTCATAACCATGTGCCACCGTCCGGTAGCAAGGTGCCGAAGTTCAAGATCAAGGAGTGAAGCGGGTCGCATGGCGTTGACAGCAAGTCCCCGGGTACGGGGTAGGGTCTGACGCCGTGTCCGGCATTCCACGTCCCGAGACCGTCACGCCGTGCCTGATGACGCGGCTGGCGGAGCTGATACCGGCAGAGTTGACCGGCGGTGACGTCCCGGTCACCGGTATCACCCACAGTAGCGGCGCGGTTCGTCCGGGCGATCTCTACGCGGCCCTGCCCGGCGCCAACCGGCACGGCGCGGAGTTCATCGCGGACGCCGCCCGGTCCGGCGCGGTGGCCGTCCTGACCGACCCGGCCGGGTTGCCCGCCGCGCTCGCCGAGGGGCTCCCCGCGCTCGTCGCCGCCGACCCGCGGGCGGTGCTCGGCGCCGCGTCGGCGGCGATCTACGGGGAGCCGTCCCGCGGGCTCACCATGATCGGCGTGACCGGCACGGCCGGGAAGACCTCCACGTCGTACCTGGTCGAGTCGGGCCTGCGGGCCGCCGGTCTGGTGACCGGCCTGGTCGGCACGGTGGAGACCCGTCTCGGCGACCTGGTGGTCAAGAGCGTCCGCACCACCCCGGAGGCCACCGACCTGCAGGCGGTCCTCGCCGCCTCCCTGGAGCGCGGCGTCCAGGCCGTGGTCATGGAGGTCTCCAGCCACGCGCTGGTGATGGGCCGGGCCGACGGGATCCGGTTCGCCGCCGCCGGGTACACCAACTTCGGCCAGGACCACCTGGACTTCCACCCGACCTCGGAGGAGTATTTCGCGGCCAAGGCACGGCTCTTCGACGGCCGGTCCGCGGTGGCGGTGCTCAACCACGACGACCCGGCCGTGATGGGCCTGTTCCGCGACGGGACCATCACCTACTCGGCGGCCGGGGACACGGCGGCCACCTGGTGGGCCTCCGACGTGCGGCCGTCCGAATTCGGTCAGCGGTTCACGGCACACGGCCCGGACGGCCTGACCGTCGCGACCGGGGTGGCGCTGCCCGGCCTGCACAACGTGGCGAACGCGCTGCTCGCGCTGGCCCTGCTGGTCGCCGTCGGCATCGACCCGGCGGTCGCGGGCGAGGGCATCGCGGCCTGCCGGGGCGTGCCCGGCCGTCTGGAGCAGGTCGAGGCGCCCGGTGAGGTCCTCGGCGTGGTCGACTACGCGCACAAGCCGAACGCCATCGTGGCGGCGCTGGCCGCGCTGCGCGAGCTGGCCACGGCGCGCGGTGGGCGGCTGGTCTGCGTGATCGGCGCCGGCGGCGACCGGGACAAGGGCAAGCGGCCGTTGATGGGCGCGGCCGCGGCGCAGGGCGCCGACCTGGTGATCATCACCGATGACAACCCCAGGACCGAAGACCCGGCATCCGTACGCCACGCGGTGCGCGCGGGCGCGGAGGAGGCGCCGACGGCCGCGAAGGTCATCGAGGTCGCCGGACGGCGGGCCGCGATCGAGGAGGCGGTCCGGCAGGCCGTCGCCGGTGACGTGATCGCGGTGCTCGGCAAGGGCAACGAACAGGGCCAGGAGGTGAACGGTCAGGTGCTGCCGTTCGACGACCGGATCGAGCTCGCCCAGGCGCTGGAGGCTCACGCATGATCGCGCTCCCGCTCGGCGAGATCGCCGAGATCACCGGTGGCCGGGTGACCGGCGGCGACCCGTCGGTGGTCGTGACCGGCCCGGTCGAGTACGACTCCCGCAAGATCGGCCCGGGCGGCCTGTTCGTGGCGTTCGCGGGGGAGAAGGTGGACGGCCACGACTTCGCGGGCGTCGCGATCGAGCGGGGCGCCGCCGCGGTCCTGGGCTCCCGGGACACCGGAGTGCCCGGCGTCGTGGTCGAGGACCCGCTGGCCGCCCTGGCCGCCCTGGCCCGGGTGGTGGTCGCCCGGCTGGACAAGCTGACCGTGGTGGGCCTGACCGGGTCGTCCGGCAAGACCACCACCAAGGACTACATCGGCCAGCTGCTGTCCCGGCTGGGGCCGACCGTGGCGCCGGCCGGGTCGCTCAACAACGAGCTGGGTTTTCCGTACACGGTGTTGCAGGCGACCGAGGAGACCCGGTTCCTGGTGCTGGAGATGGGCGCCCGGGGGATCGGGCACATCCGCTACCTGACCGAGATCGCCCAGCCGTCGATCGGTGTGGTGCTGAACGTGGGCGCCGCGCACATCGGCGAGTTCGGCTCCGTGGAGGGCACCGCCCGGGCCAAGGGCGAGCTGGTCGAGGCGCTGCCGTCGTCCGGCACCGCGATCCTGAACGCGGACGATCCGCTGGTGGCGGGGATGGCGTCGCGTACCTCGGCCACCGTGGTGCTGGTCGGGTCCCGGGGCGGCTTGACAGCTTCGGATATTTCGCTCGACTCCGCCGGCCGCGCCACCTACCAGCTCTCCGATGGCTCTCGAATCGGCGATGTCCGGCTTTCCGTGGCGGGAGAGCACCAGGTGGCCAACACGCTCGCGGCGGGCGCCGTGGCGCTGGCCGCCGGAATGGAGTTCGGTGACCTGGTGGCGGCGCTCGGCGAGGTCGGGATCGTCTCCGGCCGCCGGATGGACGTCTTCACCCGGCCGGACGGGATCGTCGTCATCGACGACTCCTACAACGCGAACCCCTCGTCGACCGCGGCCGCGCTGCGGGCGCTGGCGTCGATGGGTTCCGGTAAGCGCACCACCGCCGTGCTCGGCTACATGGCCGAGCTCGGCGAGTTCGAGGTGTCCGGGCACGCCGAGGTCGGGCGGCTCGCCGCCGAACTGGGCGTGGACCGGTTGATCGCGGTAGCCGGCGAGGCCCGTCCGATTCTGGACGGCACGGCCGGCGTGGCCGGGTGGCGGGGCACGGGGCTCTTCGCCGCCGACCAGGCCGCCGCGATCGAGATTCTGCGCCAGGACCTGCACGCCGACGACGTCGTGCTGGTCAAGGGTTCCCGGTACCGCACATGGGACGTCGCCGACTGGCTGCGGCGCCCCGAGGAGGTTCAGCCCACGTGAGGGCAGTCATCGTCGCGGCCGCGGTCGCCTTTCTCATCTCGCTCTTCGGCACCCCGATCGCGATCCGGGTCTTCTCGGCGCTCAAGGCCGGTCAGCCGATCCGCACCATCGGCCCGCAGACCCACCTGGGCAAGCGGGGCACCCCGACGATGGGCGGCGTGGCGTTCATCCTCGCCACCGTCCTGGCGTACGTCGCCGGGCACGTGGCCCTGACCACACTCCCGGAGCGGCAGATCGCCCAGGAGAAGCCGACCATGACCGCGCTGGTCCTGCTCGGCGTCTTCGTCTTCTGTGGCGCGGTCGGCTTCATGGACGACTTCCTCAAGGTCCGCAAGCGCAACTCGGACGGTCTCAGCGCCAAGGGCAAGCTGCTCGGCCAGCTGCTGATCGGCACCGGCTTCGGCATCGCGGCCCTGTACTTCCCGAGCACCAACGGGCAGACCGTGGCCAGCGAGCGGATCTCCTTCATCCGCGACGTGAGCTGGCTGGACGTCGGCAAGGTCGGCTCGGTCATGGTGTTCGTCTTCGTCATCATGGCGATGTCGAACGGCGTGAACCTCACCGACGGCCTCGACGGCCTGGCCACCGGCGCCTCGATCCTGGTGCTCGGCGCGTACTCGCTGATCGGGTTCTGGCAGTACCGGCACTGGTGCGGTGACAACGACTACGTCGGTCAGGCGGGCTCGCTCACCGCGCAGCACTGTTATCAGGTCCGGGACCCACTCGAGATCGCGATGATCGCCGCGGCGGCCGCGGCGGCCTGTGTCGGCTTCCTCTGGTGGAACACCAACCCGGCCCGGATCTTCATGGGTGACACCGGCGCGCTGGCGCTGGGCGGCCTGATCGGCGGCCTCGCGGTGGCCACCCGGACCACCCTGCTGTCGGTCATCATCGGCGGTCTGTTCGTGATCATCACGATGTCCGTGGTCATCCAGATCATCTCGTTCAAGACCACCGGCAAGCGGGTCTTCCGGATGTCGCCGTTGCAGCACCACTTCGAGCTGGCCGGCTGGAGCGAGGTCAACATCGTGGTCCGGTTCTGGATCATCGCGGGCATCTGCGCCGCCATCGGTCTGGGCCTGTTCTACAGCGACCACCTGGCGGTCATGGGATAGATCTCCCCCGCGACACGCCATCGACGTGACGCGGCGGA
The DNA here is from genome assembly GCF_019429605.1 of Actinoplanes hulinensis. NCBI lineage: Bacteria > Bacillati > Actinomycetota > Actinomycetes > Micromonosporales > Micromonosporaceae > Actinoplanes > Actinoplanes hulinensis. Next base: position 382,988 of record NZ_JAHXZI010000004.1, on the reverse strand, counting down.
ATGTGGACATCGGACGAAGATGGGGGTATGGCGGACGACCGTACCCAGAAAGCGGCCCGCCCGTCACTGAGCCGGCAGCTGCTGCCCGCGGTGCACGGGCTGCTGGCCAGACCCCTGTCGTCGTACTACCTGCTGATCAGCAGCTGCACCCTGCTGCTGCTGATCGGCCTCACCATGGTCTTCTCGGCGACCTCCGTGAAGGCGTACGCCGAAAAGGGCAACGCCTTCACGGAGATCAGCAGCCAGGCGGTGTACGCGCTGCTCGGCCTGGTCGCCTTCTGGATCTGCCAGCGGCTGCCCGCGGTCACGTTGCGGGTGCTCGGCCGGGGTCTGCTCGTCCTATCCGTGCTCCTGCTCGCCCTCCTCGCCGGGATGACCGCGCTGGCCTCGCTGGGGGTGCTGAGCCGGAACGGCGACGGCAACCCGATGCTCGGCCCGCTCGTGGCCAGGTTGAACTGGCTGTACTTCGGCCCGGTCAGCATGCAGCCGGGTGAGCTGGCGAAGCTGGGCATGGTTCTGTGGGGCGCTGACGTGATCGCCCGCAAGGGACCGCTGCTCGGTCACTGGCGGGAGCTGGCCATACCGCTGTTTCCGGTGATCGGCCTGCTCTTCGTCCTGGTCGGCTACAACGACCTGGGCACCATGCTGGTGCTGCTGGCGCTGATCGTCGGCCTGCTCTGGGCGGCCGGGGTCCGGATGCGGGTCTTCGGCGCGCTGGGTGTGCTGGGCCTGGCCGGTGTCGGCCTGCTGATCGCGGCCGCCTCCCGCGGCGCCGGGTCGGGCGCGGCGGACGCGGAGAACTACCGCTGGCGCCGGCTGACCGCCTTCATGGAGCCGCTGGAGAACTGCGACACCACCACCGAGGCCGGGCGCTGGTGCTACCAGCTCATCCAGGGCCGGTCGGCGATCTTCGAGGGCGGCTGGTTCGGGGTCGGCCTGGGCAAGAGCGCGCTCAAGTGGGGCTACGTCCCGGAGGCCGGCAACGACTTCATCTTCGCGATCGTCGCCGAGGAGCTGGGCGTCGTCGGCTGCGGCGTGGTGCTGGTGCTGCTGTCGGTGCTGGCGTACACCGGCTTCCGGATCGCCCGCCGGGTGACCGACCCGTTCCGCCGCCTCGCGGCCACCGCGATCACCAGCTGGCTGGTCGCCCAGGCCGTGATCAACATGGGCGGCGTGGTGAAGTTGCTGCCCATCACCGGCCTTCCGCTACCGTTCATCTCCGCAGGTGGCAGTGCCCTGATCGTCACCATGGCGGCGATCGGCATGCTGGCGTCCTTCGCCCGTGCGGAACCGGACGCGTCCCGTGCCCTGAACGCCCGTCCGACGCCGCGATGGGTGCGGCTAGTCTGGGCCCCGCTGCCGCCGCTCCCCCCGCCGCGGCGGCCGGGACAGCAGCGCCCGCCTGCCCAGAAGAAGGCCGGCAGGGCACCCGAAACCTCGGGGGGCGGAAGGAGACGGTGATGGGTTCGCTGCGGTCGGTCGTTCTCGCCGGAGGAGGCACCGGTGGGCACATCTATCCGCTGCTCGCCTTCGCCGATGCTCTGCGGCGCCACTTCCCCCAGATCCGGATCACCACGCTGGGCAGCCCCAAGGGCATGGAGAACCAGCTGATCCCGGCCGCCGGCTACGATCTGCGGTCCATCCCGGCGTTCCAACTGCCCCGGTCGCTCAACCTCGACCTGCTGCGCACCCCGGACCGGATGTACCGGTCCGCCCACGCGGCCGGCGAGATCATCGACGAGGTGGAGGCCGAGGTGGTGGTCGGCTTCGGGGGTTACGTGTCGGTGCCCGCCTACCTGGCCGCCTGGCGCCGGGAGCTGCCCATCGTGATCCACGAGGTGAACGTGCCGCCGGGCGTGGCCAACCGGATGGGCATGAAGTTCACCAAGCGCGTCGCCGTCGGGTTCCCGCACCAGCTGGAGCAGGCCGAGGCGCTGCGCAACGCCCGGCTGGTCGGCGTGCCGCTGCGCACCGGGATCACCCACATGGACCGGCCGGCGCTGCGCCCCCAGGCCCTGTACCACTTCGGACTGCGGCCGGACCTGCCGGTGCTCTTCGTCTCCGGCGGCTCCTCCGGCGCCCGTACGATCAACCTGGCCGTCGCCGCCGCGGCCAAGCGCCTGGCCCACGCCGGCATCCAGGTGCTGCACGTGCAGGGCGGGCGCAACGACCCGTTCGAGGTGCCGAACGACCTGCCCGTGCCCTATGTCGTCGTGCCCTACCTGTCGGACATGCAGCTCGGCTACGCTGCCGCCGACCTGATGCTCTGCCGGGGAGGTGCGATCACGGTGGCCGAGACCACCGCGCTCGGCATGCCGGCGATCTATGTGCCGTACCCGTTCAGCAACCAGGAGCAGCGCCGCAACGCGCTTCCGGTGGTGGAGGCGGGCGGTGGCCTGCTGGTGGACAACAGCGAGCTGACGCCGGACTGGATCGAGCGCAACATCATCCCGCTGGCGCGGGACCGGCAGCGGCTGGCCCAGATGGGCACGGCGGCGGCGGGTTACGGCCGGCGTGACGGTGACGAGCAGCTCCTGCGCTTCGTTCTCGAAGCGGTGAGCTGATGCTGCGGATTGAGGGAGTGGAACTGTGAACACGGCGGAGCTGACGCCGGCCGGTGAGATGACCGCCGAGGACCTGGGCAGTGTGCACCTGATCGGGATCGGCGGGGTCGGCATGGCCGGCCTGGCCCGGCTCCTGTTGACGCGGGGCGTACCGGTCTCCGGCAGTGAGCTGCGGGAGTGGCCGGCCCTGGCCGCCCTGCGGGCGCTCGGCGGCACGGTGCACATGGCACACGAGGCGTCCAACCTGGACGGCGTGGACACCGTGGTCTACTCGACCGCGATCCCGCAGGACCACGTGGAGATGGTCGAGGCGCGCCGCCGCGGGCTGCGCGTGCTGCACCGCTCCGAGGCGCTGGCCGCGACGATGACCAACCGGCAGACCATCGCGGTGGCGGGCACCCACGGCAAGACCACCACGACGTCGATCATGACGGTGATCCTGCAGCACGCCGGGCACGACCCGTCGTTCGTGATCGGCGGCGAGATGTCGGCCGCCGGGTCGAACGGGCACCACGGCACCGGGCCGCACTTCGTGGCCGAGGCGGACGAGCACGACCGCTCGTTCCTCATCTACCGGCCGCATGTCGCGATCATCACCAACATCGAGGGCGACCACCTCAACAACTGGGGTGACCTGGAGACGCTGAAGGCCGGGTTCCTCGAGTTCGGCTCGCTGGCCGACGGGTTCGTGGTGACCTGCGCCGACGGGCCGGGCACCGAGGAGCTGATCGCCGGGCTGCGGGCGGCCGGGAAGACCGTCTACACGTACGGCGAGTCGGCGGGCGCGGACCTGCGGATCTTCGACGTCGTCTCGTCGGTGAGCGGGGTCCGCTACCGGGCCGAGCTGAACGGTGCGCCGCTCGGCGAGTTCAAGCTGGCGCTGCCCGGCACGCACATGGGCCTGAACAGCGCGGCCACCGTGCTCACCGCCCTGAAGCTGGGCCTGCCGCTGGAGAAGGTGGCCGAGGCGCTGGAGTCGTTCCCGGGGGTCCGGCGGCGCTTCGAGCGCAAGGGCATCGCGGCGGGCGTGCGGGTGTACGACGAGTACGCGTACCACCCGACCTCGGTGAAGGCCGCGCTCCGGACGCTGCGGGAGGTGGCCGGGGACGGCCGGCTGCTCGTGGTGTTCCAGCCGTACCGGGTGTACCGGACCCGGGACCTGGAGGCCGAGCTGGCCGACGGGCTCCAGGTGGCCGACGAGGTGATCTGCATGGAGGTGTTCGGTCCGGGCGAGACCCGCGGCCCGGGCGAGGGCGGCCGGGCGCTGACCGCGGCGATCGACCTGCCCGACGAGCACAAGGTCTTCGTGCCGGACTGGCAGGACGTGCCGGCCGAGGTGGTCCGGCGCAGCCGTCCGGGCGACGTGGTGGTGACCATGGGCGCGCCGCCGATCTCGCTGATGGGCGACGAGCTGCTGGCCGCGCTCGCCGAGGCGGACCAGCAGCCGGACCTGGCCCGGTAGTTCCGGTGGCGGGCGGGGGCACGCGCAACTGGCGGCTGGTCCGGGCGGACACCGACGCGGTGCCGCCGTCGGCCCGGCGGTTCATGGCCCGCGCCAGGGAGCGGCGCCTGCGTGCCGCCATGCCCTGGCTGACCGGGGCCGGCGTCCTGCTGCTGGCCGGTGGCCTGGCCTGGGTGGTCTACGGCACCTCGCTGTTCGGGGTGCGGGAGGTCCGGGTGGTGGGCGCCCAGGTGCTCACCGCCGACCAGGTACGGGCCGCCGCCGCGGTCGAGCCGGACCGCCCGCTGGCCCGGGTCGACCTGGACGCGGTGGCCGCCGCGGTGCGCGGTCTGCCTCCGGTGGACCGGGTGCTGGTGACCCGCAGCTGGCCGTCGACCGTGGAGATTCAGCTGGTGGAGCGCAGCCCGCTGGCCGCGGTGCCGGCCGGGGAGCAGTTCCTGCTGATCGACGACGAGGGTGTGCCGTTCCGTGCGGTCGCCACGCCGAAGGGCCTGCCACTGGCCCGGGTGGCGACACCCGGCCGCAACGACGAGAACACCGGCTCGGCGCTGACCGTGCTGGCCGCGCTCAGTGACGAACTGCGCGAGCAACTGGTGGCGATCTCGGTGGCCTCGCCGGTGCAGATCCGCCTGGAACTGCGCAAGGGCCGGGTGGTCATCTGGGGTGACGACACCGCCAGCAAGCAGAAGAGCATCGTGGCCACCGCGCTGCTGCGGGAGAAGGGCGACGAGATCGACGTGAGCGCCCCGTCGGTGGTCACCATTCGCTAGTCATGCCGCTAAACGGACAAAACATCACGAACGCAATAAATAGTTCAAGGTTACGGGTCAGTCGGATACTCACCACGTAAGCGGACGCGACACGCCGCTCCGGGTCTTTGGTTGAGGCCGCATGTCCGCATACGTTGCCCCGAGAGGTTCGAATGGTTGACATAACTGTGAACCTCTAGTAGAGGGTGAGGGTTTCCTCGCCCTCCCTTGTACGGCAGCGGATGTCGAAGTGCGGTTCCCGGGACCGCAGGGGCCGTCGACGTCCGCCAACCCTGGAAGGGATGGCTGAGCCCGATGACACCTCCACACAACTACCTTGCGGTCATCAAGGTCGTCGGCATCGGCGGCGGCGGCGTGAACGCTGTGAACCGCATGATCGAGGTTGGGCTCAAGGGCGTCGAGTTCATCGCCATCAACACGGACGCACAGGCCCTGTTGATGAGCGACGCCGACGTCAAGCTCGACGTCGGCCGGGAACTGACCCGTGGCCTGGGCGCCGGCGCCCAGCCCGAGGTCGGCAAGAACGCCGCCGAGGACCACCGGGACGAGATCGAAGAGGTGCTCAAGGGCGCCGACATGGTCTTCGTCACCTGTGGCGAGGGCGGCGGCACCGGAACCGGTGGCGCGCCCGTGGTCGCCAACATCGCCCGCAAGCTGGGCGCTCTCACCATCGGCGTGGTGACCCGCCCGTTCAACTTCGAGGGCAAGCGCCGCCAGGTGCAGGCCGAGGCCGGCATCGACGAGCTGCGCAACCAGTGCGACACCCTGATCGTGATCCCGAACGACCGGCTGCTCGCCCTGGGCGACCGCGGGATCAGCATGATGGACGCGTTCCGTCAGGCCGACCAGGTGCTGCTCTCCGGTGTGCAGGGCATCACCGACCTGATCACCACGCCCGGTCTGATCAACCTGGACTTCGCCGACGTCAAGAGCGTGATGAGCAACGCCGGCAGCGCGCTCATGGGCATCGGCAGCGCGCGCGGCGACAACCGCGCGGTCGAGGCGGCCGAGAAGGCGATCTCCAGCCCGCTGCTGGAGCAGAGCATGGACGGTGCCCGCGGCGTGCTGCTCTCCATCGCCGGTGGTTCCGACCTGGGGCTCTTCGAGATCAACGACGCGGCCCAGCTGGTCACCGACGCGGCCCACCCGGACGCGAACATCATCTTCGGCGCGGTCATCGACGACGCTCTCGGCGACGAGGTGCGGGTCACCGTGATCGCGGCCGGTTTCGACGCGGGCTCGCCCTCCTACAAGCCGGCCGAGCCGATGCGCAAGGTGCCGGCCCCGACCACCGGGGGAGCCTCGCTGCCGCCGGTCCCGCCGCCGGTCGCCCCGCCGCCGGCGAGCACCCCGCCGCCGCGCAGCCGGGTGCTCTTCGACGACGTGGACGTGCCGGACTTCCTCAAGAACGGCTCCTGAGGCACGCCCTCTCCCGTACCTCCAAGAAGGTTGAACCTTGACCGACCCCGGACGGCGCGCTGAGCTCGCCGCCTCTCTCGAACAGGTGCGGGAGCGCATCGCGCGTGCCTGCGTGGCGGCCGGAAGGCCGCCCGGGGCGGTCACGCTGACCGCGGTGACCAAGACCTACCCGGCGAGCGACGTCCTGTTGCTCGCCGGGCTGGGTGTCACCGACATGGCGGAGAACCGGGACCAGGAGGCGGCCGCCAAGGCGGCCGAGGTGCATGCCGCCGGTGTGCGCCCGCGCTGGCACTTCGTCGGCCAGTTGCAGCGCAACAAGGTCAGATCGGTGATCCGGTACGCGGACGTGATCGAGTCGGTCGATTCGCTCCGCCTCGCCGGCGCGCTGGCGAAGGCCGCCGTGGGACGGGAGGTCCCGCTGGAGGTGCTCGTCCAGGTGAGCCTGGACGCCGACCCGGCGCGCGGGGGCGTGACCGAAGACGATCTCTGGCGGGTATCCGACGCGGTGGCCTCCTCGGAGGACCTGCGGCTCGGCGGCGTGATGGCCGTCGCGCCGCTCGGTGAGGACCCCGGCGCGGCCTTCGCCCGGCTGGCCGTCATCGCAGGCCGGATGGCCTCCGAACATCCCGGCGCGACGACCGTCTCGGCGGGGATGAGCGGCGATCTGGAGGCCGCCGTCCGGCACGGGGCGACACACGTACGGATCGGTACATCTTTACTCGGGATGCGAAACTCGCTGCGGTAGCCTTGCCGCGGGCAGCAAACTACACAGGTGTTGTTTTACGCGACCTGTCGCGGGTCATGATCCACACCGCGGCCGGTGCGTCCGACGACGCGGCGTCGCAACGGGTCGTGGGTCCGAATCGGACCTGGTTTCCGGCTCGTGAGGGGGGACGCGGCACGCCAGGGGGCGCGGGCCGCAACAGCGGACGGAGGTGGGGGCCATGGGTTCTCGGCAGGAAGAGGGGGCTCAGGCATGAGCGGAGGCGCGTTTCGCAAGGCGGGCGTGTGGCTCGGCCTCGTCGAGGAGGACGACGACCGCGGTTACGAGGACCGTAACTACCGGGAGAGCTCCTACCGTTCGCGCGAGCGTGAGCGCGAGCGCCCCGACCGTTACTCCAGCGACCGCTACTCCGACGAGTTCGCTGAGGACGAGGACGAGGAGGAGCGCGCCGTTCCGCGGGCCCGTTCCGACCGCCGCTCGTCCCGCGGTGACCTCGACCGGCCGTCCCGCAGCGACCTGGACCGTTCGTCCCGCGCCGATCTGGACCGTTCGTCCCGCGCCGATCTGGACCGCTCGTCCCGCGGTGACCTGGACCGTTCGTCGCGCGCCGACCTGGACCGGGAGGAGAGCGAGCGCCTCGATCGGGCGAGCGTCCGCTCCATCACCCGGCCGTCGGTCGCGCCCGAGCCGTCCGGAGCCCTGACCTACTCCACGCGGGACAACCTGGCACTCAAGCCGCAGCCCGCGCATCCGGAGCCGGTCCGCCAGCGCCAGGTCGAGGAGGAGCAGCGGTACCAGATCACCACGCTGCATCCGACCACGTACCGGGAGGCGCGGACCATCGGCGAGCACTTCCGCGACGGCGTCCCGGTCATCATCAATCTGACCGAGATGGATGAGTCGGACGCTCGCCGGCTGGTCGACTTCGCCGCCGGGCTCGCCTTCGGCCTGAGGGGTACGATCGAGCGCGTGACCAACCGGGTCTTCCTGCTCTCTCCAGCGAATGTGCAGGTCACCGCGGAGGACAAGGCGAAGATCGCTGAGGGTGGCTTCTTCACCTCGAGCTGATCGACCCGGAATTGATTGACCCGAACGAGGGATCCGCCTGACGTGCTGTCGATCGTGTTCCAGATCCTCTACATATTGCTGTATCTCTTCTTCATGGTGCTGTTGGCCAGGTTTGTGCTGAGTGCGGTGCTCCAGTACGGACGGCGCTGGCAACCGAGCCGGGGCGCCTCGGCCGCACTCGAAGCCGTGTGGAGCGTCACGGATCCGCCCCTCAACGCGTTGAGGCGTGTGATCCCACCGCTGCGCATTGGTAACGTGAGTTTGGACCTGGCTTCCATCGTGCTGCTGGTTATCCTGTTCGTGCTCATGGACTTCGTATTGGCAAGACTGATCGTGCAGTACAGCTAGACAGCAGCCCCAACCGCGGCCGCGACTGACCCGAGGAGTTTCGATGCCGCTGACCCCGGCCGACGTTCATAACGTCGCCTTCAAGAAGCCCCCGATCGGCAAGCGGGGGTATGACGAGGAGGAGGTCGACGCCTTCCTGGACGAGGTGGAGCGCGAGCTCGCCCGTCTGATCGAGGAGAACGCAGAGCTTCGTGCCCAGGTCGAGCGTGGTGGCCGGGGCGGCGCTCCCGCCGGTCCCGCGGCTGACCCCCGTTTGGCGGCCGAGCTCAACGAGCTGAAGGCGCAGCTGGACCGTGTCCAGCGTGACAAGACCGCGGCGGAGCAGGCCGCCCGGCAGATGCAGGCCGAGCTGGAGCAGGTCCGTGCGCAGGGACCGGGCGCCGGTGCCGGCGCCAGCGCCGCGGACGGCGAGCAGCAGGCCCTGCGCGTGCTGATGATGGCCCAGCGCACCGCCGACGACCACGTGGCCGACGCCCGCCGCGAGGCTGACAAGCTTCTCTCCGACGCCCGCTCCAAGGCGGAGGAGGTCACCCGCGAGGCCCGGGCCAAGGCCGATGCCCTCGAGCGCGACGCTCGCCAGCGCCACCAGGAGGCCATGGGCGGCCTGGACGCGAAGCGGACCGCGCTGCAGAAGCACATCGAGGAGCTCAAGCAGTTCGAGCGGGAGTACCGCACCCGTCTCAAGGCCTACCTGGAGAGCCAGCTCCGCGACCTGGACGGCCGCGGTCAGGGCCTCGAGGCCGAGCTGACCCGCGCCGACTCCAACCGGGCCGTGGGCGGTTCGGGCGGTCTCGCCGCGGCCGGTCTCGCCGGATCGTACGGCGGCAGCCGGACCAACTCCATCGAATCGGGTCGCTGACACAGCCCCCCGCACCGCGACGAGGATGAGCCATGATCGTTGCTAGTCTCCTGCTCATCCCCGTCGCGGTTCTGTTTCTCGCGCTAGGGCTGGTCAACGGCTCGAGCAGCCTTCTCATAGCCTCGATCGTGGTCAGCCTGCTGGCCGCGGTCGCTCTCGTCATCGGGACCCGGCAGGCCGCCACGCGGCGAGCGGCCGAGGGCGCCTTCGAGGTGCCGCCGCGCCCCGCTCGCCGAGATCCCGAGTTCGACGAACCGGTGTCGCCGGCTCCCGCCGCCACCAACGCTAGCGATTCTGCCCCCGAGCCGGTGGCCGCCGCAGGCGAATCCCGCAGCTATGACGAGCCCGATCCGGCCGATGTGGACGAGGTATGGGCGGCCGGAGACACTCATCCGGGCGACGTCGGGGAGCCCGCCGGGCCTGCTCGCGCAGACTATGCCGATTCTGACTCCGCGGCGGATTCCACCCCGGATTCGGCGGACGTCCCACCGCTCGCCGGGGAGTCCGACGAGCAGGCGTGGCGCCCGGCCCCCGCCGGGGCCGCCGTGGAGCAGCCGGACGAGTTCGACGAACCGGACGCCGACGACCCCGACGACGAGCCGCTGCCCCAGTCGGTGCGGCCGGCCGACGCGGTGCTGGTCGCGCGGTTCGACACCGAGGTGCTCGTGGTGGACGGCCGGCCCCGCTACCACATGGCGGACTGCCCGCACCTTGTCGGCCGGCTGACCGAGTCGCTGCCGGTGAACGAGGCGGTCGAGCTCGGCTTCAGCCCGTGCGGCCTGTGCCGGCCGGTGGACCGGCTGGTGGCCGCCGTGGCCCACCAGCGTTGAGGGGCCCGGCGGGCGTCTCGGTGCCGGTGCGGGTTCGTCCCGGCGCCGGCCGGACCCGGGTGGGCGGCCGCTACGAGGGCCCGCACGGTCCAGCCCTGATCATCGCGGTGGGTGCGCCCGCGGTGGACGGCAAGGCCACCGAGGCGGTGCGCCGGGCGCTCGCGGCCGCACTGGGCGTCCGTGCCGCCGAGGTGTCCCTGCGGCTCGGGGCGACCAGCCGGGACAAGGTCTTCACCGTGGCGGCGCCGCCGGAGGAGTGGGAGGGGCGGCTCGCCGACCTGCGCGACGACAACGGGTGATCTTTCCATCACGATGGGTGTATCGTCGGTTATCCGACGCCTCTGTGCGCGCTTCGTGGCCGTTTGTCGTTTCCGCGGTTCGCGCCGGGTTGTCGGGATACTTCACGTTCCGTATCCTTGCCAACCTCACCGAGTGCGCGGCCGCCCCTTTCAGCCGCGCCGTTTGTGCAGGTGGGGCAAGATCTACCGCGGTCGTCGCGGTGGCACGGGGACCAGACAAGGGGACGGACGGCACGGCCCGGCGGGCCGGCGCCGCCGGAGTTCCGCAGACCGCTGACCGCCGCGCCACGCGCGCGGCCGAGGGAGCGACGATGGCCAAGGCAACCGACATCCGGCCCGGTTCGACCGGTACGTCCGCCGCTGAGCGCAACCGCAGTGCCGCCGAGACCGAGGAGATCCGGACGGCGCTGGTCGCGCGGCGTGACGAACTGCAGGCCGAGTACGATCAGTCGCTCAGTGAGATCACCGAGTTGCAGCGCGAGCGGCTCGCCGACTCGGCCGGGGACGACCAGGCCGACACCGGCACCAAGACGTTCGAGCGGGAGCAGGAGATCACGCTGGCCAACAACCTGCTCGAGCGGATCACACAGGTCGAACGTGCGATCGATCGGCTCGGGTCGGGCAATTACGGTTGGTGTGAGCGGTGCGGCACCCAGATTCCGGTCGAGCGGCTGGCTGCGTTCCCCTCCGCCACCCTCTGTGTCTCGTGCAAGCAGTTGGAGGAACGACGCTGAACGCCGACGAACAGGCCGCGCCGGGGTTCGCACCCCGCGCGGTCGCTGTCCTGGCCGTCACCACGGCGGTCGCCGTGGCGGTCGACCAGTGGGTCAAGCACCTCTCCACCGAGAACCTGGATCCCCGCGAGCCGGTTCGCCTCCTCGGTGGCCTGATCTACCTGTCGCTGCTGCGCAACAGCGGAGCGGCGTTCAGTTTCGGCAGCGGTCACACATGGATCTTCCCGCTCATCACCCTGGTCGTCGTCGGGGTGATCGTGTGGCTCGCCACGAAGCTGCGCTCGGTGCCGTGGGCGCTGGCGCTCGGTCTGGTGCTGGGCGGCGCACTGGGCAACCTGACCGACCGCCTGTTCCGTGCGCCCGGCCCGTTCCAGGGCCACGTGGTCGACATGATCAGCGTCTTCGCGCCGTACGGGGAGAGGTTCGCGGTCTTCAACATCGCCGACAGCTGTCTCACCGTCGGGGTCTGCCTCGCCGTGCTGCTGGAACTGACCGGCCGCCAGCGCGACGGCACCCGGATCACCAAGGAGAAACCGGTGACCGGCACCCAGACGGAGGAGAAGGCGTGAGCGGGCAGCGTTCTCTGCCGGTCCCGGACGGGCTCCACGGGATGCGGCTGGACCAGGCCGTCTCCCGGCTCTTCGGGCTCTCCCGCACGGCCGCGGCCACCCTCGTGGAGGCCGGTGACGCGCTGGTCGACGGCGTTCCCCGGCTCAAGTCGGAGAAGGTGGTCGCCGGCTCCTGGCTGGAGGTGACCCTGCCGTCACCGGTGGCCGCGCCCGCCGTGGTCGCCGAGCCGGTGCACGGCCTCGGCATCATCTACAGCGACGACGACATCGTGGTGGTGGACAAGCCGGTCGGCGTGGCCGCCCACCCGAGTCCCGGCTGGACCGGCCCGACCGTGGTCAGTGGCCTGGCCGCGATGGGGCAGAACGTCGCGACCAGCGGGGCCGCCGAGCGGCAGGGCATCGTGCACCGGCTCGACGTGGGCACCACCGGCCTCATGGTGGTGGCCAAGAGCGAGATGGCGTACAGCGTCCTGAAGCGCGCCTTCAAGGAGCGCGAGGTGGAGAAGCGGTACCACGCGGTGGTCCAGGGGCACCTGGACCCGCTGCGGGGCACCATCGACGCCCCGATCGACCGGCACCCGACGGCCGACTACAGGTTCGCCGTCATGTCCGGCGGCAAGCCGAGCGTCACCCACTACGACACGGTCGAGGCGTTCCGCTCGGCCAGCCTGGTGGACGTGCGCCTGGAGACCGGGCGGACGCACCAGATCCGGGTGCACTTCTCGGCGATGCGGCACCCGTGTGTGGGCGACCTGACGTACGGGGCCGATCCGACCCTGGCGGCCCGCCTCGAACTGGACCGGCAGTGGCTGCACGCACGGGAGCTGGCGTTCGCGCACCCCCGTACGCACGATGAGGTCCGCTTCGTCAGCGACTACCCTGCTGACCTGAAACACGCGCTGGACGTCCTCCAGGACGCCGGCTGACCGTCGGGAGCATCACCGTGGGCCGCGCGCACCGCATGCGGGCAGTCCTCGTCGGGTTCGGGGGCGCCTCGCTCCGGTTGCAGATCATGACCGGAGCGGCGCTGGCGGCTACCGTCGCGCTGGTGCTCGCGGTGTTCTGGGCCGACCGGGAGCCGCCGGCCGGCACCGAGCCCGGCGAGGTGCTCCGCGTGGGGGTGGTCGAGGGCCAGTCGGTGGGCGGCTACCTGACGGCGTCCCGGGACGAGCTGGCGCGGCTCACCGACCCGTCCGCCCCGGCCGCCGGGGACACCTGGGCGCTGGTGGCCTTCCGGCGCTACGCGGCGCCCGGCGGGCTGCCCGATCTGCTGTCCGGGGCGCAGGTGGCGCAGGTGTACACGCGGGTGCCGCTGACCGGCTCGCGGACCGCGGTGAACCGGATCCCGGTCTACCGGCTGCCGGACGACGTGACCGCCGGGATGATCTCGGCGGCCGTCTCCCGGGAACGCGAGCGCGCCGACTATCAACGGCTCGGCCGGGCGCTGACCGGCGACGGGCGCACCGAGACGCGGTTGCGGGCGGCCTACGAGAGCGCCGCCCGGATCGCCGCCGAGGAGGCCGCCGCGTACCGGGCCGGGTGTGCGTGCGTCTTCGCGGCGGTGGTGCGCGGCACCCCGGCCGCGCTCGACGGGATCGCGGACCGGCCCGGGGTACGGGTGGTGGATCCGGCTCCCGAGGTGCGCCGGCTGGACCGTACCGAGTTCCGGCCGCTGCGGCCCGAGGAGCTGGAGGCGGCGCCGGCGGATCCGTCGCCGTCGGCCGTGCCATCCGGGAATTCCGGCGTTGCCCCCGATGCCATCGGACCGTTACCGTCGTCGATCGGGGTCCATGTGACATCCCCCTCACCGCAAAGTTCAGGCCGTACGCCGTCCGCGGCCGTACTGCCTACCAAGGATCCTGTTGCCGTACCCTCGGCGTCGGACGCGAGTCCTGCTCATGACGGTCCGGATGCGTCATCGGGAGCATCCACCGGCGATTCCGGCCGTTAGGTTTTCCGTCCGCGAAACGTTCGGGTGGACGCACGTGCACGACCGGGGTTCCGTCATGTGATCAAGAACGACCGGGGGATGGGCACTCGGCCGGTGGCCCGAATAGGGTTCTCCTCCGTAGCCTGTCAGGGGCGAGACCATCGCCGTGAATGATCGGGTAGGCGCAGAAAGGACGAGCCGTGGACGGGACCGAGACCGGCTGGGGCCGGCCTGCGGAACCAGCCCCGCGCTGGCGGGCGCTGCTCGACCGGGCTCGGCATGGTGGCCGCGGCGAGGAGTCGGAGGAGACTCCGCAGCAGCCGGAGACACCCCCGCAGCAGCAGTGGAACCAGCAGCAGCAGCCGAGTCGTGGCTCGGCCGCGGTCGAACGCCGGCCGTTCAACCCGCTGGACCCGCGGCAGGCCGCGCTCGACGGCCGGCAGCAGGGGCAGCCGCAGCCGGGCGGTTTCGAGCGCCGTGCACCGGAACCGCCGGCCGAGCGCGCCGTTCCGCAGCGGCCCATCAACCCGCTCGACCCGCGCTGGCAGCGTGGCCGCGAGCCGGAACAGCAGCACAGCTTCTTCGAGCCGGCGCCGCGCACCCCGCAGCAGCAGCCGGCCCAGCCGCCGGCTCAGCCGCCCGCGCGGGAGTACGGCGCGCCCACCGGCTACCCCCAGCAGAACAACGGCTACCCGCCGCCCGGTAACGGCTACCAGCCGCCGCCGGCGAACGGCTACGCCCCGCCCGCCGGTGCGTACGGGGCGCAGGCCGCCGCGTACCCCCAGGCCCCGGTCGCGCCGCCGCCCGTACCCCCGCAGACGTCCCCGCCGCAGGCGCCGGTCCGGCAGCCTGCCGCTCAGCCCGCGCCGGTCCGGCAGCCTGCCGCTCAGCCCGCGCCGGTCTCGCCGGCGCCCGCCGCCGCCCGGATCGAGTGGCGGCAGAGCCGCACCGAGGACGGCATGGACCGCGCCGTCTCGATCATGCGGCGCAAGCTGGGCAAACCCCGGGTGCTGGCGTTCGCCAACCCGAAGGGCGGGGTGCACAAGACCACCGCGACCGTGCTCGCCGCGGCCACCATCGGCAGCGTCCGCGGCCGTGGCGTGCTCGCCTGGGACGACAACGAGCTGCGCGGCACCCTCGGCCTGCGGGCCGGCAGCGCCCGGCACGCCCGGACCATAAAACACCTCCTCGCCGACCTCATGCGGATCGAGAGCCTGCACGGCGACGTGCTGCTCCAGGAGCTCGACGCCTACCTGCGGCACGCCTCGGACGGCTCCTACGACGTGCTGGCCGGCGAGGAGAACCCGCGGTTCGCCCAGCGGCTGGACCAGGGCACCGTGCGGCGGGTGATGGACCTGCTGCGCCGTACCCACGACGTGATCTGCGTCGACACCGGCAACAACGTGGAGAGCGTCAACTGGCAGACCGTGATGCGCTCGGCCGACCAGCTGGTGATCACCACGGTGCCCCGGGAGGACGCCGCCTTCACCGCCGACTGGATGCTCGACGTGCTCGAGGAGAGCGGGATGGGCGACATGGTGTCCAACGCCGTGACGCTCATCTCCTGCCCGTCGGCCGGCCATCTGCCGCTGCTGGAGGACTTCAAGAAGCACTTCGCGACGCGTACCCGTGCGGTCGCCGTGGTGCCCTACGACCCGGCCCTGGAGGTCGGTTCCTCGATCGAGTACGGCGACCTGCAACAGGAGACCCGGCAGGCCTGGCTCCGCGCGGCGTCGACCATGCTGGAGCCCTTCGCGGAGTAGGTTTCTGTCGTACGGCGGGGCTAGGCTTCACGGCACCGTTCGGGGAAGAGGGGGTTCCGGGTGTCTGACTCGTTCGTGCACCTTCACGTGCACACAGAGTATTCAATGCTCGACGGGGCGGCCCGGATCAAGGAACTCCTCGCTGAGGCGAAGCGGCTGGGCATGCCAGCCGCGGCGATCACCGACCACGGCAACATGCACGGGGCCTACGACTTCTACAAGCAGGCCAAAGACGCCGGTGTGACGCCGGTCATCGGCGTCGAGGCCTATGTCGCGCCGGAGTCCCGGCTGGACAAGAAGCGCATCAAGTGGGGCCGTCCGGAGCAGAAATCGGACGACGTCTCCGGTAACGGTGCGTATACGCACATGACCATGTGGGCACGCAACGCGGTCGGTCTGAAGAACCTGTTCCGGCTCAACTCGCGGGGCTCCATCGAGGGCCAGCTCGGCAAGTACCCGCGGATGGACTTCGACATCATCGCGGAGCACGCCGAGGGCATCATGGGCACCACCGGCTGCCCGTCCGGCATCGTGCAGACCCGGCTGCGGCTCGGCCATTTCGACGAGGCGCTCAAGTCCGCCGCGCGCTACCAGGAGGCGCTCGGCAGGGACTACTACTTCCTCGAGATCATGGACCACGGGCTGTCGATCGAGAAGCGGGTCCGTGACGGCCTGCTGGAGATCGGCAAGAAGCTCAACATCCCGCCGCTCGTCACCAACGACTCGCACTACACCCACGAGGCGCAGGCCGCCGCGCACGACGTGCTGCTGTGCGTGCAGACCGGCAGCAACGTCGCCGACCCCAACCGGTTCCGGTTCGACGGCTCCGGCTACTTCGTGAAGTCGCCCGACCAGATGCGTGCCGTCGACTCGTCCGAGGCCTGGCAGGAGGGTTGCCGCAACACCCTGCTGGTGGCCGAGAAGGTGGACATCGACGGGATGTTCACCTTCAAGAACCTGATGCCCCGGTTCCCCATCCCCGACGGGTTCACCGAGCCGGAGTACTTCCGCCACGTCGCCTTCGAGGGCCTCCGGGCGCGGTTCCCCGGCGGCATCCCCGAGTCGCACGTCAAGCAGGCGGAGTACGAGCTCGGCGTCATCCTCGAGATGGGCTTCCCGGCGTACTTCCTCGTCGTCGCCGACTTCATCCAGTGGGCGAAGAACAACGGCATCGCGGTCGGCCCGGGCCGTGGCTCGGCGGCGGGCTCCCTGATCGCGTACGCGATGGGCATCACCGACCTCGACCCGATCCAGCACGGCCTGATCTTCGAGCGGTTCCTCAACCCCGAGCGCATCTCGATGCCCGACGTCGACATCGACTTCGACGAGCGCCGGCGCGGCGAGGTCATCCGGTATGTGACGGAGAAGTGGGGCGAGGACAAGGTCGCGCAGATCGCCACCTTCGGCACGATCAAGGCGAAGGCCGCGATCAAGGACTCGGCCCGGGTCCTGGGCTACCCGTTCGCGGTCGGCGACAAGATCACCAAGGCGATGCCGCCGGACGTCATGGGCAAGGGCATCACCCTCGGCGGCATCTTCAACAAGGACGACAAGCGGTACAACGAGGCCGGCGAGGTCCGCGGGCTCTACGAGACCGACCCGGACGTCAAGAAGGTCATCGACACCGCGCAGGGCATCGAGGGCCTGATCCGGCAGACCGGTGTGCACGCCGCCGGCGTCATCATGAGCGCCGAGCCGATCATCGACCACATCCCGCTGTCCCGCCGGGACGCCGACGGGGCGATCATCACGCAGTTCGACTACCCGACCTGCGAGACGCTCGGCCTGCTGAAGATGGACTTCCTCGGCCTGCGGAACCTGACGATCATCGACGACGCCAACAAGAACATCGAGCTCAACCACGGCCAGAAGCTCGATCTGCTGGGTCTGGAGCTGGACGACCCGAAGGCGTACGAGCTGCTCTCCCGCGGTGACACGCTGGGCGTGTTCCAGCTCGACGGTGGGCCGATGCGGTCGCTTCTGCGGCTGATGAAGCCGGACAACTTCGAGGACATCTCCGCCGTCCTGGCCCTCTACCGGCCCGGCCCGATGGGTGTCGACTCGCACACCAACTACGCGCTCCGCAAGAACAAGCTCCAGGAGATCACCCCGATCCACCCGGAGCTGGAGGAGCCGCTGCGGGAGATCCTGGAGCCCACCTACGGCCTGATCGTCTACCAGGAGCAGGTGCAGCGTGCGGCGCAGATCCTGGCCGGCTACAGCCTCGGCCAGGCCGACCTGCTCCGCCGGGCCATGGGTAAGAAGAAGAAGGAGATCCTCGACAAGGAGTTCGGTCCCTTCCGGGACGGGTGCCGCGAGCACGGCTACTCCGACGAGGCGATCCAGGCCGTGTGGGACGTCCTGGTCCCGTTCGCGGGTTACGCGTTCAACAAGGCGCACTCCGCGGCGTACGGGCTGGTCTCCTACTGGACGGCCTATCTGAAGGCGCACTACCCGGCCGAGTACATGGCCGGTCTGCTGACCAGCGTCGGCGACGACAAGGACAAGATGGCCATGTACCTGGCGGAGTGCCGCCGCATGGGCATCCAGGTGCTGCCACCGGACGTCAACCAGTCCGCCGGGCCGTTCACCCCGGTCGGCACCGACATCCGGTTCGGCCTCGGCGCGGTCCGCAACGTCGGCGCCAACGTGGTCGAGGCGATCGCCCGCTGCCGTAAGGAGAAGGGTGAGTACGGCGACTTCTACGACTTCCTGTCCAAGGTCGACGCGGTGGCCTGCAACAAGCGGACCATCGAATCCCTGATCAAGGCCGGCGCCTTCGACTCGATGGGGCACAGCCGCAAGAGCCTGCTCGCCGTGCACGCCGAGGCCATCGACGCCTACGCCGACGTCAAGCGCAACGAGGCGGCCGGGCAGTTCGACCTGTTCGGCGCGTTCGGGGACGACGCCGGTGCCGGTGGGTCGGCCGCGGTCACCATGCCCCCGATCGGCGACAGCGAGTGGGACAAGCGGGACAAGCTGGCCTTCGAGCGGGAGATGCTGGGGCTGTATGTCTCCGACCACCCGCTCGCCGGGCTCGAGGTCCTGCTCCAGAGTTCGGCGGACACCAGCATCGCGGCGCTCAACGAGGAGGGCTCGGTCCCGGACGGCCAGGTCGTCACGCTCGCCGGCATCCTCACCGGCGTCCAGCGGCGGATCACCAAGCAGGGCCGGTCGTGGGCGTCGGCCACGCTGGAGGACCTGGCCGGTGGCGTCGAGGCGCTGTTCTTCCCGAACACGTACGAGCTGGTCGGCCAGTACATCGCCGAGGACGCCATCGTGGTGGTCAAGGGCCGGATCGAACGCCGCGACGGCGCCGCCCGGATCATGGCGATGGACATGTCGATCCCCGACATCACCCACAACCCGGACACCAAGCCGGTCACCCTGACGATGCCGATCACCCGGTGTACGCCACCGCTGGTCGACGAGCTCAAGGAGATCCTGGTGAGCCACCCGGGCGACACCGAGGTGCACGTCCATCTCCAGAACGGCAGCCGGACCACGATCATGCGGCTGGGCGGGGTGCGGGTCGCGGCGACGCCGGCCCTACGCGCCGACCTCAAGATGATCCTCGGTCCGTCGGCCGTCGCCTGACAGTGTCGGCTGATCTGGAAGGATCGCAGGGTGTACCCGAGTGAACAGCCGGCCGGGCCGTCCGGACCCTCCACGCCGGAGGACGGCCCTCGGCCCGTCGCGGTCGGCGCCGGCCTGAACCAGGCCTGGCAGCAGATGTGGCGGCTGAACGAGGGCAGCCGGCGCCCGTGGCGGCGTTCGCTGGCCGTCGCGGCCGGCGCCGCCGGGACGATCGCGGTGCTCGGGGTGCTCCTCGGGCTGCTCTGGGCGTGGCTCACGCCCACCGTCCCGGTGGTCCTCACCGGCGCCGGGAAAGCGCAGGCCTACGACATGTCCGAGCGGTACGTCGCGGCCGACGGCTGGATGACCCTGCTCGGGCTGGGTTTCGGGGTGCTCGTCACGCTCGGGGCCTGGCTGATTCTGCGCCGGGACCGGGGGCCGTACCTCCTCGGTGGTGTGGTCGTCGGCACCCTGGTGGCCGGGCACTGGGTGGCGCCCTCGGTGGGCGAGCTGCTCGGGCGCGGCGCGTACGAGGAGTGGAAGGCGACCGCACAGATCGGCGCGACCTATCTCGCGCCGCCGGAGGTGCAGTCGCTCGGGCCGACCCTGATCCCGGCCTTCGTGGCGGCGATCCTGCTCACCCTGCTGGCCGGCTGGTCCAACGATCCCGACCTGGACCATCCGGGCGCCCAGCCCGGGTGGGGGCCGAACCACGCCTACGAGCCGCCCTATGTGGATCACCAGGATGCCGCGGTCGCCGAGTACGAACTGGTGACGGACGCCGAGTCGACGGCCAACGGCACGGTGCCGGGCGAACGGATCACGGATGGCGGCGAGCACCCCCACCGCGAGCCGCACCCTCCCGCCTGAATCTGACCGTGCGGCTGGCCCTGCACGGGCCATCGGGTCCGGGTGACCACCCACTCACGCCCGGCGCGCGCGGCATGGTCTGGACCACCCACCCGCCTCGCGGGTCTGGTACGGCGGGTGCGCGTAGCCCGTACCGGAGAGGGGGTTGTCAGTTGGGGCTTGCCGGCCGGGCCAGGTCGGAGAGTGGGACCGGAACGGCCCGGACCCTCGCCAGCAGGCCGGCCTCGCGGTTGAGGATGCGCAGCTCGGCGCGGAGGCGGCTCGCGGTGTCCGGCATCGCCAGGAGCATCTGGCGCTCCTCGACGGTGAGCTGGGCGGTGGCGGCGACCAGGTGGGAGAGGACGGTCGCGTCGTCGGGCACCTGCTCGAGGGTCTCGCTGTTGGGGCGCAGCAACTCCAGGTAGGCGCGGAACGCGGTGAGCACCCGGGGCGCCAGCAGCGTGGCGTTGCCGCTCGGCTCCTCCTCGTCGGGGAGCCAGCGGACGTGGGCGGTCAGATAGGGCTCGGCGCCCTGCTCGACGCTGAGGACGGTGAACCGGCGGCGGCCGACCGTCATGATGTCGAAGCGGCCGTCCGGCAGCTCGGTGACGTGGCGCAGCTCGGCGGTGCAGCCGACCTCGTAGACGTCGGTGGCGGTGACCGGCCCCTGGGGGGAGTCGCCGTCCTCGGCGACCTCACTGCCATGCCGGAGGGTGACCACGCCGAACTCGTGCGGTGTCTCCTCCGACGCGGCCACCAGCTCGCGCACCAGGGTGCGGTATCGCTCCTCGAAGATGTGCAGGGGCAGCACCAGACCGGGGAAGAGCACCGTGCTCAGCGGGAAGACCGGCAGCCGATCGCTCACGCGTTCAGCCTAGTCCCCACCCGACCATGGTCAACCCGGCGCGGCGTGCGGGTGTCTCAACGCCTGGGCCTGGGGAGTCGCGCATGTGAACCCGGTTGGGCGGCAACCTAGACTGGGTGGCGTGCTGAATCGGATCGACCTGCGCGGCTCCCGCCGGGACCCGCGCGGTCTGCTGCCCCGTGCCCAGCTCGACGTCTCCGTTGCCGTCGAGAGGATTCGCCCGCTTGTCGAGGCGGTCCATGAGCATGGGTTCAGTGCGATCCGGGAGGCGACCGAGCGGTTCGACGGCGTCACCCTGGAGCGCCTGCGGGTGCCGGCCGAGGCGATCGCCGCGGCCGCCGAGACGCTCGACCCCGAGGTGCGGGCCGCCCTCGTCGAGGCGATCCGGCGGACCCGGAAGGTGCACGCCGACCAGCGCCGCTCCGACGTCACCACCCAGGTGGTCGACGGCGGCACGGTGACCGAGCGCTGGCTGCCGGTGCGCCGGGTGGGCCTCTACGTGCCGGGCGGTCTGGCCGTCTACCCGTCGACCGTGGTGATGAACGTGGTGCCCGCCCAGGAGGCCGGTGTCGAGGGCCTGGTGGTGACGTCGCCGCCGCAGGCCTCCAACAACGGCCTGCCCGACTCGCGGGTGCTGGCCGCGTGCGCGCTGCTCGGCGTCACCGAGGTCTACGCCGTCGGTGGCGCGCAGGCGATCGCGATGCTGGGCTACGGCTCCGACGGGGTGGACGAGGGCGACCGCTGTGCGCCGGTCGACGTGATCACCGGGCCGGGCAACATCTGGGTGACCGCGGCCAAGCGGCTGCTCCAGGGCACCGTCGGCATCGACGCGGAGGCCGGCCCCACCGAGATCGCCGTCCTGGCCGACGACACCGCCGACCCGCGGCACGTCGCGGCCGACCTGATCAGCCAGGCCGAGCACGACCCGCTGGCCGCTTCGGTTCTGGTCACCCCGTCGCTGGAGCTTGCCGACGCGGTCGAGATCGAGCTGGAGAAGCAGGTGACGGCCACCAAGCACCAGGAGCGGGTGCGCACCTCGCTGACCGGCCGGCAGTCCGGTGTGGTGCTGGTCGACGACCTGGAGCAGGGCCTGCGCGTGGTGGACGAGTACGCGGCGGAGCACCTGGAGATCCAGACGAGGGACGCGCGCGAGTGGGCCATGCGGGTCCGTAACGCCGGTGCGATCTTCGTGGGGGCGTACGCGCCGGTGTCGCTGGGCGACTATGCGGCCGGGTCCAACCACGTGCTGCCGACCGCCGGGTGCGCCCGGCACTCGTCGGGGCTGTCGGTGCAGTCGTTCCTGCGGGGCATCCACGTCGTGGAGTACACCGAGGAGGCTCTCCGCGATGTGGCCGGGCACGTGGTGGCCCTGGCCAACGCCGAGGACCTGCCCGCCCACGGTGACGCGGTGAAGGCCAGGTTCCAGTGACGACCATCGACGATCTGCCGATCCGGGACGATCTGCGGGGCAAGTCGCCGTACGGCGCACCCCAGCTGAACGTTCCGGTGCAGCTGAACACGAACGAGAACTCGTACCCGGTGCCGGACGACGTGGTCGAGGCGATCGGCAAGGCCGTGCAGGCCGAGCTGCGTGACCTCAACCGCTACCCGGACCGGGACGCGATCGCGCTGCGCAACGAGCTGGCCGGCTATCTGGGCCACGGCCTGACCACGGCGAACGTGTGGGCCGCCAACGGGTCGAACGAGGTGCAGCAGCAGCTGTTGCAGGCCTTCGGCGGCCCGGGGCGCAGCGCGCTCGGCTTCGGGCCCTCCTACTCGATGCACCCGCTGCTGGCGCAGGGCACCGGCACCCGGTGGATCGGGGCGCTGCGTGACCCCGACTTCGGCCTGCGCCCGGAGGCCGCGGTCGCCGAGATCGAGAAGCACGACCCGGACCTGGTGTTCGTCTGCTCGCCGAACAACCCGACCGGCACGGCCCTCGACCCGGCCGTGATCGATGCGATTCTGAACAGAGCCCGCGGCATGGTGATCGTCGACGAGGCGTACACCGAGTTCTCCCGGCCCGGCACCGCGAGCGCGCTGACCCTGCTGCCGCACCACCCGCGCCTGGTGGTGAGCCGGACCATGAGCAAGGCGTTCGGCTTCGCCGGCGGACGGCTGGGCTATCTGGCCGCCGACCCGGCCGTGGTCGACGCCGTGCAGTTGGTGCGCCTGCCCTACCACCTGTCGGCGATCAGCCAGGCGGCCGCGCGGGCGGCCGTTGTGCATCGGGCGTCGCTGCTGGCCACCGTGGAGGCGATCAAGGAGCAGCGCGACCGGATCGTCCAGGTTCTCCGTGGGCGCGGCGTGCAGGTCGCCGACAGTGACGCGAACTTCGTGCTGTTCGCCACCGGCCCGGACCAGAAAGTCGACTGGCAGGCGTTCCTGGACCGGGGCGTGCTGATCCGGGACGTCGGGCTGACCGGCTGGCTGCGGGTCACCGCCGGCACCGGGGACGAGACCACCGCATTCCTGAACGCCGCCGAGGAGATCCTGTCCGGCGAGCGAAGCGAGCCCATCGGGCGCAGCGCCGCGAACGCGGCTCACAGCCCCGAAGAACGAAGTGAGGAGGGGCTGTGAGCCGTACCGCCCGCATCGATCGCGTCACCAACGAGACCAAGGTGCTCATCGAGATCGACCTCGACGGCACCGGCAAGGGCGACCTGAACACCGGGGTCGGCTTCTACGACCACATGCTCAACCAGCTCGCCAAGCACGGCGGGTTCGACCTCACGGTGCGCTGCGAGGGCGACCTGGAGATCGACTCGCACCACACCATGGAGGACACCGCCATCGCCCTCGGCGAGGCGTTCGCCAAGGCGCTCGGCGACAAGCGGGGCATCCGGCGGTACGGGTCGGCCACCATCCCGATGGACGAGGTGCTGGTCCGGGCCGCCGTGGACCTGTCCGGCCGGCCCTACGTGGTGCACGACGAGCCGCTGCTCACGCCGTACATCGGGCCGGTCTACGCGACCAGCATGACCCGGCACATCTTCGAGGCGTTCGGCCACGCCGCCAAGGTGACCCTGCACGTGGACGTGCTCCGCGCCTGCCGTCCGGGCGGTCACCCGGACGCGCACCACGTGGTGGAGGCCCAGTTCAAGGCGTTCTCCCGGGCGCTGCGGGAGGCTGTCGAGATCGACCCGCGCAACGCCGGTTCGCTGCCGTCCACCAAGGGGGTGCTGTGATCTCGCTGGTGCTGTTCGCGCTCGCCGGGATCCTGCTCGGCGGCGTGATCCAGCTGGTCAAGTCGGGGGCGACCCGGTTCAGCATCGGCATCACCGCGGTGCTGGCGGTGCTCGCGGTCGCCGGCGGGTTCGCCTGGTGGCCCTCGGGGGAGGCGTGATGGCGAAGAGTGTGGTCGTCCTCGACTACGGCTCGGGGAATCTGCGGTCGGCGGAGCGGGCGGTCGCCCGTACCGGGGTCGATGTGACGGTCACCAGCGATCTGGCGGTGGCCGCCGAGGCGGACGGTCTCGTGGTGCCCGGCGTGGGGGCGTACGCGGCCTGCATGGCCGGGATCGAGGCGCTGAACGCCGGACCGGTGATCGCCGAACGGGTGGCGGCCGGAAAGCCGGTGCTGGGCATCTGCGTCGGCATGCAGATCCTCTTCGAGTCCGGCGTGGAGCACGGGGTGGAGACCAAGGGGCTGGGCCTGCTGCCCGGTTCGGTCACGAAGCTGTCCGCGCAGCGGATCCCGCACATGGGCTGGAACACGGTCGACGTCGCGGCGGGCTCCCGGTTGCTGGACGACCTTCCCGCTGGGGCACGGTTCTACTTCGTCCACTCGTACGCCGCTCAGGATCTTGATCTTCTCGACCACGCCCGGGTGACCACCGCGTCGCATGACCGGCCGTTCGTGGCCGTGGTGGAGGCGGGCGCGCTCAGCGCCGCCCAGTTCCACCCGGAGAAGTCGGCCGACTCCGGTTACCTGCTGCTGAGCAACTGGGTCGCGACGCTTTGAGCAAGGAACGTGCCCGGCGCCGGGCCGAGCGGCTCGCCGTCCAGGAGCGGGAGAAGTCGGTCCGTGCCCGCCGGGTGGCCCGCCGGGACCGGCGCCGCGTCTTCCTGCGATCCCTGAAACCACGGTTCGGCCGGGACGGGCGGCTCTATCACCGCAGCCGCCGGCAGCGGATCGGCATCGTGGTCGTCACACTGCTGGCCGTCGCCGCCGTCTGGACGCTCATCCCGGACCTGCCACTTCGCATCATCCTCACCGCCATGCTCGTTCTCGCCGTGCCGGCCCTCGTCGTCGTGGTGCTCGGCCGCCGGGCTTAGCTTCCATCAGGAGAAACATGACCCTCCAACTGCTGCCCGCCGTCGACGTCGCCGAGGGCCAGGCCGTCCGCCTGGTGCAGGGCGCCGCCGGCTCGGAGACCGCCTACGGCGACCCGCTGGAGGCCGCGCTGGCCTGGCAGAACGACGGCGCCGAGTGGATCCACCTGGTCGACCTGGACGCGGCGTTCGGCCGTGGCTCCAACGCCGGCCTGCTCGCCGACGTGGTGCGGCGGCTCGACGTGAAGGTGGAGCTGTCCGGCGGCATCCGCGACGACGAGTCGCTGACGCGGGCGCTGGCCACCGGCGCCCAGCGGGTCAACATCGGCACCGCCGCGCTGGAGGACCCGGAGTGGTGCGACCGGATCTGCGGCGAGTACGGCGACCGCGTGGCGATCGGCCTGGACGTGCGCGGGCGGACGCTGTCGGCGCGCGGCTGGACCCGTGACGGCGGCGACCTGTACGAGGTGCTGGCCCGGCTGGACAAGGCGGGCGCGTCCCGCTACGTCGTCACCGACATCACCAAGGACGGCACCATGCGCGGCCCGAACCTGGACCTGCTGCGCGAGGTGTGCGCCGCCACCGACAAGCCGGTCATCGCCAGTGGTGGCGTCTCCACCCTGGACGATCTGCGGGCCCTGGCCACCCTGGAGCCGGTCGGGGTGGAGGGGGTCATCGCGGGCAAGGCGCTCTACGCGGGCGCGTTCACCGTACGAGAAGCTCTTGCCGTTCTCGGTTGATCTTCCAAGCCTCACGTAGTGCCTGCTCAGCGGCCCGGATGGCGGGCCGGGCCGCTGAGGAGTCGCGCCAGGCAAGAACCACGCGGCGAGTAGGTGTCGGATTTATCCGGACAATCCGGATGCCCTCCGGCAGGGAAGAGCGTGCCAGCCGAGGAATGAGCCCGACCCCGAGCCCGGCGGCGATCAGCGTCAACTGCGTCTCGAACTCGCCCACCTGGAAATCCGGCACCACCCCGGGCAGCTGGCGGATCAGGTACTCATAGCAGACGTCGCCCGCCCGGACGCCGATCCAGCGCTCGTGACGGGCTTCCTCCAGGGCGATGGTCCCGGCAAGGCGATGATCATGCGGCACGACCAGGTCGGCGTGATCCTCCCCGAGCGTGATCTTCGAGACCCCGTCCGGATAGCGCAGCGCCACCTCCGGCCAGTCGTCCAGCACCGCGAGATCGACATGGCCGCGGCGCAGCAGGTCGAGCCCCTCGTGCGGATTCACCTCGATCAGCCCGGTGGTCAACTGCGGATGATCGGTGGCCAGGCGGCGCAGGGCGTGCGGCATCAGCGCCCGGCAGGCGGTCGCGAAGGCCGTCATGGTGAGCCGCCCGGTGACCGTGTCCCGGTGCGCGGCGAGCGCCGTCTCCGCCTCGTCCAGGCTGGTCAGCACCCGCTCGGCATGATCGGCGAGGACCCGCCCGGCCTCGGTGAGCCGCAGCCGCCGCCCGTCCTTCTCGACCAGCGTGGCGCCGGTCTCCCGCTCCAGCTTGGAGAGTTGCTGGGAGACCGCCGACGGGGTGCAGTGCAGCGCCTGGCCGGCGGCGAGCACCGTGCCGTAGCTGGCCACCGCGTGCAGCGCCCGGAGCCTCCCCACGTCAATCATGTAGCGATGCTACATCGACGGTGTAGCTTATTTTGCTGGTGCTTAACGTTCCGGCCGGGCGAGGCTGGGCCCCATGAGACCGCGTGACCTCGCCCTCGCCGTCGCCGTGGCGGCCGTCTGGGGATTCAACTTCGTCGCCATCGACGCCGGGCTGGAGCACTTCCCGCCGCTGCTCTTCTCCGCCCTGCGGTTCGGCCTGGCCGCCTTCCCGGCGCTCCTGCTGGTCGGCCGCCCGCAGGTGCCGTGGCGCTGGCTCGTCACGGTCGCCCTGGTCCTCGGCGTGGTCAAGTTCAGCCTGCTCTTCATCGGGATGCACGCCGGGATGCCGGCCGGCCTCAGCTCGCTGGTCCTCCAGAGCCAGGCGATCTTCACGATGCTCTTCGCCACGCTGTTCCTGCGTGAGCGCCCCCGCCCGGTGCAGTTGGCCGGGCTGGCGGTGGCGATCGCCGGAATCGCCGTGGTGGCCACCCGGATGACCGCGAACCTGCCCGCCTTCCTGCTGGTCATCGGCGCGGCCGCGGCCTGGGGCGTGTCGAACGTCGCCACCCGGAAGGCGTCGCCGCCGGACACCCTGCGCTTCATGGTCTGGGTGAGCGCCCTGGCCACCGGCCCGCTGATCATCCTCACCCTGCTGGTCGACGGCCCGGCCGCCGACCTGGCCGCGCTGCGTGCCGTCGACACCGAGGCGGTGCTGGCGCTGCTCTACATCGCACTGATCTCCACCCTCGCCGGGTTCGCCGGCTGGGGCTACCTGATGCGGCGGTACGGCGCATCGACCGTGGCCCCGTTCTCGATGCTCGTCCCGTTCTTCGGCATCGCCTCGGCCACCCTGTTCCTCGGCGAGCGGATCCACGGCGCCGACGTCGCCGGCGGCGCGCTCGTGGTCTGCGGCGTGCTTTTGGGACTGGTCAGGTCCCGCCCGGCCCGGAAACCGGAGCTGGTTAGGGTGGGAGCATGACGGTCGCCGTGCGTGTGATCCCCTGCCTGGACGTGGACGCCGGCCGGGTGGTGAAGGGTGTCAACTTCGTCGACCTGCGCGACGCCGGCGACCCGGTCGAGCTGGCCGCCGCCTACGACGCGGCCGGCGCCGACGAGCTGACCTTCCTCGACGTGACCGCGTCCTCCGACGACCGGGGCACCATGCTCGACGTGGTCCGGCGCACCGCCGAGACGGTCTTCATCCCGCTCACCGTGGGCGGCGGCGTCCGCTCCCCGGAAAATGTGGACGTGCTGCTGCGCGCCGGCGCCGACAAGGTCGGGGTGAACACGGCGGCCATCGCCCGTCCCGCGCTCATCTCCGAAATCGCCGAACGGTTCGGCAACCAGGTGCTGGTGCTGTCGCTGGACGTGCGGCGCTCCGGCGAGCAGCCGAGCGGCTGGGAGGTCACCACGCACGGCGGCCGCCGCAGCGCCGGGCTCGACGCGATCGAGTGGGCCGCGCGGGTGGCCGAGCTGGGCGCCGGGGAGATCCTGCTCAACTCGATGGACGCCGACGGCACCAAGGCCGGTTTCGATCTCGGCCTGATCCGGGCGGTGCGGGCGGTCGTCGACATCCCGGTGATCGCCAGCGGCGGTGCGGGCGCGGTCGAGCACTTCCCGCCGGCCGTCGAGGCGGGGGCGGACGCGGTGCTCGCCGCCAGCGTCTTCCACTTCGGCGACCTCACCATCGGCGAGGTCAAGGACAGCTTGCGGGCGGCCGGAAACCCGGTCCGCTAGCGGCCGTGCCAGCCGGAGGCTGAATCAGCGCCCATCTGCCAGCCGGAGACTATATTCGCGTACCGCGGCGTTGTAGGCCCGCTCGTCCAGCGTCCACTCGGTCCAGCCGGGCCGGGCCGCGCGGTTGAGTTGCGTCTGCAACGTCATCACGGCCGACGACAGCCCACTGAACGGCCGGGTCCGCCAGAGCTGCTCACCGGCCGGGGCGACCTCGAACACGTCGTCGTCCACGGTGATCAGCCCGGCCCCGGACAGCCGGCGGATCGACTCCTCGAGATCCTCGCGGGCGGGCACGCTGTGGTGCAGGAAATCCGCCGCGGCCAGCAGGTCGGCCAGCGTCGCCCCGGTCACCGGCAGCGCCGCGTGCAGTGCCCGGTCACGCTCCAGGCGCTCGGCGATGACCGCGGAGACGAAGATCCAAGCGTCGTTCCAGTTCCAGTCACCGGCCCCCATGCCGCAATGATGCCGTGCCGTCGGCGTACCCGGAAGCGAATGTGTCCGGAAGATCACTGCCGGCCGGTCGCCGGACGGTCAGCAACGGCAGGAACAGGTGCACCAGCGGACCGATCGCCAGCGCGTACGCGACAGTGCCCACCCCGACCGTCCCACCCAGCAGGAAACCGGCGCCCAGCACGGTCACTTCGATGCCGGTACGGATCACCCGCAGCGACACCCGCGGGAACCGCCCGGCCAGCCCGGTCATCAGCCCGTCGCGCGGCCCCGGCCCCATCCGGCTGCCGATGTAGAGGCCGGTCGCGAACCCGTTCACCAGGATGCCGCCGACCAGATAGCCGACCCGGCCCGGCATCGTGGCGGCGGACGGCAGCACCGCGAGGGCCGCGTCCGCCGCGAAGCCGACCACGACCAGATTGGCCACCGTGCCGAACCCGGGCCGCTGCCGCAACGGGATCCACAGCAGCAGCACGGGGATGCCGGTCAGCAGCACCACCCAGCCGAAACTGACTCCGGTGACCTCGGAGACGCCCTGGTGGAAGACGTCCCACGGGTTGAGGCCGAGGCCCGACTCCACCATGAGGGCCATGCTGGCTCCGTAGAGGACGAGACCGGCGAACAGTTGGGGGACACGGCGCAGCAGGCTCATGACAGCCACTCTTCATGCCAATCGGTCGGTGCTAAAGTGCCAATTCATCGGAGGTGGCTATGACGACGTCGGTACGTGGAGACCAATTGGCCCGCCTGCTCGGCCGGTGGCACGCACTGCCGGGCCGGCGCCGCAGCCCCGACTACGCCGCCCTGGCCGCCGCCGTCCGCGGGCTGCTGTCCGACGGGCGGCTCGCGCTGGGTGTCCGGCTGCCGGCCGAACGGGAGCTGGCCGAGGCGCTCGCGGTCAGCCGGACCACCGTGTCCGCGGCGTACCGGAACCTCCGCGAGACCGGCCACCTCACCAGCCGGCGTGGCGCCGGAAGCTGGACCACCCTGCCGCACGGGCACCGGGTGGCCACCTCCGGCCTGTGGACGCCCGACGACGACCTCGGCATGATCGACCTCGGGGTGGCGGCCTCCGCGGCGCCGGTCGAGCTGGTCCCGGCCGCCCGCGCCGCCGCCGACGACCTGCCCCGCTACCTGGGCAGCGCCGGCTACCACCCGGCCGGGCTCCCCGAGTTGCGGGCCGCCGTCGCCGAGGCCTACTCGGTCCGGGGCGTGCCCACCTCGGCCGAGCAGATCCTCATCACCAGCGGCACCCAGCAGGCCCTCGACCTGGTGCTGCGCCTGTCCGTGCCGGTCGGGGCGCCGGTCCTCGTGGAGACGCCCACCTACCCGAACGCGCTGGCCGCCCTCGCCGCCCGCCGCGCCCGGATCAGCACCCACGGCCTCGACGTCGAGGCCGGGTGGGACGGCGAGATGCTGCTCGGCGCGCTGCGCCAGACCCGGCCGCGGATGACCTACGTGATCCCCGAGTTCCACAACCCCACCGGCCACCTGATGCCGGCCTCGCTGCGCGAACGCCTCGTCGCCACGGCACACGCGACCGGCACCGAACTGATCGTCGACGAGTCGTTCGTGGACCTTCCGCTCGACGGGGCGCGGATGCCGCCGCCGGTCGCCGTCTTCGACCGGCACTCCCGGGTCACCTCGATCGGCGGCATGAGCAAGGCGTACTGGGGTGGCCTGCGGATCGGCTGGGTGCGCGCGTCCGCGCCGGTCGTGCAGCGGCTGGCCGCCATCCGGGTCGGCGTCGACATGGCCAGTCCCGTTCTCGAACAGCTCGTCGCGGTCCACCTGCTCCGCAACTCCGCGGAGATCGTCGCGGCACGCCGGGCCCAGCTGCGGTTCCGCCGCGACGCCCTGGTCGCCGAACTCCGCGACCGCCTCCCCGAATGGCGTTTCATCACCCCGGCCGGCGGCGTCACCCTCTGGGCCGAACTCGACGGCCCCATCTCCAGCGCCCTCTCCCGCGCCGCCGAGGACGTCGGCGTCCGACTGGCGCCCGGTCCCCGCTTCGGCCTCGACGGCACCCTCGAACGCTTCCTGCGCCTACCCTTCACCCTCCCGGCCGACGACCTGGTCGAGGCCGTCCGCCGGATCGCCTCCGTCCGCCACGACCTCGACCACGCCCCCGGCCCGTCCTGGCGCTCACCCGCCGTCATCGCCTGACCTCCCTCTCCGGCAGGCCACCCACTCTCCGCGGTTCCTCGCGCTTCTTCACACCCGTTTCCGGTACGGCGTGCGCCGCCTTGCCGAATCGTGGCCGTCCCGCCGGCGCCGCGCGAGCATCTGCCGTGCCCCGGCCTGTGCCGCGCCCGCCGGGCTCAGATCGGTGGTCCCGCTTCCCGCGATCACCTGCCGCCCCAAGGCCGCGGCGCGCCCGCCGGCCAGTCAGTGGTCCAGCCGGCTCTGGAAGCTTGCCGGTCAGATCAGCCAGGCGCCGTCGCGCATCAGGGTGCGGCCGCGGATCTCGTCGACCTCGCGCCAGGCCTGGACGCGGTCCGGGCGCAGGATCAGGAAGATGTACGACGGACCGGCCGTGCGCGGATCCCAGTCGTTCTGACCGGCGTAGGCCTCGCCGATCCCGGGCGCCTCGGAGACCGGAAGCCAGCGGTCCAGCACGGTGTCGATCATGATGACGTCGCGGGTGGGGCCGAGTCCGACGCGTGCCTTGCCGGTGGCGATCAGGCTGCGGGCGGTCGGCGACTCCCGGTCGGTGGCCAGGACGATCCGGTCCTCGTACCAGGCGAGGGTGAGCGGCACGAGATACGGCCCGTCGGTCGCCACCCACGCGTCCACAGTGGGGGCGGCGAGACGGGCGAGGGTGTCGGCCTTGCGCTGGGCTCGTGTTCTCACGACATCGCTCATGGCCGCCAAGCCTAGACGCGCTCCCGATCCTGCCCGGCCACCGATCTGCGCCCGGCGGGCGCGGCACGGGCTGGGGACGGCAGGTGATCGCGTGGCGCCGGCGGGACGGTCAGGTTTCGGCGGGGGCGGCGTACGCCGTACCGGGAATGGGGTTGGAAACGAACGACGGCCGGCAGGCCCTGATGGACCGCCGGCCGTCGCGAGGATCGGGTCAGATCTGGGCGAGGCTGCCCTCGTACATCTTGTCGATCTCGTCGGAGAAGTTGGCCTCGACGCTGCGGCGCTTGATCTTCATGGACGGGGTGACCTCGCCCGCCTCGATGCTCAGGTCGCGCGGCAGGAGGGTGAACTTCTTGATCGTCTCCCAGCGGTTCAGCTTGCCGTTGAGCTCCTGGATGTAGCCCTCGACCAGGGCGATCGTCTCCGGCGCGGCCACGATCTCGGCGTAGGACTTGCCGGCCAGCGGGCCGGACGCCGCCCACGTGACGATGGCTTCCTCGTCGAGGGCGATCAGCATGGTGACGAAGTTGCGGTTCTGGCCGATGACGACCGCCTGCGAGGTGTACGGGCAGACCGCCTTGAACGAGCCCTCGATCGCGGACGGGGCGATGAACTTGCCGCCCGACGTCTTGACCAGGTCCTTCTTCCGGTCCGTGATCTTGAGGTAGCCGTCGGCGTCGATTTCGCCGATGTCGCCGGTGCGCAGGAAGCCGTCCTCGGTGAACGCCTCGGCGGTGGCCTCCGGCAGGTTGTGGTAGCCGCGCATCACCGGGGCGCCGCGCATCAGCACCTCGCCGTCGGTGTCGATGCGGACCTCGAGGTCGCCGAGCGGCTGGCCGACCGAACCGATCCTGAGCTTTCCGCGGCGGTTCACGAAGTTGGCGGCGCAGGCCTCGGTCATGCCGTAGCCCTCGAGGATCTGGAGGTTGGCCGCCGCGAAGAACTCGGAGATGTCGCGGCTGAGCGCGGCCGAACCGCTGACCAGGACCTTGATGTTGCCGCCGAGCTTGGCCTGGAGCTTGGAGAAGACCAGCTTCTCGGCGATCGAGTACTGGAACGCCAGGCTCGCCGGGACCGGCTTGCCGGCCTGCTGGAGAGCCACCCGCTTCTTGCCGGTGGCGACCGCCCAGCTGAAGATCTTCGGCTTCAGGCCGGTGCCGGAGAGGCCGCTCGTGACGGTCTTGTTGTAGACCTTCTCGTAGATGCGCGGCGGGGCGCACATCAGGGTCGGCTTGATCACCGCGAGCAGGTCGATCAGCCGGTCCACACGGCCGTCGACGTAGGTCGGGACGCCGACGTGCAGGATGCCGCAGAGCAGCGTCTTGCCGAACGCGTGCGACATCGGCAGCCACAGGTAGTGCAGGTCGGTCGGCGAGAACAGGCCGAGGCTCTCCTGCGCGACGCCCTCCCACGTCCAGCCGCGGTGCAGCAGCTCGACGCCCTTGGGCCGGCCGGTGGTGCCGGAGGTGTAGATCAGGGTGGCCAGGGTGTCCGGGCCGAGCTGGGCGACCACGTCGTCGATGAGGCTGGGCTCGCGGGTCAGCGCCTCGGCGCCGAGCTTCTCCAGGTCGGCGAGGGTGATCTGCGGCGGGGTGGCGCCGGCGTCGGCCGGGCCGTCGATCAGCACCACCTTGGTGATGGCGGTCTCCGCGCCGGAGATCTTCAGGGCCTGCTTCGCGTTCTCCGCGATCAGGATCTTCGACCCGGAGTCGGAGACGATGAACGCGGTGTCCTCCGGCTCGGTGGTCGGGTAGACCGTGGTGGCGGCCGCGCCGGCCACGTTGATGCCGAGGTCGGCGAGGATCCACTCGAGCCGGGTGTTGGACAGGATCGCGACCCGGTCCTCCAGGCCGACGCCGAGCTCACGCAGGCCGGCGCCGATCGCCTTGACCCGCTCGCCCACCTGTCGCCAGGTCAGCCAGTCGGCGCCGGTGTCCGTCGCGTTCGGCCCGGCCAGGGCCTGGGCGTCGGGGGTCTTGGCCACGCGCTGGAAGAGCATGTCCGGGATCGACCGGTAGGGAACCTCGAGAGCCATCGGGCGACCGCCTTCAACCTGAACGGGGGGTAGGTAACGTGAGTGTTACCGCACAGTAATGGGCGCACGGCAGCACGGGAAGAGTCTGTATCAATCGCACCCATCCTAGTCAGCGGACGGGCCGGGTCCAGAGCACCGCACATCTCGCATTAGGTTGCCGCCATGACATTCCTGGTGATCGGCGGCACCGGCATCGACACCGTGGTGCCCGTGGCGGACCTGCCCGTGCTCGGCGCGGACTCGGCCCGGCCGCAGGGGCCCATCCTCGATCACGTCTCACACACCGGGACCTGTGTGGCGCTCGCGCTGCGTGCGCTCGGTGAGCGGGTCTCGGTGATCGACACGGTCGGTGACGACGAGCCGGGCGGCCGGGTCCGGGCGGCCTTCGCGGAATGGGGCATCGGTCTGCGTGCCGCGCCCGCCCCGGCCGGCACCCGCCGGGCGGTGAACCTGATGAGCCCGGACGGCCGGCGGCTGTCGCTGTACGACGGGCGCGACGTCCCTGGATACCGGCTTCCGGTGGAGTACCACCAGCCGCTGCCGGCGGACGTCCGGCACGTCCACGTGACGATCATGGACTACGCCCGGCATCTGCTGCCCGACCTGCGTGCGGCCGGTGTGTCGATCTCCACCGACCTGCACGACTGGGACGGCGAGAACCCGCACCACCTGGACTTCGCGCTCGGCGCCGACATCGTCTTCGTGAGCGGTGTGCAACTCGCCGACGGCGCCGCCGAGCGGATCCTGGCCGAGGGCGTGGCCACCAGGGTCGTGGTGACGAACGGCGGCAAGGGCGCCGACCTGTACACGGCCGGCGGCCTGACCCACCGGGACGCGGCCGACCCGGGCGCGCCGATCGTGGACACCAACGGCGCCGGTGACGCGTTCGCGGCGGCGTTCCTCTCCGCCTGGCTGTCCGGCGCCGGCGACGACGCGTGCATGGACCGGGCGGTCATCGCCGGGGCGTACGCGTGCACCGCCCCGGTCGGCGCCGGCTCGTTCATCGACCGGGACACCCTGACCGCCCGATGGGCCTGATCGTCGCGGCCGCCTACGCCGAGGACTCCTCGCAGGCCATCTCCGGGGCCGCCGGCGCGCTGACCGGGGAGGGCCTGGCCCTCCCGCGGCCGCTGACCGCCTGATAGAGCACCGCGCCGCCGGCGATCACCAGGCTGAGCAGTGCCGGCCACCCGTTGAGCCAGAGCAGCCCCGTCACCGCCACGAACGCGATCCCGGCCACCACCCGGGACCAGCCGGCCGGCAGCAGGCGCAGCGCGGCCGCCGTGCCGATCACGTAGACCAGCGTGAAACAGCCGGTCACCAGCAGGGCGGCGGTGTGCAGCTCGAGCGGCAGCAGGACGGCCACGATGCTGCCCAGCAGGATGAAGGTCAGCGACCGGCGCTGGGTGCCGAACACCCGGGCCGGCAGGGAGCCCTCGGCCGCCAGCGCCGCGCCGAGACGGCTCGCCCCGGCGAAGTACGCGTTGACCGCCCCGAGGGTGAGCACCACCGCCATGATCGCGGTGACGATCCGGACCGGGCCGCCCAGGCCGATCGCGAGCAGGTCGGCCAGCGGCGCCCGGCTGCCGGCCAGCGCCGGGCCCAGGGCCAGCACACTGACGGTGGCGACGGCCAGGTAGAGGACACCCACCACGGCGACCGCGATCAGGGTGGCGCGGGGGACGTCGCGGCGCGGGTCGCGGTACTCCCCGGACAGCGAGGACAGCGCCTCCCAGCCGGCGAAACCCCAGACCAGCAGGGCCGCGGCGGCGCCGATCCCGGTCCAGCCGTGCGGGGTGAACGGGGTGAGGTTCGCGAGGTCGGCGTGCGGCAGGGCGGCCACCACGGTGACCACCAGCAGGGTGGCCAGGGAGATCGACAGGGCCAGCTGGACCCGGCCGGAGACGCGCAGGCCGAACCAGTTCATCGCGTACGCCGTGCCGACGATCGCCAGGAAGGCGGCCAGTTCGGTGAGCCGGCCGCCGCCCAGGATGTCGGAGACGTACCCGCCGGTGAAGCCGACCGCGACCGGCGCGCCGAGCGGGACCGCGAAGTAGAAGCACCAACCGACCACGGCCGCCACCCGCCGGCCGAACGCCATCTGCGCGTAGGTGGACACCCCGCCGCCGTCCGGGTAGCGGGCGCCGAGTGCCGCGAAGGTCCAGGCCAGCGGGGCGGACAGGACGATCAGGGTGAGCCAGGCGACGAGGGAGGCCGGGCCGGCGGCCTCGGCGGCGAGCGCGGGCAGCGAGATCAGCCCGGTGCCCAGGACGGCACCGACGGAGAGCGCGGCGCCCTGGGCGACGGACAGATTGGAGCGAGCGGACATGGTGTCGAACCTAGGACCGGTCCGGCCTGTCGATCGAGCCATTTCCCGGCACCCGTGATGGGCCACTCAGATGCCCAGGCGGGCCGTTCGAAGCCGTTCCACCACCTCGGGTGCGCCGTCGACGGTGACCCGGGCGGCCCGCTGCCGGCCGAAGAAGAACACCGCCAGCTCGCCGACCTCACCGGCGACCCGGACCTGCGGGCCGTCCCCGTCGCGGACCGCCGGGAACCCGGTCGGCTCGATCGCGGCGGTGACACCGAGGCGGCGCAGCCCGGCCCTGGCGATCAGCCGGACGTTGCGCCAGAGTGCGGCCTCCAGCTCCCGGTCCAGGACGCGGGGCTGCCACGTGCCGCCGCCGCGCCGGACGTCCTCGTGATGGATGAACATCTCCATGGTGTTGGCCAGCGGATCGACGAGCGGGTTGCTCACCGGGCTCCACACCGGCGGGGTGCGCAGCTGGGCGATCAGATCCGGGTACGGCATGGCGGCGCGGGCCAGGCGCACCCTCTCCCCGTACCCGGCCAGCGGGCGGATCAGCAGCCCGACCGCGGAGTCCGGACGGCGCTCCCGGACCACGATGTGCGCGGCCAGGTCCCGGGTGGTCCAGCCGGTGCAGAGCGTCGGCGCGTCCGGTCCCTCGCTCAGGAGCAGGTCGGCCAGCGTGGCCCGCTCGGCCCGGGCGTAGTTGGTCATGGATCGATGGTAGGCCTCGATGTAATTGTGGCCACACTGTAAACAACCTGTATGGGCGGCAGGATGGACGGGTAAGGCCGGTCCTCCCGGCGAACACTTACCAGTCAGGTAGGACATTGAGCAGCGGTACCGGCAACGACGTGCTGGGACGGGGACTGCGGGTGCTCGGGAAAGCGATCCGGGCGGAGCCACGGCTCTTCGTCGTCAGCTCGCTCGGCAGCAGCCTCTTCGGACTCCTCATCATCGCGAACTCGTACGTCGTCGGGTCTCTGATCGGCGATGTCGTGGCGCCCGCCTTCGCGGCACACCGGGTGAGCGCCGCGGGCCTCGCGCTGGCCGTCGCGGCCCTGCTGGGGATCAGCGCGCTGCGGGTGGCGAGCATCTTCGCCCGCCGGCTCGGGGCCGGGTTCATGCAGTTCCGGCTCCAGGCGCGGTACCGGCGGGCGGTGACCCGCCGCTATCTGTCGCTGCCGCCGGAGTGGCATCAGCGGCACGCCACCGGCTCGCTGCTGTCCAACGCCAGCTCCGACGTCGAGGCGGCGTTCGCGCCGATCGCGCCGCTGCCGTTCGCGGTCGGCACGATCGTGATGCTCCTCGGCGCGATGATCGCGCTCTTCGTCACCGACTGGGTGCTGGCCATGGTCGGTGTCGCGCTGTTCCCGGCGCTGTTCGCGCTGAACTTCTTCTACTCGCGGCGGATGTCGCCGCGGCAGATCCACGCCCAGCGGATGCGGGCCAAGGTCGCCACCGTGGCGCACGAGAGCTTCGACGGCGCGCTGGTGGTCAAGACGATGGGCCGGGAGGCCGACGAGTCGCGCCGGTTCGCCGTCTTCGTCACCGAGCTGCGCGACGGCCTGGTCGCGGTCGGCCGGCTGCGCGGCGTCTTCGACCCGTTGATGGAGAGCCTGCCCAGCGTCGGCACCCTGGCCGTGCTGGTGCTGGGCACCTGGCGGTTGCAGAACGGCGCGGTCACCGTGTCCGAGGTGATCAGTGTGGCCTTCCTGTTCACGGTGCTGGCGTTCCCGGTGCGCGCGATCGGGTGGGTGATCGGCGAGCTGCCGCGCAGCGTGGCCGGATGGGACCGGGTCCAGGCGGTGCTGTCGGCGGAGGGCGATCTCCGGTACGGCGACGGCGAGCTGCCCGGCGACGGACCGGCCGAGCTGCGGTTCGACCGGGTCGGCTACCGGTACGCCGACGGGCCGCCGGTGCTGTCCGAGGTGAGCTTCGCCGTACCGGCGGGCCGGACGGTGGCCCTGGTCGGCGCGACCGGTTCCGGCAAGTCGACGATCGCCGCGCTGGCGCTGCGCCTGGTCGACCCGGACTCCGGCAGTGTGTCCCTCGACCGGGTGAAACTGCCCGACCTGTCGGCGGACGCACTGGCCGGGGCGGCCGCGCTGGTGCCGCAGATCCCGTTCGTGTTCGACGACACGGTCCGCGGCAACGTGTCCCTGGACCGGCCCGGCGTCGGCGACGACGAGGTGTGGGCGGCGCTGCGGCTGGCCCAGGCCGAGCGGTTCACCGGCGGGCTGCCGGAGCGGCTGGACACCGCGGTCGGCGAGCGCGGCACCTCGCTGTCCGGTGGGCAGCGGCAGCGGCTCACCCTCGCCCGGGCGCTGGCCGGCCGGCCCCGGCTGCTGGTGCTCGACGACGCCACCAGCGCGGTCGACCCGCGGGTGGAGGCGGCCATTCTCGGCGCGCTCCGGGCGGCGGGGACGTCGCTGCTGGTGGTGGCGTACCGGCGGGCCAGCATCGCGCTCGCCGACGAGGTGGTCTACCTGCATCAGGGCCGGGTCGTGGCGACCGGCACGCACCAGGAGCTGATGGCCACCCAGGAGGGGTACCGGGAACTGGTCACGGCGTACGAGAAGGCGGACAAGTGAGCGACGTCGGAACCTTGGGCACCCTGCGGCGTGGGCTGGCGCTGTCGCCGGAACTGCGGACCGGGCTGGCCGGCACGATCGCGCTGGCGGTGCTCCAGATGGCCGGCCGGGTGTCGGTGCCGGTCGCCGTGCAGCAGTGCATCGACCACGGCATCAACGGCCCGTCCGGCCCGGACACCCGGCTGGTGCTGGGCTACGTGACGATCACCCTGATGGTGCTGGCCGTGTCGACGTTCTGCGGCTTCCTGATGACCCGGCGGCTGTTCACGGTCAGCGAGACGGCGCTCGGCGGGCTGCGGTCGCGGACCTTCCGGCACATCCACGACCTGTCGATGCTGCACCAGCAGTCCGAGCGGCGCGGTTCGATGGTCTCCCGGGTCACCGGCGACGTGGACCAGATCTCGGTGTTCCTCCAGACCGGCGGCGTGCAGCTGATGCTCGCCAGCGGTCAGCTGATCGTCTCCTCGGTGGTGATGTTCGCGTACTCGTGGCAGCTCACCCTCGTGGTGCTGCTCGCCTTCGGCCCGGCCGTCGCGGTGATCCGGCTGTTCCAGAAGCGGCTGGCGTCGGTCTATCGGACGGTCCGCGAGCGCAGCGGCGTGCTGCTCGGCACCGTCGCGGAGAGCGTGGTGGGCGCCACGGTGATCCGCTCGTTCGGGGTGGCCGGGCGGACCGAGAAGCGCATCGACACCGCCGTGGACGATCTGCGGACCGCCCAGCAGCGGGCCATGCGCACCAGCGTCACCAGCTTCTCCAGCGGGGAGATCGGCGCCGGCCTGGCCCTGTCCGGGGTGGTCGTCGTCGGCACCCTGCTCGGGGTGGACGGCGACATGACGGTGGGCCGGCTCACCGCGTTCCTGTTCCTGGTGACGCTCTTCATCCAGCCCGTACAGATCGCCACCGAGCAGCTCAACGAGGCGCAGAACGCGGTGGCCGGCTGGCGGCGCATCCTGGACGTGCTGGACGTCGACCCGGACGTGGCCGACCCCGACGACGAGGGTGTGGAACTGCCCGCCGGCCCGCTGTCGGTGCGCTTCCAGGACGTGTCGTTCCGCTATCCGGGCGGCCCGATCGTGCTCTCCGGCGTGGACCTGGAACTCGGGGCGCGCCGCAAGTACGCGGTGGTCGGCGAGACCGGCAGCGGCAAGACCACCTTCGCCAAGCTGCTCACCCGGCTGATGGACCCGGCCGAGGGCACGGTCCTGCTCGCCGGGGTGCCGCTGACCGCGGTGCGGTTCTCGTCACTGCGGTCGCGGGTGGTGATGGTGCCCCAGGACGGATTCCTGTTCGACGCGACGATCGCCGAGAACATCCGGTTCGCCGAGCCCGCGCTCACCGACGGCGAGCTGCGGGAGGCCTTCACGGAACTGGGGCTGGGGGACTGGCTCGCCGGCCTGCCGGCCGGGCTCGACACCCCGGTGGGGGAGCGCGGGGAGGCGCTCAGCGTCGGGGAGCGCCAGCTCGTCGCGCTGGTCCGGGCGTACGTCGCGGACCCCGACCTGCTGGTGCTGGACGAGGCGACGAGTGCCGTCGACCCGGCCACCGAGGTCCGCCTCCAGCATGCGCTCGACCTGGTGACCCGGGGCCGGACCACGGTCGCCATCGCGCATCGCCTGTCGACGGCCCAGGCCGCCGACGAGGTCATCGTGGTGGATGCGGGCCGCGTCGTACAACGCGGCCCGCACTCCGTCCTCCTCACCGAGGAGGATTCGATCTACGCCAAGCTCTACGCCAGCTGGTTGGAACAAACACGCTGACCGGCTTTCGTGGTGCGCCGGTGAGATGAGCGCGTCGCCCGCCGCGGCTGCACGGTTCGCGCAGCCGCGGCGAGAGGCCCGCCATTTCAGCGATTCAAGAGCCTGTTGCTTATCGGGCGTAGTACTCGACGACCAGCTGCTCGTCACAGAGCACCGGGACCTCGGAGCGCTGCGGGGCACGGATCACCGTGGCGCGCAGCTCCTCGAGAACGGTCGACAGGTACGGCGCGGTCGGGCCGTCGATGTGCGTGCCGGTCGCGGCGATCTGGAACGGCGGCTTCGAACGGGAGGTCTCCTTGACCTCGATGACCTGACCCGGCTTGAGCTTGTAGCCGGGGCGGTCCACCTTCTTGCCGTCCACGGTGAAGTGACCGTGCACGACGAGCTGGCGGGCCTGGTAGATGGTCCGGGTGAAACCGGCGCGGAACACCGTGGCGTCCAGCCGGCGCTCGAGCAGCGTGACCATCGTCTCGCCGGTCTTGCCCTCGGCCTTGTGGGCGGCGTCGTACGCGGCCCGCATCTGGACCTCGCTGATGTTGTACTGGTGGCGCAGGCGCTGCTTCTCGAGCAGCCGGACCTGGTAGTCCGAGCTCTTACGCCGGCCACGGCCGTGCACGCCCGGCGGGAACGGGCGCCGCTCGAAGTACTTGACGCACTTACGCGTCAGAGGGATGCCGAGAGCTCGGGAGAGCTTGGCTTTGGGTCGAGAGTTGTTCAACTGCGATCTCCTGTTACGGTAAGCCTTGCCTAACTTAGGTAAGCCTAACCGGTGCCCGGAGGTGCTCGTCATGCAACCCAGTCCCGCCGAGATCGCCCGCACGCTCGCCGCCGGTCACCTGCCCGCCGTCGCCCACATCGCCTGCCGTCCCGGCCCGATTCCGGTCCGGCACGTCACCGATGCACAGGGACGCGTGCTTCTGCTAGTGCCTAGCGAGGGTACCCTCGCCGGCGCTCTGCGCCCACAGGAGGGCAACGACGACACCGCCCTGGTCCTGGACATTCGGGACGTCCCGCCGATGGCGTCCTCGCCCTCGCTGGGCCGGATCTGGGTCTCCGGCTGGGCCGCCGAACTGTCCGGTGACGACGCCCGTGTCGCCGCCCTGGACTACGCCGACACCGACGCCTGCGGCGACCTGCTGGACATCGGCGACGGTCAGCGCCTCTACCGGATGGAGGTCGCCGAGGTCCGTCACGAGCGCAACGACAAGCTCGTCGAGATCGACCCGGACGACTACGCCGAGGCGACCCCGGACCCGCTGCGGACCGTCGAGTTCGATCTGATCGCCGATCTGGCCGATCACCACATGGCCGAGATGAGCGACTACGTACGCCGTCAGCTGGGTGAGGCCGCCCGCCCGGGCGACGAGCCCAAGGTCGTACGGATGGACCGTTACGGCTTCCTGGTCCGCATGGGCGGCCGCAGCGCCCGCCTCGCCTTCCCCCGCCCGGTCACCGACCGGCACGACCTGGCACACCTGCTGCACCCGGTCCTCTGCCGCCGCTGCTGCGACAACGCGGCCTGAGGACCCCTGAACGAGGCGGGCTCCCGCGGCCCAACCTTCTGCCGCCGTCAGGCCGTGGGAGCCCGGCCTCTGCCCTGCCACCCGGTGCCGCGGGTGGCAGGGCCCTTACTCTTCCGCGATTCCCGTCACAGGGACAGGATCCGGTCCAGGAATTCCCGGTAGCCGCGCATCGCCATCCGCATGCTCTCGGTGTCCGGCGTGCCGGTGCCGCGCAGCGGGTCGAGCTCGTCGCGCTCGGCGAGCAGCACCTCGGTCAGTTCGTTGACCGCGTCGGTGAGCAGGTCGTGCGCCCGGGTCAGGGCCCGCTCCGGGTCGTCGACGAACTCGGCCTTCACCTCGTGCCACGCCGCCCGGAAGTGCCGGGCCGCGTCCTCGTCCCAGACGGTCCGGCCGATCACCGGCCGTGACTCCTCGGCGGCCGGCTCCTCCTCTTCCTCACGGGCCCGGCGGCCCGCGCGGCGCACCGGCTCGATGTCCTCCAGGCTGGCCGAGCGGCGCGCCGACGGGATCTGCTCCTCGACGACCGTCTCCTCCCGGGCGCGGAGGCCCGGGATGCTCACCGTGAGGCCGCCCAGGGCGTCACCGCCGGCGAACGACGGGAACTCCGGCGGGGCGGGAGCGGCCGGGGTGACCGAGGCCACGCCGTACGCCTCCGGTGGCCGGCCCAGGCTGTAGCCGGACGAGGCGAAGCCGAAGCCGCCGTCGGTGGCCGGCGGCAGGTCCGGGTAGCCGGAGGTGTCCTCCGCCGGCGGCCGGGTGGCCGGGATCTGCACCTGCGCCGGCGACACCGGGGCCGGCACCGCCGGATCGGCGGGCTCGGCGCTCTGACCCTCCGGGCCGCCCGGCTGGCCGGAGACCGGATGCAGGGTGCCGGCCGGATGGTCCGGGGTGAAGTCGGCGACCGTGTACGGGTTCGGCGCGTAGGCCGGCGACACCGGGGCGCCGGAGACCGGCCCGCCCGAGATCGGCGTGACCGGCTGCACGGTGCCGGGAACGCTGGCCCAGCCGGCGGCGGGCCGCTGCGGCTCCGCCGGGACCTGGCCCGGCGTCTCCTCGGCCGCCGTGTCCGCGACCGCGTCGGCGGCCTGCGCGTAGCCGGGCGCCCCTGCCCGTCCGTTCATGTCCTCACGTCCGTTCTCGTCGCTGGGTTCCGCCACCTCGGCGGCGTCCTGATCGGCGTCGGCGTCCGCCGTCGCCTCGCCGGCCGGCTCCTGGCCGTCCGGGGAGGCCTCGGGCTCCTCGTCGCCGTCCTCCGCCACCGTCGCGGGATCGTCGCCGTCCCGGCCGCCGAAGAGGAGTCTCCCGGCACGCCCGCCGAGGCCGAAGCCCCCGACGCCCTCGGGCTCGGAGGACTCTACGTCCTGCGGCGGCTCCGGCCCGTCGTCCGGAGGCACTGAGTGATCAGGATCGCCGTGCCTTTCCCGGGCCGGTGGAGCGGGTGCCGGACGGCCGCCGGCGGACCCGCTCCGGGCGGCCGCACGGTTCAGCCCGAACGGGTCTGCCGGGCCGCCCGCCGAGGCGATCGGCGCCAGTGGCGGGATGGGACGGCTGCGGAAGGTGCCCAGCTTCGACCCGGTGAGCAGATCGGCCGGCGTCTCCAGGGGCTCGGGCGCGAGGGGCGGCTCCGGGGCCACCGGATCGTCCGTATCCGGTCGCACCTGCCAGAACCGTGCGAGGCCGTGCGAGGGCCGCGTGTTGTCTTGGCTGGACGTCGGCTCCATGGGGTTCACCACTCCCGTCGCGAGGCGGCGCCCGCCGGGATTGCCGTATGCCGCTGTGGTGGAGCAGGGCGGGCGCTCCCGGCGACGGTACCGCCCCGGATCGTCCCGCACATCCCCGGTTACCGGATCGTGGGCCCTGGAGCGGGTCGTTACAGGATGCGAAGACGATGGGGGAGAATCCAGTCCGTGCCCGAAGCTGAGACCATCCTCGACCCGGCGATCGCCGCCCGCCTCAAGCGCACGCCCGACGGTCTCGTCGCGGCGATCGTGCAGGAGCACGGCACCGGCGACGTGCTCATGCTCGCCTGGATGGACGACGAGGCGCTGCGCCGCACGCTGACCACCGGCCGCGCCACCTACTGGTCGCGCAGCCGCGGGGAGTACTGGGTGAAGGGCGCCACCTCCGGCCACCACCAGCACGTCAAGGGCGTCTCGCTGGACTGCGACGGCGACGCGCTGCTGGTCACCGTGGTGCAGACCGGCGCCGCCTGCCACACCGGCACCCACACCTGCTTCACCGACGATCTGTTGGAGGCACAGTGACCAGCGGAGTGACCGTCCCCGACGAGGCGGCTTTCGTCGGCACGAGGCGCCGGGTCGTCCCGGTCACCCGCAAGCTGCTGGCCGACGGCGAGACCCCGGTGGGCGTCTACCGCAAGCTGGCCGGCGGCCCGGGCACCTTCCTGCTCGAGTCGGCGGAGCAGGGCCTGGCCTGGTCCCGGTACTCGTTCGTCGGAGTGCGCAGCGCGGCCACCCTGGTCGAGCGGTACGGCCAGGCGGAGTGGCTCGGTACTCCTCCGGACGGCGTACCCCTGGGGGGTGATCCGGTCGTGGCCCTGCGCGAGACGGTGGCCGCGCTGACCGGTGGCCCGGCCGCCGACGGCGCTCTGCCGCCGCTGACCGGGGGCATGGTCGGCTACCTCGGCTACGACCTGGTCCGCCGGTTCGAGCGGCTGCCGTCCACCGCGGCCGACGATCTGCGGCTGCCCGAGCTCGGCATGATGCTGGCCACCGACCTGGTGGTGCTGGACCATCACGAGGGCTCGGCGCTGCTGGTGGCCAACGCGGTGCTGCCGGAGGACGCCGACGACGCGGCCCGGCGGGCGGCCTACCACCAGGCGGTCGGCCGGCTGGACGCGATGACCACCGCGCTGTCGCGGCCCACGCCGCCGATGGTGTCCACGGTCGAGCGCCGCCCGGCCGGGGAGCCGGTCAGCCGCACCCTGCCGGGGGAGTACCAGAAGGCGGTCGAGGAGGCCAAGGAGGCGATCCGGGCCGGCGAGTGCTTCCAGATCGTGGTGGCGCAGCGGTTCGAGCGGCCCACCGACGCCGACCCGCTGGACGTCTACCGGGTGCTGCGGGCCA
The DNA here is from genome assembly GCF_019429605.1 of Actinoplanes hulinensis. Lineage (NCBI taxonomy): Bacteria > Bacillati > Actinomycetota > Actinomycetes > Micromonosporales > Micromonosporaceae > Actinoplanes > Actinoplanes hulinensis. The sequence continues at coordinate 338,137 of NZ_JAHXZI010000004.1, read as the reverse complement.
CCAACCCGAGTCCCTACATGTACCTGCTGCGCTTCGACGACTTCGACATCGTCGGCTCGTCGCCGGAGGCGCATCTCAAAGTCAGCGCGAACCGGACGGCGCTGCTGCATCCGATCGCCGGCACCCGCTGGCGCGGCGCCACCCCGGAACAGGACGCGGCGCTCGCCGCCGAGCTGCTGGCCGACCCGAAGGAGCGGTCCGAGCACGTGATGCTGGTCGACCTGGGCCGCAACGACCTGGGCCGGGTCTGCGAGCCGGGCAGCGTCGAGGTGCCGGAGTTCGCCCGGATCGAGCGGTACAGCCACGTCATGCACATCGTGTCGACCGTTACCGGGCGGCTGCGCGAGGACCGGTCGGCGTTCGACGCGCTGGCCGCCACGTTCCCGGCCGGCACCCTGTCCGGGGCGCCGAAGGTCCGGGCCATGGAGATCATCGAGAGCCTGGAGCCGACCCGGCGTGGTCTCTACGGGGGGACGGTCGGCTACTTCGGCTTCGCCGGGGACATGGACATGGCCATCGCCATCCGGACCGCGCTGATCAAGGACGGGGTGGCGTACGTGGGTGCCGGCGCCGGCATCGTGGCCGACTCCGACCCGGCCGCCGAGGAGCAGGAGACCCGCAACAAGGCCGCCGCCGTGCTGGCCGCCATAGCCTCGGCCGAAACCCTGCGCGCCGCCAGATGAGCGAGCTTGCGAGCGAATCGGTCAGCTCAGTGCAGCTCTCGTCGCGGCGCCGGAGCGCAGCGGAGGCGCCGCGATGAGCCGTAGGGGTCCGTTGGCCGCGGTCGTGTCCTGCCTGGCCGGGGCCGGTCTCGCGCTCTACGCGGCCACCCGGGTGTGGGCGGTCCAGGTGGAGCGGCGGCCGGGCCTGTCCGATCTGCGGACCGAGCAGACCGGCGCCGACGTGGAGCCCTGGCTGATCGGCCTGGCCGTGGTGGCGCTCGCCGGGACGGGCGCGCTGCTGGCCACCCGCGGTGTGGCCCGGCGGCTGCTCGGTGTGCTGCTGATCGGGGCGGCGGCGGGAATCGTGGCGGGCGCCGTGCTGGCCCGGGTCACGCTCGACCCCGGCGCGGCCGGGACGGCCGGCTCGATCTGGCCGGTGCTGTGCGTGCTGGGCGGCGCGGCCGTCGGGGTGGGCGGCCTGCTGGCGGCGCGGCACGGCCATCTCTGGCCGGCCATGTCCGCCCGGTACGAGCGCGCCGCACCCACCGCCGCGGAGCCGATGGACGGAACCCGGGAACTGTGGGACGCCCTCGATCGGGGGGATGATCCGACCGCGCGGGGCCCGGATCACCCGTAAGAGTCAGGTCAGACGGCCAGCGAGCGGGCGCGGCGGGGCCGGGACGCCGGACGGGTGGCGATCATGGCGGCGACCGCGCGGGCGGTCTCCGCGCGGGCCGCGGCCCGGGCCCGGTCGGCCTGGATGGCGTCCCACGCGTTGTCGCGCGCGGTCCGCACGTTGTCCGATCCGACGACGGCGCGCTGCACCCCGGTGGCGACCTCGGCCGCGACGGACACCAGGACCCGTGAGACGGCGGCGAAATTCATCGGCTGGTTCAGCATGTCGGTGGCCATGGGTCGACTCCGCATCAATCGTCCGGCTGGCTGACGGCGTCCTGACGGCGCCGGGACAAGTCTGCCCGAGTCACATGATGGCCGAGTCCTATTTCCGCACGGTGACACCCGTGTCAACGTGGAGTGGCATCGGCCGAATGGAGGAGGTTCCCCAGTACAGCGGGGCGCGAGCGGCGTCACCATGTGAGGGATGAGACATCGGCGCGGGGCAGCCTGGCATTATGCCGGAGTCCATTCCGTGAGGCGCGCCATACCCCCAGGAGGCCGTCACCCCCTGTCACCTCCTAGCATCAGGCCGAAGACACCCGGAGAGGGGAGTCATTAGGTGACATCCGATCAGGCGGAAGCGGGCAGTGGCGGACCCGCGCGCGGAGCGGCTTCGCAGAACGTGCTCGAGGAGATCCTCGCCGGCGTCCGCGAGGACGTAGCGGCGCGGCAGGCGGCGATGCCCCTGGAGAAGGTGCGTGAGCTCGCGGCGGCGGCGCCGCCCGCGATCGACGCGTACGCGGCGTTGCGCAAGCCGGGGGTGGCGGTGATCGCCGAGGTGAAGCGGGCGTCGCCGTCCAAGGGCGCACTCGCCGACATCCCGGACCCGGCCGAGCTGGCCGGGGAGTACGCGGCCGGCGGTGCCCGCTGCATCAGCGTCCTCACCGAGGGCCGCTGGTTCGGCGGCTCGCTCGACGACCTCGCCGCGGTCCGTGCCGCGGTGCGGATCCCGGTCCTGCGCAAGGACTTCGTGGTCTCCAGCTACCAGGTGCACGAGGCCCGCGCGCACGGTGCCGACCTGGTCCTGCTGATCGTCGCCGCACTGGAGCAGAACGTTCTGGTCGGCCTCCTCGAGCGCATCGAGTCGCTGGGCATGACGGCCCTCGTCGAGGTGCACAACGAGGAGGAGGCGGATCGGGCTCTGGAGGCGAACGCGAAGGTCATCGGCGTCAACGCCCGGGACCTGCGCACCCTTCAGGTGGACCGGTCGGTGTTCGAGCGCATCGCGCCCGGCCTGCCGCAGAACGTCGTGAAGATCGCCGAGTCCGGTGTGCGAGGCCCGCACGACCTGATCCGGTACGCGTCGGCCGGCGCCGACGCGGTGCTGGTCGGTGAGGGCCTGGTGACCCAGAAGTCGCCGCGCGACGCGGTGGCCGAGCTGGTCAACGCCGGCAACCACCCGGCGACCCCGAGGCCCGTTCGATGACTGAATCATTGGAGAAGACCATGAACCAGAGCGCGCGCGGTCATAACGCGTCTCCGCTGCGCTCCGTCGCGTCATGACCGCGCCGAGTCTGCCGGACCTGGCCGGGCACTTCGGCCGGTTCGGCGGACGGTTCGTGCCCGAGGCGCTGATCAAGGCGCTGGACGAGCTGGACGCGGCGTACCGGTCGGCGAAGCGGGACCCGGAGTTCCAGGCCCGCTTCCAGGACCTGCTGCTCAACTACGCGGCCGTCCCGTCGCTGCTGTACCGGGCGACCCGGCTGTCCGAGGCGCTGGGCGCGGAGATCCTGCTGAAGCGGGAGGACCTGAACCACACCGGCGCGCACAAGGTGCGCAACGTGCTGGGCCAGGCGCTGCTCGCCAAGCGGATGGGCAAGCCCCGGGTGATCGCCGAGACCGGCGCCGGCCAGCACGGCGTGGCCAGCGCGACCGCGGCCGCCCTGCTGGATCTGGAGTGCGTCGTCTACATGGGCGAGACCGACACCCAGCGGCAGGCGCTGAACGTGGCCCGGATGCGGATGCTCGGCGCCACCGTGATCCCGGTGACCAACGGCTCGCGCACCCTGAAGGACGCGCTCAACGAGGCGCTGCGCGACTGGGTCTCCACCGTCGATACCACCCACTATCTGCTCGGGACGGCGGCCGGGCCGCACCCGTTCCCGGAGCTGGTGCGTGACTTCGTGGGCGGCATCGGCGTCGAGGCGCGGGCCCAGTGCCTGGAGCAGCTCGGCCGGCTGCCGGACGGGGTGGCCGCGTGCGTGGGCGGCGGATCGAACGCGATCGGCATCTTCCACGCCTTCGTGCCCGACGAGAGCGTCCGGCTGTACGGCTTCGAGGCCGGCGGCGACGGGATGGAGACCGGCCGGCACGCGGCGTCGATCACCGGCGGGTCGGTCGGCGTGCTGCACGGCAACCGCACCTACCTGCTCCAGGACGACGACGGCCAGACCATCGAGTCGCACTCGATCTCGGCGGGCCTGGACTACCCGGGTGTCGGCCCGGAGCACGCCTGGCTGCACGACACCGGCCGGGCGGTCTACGAGCCGGTCACCGACGCCGAGGCGATGGCCGCGTTCCAGCTGCTCTGCCGTACCGAGGGGATCATCCCGGCGATCGAGAGCTCGCACGCCCTGGCCGGCGCCGCGAAGATCGCCCCGCGGCTGCGCGAGGAGCTCGGCCGGACCCCGACGATCGTGGTGAACCTGTCCGGTCGCGGCGACAAGGACGTGCACACCGCCGGCGCCTACTTCGGCCTGCTGGACCAGGTGGAGACGGTCGTACCGGGGGAGAACACGTGAGTATCGCGCAGACGTTCGCGAAGGCGAAGGCGGAGAACCGGTCGGTGCTGGTCGGCTGCATGCCGGCCGGGTTCCCGACGGTCGAGCACAGCATCGAGCAGATGATCGCGATGCACGAGGCCGGCTGCGACGTGATCGAGGTCGAGCTGCCGTACTCGGACCCGGTGATGGACGGCCCGGTCATCCAGAAGGCCAGCGACATCGCGCTCGCCAACGGCGTCCGCACCCGGGACACCCTGAAGATCATCGAGGCGGTGGCGTCCGCGGGCGCCACGGTCGTGCTGATGACCTACTGGAACCCGATCGAGAAGTACGGTGTCGACGCGTTCGCCCGGGACCTGGCCGCGGCCGGGGCCACCGGGATGATCACGCCGGACCTGATCCCGGACGAGGCGGCCGAGTGGATCGCCGCGTCCGACGCCCACCGGATCGACCGGACGTTCCTGGTGGCGCCGTCGTCGACCGACGAGCGGATCGCGATGACCCTGGAGAACTGCCGGGGCTTCGTCTACGCCACCGCGCTGATGGGCGTCACCGGCGCCCGCAAGGCGGTGTCGTCGCAGGCCCCCGAGCTGGTCGCCCGGATCCGGTCGATCGACCCGGAGATGCCGGTCGGTGTCGGCCTGGGCGTCGGCAACGGCAGGCAGGCCGCCGAGGTGGCCGCCTTCTCCGACGGCGTGATCGTGGGCAGCGCCCTGATCCGGTCCGTGCTGGAGGCGCCCGACCGGGCCACCGGTCTGCGCGATCTGCGTGCCCTGAGCGCCGAACTGGCCGAAGGCGTCCGGGACCGCTGAGCGAGAAGGGCACCGGCGAGAAATAGCCGGTGCCCTGGGCATCACATATCGGTTCTCCAGCGGTAGCGTGTGCACCCGTGAACATCGCCGCCATCCCCAGTCCCACCGAGTCGGTGTGGCACCTCCTCGGGTTCCCGATCCGGGCGTACGCGCTCTGCATCATCGCCGGCATGGTCGTCGCGACCCTGCTGATGGAGCAGCGGCTGCGCCACCGGGGGGTGGCGCCGTGGACCTCGCTGGACATGGTGGTCTGGGCGGTGCCGTTCGGCATCATCGGCGCCCGGATCTACCACCTGATCACCTCCCCGCAGGAGTATTTCGGCGCCGGCGGTGACCCGGTCCGGGCCCTCTACATCTGGGAGGGCGGCCTCGGCATCTGGGGCGCGGTCGCCGGTGGCGCGGTGGGCGCCTGGATCGCGTCGCGCCAGATCGGCCTGCCGCTGAGTGTCTTCGCCGACGCCCTCGCGCCCGCGCTGCCGGTGGCGCAGGCGATCGGCCGGTTCGGCAACTGGTTCAACAACGAGCTGTACGGGAAGGTCACCACCCTGCCGTGGGGCCTCGAGGTGCACGAGATGGACTCGGCGAACCCGGGCCACGCCACGGTGATCGACGGCGAGGCGGTGACCAAGCCGGACCTCTACCACCCGACGTTCGCGTACGAGGTGATCTGGAACCTCGGTGTCGCCGCCCTGGTCTGGCTGCTGGACCGGAAGTTCAAGTTCGGCCGTGGCCGGGCCTTCGCGCTGTACGTGATGGCCTACACCGCCGGCCGCCTGTGGATCGAGATGCTGCGCGTCGACGAGGCGAACACCTTCTTCGGCATCCGTCTCAACGTGTTCGTCTCGATCGTCGTCTTCGTGGGCGCGCTGATCTACTTCCTCGTGGTGAAGGGCCCCCGCGAGTACGTGGTGCCGATCGACGCCCCGGAGACCGCCCCCGAGCCGTCCGGCGCGCCGGAGAGCGACGTCTCGCAGGTCGACGTGACCGGTGACGAGAAGGATGCCGCCCGCAAGATGCCGATCGCCTACCAGGTGGTCAGCCGGGAGCGGTTCGACGAGTACCAGAGCACCGGCATCCTGCCGCCCGCGGAGAAGAACGTCACGGTGCCGGCGACGGTCAGCGACACCCCTTCTTCCGACGAAAGCTGACCGGAATGCGTACGGCCGTGGTGGTGGGCGCCGGGATGGCCGGCCTGGCCGCCGCGGGCGCGCTGTCGAGGTCCGGCTGGCGGGTGACCGTGCTGGAACGCGCGGAGCGGGTGGCCGCGCCGCCGGCCGCGGTGGTGCTCTGGCCCACCGGCCTGCGGGCCCTGGAGGCGCTGGATCCGGACGGCGGCTGGACGGCGATCGCGTCGCCGCTGCCGGACGGTGGCGTGCGCCGCCCGGACGGGCAGTGGCTGGTCGCGCCCCGGACCCGGCCCGGCGCGGGCCCGGCCCCGGCGGCCGTGCACCTGGAGGATCTGTTCGACGCGCTGGTCGCGGGTCTCGGGGACGCCGAGATCCGCACCGGTTTCGAGGCGACCACGGTCCGGGTGGGCCCACGGCAGCGGCCCGTGGTCGGCGACGGCCGCACCATGATCGAGGCGGACCTGCTGGTCGGCGCGGACGGCATCGACAGCCGGGTCCGTGCCGCGGTGGCGCCCGAGGCGGTGGCCGTCGGTTCCGGGTTCGCCGCCTGGCAGGCGGTCATCCCCGGGTTCCGGGTGCCGCGGCTGGAGGGTGACCGCAGCCTCGGCGGGGAGACGCTCGGCGCCGGCTACCGGTTCGTGGCGATCCCGCTCGGCGACCGGGCCGCCGGCCGGGGCGGTGTCTACTGGGTGGCGACGGCCGCCGGCGCGGCGCGCCCCGAGTCGCCGGCCACCCAGCTGGCCCTGTTGCGCCGCTGGTTCGCCGGCTGGCACGAGCCGGTCGGCGCGCTGCTGGACGCGACCCGGCCGGAGGATCTGGTTCCGCAGGGCGTCCGGGAGCTGCGGCCGCTGCCGCGCGCCTACGGTTTCGCCGCGGGTTCCGGTGGGGTGGTGCTGATCGGTGACGCCGCCCACGCCATGCCGCACCATCTGGGTCAGGGCGCGTGCCTGGCGTTCGAGGACGTGGCGACGTTGCGCTCGCTGACCGCCTCGGCCGGGCCGGGCGAGGAACTCGTCGCGGCCGTCGAGACGTACAGCCGGGTGCGCCGCCCGCGCACCACCACGGTGGTCCGGCAGAACCGGCGGATGTCCGCGGTGGTTCAGGCCCGCGGCCGGCTCGCGCTGCGCGCCCGCGACGCCGCGCTCAATCACATGCGCCCGCGAATGCTGGGCCGTCATCTGGATCCGGTCGCCGACTGGACCCCACCGGACTGAGGGATTTCTCTCCCTTCTCGCGTCCCATTCTTTTCCAACCCCTATTCCGGTACGCGTGTGAGCGTTAACAAACGCATTCCCGTCCGTTCCGTGGCGCACCGCGAGCCTTTGCCGGGTCCCGGCCGTAACGCGCCCGCCGGGGCGAAGCGGTGGTTCGGGCTGGTTGTCAGCGCTCGAGACAGCTCCGAGAGCCGGCCGGGTCGCACGCTCAGATTGCAGGACGCGGGAGGATGGAAGATCTCACATTTCCTGTGACCTGTTGGAAACAGTCGTTTCCCTGGGCCCGGAGCGGCCGGGAGCCTCCATCCGGTAAGGGCTGATCCTGAGATAGCCACTTACTGCGTACCAGATGTTGGGAAGTGTGAGGGATTCGCGCTGACCGTCAGAGAGGCGCGGCGGCCGGTTCGGCGACGCAGGCCGTGCCCACCCGCCGGAAACCGACCCGGGTGTAGAGCCGCGCCACGTCGTCGTCGCCCGCGGAGAGGAACACCAGGTGCGTCCCGCCGGCCACCAGCCGCCCGGCGAGTGTGGCCGTGAGCTGGGAGGCGTAGCCCCGGCGCCGCGCCGACGGCAGGGTCGCCACCCCGACGATCTCGGCGACGTCCCCGCGGCGCTGGCTGGTCGCGGTCGCCACGATGCCCTCCTCCGGCGTCTCGGCCACCACCGTCACAAAATCGCCGGTGGCGGCCAGCTCCCGGGCGTGCCGCACCGCCTCCGCGGTGGGCGGCGGCGCGGCGTCCCGCTCGGCCGGGCCGGCACCCCCGATGAGCAGCACGTTCTCCGCCGACTCCAGGGGCGCCTGGTAGGCCGGGGCGGCGAAGCCGAGGCGGGCCACCGCCCGGGAGGCGCCCAGGTCGGCGGCGAACGTGGGCGCGGCGGGATCGAGCAGCCGGGTGGTGGCGCCGCGCAGCGGCAGGTCCGGCACCAGGGCCGCCGGATCGAGCACCAGCAGCGGCGCGAGCAGCACGTCCAGCCCGGCCGAGCGGGCCACCGCGAGCAGGTCGGGCGTGGTCTCGTGAACCCATTCGAAGGTCTCCGGCAACCCCAGCTCACGCTGGCGGCGCCGGACCGCGGTGAGGTCAGCCGCGGAAGGGGTGTGCGAACCCCGGACCGGGCGGGCATAGTAGGGCCAGCCCTCACCGTCGCGGACGAAGAGAACCAGCGTGCCGAACTCCTCGACCCGCGCCCAGGGGCGGGGCAAAGCGTCGTAGAACCGCTCGAGTCGGTCGAAGAGGTCGGAATCCACTGGCGCCATCGCGCGAGACTACCGGTCGATGCGCCTGCTGTGCTATTCAGTTCGTCCGCCGATCGGTGCGCAGGATCGGTACGAGGTGTGATCAATCCGCATCTGGCGGAGATCAGAGGCTCTTAACGTAGACTCAAGAGACTTTGCAGGGCCGACGTCGTCCCGACCTCAGATGGAAACACCAGTGACGACAGGAGGCCCGGTGGCATATCCGCACCCCCAGGGGCTTTATGACCCTCAGTCGGAGCGAGACGCCTGTGGTGTCGCATTTGTTGCCGACATTCACGGCCGTCGCTCCCACGATGTGGTGGCCAAGGGTCTGTCCGCGCTGATCCGGCTCGATCACCGGGGCGCCCGCGGCGCCGAGCAGAACACCGGTGACGGCGCCGGCATCATGATCCAGGTTCCGGACGCCTACTACCGCGCGACCGTCGGCTTCGAGCTGCCGCCCGCCGGTCAGTACGCGACCGGTCTCGTCTTCCTGCCCACGGACCCCGACGATGCGGTCCGTGCGATCAAGGTCTTCGAGAAGTACGTGCTCGTCGAGGGCGGCGAGGTGCTCGGCTGGCGTGACGTGCCGGTCGACGCGTCCGACCTGGGCGCCACCGCCGAGGACGCCCGCCCCACGATCCGCCAGGTGTTCCTGGCCGCGCACCGGCTCGTCGACGCGCCCGCCGGCCCCGCCGGCGAGCAGCTGTCCGGGCTGGAGCTGGACCGGGTGGCGTTCTGCGTCCGCAAGCAGGCCGAGCGGGAGACCTCCCAGCGCGGCGTCCCGGCGTACTTCCCGTCGCTGTCCTCGCGGACCATCACCTACAAGGGCATGCTCACCCCGGAGCAGCTGCCGGCGTTCTTCCCGGAGCTGTCCGACGACCGGGTGGACAGCGCGATCGCGCTGGTGCACTCCCGGTTCTCCACCAACACGTTCCCGTCGTGGCCGCTGGCGCACCCGTACCGGCTGATCGCCCACAACGGTGAGATCAACACGATCCGCGGCAACAAGAACTGGATGGCGGCCCGCGAGGCGCTGCTGTCGTCGAAGCGGATCCCGGGCAACATCAAGCGGCTCTTCCCGATCAACTCGCCCGAGGCGTCCGACTCGGCCAGCTTCGACGAGGTCCTCGAGCTGCTGCACCTGGCCGGCCGCAGCCTGCCGCACTCGGTGCTCATGATGATCCCCGAGGCGTGGGAGAACGACCCGGACATGGATCCGGCCCGCCGCGCCTTCTACCGGTTCCACGCGAGCCTCATGGAGCCGTGGGACGGCCCGGCCGCCGTGGCGTTCACCGACGGCACCGTCATCGGCGCCGTCCTGGACCGCAACGGCCTGCGCCCGGGCCGCTGGTGGCACACCGCCGACGGGCTGGTCGTACTCGGCTCCGAGGCCGGTGTCATCGACTTCGAGCCGGAGCAGGTCGTCGCCAAGGGCCGCCTCCAGCCGGGCAAGATGTTCCTGGTCGACACCGCGGCCGGCCGCATCGTCCACGACGCCGAGATCAAGGCCGAGCTGGCCGCCGCCGAGCCGTACGCGGACTGGCTGCACGCCGGCCTGATCGAGCTGGAGGACCTGCCCGCCCGCGAGCACGTCATCTACACCCACGACTCGGTCCTCCGCCGCCAGCAGGTGTTCGGCTACACCGAGGAGGAGCTCAAGATCCTGGTGGCGCCGATGGCGCGGTCCGGCGCCGAGCCGCTGGGCTCGATGGGCACCGACACCCCGATCTCGCCGCTCTCCACCCGGCCGCGGCTGCTGTTCGACTACTTCCACCAGCTGTTCGCCCAGGTGACGAACCCGCCGCTGGACGCCATCCGCGAGGAGCTGGTGACCAGCCTGTCGACGACCATCGGCCCCGAGGCGAACCTGCTGGACCCGGGCCCGGCCAGCTGCCGGCAGATCGTCCTGCCGTACCCGGTGATCGACAACGACGAGCTCGCCAAGATCCTGTCCATCGACGAGGACGGCGACCTGCCCGGCTTCAAGGCGGTCCGGGTCTCCGGGCTGTACCCGCTGCGCGACGGGGCGGCCGGCATCAAGGCCCGGCTCACCCAGATCTGCCGGCACGTGTCGGAGGCCATCGAGGACGGTGTGCGCATCCTCGTGCTGTCCGACCGCGACTCCAACGCCGACCTGGCGCCGATCCCGTCGCTGCTGCTCACCGCCGCGGTCCACCAGCACCTGGTGCGCGAGCAGACGCGTACCCAGGTGGCGCTGGTCGTCGAGTCCGGCGACTGCCGCGAGGTGCACCACGCCGCCGTGCTGATCGGCTACGGCGCCGCCGCGGTCAACCCGTACCTGGCGTTCGAGAGCGTCGACGACCTGATCGCCACCGGCGGCCTGGTCGGCGTCGACCCGCGCAAGGCGGTCCGCAACTACGTCAAGGCGCTCGGCAAGGGCGTCCTGAAGATCATGTCCAAGATGGGCATCTCGACCGTGTCGTCGTACTGCGGCGCCCAGGTGTTCGAGGCCGTCGGCCTGGACAACAAGCTGCTCCAGCGCTACTTCTCCGGCACCTCCGGCCGGATCGGCGGCGTCGGCCTCGACGGCATCCACCAGGAGGTCAAGGCCCGCCACGAGAAGGGTTACCCGGCGAACCGGGCCGAGCGGGCGCACCGCCGCCTCGAGGTCGGCGGCGAGTACCAGTGGCGCCGCGAGGGCGAACTGCACCTGTTCAACCCGGAGACCGTCTTCCTGCTCCAGCACGCCACCCGCAGCAAGCAGTACGACGTCTTCAAGCGCTACACCGACAAGGTCAACGAGCTGTCGGCCGAGGCCGGTCACCTGCGTGGCCTGTTCCGCTTCGACTCCGACCGCACCGCGGTCCCGATCGACGAGGTCGAGCCGGCCAGCGAGATCGTCAAGCGGTTCTCCACCGGCGCGATGAGCTACGGCTCCATCTCCGCCGAGTCGCACGAGACCCTGGCCATCGCCATGAACCGGCTCGGCGCCAAGTCGAACACCGGTGAGGGCGGCGAGGACGTCGAGCGCCTCTACGACCCGGAGCGCCGTTCCGCGATCAAGCAGATCGCCTCCGGCCGGTTCGGTGTGACGAGCGAATACCTGGTCAACGCCGACGACCTCCAGATCAAGATGGCGCAGGGCGCGAAGCCCGGCGAGGGCGGCCAGCTGCCCGGCAACAAGGTGTGGCCGTGGATCGCCAAGACCCGGCACGCCACCCCGGGCGTCGGCCTCATCTCGCCGCCGCCGCACCACGACATCTACTCCATCGAGGACCTGGCCCAGCTGGTCCACGACCTCAAGATGGTCAACCCGATGTCGCGGGTGCACGTCAAGCTGGTCAGCGAGATCGGCGTCGGCACGGTCGCCGCCGGTGTGGCCAAGCTCAAGGCCGACGTCATCCTGATCTCCGGCCACGACGGCGGCACCGGCGCGTCCCCGCTGAACTCGCTCAAGCACGCCGGCACTCCGTGGGAGCTGGGCCTGGCCGAGGCACAGCAGACGCTGCTGCTCAACAAGCTCCGCGACCGCGTCACCGTGCAGGTCGACGGCCAGCTCAAGACCGGCCGCGACGTGGTCGTCGCCGCGCTGCTCGGCGCCGAGGAGTTCGGTTTCGCGACCGCTCCGCTGATCGTCTCCGGCTGCATCATGATGCGCGTCTGCCACCTGGACACCTGCCCGGTCGGCATCGCCACCCAGAACCCGGTGCTGCGCGAGCGCTACACCGGCAAGCCGGAGTTCGTCGAGAACTTCTTCATGTTCCTCGCCGAAGAGGTCCGCGAGATCCTGGCCGAGCTGGGCTTCCGCAGCATCGACGAGGCCATCGGCCACGCCGAGGTCCTCAACGTGGTCCAGGCCGTCGACCACTGGAAGGCCAAGGGCCTCGACCTGGCCCCGGTCCTGTACGTGCCGGAGCTGCCCGAGGGCGCCGCCCGCCGCGGCGTCGTCGCCCAGGACCACGGCCTCGACAAGGCGCTGGACAACCAGCTCATCGCCCTGGCCCAGCCGGCCCTTACCGACGGCCTGCCGGTCCACGCCGAACTGACCACCCGCAACGACCAGCGCAGCGTCGGCGCGATGCTGGGCGGCGAGGTCAGCCGCCGCTTCGGCGGCAACGGCCTGCCCGACGACACCATCTCCTTCACCCTGCGCGGCACCGGCGGCAACTCGTTCGGCGCCTTCCTGCCGCGCGGCGTCACCCTGCGGCTCATCGGCGACAGCAACGACTACGTCGCCAAGGGCCTCTCCGGCGGCCGCGTCGTCGTGCGCCCCGCCGAGGAGGCGCCGTTCACGGCGGAGGAGAACACCATCGCCGGCAACACCCTGCTGTACGGCGCCACCAGCGGCGAACTGTTCCTGCGCGGCCGCGTCGGCGAACGGTTCGCGGTCCGCAACTCCGGCGGCCACGCGGTCGTCGAGGGTGTCGGCGACCACGGCTGCGAGTACATGACCGGCGGCATCGTGGTGGTGCTCGGCCCCACCGGGCGCAACTTCGCGGCCGGCATGAGCGGCGGCAAGGCGTTCCTGCTCGACCTCGACCAGAACCAGGTCAACCCGGAGCTCGTCGACCTCGCACCGCTCACCGACGACGAACGCGACCTGCTGCGCTCGCTCGTCGAGAAGCACCACGCCGAGACCGACTCGGCCGTCGCCGGCCGCCTGCTCAAGGACTGGGCGAACGCCGTCGAGCGGTTCACCGCCGTGGTCCCGCGCGACTACAAGCGCGTCATGGAACTGATCAAGACCGCCGAAGCCGCCGGTCGCAACGTTGACGAGGCGGTCATGGGGGTTACCAGTGCCTGACCCTAACGGTTTCCTCCGCTACCAGCGGCAGCTCCCGAAGCGCCGCCCGGTGCCGGTGCGGATCCTGGACTACAAAGAGGTCTACCCGCCCGCGGGCGAGGAACTGATCCGCGACCAGGCCACCCGCTGCATGGACTGCGGCATCCCGTTCTGCCACGACGGCTGCCCGCTGGGCAACCGCATCCCGGACTGGAACGACCTCGTCCGTACCCAGCAGTGGGAGGCCGCGGCCGACTCGCTGCACGCCACCAACAACTTCCCCGAGTTCACCGGGCGGCTCTGCCCCGCGCCGTGCGAGGCGGCCTGTGTATTGGGAATCGGCGGCAGTGCCAGTGGCGGGCCGGTGACCATCAAGCAGGTCGAGGTGGAGATCGCCAACCACGCGTTCGACCTCGGCTTCGTCAAGCCGCAGCCGGCGCCGGTGGCATCGGGCAAGTCGGTCGCGGTCGTCGGCTCCGGCCCGGCCGGACTGGCCGCCGCCCAGCAGCTGGCCCGGGCCGGCCACGCGGTCACCGTCTACGAGCGCGACGACCGCATCGGCGGCCTGCTCCGCTACGGCATCCCGGACTTCAAGATCGAGAAGCACGTCATCGACGCGCGGCTCGCCCAGATGTCCGCCGAGGGCGTCGAGTTCCAGCCCGGCGTCGACGTCGGCACCGACATCACCGCCGACGACCTGCGCGAACGATACGACGCCGTGCTCCTCGCCGCCGGCGCCCTGGCCGGCCGCGACACCCCGGAGACCCCCGGCCGCCGGCTCAACGGCGTCCACCTGGCCATGGAACACCTCGTCCCGGCCAACCGGATCGTCGCCGGGCTCCAGGACTCCACGCCGATCGACGCGCACGGCAAGCACGTCATCATCATCGGCGGCGGCGACACCGGCGCGGACTGCCTCGGCGTCGCCCACCGCCAGGGCGCCGCGTCGATCACCCAGCTCGACCAGTACCCTCTGCCGCCCGACCTGCGTGCCGGCGTCAAGGACCCGTGGCCCACCTGGCCGCTGATCCTGCGCAACTACGCCGCCCACGAGGAGGGCGGCGACCGGGTCTTCGGCGTCGCCGTGCAGGAGTTCGTCGGCGACGGGGACGGCAACCTCGTCGCCGTGCGCATCGCCGACGTCAGCGTCCAGCGCGTCGACGGCGTCCGCACCGTCGTCGTCGCCCCCGGCAGCGAACGCGAACTGCGCGCCGACCTCGTCCTGCTCGCCATCGGCTTCGAGGGCACCGAGGACCAGCCGCTGCTCAGCCAGTTCGGCATCAGCCGCAACCGGCGCAACGTCCTCGACGCCGACCAGGGCTGGCAGACCACCGCCGAGGGCGTCTTCGTCGCCGGCGACATGCACAAGGGCGCCTCGCTCATCGTCTGGGCGATCGCCGAGGGACGCGCCGCCGCCGCGGCCATCCACTCCTATCTCGGCGCCGCCGGGGAGCTGCCCGCCCCGGTCCGCTCCGATTCGCAGCCGTTGTCCGTCTGATCACGAACCGTCGAAAGGCCCGTCACCCACACCGGTGGCGGGCCTTTTCGCCGCCCTCGGCCAAAACGCCCGTTAATGCCACGCCCGGCGGTCGCCGCCAAACGGCCGTTAATGCCCGCCCGGCCGCCGAGGCAATGGCGCACGTCGATCTGAGGATAATTTTCAGCTGCCGGGGTGCCCCGAACCGGCGCCGAAACCCCGGTTCGCATCGACGTGCATGACTGCCGTCAAGGTCGTCTTCCCAGCCCACGGTACGCGCGCGGCGTACCCTCCAAAGGGGTTGTGGCATGTGCCGACGACCACCCGAAGCCGACCGCTAGGCTGAACCGGCGGTCGCTGAAGCCCGCGGACGACGCAGCGCACCCGCTCACAGCGGGTTGACCTCGCCGTCGACACCCGCAGTTCATGCCGATGACGCGGGTCGGCCGCCGGGCCGCCCCGAAAGAAGGATTAGCCTGATGGCCGTGACACGCCGCGCAAAGATCGTCTGCACGATGGGCCCCGCCACCAAGTCACCCGAGCGCATGCTCGGCCTGGTGGAAGCGGGCATGAACGTGGCCCGGATGAACTTCAGCCACGACACCCGGGAGAACCACCGGGAGATGTACGAGCTGGTCCGCGCCGCCGCCGAGCAGGCCGATCGCCCGGTCGCCATCCTCGCCGACCTCCAGGGCCCCAAGATCCGCCTCGGCAAGTTCGCCGACGGCCCGCACCGCTGGGAGACCGGCGACCGCGTCGTCATCACCAGCGACGAGATCCTCGGCACCAAAGAGCGCGTCAGCTGCACCTACAAGAAGCTCCCGCACGAGGTCAAGGTCGGCGACCGCCTCCTCATCGACGACGGCAAGGTCGCCATCGAGGTCACCGGCGTCGACGGCGAGGACATCCACTGCCTCGTCACCGAGGGCGGCCCGGTCAGCAACAACAAGGGCGTCAGCCTCCCCAACGTCGCCGTCAGCGTCCCCGCCCTCAGCGACAAGGACGAAGAGGACCTCCGCTTCGCCCTCGGCCTCGGCGTCGACCTCATCGCACTCTCCTTCGTCCGCGCGCCCGAGGACATCGACCTCGTCCACAAGATCATGGACGAGGAGGGCCGCCGCGTCCCCGTCATCGCCAAGGTCGAGAAGCCCGAGGCCGTCGACCACCTCGAAGCCATCGTCCTCGCCTTCGACGGCGTCATGGTCGCCCGCGGCGACCTCGGCGTCGAGCTCCCCCTCGACCAGGTCCCCCTGGTCCAGAAGCGCGCCGTCCAGCTCTGCCGCGAGAACGCCAAGCCGGTCATCGTCGCCACCCAGATGCTCGACTCCATGATCGAGAACTCGCGGCCCACCCGGGCCGAGGCCTCCGACGTCGCCAACGCCGTCCTCGACGGCACCGACGCCGTGATGCTCTCCGGCGAGACCTCGGTCGGCAAGTACCCGGTCCTCACCGTCAGCACCATGGCGAAGATCGTCACCACCACCGAAGCCGGCGGCATGGGCGTCCCCCGCCTCCAGCACGACCCGCGCACCCACGGCGGCGCCCTCACCGTCGCCGCCAGCCAGATCGCCCGCAACATCGGCGCCAAGGCCCTCGTCGCCTTCTCCCAGACCGGCGACACCGTCAAGCGCCTCGCCCGCCTGCACTGCGACCTGCCGCTCTACGCCTTCACGCCGGTCTCCGAGGTTCGCAACACCCTCGCGCTCAGCTGGGGCGTCGAAACCTTCCTCACCGACTTCGTCGAGCACACCGACGACATGTTCCGGCAGGTCGACGCCAAGATGCTCAGCATGGGCCTGGCCAAGCCCGGCGACTACGTCGTCGTCGTGGCCGGCTCCCCGCCCAACGCACCCGGCTCCACCAACACCCTCCGTGTCCACCAGATCGGCTCGCTCGTCGACGCCGCCAAGGTGTGACCTTGCTCCAGGGACAGGCCGCCGTCGACCAGCTCCTCGAGCTCCTCGACCTCAAGCGGGTCGACGCGGCCACCTTCCAGGGCGAAAGCCCGCAAACCGGAGCCCAGCGCGTGTTCGGCGGCCAAGTCGCCGGACAGGCGCTGGTCGCCGCCGGCCGCACCGTCGACCCCACCCGGCACGTGCACAGCCTCCACGGCTACTTCGTCCGCGCCGGCGACCCCACCGAACCCATCACCTTCCACGTCGAGAACATCCGGGACGGCCGCAGCTTCTCCGTCCGCCGCTCGACCGCCAAGCAACACGGCAAAACCATCTTCTTCATGTCCGCCTCCTTCCAGATCCCCGAAGAAGGCCTCGACCACCACACCCCGGCACCCGACGACGTCCCCCCACCCGAAGACGTCCCCACCATCCTGCACTGGGCCGAGAAATACCCCGAGCGGATGGCCATGTTCAAGAACTCACCACGCTCCGTCGACGTCCGCTACGTCGGCGTCCCCGGCTGGGTCCCACCCGGCGACCGCGGCATCCAACCCCAGCAACGCGTCTGGATGCGCCTCGACGGCAAACTCCCCGACGACCCGCTCATCCACGCCTGCGCCCTCACCTACGCCAGCGACATGAGCCTGCTCGACGCCGTGCTGTCCACCCACGGCGAGGTCTGGGGCCCCGGTGGCGTCATCGGCGCCAGCCTCGACCACGCCCTCTGGTTCCACCGGCCCTTCCGCGCCGACGAATGGTTCCTCTACGACAGCACCAGCCCCAACGCCAGCGGCGCACGCGGCCTCGCCAACGGCCGCATGTTCACCCGCGACGGACAGCACATCGCCAGCGCCGTCCAGGAAGGCCTCCTCCGCCGCATCGGCGGATGAAGCCGGCTGTCTCGCGACCGGTCCACCCCGGCGAGGCCAAGCCCTACCGCGCCTCCGGCGCCGCCTCCACACCCTCCGGCGCATCCGGCACCGCACCGGCCCGCGAGCCCGTGACCCCGGCCTCCGTCAGGAACGCATCAAGATCAGCGGTCGTCCGCACCGCACGATCCGGGAAACCCTCACCCGACCGCCCACCGGCCACCCCCGCCGCCACCGTCGAAGCACTCGGCCGCGCCCGATGCCGCGCCCGCCACCGCGGAGCATCCTCCACATCCGACACACCCGCCGCATAACCCCGCAACCCGGCGGAACTCTCAGCCGGAAACCTCAGCACATCCCGCCGCGGCCCGGCCACCTCGCGCAACCGCAACGCCGTCACCAGCTCCGCCACCGCACGCAACACACCCAGCGCACCCAGCACCACCATCACCAGACGCGCCGTCCGCGAGAACGGACTCGCCGCGAAGAACCCCAGCCCCGTCTCCAGCACACCCACCAACACCAGCAGGCTCCACACCCGATCAGTACCCCGGGCCATGACCCCCACCGCGACATCCGTCACGCCGCGAACCATCAGATACCAGCCCACCAGCGCCGACGCCGTCGCGAACGACCAGAACGGAAGCGTCAGCAACAAGCCGGCCGTCACCGTGAACACCGCCGCCAGACCCGCGTTCAACCACCACGTCCGCGTCCCCGCCAGCGCCCGGACCGCCTCACACAGCGCACCGAACAGCACCACCGGACCCGCCACCGCCGCCACGTTCGCCGGCTCCAGCCGCAACATCGTCCAGCCGATCGCCAACCACACCGCGCCCGCGACCATCAGCAAACGCCACGTGTTCCCGCGCTTGACGGTCAAAGGCGAAGAACCGGACGACAACATGAGGCCTCCCGCTGAAGCTGTCTCTGCCATGACAGCATCCGGGGCATGCCACGACCCGGCGTTCGCGAGATTCAGACCAAGATCAAAACCATCTGATGGTACGCCGTAAGCGACGTCACCACTTGGGCCCGACGAACTCGTCCAGCCGGGCCACAGCGCCTCGCCGGGCCACCGAGAGAGTGTCGCGCCGTGCCATCCGCCAGTCGATCCCGAGCCGGTCGAGCGCCTCCTGGCGGATCCGCATGATGTCCCCGGATTCATTAACGAAGTTGTAACGCGGGTAGCTGTACGGCCTTCCCCGGGTGATTACGCGGTTGATGAACCGGCTGCCATCGGAATGGAAAAGCCCGCGGACGAGGCGACCCGGATGTTCGCCGACGAATTCCCGCTGCCAATCGGTGAGGGCGATCTCCCGCTGGTGTTCGACTCCCGGACGTGTCGCGGGAGAAGGCAGGGCCAGTGCATCCAATGTGCGCGAACGCTGATGCGCCCCGGCTTCTCCTGATAGCCGACGGTGCGTACACCGCAAACCGTCATGGCGTGGGTCACTTCATGAATCAGTCCGAGGTATCGGCTGTCACACGTGACCGTCAGCAGCGGGACGCGCTGTGTCGTCAGGAGGTGACCGTCTCCCAGGTACTGGCCCAGGAGGTGGCAATACGACGCGACGTCGCCGGGTCTTCGCGGCGGAACGTCACATCGCCAGCAACGGCGATCGATCCCTAATTTTCGCTCGCGTTTGCTGTAGAGCCAGGAAGCAACCGTATTGCGGGACAGTTCCAGTTTTCGATATATCTCCGAAAACGGGATTCCGGCGGGATGCATCTCGAGTGCGGTGATTCGCAGACGAGGAGAATGCATTCCGTGCCTTCTTTGCGGAGGGCTCGGTTCTTCTGGTGTCCGCGGTGGGATTCGAACCCACACTTGATGCTGTTTGAGAGCATGGCCTCTGCCGTTGGGCTACGCGGACGAGCATCATCGGGCGGGCGCAAGTTTGGTCACGCCAACCCGAGCACTCGACAGCCTACCCACTAGGCTTAGGGCGGCGACACCCAGATACCCGGGTGTCGCGACATCGACGTTCTGGGGGTAGGGGTTTCCGTGGCCGACACGCAGGCTGGTGCCGAGCGCAAGCGGGTGCTCATCGCCGAGGACGAGGCCCTCATCCGTCTGGACCTCGCCGAGATGCTCGTCGAGGAGGGCTATGACGTGGTCGGTGAGGCGGGCGACGGTGAGACGGCCGTGCGCCTGGCCGAGGACCTGAAGCCGGATCTGGTGATCCTCGACATCAAGATGCCGATCATGGACGGTCTGGCGGCGGCGGAGCGGATCGCCGGTGGGCGGATCGCGCCGGTGGTGATTCTGACGGCGTTCAGTCAGCGTGATCTGGTGGAGCGGGCGCGGGCGGCGGGTGCGATGGCGTACCTGGTGAAGCCGTTCCAGAAGTCGGATCTGGTGCCGGCGATCGAGATCGCGTTGTCGCGGTATTCGGAGATCTCGGTGCTGGAGTCGGAGGTCGCGGGGCTGACGGAGCGTCTGGAGACGCGGAAGTCGGTGGAGCGGGCCAAGGGCGAGCTGATGACGAAGTACGCGATGACCGAGCCGCAGGCGTTCAAGTGGATTCAGCGGACGGCGATGGATCATCGGATGACGATGCGTGAGGTTGCTGACCGGATTCTGGCCGAGCAGCAGGCGGAGGCTGATCCGCCGAGATGAGACGTGTGGGCAGGCTGCTGGCGGGGGTGGTGTCGCTTCTACTGGTGGGCTGTTCCGCGGGTGGTGTTCCGGAGCCGTCTCCTGTGCCGTTCGGCTGGCAGGAGGCGGCTCTTCCGTCTTCCGGGGATGTGCCGGTGGTGCGGGAGGCGGTGTGGTGCGGGGACGGCTGGTTCGTGGTGGGTGCGGTGCGGGATGCGGCGGGGGAGACGCGTCCGGCGGTGTGGTCGAGTGTCGACGGCCGGTCGTGGTCGGTGGTTCCGGTGGCGCCGCGGAGTTATTACGGCGAGCGCAGTGTGCTGGTGATGGGGGCGTGCCGGGAGGGCCGTCTGGCGGCGGTGGGCTGGAAGCGTGGGGGCGCGCATGCGAATCCGCGTACGGCGTCGTGGTTGCGGGCGGCGGACGGGGTTTTGCGGGAGTTGCCGGCGCCGTTCGAGTTGTACGGCGGTCCGCAGGCGATGAATGTGTCGCGGTTGGACGCGGGTGACGGTGGGTTCCTGATTTCGGGGAATCGGATGTCGGGCGCGGCGGTGTGGTGGTCGGGTGACGCGTCGCGGTTCGAGTTGCGTGAGCGTGTCGCCGGGTTGGCGTCGGACTCCTCGGGGGAGACGTGGGCGTTCGACGGGTTGGCGGCGGGTTCGGGCTGGTTGGTGGTGGGTGGTTGTCTGCCGGCGGGCCGGATCGATCGGGATGTGTGTGGTTGGCGGTCGGTGGATGGGGTGTCGTGGGAGCGCCTGATCGCTGAGGGTGATTCTTCGGAATACGAGGAGTTGCATAGAGTGGTGCTGGTCGATGGCGTGCCGCTGGCGGTGGGGTTCCGGGGTTCGGTGTTCGGGGTGTGGCGGCTGGAGCCGGGCCGGTGGCGGCCGGTGGGTTCGTTCGGTTCGTGGCGGGCGAGTGCCTGGTCGGGGGTTCACTCGGTGGTGGTGGCGGGTTCCCGATTGGTCGTCTCGGCGGGTGACGGGGTGGGGTACGCCCTGTGGGTGTCGTCCGACGGTGGTGTCTCGTGGGGCCGGGTGGAGCCGCCGGTGGTGGTGGGTGCGCGGCCGGAGGTGGCTTTGTCGGTTACGGCGGGTGGTGGCCGTTTGGTGTTGGTGGCTGATGACGGCGTTACTGGCCGTGTTTACACTGCGGACATCGGAGCGTAACGGTGTTCGTGGTTGAGATGGCCGGTACCGGCCCTGATCGGTCGGACTTTTGAGCAGCTCTCTGTAACGGTTTGGCATGCAGGGCCGCTACGTCTTCTTAAGGAATTCTCAGCCCGCTACGCTGCGCCATCACGAGCAGTGCGCAGGGTCCAGCGGTTTCGGGTGTCGGGGGCGGTGACGCGAAAGCGCGTTGTCGGCTCGGCTCGGTGACGCTTCCCTGCACCGGGATGAAAGGTCATAAGCCTTGAGGCGTAACTATGTACGGGCCCTGGGTGCGGTCGGCCTCGCCACCGCGATGCTGGCCGCGGCAGGTTGTCAGGACTCCGGCGGAACCGGAACGACTGACGCGTCCGGGTCGTCCTGCGGCAAGATTGCAATCTTCGGTGCATTCACCGGTCCGAACGCGGGCCTGGTGCTGCCGTCGCTGAACGGCGCGAAGATGGCCGTGAAGCAGCACAACGCGGCCAACCCCGACTGCCAGGTGACCCTGCAGGAGTTCGACACGCAGGGCAACGCCGACCAGGCGACGCCGATCGCGAACCAGGTGGCGCAGGACCAGTCGTTCACCTCGGTGATCGGTGGTCACTTCTCCGGTGAGTCGAAGGCGACCATGCCGATCTACGAGGCCGCCGGTCTCGTGATGGTGAGCCCGTCGGCGACCGCCGCGGAGCTGACCAAGACGGGGAACAAGTCGTTCCACCGGGTGGTGGGCAACGACTCGACCCAGGCGGCCGCCGCGGTCACCTACATCAAGAACACTCTGAAGTCGCAGAAGGTCTTCCTGATCGACGATGGCCAGACCTACGGTGTGGGCATCATCGGCGAGGTGAAGGCCGGTCTGGGTGCTCTGGCCGTCAACTCCGACAAGGTGCAGACGGACCAGCAGAACTTCGACGCGACCATTTCGAAGATCAAGTCGTCGGGCGCGGACCTGATCGCGTACGGCGGTTACACCAATGAGGCGGCTCCGCTGCTCAAGCAGGCCCGTGCGGCCGGCGTGACGGCGAAGTTCCTGGGCTTCGACGGTCTGTACGACCCCGGTTTCCCGGCGGGTGCCGGTGAGGCCGCCGTCGGCGCGATCGTGACCTGCCCGTGTCTGCCGGCCGCTGAGGCGGGTGGCACCTTCTCGGCCGACTTCCAGAAGGAGTACGGCCAGGCTCCGGGTTCGTACGGTGCTGAGGGCTACGACGGCGCGAAGATCCTGCTCGAGGGCTACTCGGCGGGCAAGAAGACCCGTGCCGACCTGCTCGCGTGGGTGGACGCGTACGACAAGCAGGGCGTTTCGAAGTACCTGAAGTTCGACGAGACCGGCGACGTGGACAAGTCCAAGGTCGTCATCTGGTCGTACGAGATCAAGGCCGGCGGCGCGATCGAGCCGCTGTCGGAGATCAAGCTCAGCTGAGTCCAGCTCTGATGCGGCCGGAGGCTTTGCCTCCGGCCGCGTCTGGTGCAAAGGGGTTTATGTGAACTTCGATGAACTCTTCGGGCACCTGGGCCAGCACACGGTGGACGGCTTGTCCAAGGGCGCTATCTACGCTCTTGTCGCGCTGGGCTACACCCTGGTCTACGGCGTCTTGAAGCTGATCAACTTCGCCCACTCGGAAGTCTTCATGGTGGGTACTTTCGCGGTCCTGGGAACCTGGACCGCGCTCGGGGCCACAAGCAACCCGAGTGTCGGAATGATGATCTTGTTCCTGCTTGCCGGCCTGGTGGCCGGTGCGGTCGCGTCGGGCGCCACCGCGGTGGGCGTGGAGTTGATCGCCTATCGGCGGTTGCGGCGGATGAACGCGCCGCCGCTGATCTTCCTGATCACGGCGATCGGCCTGTCGCTGGTGCTGTCCGAGGCGTTCGGCCTGTGGCAGGGCCGGCTGATCAAGGGCATGCCGACGATCGTGGAGCGGGAGGTCCTGTTCACGATCGGGAACACCGAGATCACGAACACGCAGTTGCTGACGATCGTGTCGGCGCTGGTGATGATGATTCTCCTGGACGTGTTCATCAACCGCACCCGGTACGGGCGTGGCGTGCGTGCGGTGGCGCAGAACCCGGACACGGCGGCGCTGATGGGCGTCAACAAGGACCGGGTGATCCTGCTGATCTTCCTGCTCGGTGGTCTTCTGGCGGGGGCCGCCGCGCTGCTCTACAACGTCCGGTACGGCAACACCCGGTTCAACGTGGGCTTCCTGCTGGGTCTGAAGGCGTTCACGGCGGCGGTTCTCGGTGGTATCGGTAACCTGCGCGGCGCACTGCTCGGTGGTCTGCTGCTGGGTGTCGTCGAGGTGTACGCGGCCACGCTGACCCAGTCGAACTGGGAGGACGTGGCGGCGTTCACGGTGCTCGTGGTGGTGCTGCTGTTCCGTCCGACCGGCCTGCTCGGCGAGTCGTTGGGGAGGGCCCGCGCATGACGACCGAAACGAAGTCCAACAAGTACGGCATCGGTGGCGCGCGGGCGAAGTTCGGCGACCGGTGGGCGGCTCTGCCGAAGTGGCAGCGGTCGCTGGCGTTCGTCGCGTTCGTGATCTTCCTGTACTACCTGCCCTACCTGGGCATCCCGGGTCTGACGTGGCTGCGGACCGACTACATCGCGAACGGCAACAACTGGGCGGGTGTGCTGTTCACCTGTGCGGTGTACGTACTGATCGCGATCGGTCTGAACGTGGTGATCGGTCTGGCCGGCCTGCTCGACCTGGGGTATGTCGGCTTCTTCGCGGTCGGCGCGTACAGCGTGGCCTTGTTCGGGTCGACGCAGTCGCCGATCGTGAAGTCGTTGCAGGCCCAGTTCGGCCTCTCCGAGGAGTGGGCGGTCGCCTGGGCGGTCTGCATCCCGATCGCGCTGTGCCTGGCGATGATCTCGGGTGTGCTGCTGGGCGGTCCGACGCTGCGGCTGCGCGGTGACTATCTGGCGATCGTGACGCTGGGCTTCGGCGAGATCATCCGGATCGTGGTCCGTAACGTCGAGTGGTCCGGTGGGCCGGCCGGTGTGGCCGCGATCCCCGGTCCGCAGGGCAAGCCGTCGGCGGACAACAACATCTTCGGTCTGATCGACGCGAAGCCGTGGTACTGGCTGGCGCTGACCACCGTGCTGCTGATCGTGTTCCTGGTGCGGCGGCTGGAGAACAGCCGGGTGGGCCGGGCGTGGCTGGCCGTCCGCGAGGACGAGGACGCGGCCGCCGTGATGGGTGTGTACCCGTTCAAGTTCAAGCTGTGGGCGTTCGCCATCGGCGCCGCCCTGGGCGCCCTGTCGGGGCTGCTGTACGCCAGCCGGAACGGGTTCATCGAGCCGAACCAGTTCAACGCGCAGCTGTCGATTCTGTTCGTGGCGATGGTCGTGGTCGGTGGTTCGGGCAACATGGCAGGTGTGGCGCTGGGCGCCGTGCTGCTGGCGTACCTGCCGGAGCGGTTCCGGGAGTTCTCGGAGTGGCGGTTCCTGGTCTTCGGCCTGGCGCTGGTGATCGTGATGCTGCTGCGGCCGCAGGGTCTGATCCCGAGCCGGCGGCGGGCGCGCGAGTTGAAGGACCGTCAGGAGGAGGTGGCCGTAGGTGTCTGAGAACACCGAGGTGCTGCTCGACGTCGACCACGTGACGCTGCGATTCGGCGGTGTGGTGGCGCTCAACGACGTGAGCTTCAGCATCAACAAGGGTGAGATCCTCGGCCTGATCGGCCCGAACGGCGCCGGCAAGACGACCTGCTTCAACGTGATGACGGGCGTCTACAAGCCGACCGAGGGCAAGGTCGCGTTCGACGGCCAGACGATCACCGGCCGGCGACCCCACGCGATCAACCGGATGGGCATCGCCCGGACGTTCCAGAACATCCGGCTGTTCCCGGAGATGACGGCGCTCGAGAACGTCATGGTGGGCGCCGACTCGCAGCACCTCACCAGTGTTCCGGGTGCGCTGTTCCGGCTGTACCGGGTGCGCCCGAAGGAGGAGGAGCTGCCTCAGGTCACCTCCTCCAACGGCATCGTGCGGGCGTGGCAGGAGATCCGCCGTACGTCGGCGAAGATCTTCGGCATCTCGCGGCACACGCTGGAGGAGCGGGCCGGCGAGCGCAAGGCGCTGGACCTGCTGAAGTTCGTCGGGATCACCGGCCGGGCCAACGACCTGGCGCGGAACCTGCCGTACGGTGACCAGCGGCGCCTGGAGATCGCCCGGGCTCTGGCCACGGAGCCGAAGCTGCTCTGCCTGGACGAGCCGGCCGCCGGCTTCAACCCGGCGGAGAAGGAAGACCTGATGAACCTGATCAGGCGGATCCGGGATCTGGGCTACACGGTGCTGCTGATCGAGCACGACATGCGCCTGGTGATGGGTGTGACCGACCGGATCGTGGTGCTGGAGTTCGGCAAGAAGATCGCCGAGGGCACGCCGGCCGAGGTCCGGGAGAACCCGAAGGTGATCGCCGCGTACCTGGGGGAGACCGCAGATGCTTCTTGAGCTCGATGACATCACTCTGCGGTACGGGCGGATCGAGGCGCTGCACGGCCTGAGCATCCACGTCGAGGAGGGCGAGATCGTGGCCCTGATCGGCGCCAACGGCGCCGGCAAGACGACCACGATGCGGGCCATCTCGGGGCTGAACCCGCTGGCGTCCGGCAAGATCCGGTTCGCCGGCAAGGACATCACCACGATGCGTGCCGACCTGCGGGTGCCGCTCGGCATCTGCCAGTCGCCCGAGGGCCGTGGCGTGTTCCCCGGCATGACGGTGCTGGAGAACCTGGACATGGGCGCCTACACCCGCAAGGACCGGGCCGGTGTCGCCGCCGACCTGAAGCGGGTGTTCGAGCTGTTCCCCCGCCTGGAGGAGCGGCAGAAGCAGATCAGCGGCACGATGTCCGGCGGTGAGCAGCAGATGCTCGCGGTCGGGCGGGCGCTGATGGCCCGGCCGAAGCTGCTGCTGCTGGACGAGCCGTCGATGGGCCTCGCCCCGATGATCATCCAGCAGATCTTCGACATCATCGTGGAGATCAACCAGCAGGGCACCACGGTGCTGCTGGTGGAGCAGAACGCGCAGCAGGCGCTGGCCCGTGCCCACCGCGGGTACGTGCTGGAGACCGGCCGGATCGTCAAGGAGGGCACCGGCCAGGACCTCCTGCACGACCCGGCGGTCAAGGAGGCGTACCTCGGCGTCGCCTGACACAGCCGAGCCGCGGGGCGGTCACCCTCACCGGGTGGCCGCCCCGCGGTGCGCCCGGAAACTTGTCAGACCCGGCGACTAGAGTCCTGGGACGTGAGCGACGACGCCCAGACCCCCCGACTGCTGCTGCTCGACGGCCACTCGCTGGCCTACCGGGCCTTCTTCGCGCTGCCCGTGGAGAATTTCAGCACCCACACCGGTCAGCCGACCAACGCCGTGTTCGGCTTCACGTCGATGCTCATCAACATGCTGCGCGACGAGAAGCCGACCCACATCGTGGTCGCCTTCGACGTCTCCCGCGTCTCCTTCCGCACCGAGAAGTATGCGGAGTACAAGGCCGGCCGCTCCGAGACGCCGAAGCCGTTCCTGGGTCAGGTCAGCCTGATCAAGGAGGTGCTGGAGGCGCTGCGCATCCCGGTCGTGGAGAAGCCCGGCTACGAGGCCGACGACGTCATCGGCACCCTGGCCACCCAGGGCCGCGCCGCCGGCATGGAGGTGGTCATCTCCACCGGTGACCGGGACGCCTTCCAGCTCGCCGGCGACCACGTCACCATCCTGTACCCGGTTCGCGGTGTCTCCGACGTGTGGCGGATGACGCCGGAGGCCATCGAGACGAAGTACTTCGTACCCCCCTCGCGGTACCGCGACAAGGCCGCCCTGGTCGGTGAGGCCAGCGACAACCTGCCCGGCGTGCCCGGCGTCGGCGACAAGACCGCCGCCAAGTGGATCAAGGAGTACGGCGGGCTCGACGGCATCGTGGCGAACGTCGACAAGATCAAGGGGAAGGTCGGCGACAGCCTGCGCGCCCACCTCGCCGACGTGCTGCGCAACTACGAGCTCAACGCCCTGGTCTGCGACCTGGAGCTGCCGCTGGCCCCGGCCGACGTGCGCTGGGAGGGCTGGGACCGCGAGGCGGTGCACCAGGTCTTCGACGCCCTGGAGTTCCGGGTGCTGCGCGAGCGGCTGTATTCGTACCTGGAGGCCGTCGAGCCGGAGGCCGAGGCCGGCTTCGACCTCGACGCGTCCGTGCTGCGCTCCGGTGGCGTCGCCGCGTGGCTGCGTGAGCACGCCGGCACCGCCCCGGTCGGCGTCGCCGTCACCGGCACGTTCGGCCGCGGCGCCGGCCGGCTCACCGGCGTGGCCGTCGCCACCGCGGGCGGGCCCGCCGCCTGGTTCGACCCGGCCACCCTCGACGAGGACGACGAACGCGCCGTCGCCGCCTGGCTGGCCGAGCCGTCCCGGCCCAAGGTGATCCACGACGCGAAACCGGCGCTGCTCGCCTTCCACGCCCACGGCTGGCAGTTCGCCGGCGTCACCACCGACACCGCCCTCGCCGCCTACCTGGCCAAACCCGACCAGCGGGCGTACGACCTGAACGACCTCGCCCTGCGCTACCTCAAGCGGGAGCTGCGCGTCGAAGAGCCACAGGACGGCCAGCTCGCCCTCTCCTTCGAGACCGCCGACGACAACTCCGCCGAGCAGGCCGTGATGCTGCGCGCCCGGGCCACCCTCGACCTGGCCGGGGTCCTCACCGCCGAGCTGTCCCGCGACGGCGGCGAGTCGGTCCGGCTGCTCGCCGACGTCGAGCAGCCCCTGTCGGTCGTCCTCGCCGAGATGGAGCGGCGCGGCATCGCCGCCGACACCGACTACCTGTCCGAGCTGGAGTCCCACTTCGCCGCCGAGGTGAAGGCCGCCCAGCAGGCCGCCCACGAGGTCGTCGGGCGCGAGTTCAACCTCGGCTCACCCAAGCAGCTCCAGGAGATCCTCTTCGTCGAACGGAACCTGCCGAAGACGAAGAAGATCAAGTCGGGATACACGACCGACGCCGACGCGCTCACCAACCTGTTCGAGCAGACCGGCGACCCCCTGCTGGCCCACCTGCTGCGCCACCGCGACGTCGCCAAACTCAAGTCGACCGTCGACGGCCTGCTCAAGTCGGTCTCCGACGACGGCCGCATCCACACCACCTTCAACCAGACCGTCGCCGCCACCGGCCGGCTCTCGTCGACCGACCCCAACCTGCAGAACATCCCGATCCGCACCGAGGAGGGCCGGCGCATCCGCCGCGCCTTCGTCGTCGGCCCCGGCTTCGACCAGCTGATGACCGCCGACTACAGCCAGATCGAAATGCGGATCATGGCGCACCTGTCCGGCGACGACGCGCTGATCGCCGCGTTCAACTCCGGCGCCGACTTCCACGCCGCCACCGCGTCGTCGGTCTTCCACGTCGGCCTCGACGAGGTCAGCCCCGACCAGCGGCGCAAGATCAAAGCCATGAACTACGGCCTGGCGTACGGGTTGAGCGCCTTCGGCCTCTCCAATCAGCTGAGCATCTCCACCGAGGAGGCGCGCACCCTGATGACGGAGTATTTCGAACGGTTCGGCGGCGTCCGCGACTATCTGCAGGCCGTCGTCCAGCGCGCCGGGAAGGACGGCTACACCGCCACCATCCTCGGCCGCCGGCGCTACCTGCCCGACCTGAGCAGCGACAACCGCCAGCGCCGCGAGATGGCCGAACGCATGGCCCTCAACGCCCCCATCCAGGGCTCCGCCGCCGACATCATCAAGATCGCGATGTTGCACGTCGACGAGGCCCTCAAGGACAGCGGCCTGGCCTCCCGCATGCTCCTGCAGGTCCACGACGAACTGGTCTTCGAGATCGCCCCCGGCGAACGCGAACCCCTCGAGGAACTGGTCCGCCGCGAGATGGGCGCCGCCTACCCCCTGTCCGTGCCCCTGGAGGTCTCCATCGGCGTGGGCCGCGACTGGAACGGCGCCGACCACTGACCCACCCCGGGCCGGCCTCCCGCCGGGCCGGCCTCCCGCCGGGCCGGCCTCCCGCCGGGCCGGCCCAACCGCCCGGATCCGGCCGGGCGGTGTTCACGGACTGGTGAGCGGTGATGCCCGGGTGGGTGACCGGAGTACCCGTCCGGGTGGCATCCGGGCCGCTGGTTTGCCCCGTTCTGGCACCCTGGTCCGATGCCGATCCGATCGATGCCGATGGAGGCCGGCGCCGGCCTCGGCGCTGACCTCGCACCGATCGGCCCGGCGCTCGGGGGTGGCGCGCTGGACGAGGATCAGGCCGGGCACCTCGCCGGGCCGTTCAAGGCGCTGGGCGACCCGGTCCGGCTGCGCCTCATGTCGATGATCGCCTCGGCTGCGGACGGGGAGATCTGCGTCTGTGACCTCAGCGCCGCGTTCCCACTGACCGGCCCCACCATCTCGCACCATCTGCGGATCCTCCGGGAGGCCGGCCTGGTCGACTGCTCCCGCCGCGGGACCTGGGTCTACTACCGGCCCGTCCCCGCCGCACTCACCCGCCTGGCCGGTGTGCTGGATGCCCGCCACGCGACCGTCTGCCCTTGACCGGCGGTCACCGGCCCGCGCCATCGTGAGCTTTCGACGGGCGATCGATCACCAGCGCGGCCGGGGCCTCGTGCGATCGCCGGATCGGGCCAGCGGTCACTTCTTGAGCGGGTCGTGACCCCAGTTCATCAGCGAGTGCCGCCACCGGCTGTCGGCCACGTCACCGTCGGGGCGCTGGGCCGTGTGCCGATGGACGTAGCCGACGACCTTGCGCATGTGCTGCTCGTCGGCCTCGGTCAGTTCGGTCTTCTTCTTGCCGAGGATTCCGACGATCTTGCGGCCGGAGTGGTGCCCGACCGGCTCGGTGCCCGGCGACGAACTCTGGCCGACCGTTTTCGACTCCTCGGTTCCGAGCCATTCCCTCAGCTCGCCGGCGGTCATGTTCACCGCGTCACGGAAGTCGGCGTACACGTCGGTGTCAGCCATGGCGCAACGCCCCCGGCTTGTGCACCGCCTCACGCCCGGTCCTGTCGCTGCGCACCCTGTACTGCGGCTCCTCCGCCGACGCCGCCACGGTCCGCCCGGCGGTCTCGGTCCGTTTGGTGATCTTCTGCTGAACGGTGCCGTGGACATCCTCCCCATGGCTGCGCCAGATCACCGGCTCACCCTTTTCAGGGCCCTTCTTCGCTTTCCCCATGTCTGCCGGATACCCCGGGCCCACCCACGAAAACGAGAGCGTGCGGCGTCCCGTCGCAATGTTCGCCCGGCCGGCCGGGGTCAGGGTTTCGGCAGGTCGCAGACGAAGATCGCGGTTCCCGGGAACAGCCGGCCGCGCAGCGGGCTCCACTGGCCCCACTCCTGCTCGTGACCCGCCGGCCACTCCGGCTCGATCAGGTCGCGCAGCACGAACCCGGCCGCCACCAGCTCGCGCACCCGGTCGCCCAGCGTGCGGTGCTGCTCCAGGTAGGTGATCGTCCCGTCGTCGTCGCGCTCGACGTAGGGGGAGCGGTCGAAATACGAGTTCCGGGCGACCAGCCCGTCCTCGCCCGGCTCATCCCAGAAGATCCACCGCATGGGGTGGGTGACCGAGAACACCCAGCTGCCGCCCGGCCGCAGCACCCGTGCCACCTCACGCATCGCCGCGCCCGAGTCGGCCACGAACGGGATCGCCCCGAACGCCGTGCACACGATGTCGAACGAGTCCGCGGCGAACGGCAGCGCCATCGCGTCGGCCTGGACGAGTGGCACGCCTACCCCGCTGCGGTCCGCGGCCTCGCGCGCGTGCCGCAGCATGCCCCCGGAGAGATCCATGGCGACCGGGCGGGCGCCCTCGCGACGCAGCCACCGGCTGGCTGCCGCGGCGCCGGCGCCGAGTTCCAGGATCCTTTTGCCCGGTACGTCGCCGAGCAGCCGTGCGTCGGCCTCGCGCAGCCGCTCGGGGCACCAGACGAAGTCCACGTCGCCGAGGAAGGCGCCGTGTTCCTCCTGGTAGTCATCGGCGTCGAGGTCCCACCAGGCCCGGTTGCCGCGGCGCGCCTCGGCTTCGATGGGGTTCTCGTTCGAGTGGTGAGACTTCACCCGGCAACGGTACGGCAGGCGTGTCTGCCGTACCGATTCGGCCCATAAAGGGCATGATGACGGGTTCCGGCCCCACAATGTGCCGCGCTCCTCAGGAGGGCTTGCAACCTGTGGTAATGCGCACGGTAAGCTAGTCGATGCGCTCGCGGATCGTGTGCCTCGGCAGGGAGCAGGCTCCGTGGTCGCCCGGTCTCGGCATGATCGACTGTAGTGATCAGACTGCTTCAACGGTTGGGTCGTCTCGCTCGTTCGTGCCGCTTCCGGCGACAGTTCCGTGGAGCGCGGGAGACACCACCAATCCATTCCGTTCGGAGCAACTGTCCACATGACGAGCAGCATCGAGGCCACCTCGAGCGCCAACCGGGTCACCGTCGACGATCTCGGATCCGAGGAAGCATTCCTCGCGGCCATCGACGAGACCATCAAGTACTTCAACGACGGCGACATTGTCGAAGGCACCGTCGTCAAGGTCGATCGGGACGAGGTCCTGCTCGACATCGGCTACAAGACCGAGGGTGTCATCCCCTCGCGCGAGTTGTCGATCAAGCACGACGTGGACCCCGCGGAAGTGGTGTCGGTTGGTGACCACATCGAAGCCCTCGTCCTCACCAAGGAGGACAAGGAGGGTCGTCTGATCCTCTCGAAGAAGCGTGCGCAGTACGAGCGCGCGTGGGGCACCATCGAGAAGATCAAGGAAGACGACGGCGTCGTCCGCGGCTCCGTCATCGAGGTCGTCAAGGGTGGTCTCATCCTCGACATCGGCCTCCGTGGCTTCCTCCCGGCCTCCCTGGTCGAGATGCGCCGTGTCCGCGACCTCCAGCCGTACGTCGGCCGTGAGCTCGAGGCGAAGATCATCGAGCTGGACAAGAACCGCAACAACGTGGTTCTGTCCCGCCGCGCCTGGCTCGAGCAGACGCAGTCCGAGGTTCGCACCGAGTTCCTCAACAAGCTGCAGAAGGGCCAGGTCCGCAAGGGCGTCGTGTCCTCCATCGTCAACTTCGGCGCCTTCGTGGACCTGGGTGGCGTGGACGGTCTGGTGCACGTCTCCGAGCTCTCCTGGAAGCACATCGACCACCCGTCCGAGGTCGTCGAGGTCGGCCAGGAGGTCGAGGTCGAGGTTCTCGACGTCGACCTGGACCGCGAGCGCGTCTCCCTGTCGCTGAAGGCGACCCAGGAGGACCCGTGGCGTCAGTTCGCCCGCACCCACGCGATCAACCAGATCGTCCCGGGTAAGGTCACCAAGCTCGTTCCGTTCGGCGCCTTCGTTCGCGTCGACGACGGCATCGAGGGCCTGGTGCACATCTCCGAGCTGGCCGAGCGCCACGTCGAGCTGCCCGAGCAGGTCGTGCAGGTCGGGTCGGACGTCCTGGTGAAGGTCATCGACATCGACCTGGAGCGCCGCCGGATCTCGCTGTCGCTCAAGCAGGCCAACGAGGGCTTCGTCGAGGGCGAGGAGCACTTCGACCCGACCCTCTACGGCATGGCTGCCACGTACGACAACGAGGGCAACTACATCTACCCGGAGGGCTTCGACCCGGAGACGGGCGAGTGGCTCGAGGGCTTCGACAAGCAGCGCGAGACGTGGGAGAAGCAGTACGCCGACGCCCGCGAGCGCTGGGAGGCCCACACCAAGCAGGTGCAGGCGTCCCGCGACGCCGACGCCGAGGCCGCGCTCAACCCGGCTCCGGCCGGTGGCGTGACCACGTCGTCGTCCTCGACGAGCTCGTCGGCCCCGGCGCGTTCCGCCGAGGAGCCCGCGGGCACCCTGGCCACCGACGAGGCTCTCGCCGCTCTGCGCGAGAAGCTGGCCGGCGGCAAGAGCTGAAACTGACGCGAGTCAGCCAGTAGTACCCAGAAAGGCCGTCCCGACTCCGGTGGGGGCGGCCTTTCGCCGTTCGCGAACGCGGTCCACCTCCCCGGCGCGGCGGCCGGGTCCATCGTCGATACTTGATCCCATGCTGAGAGTCGGGCTCACGGGTGGTATCGGTGCCGGCAAGAGCGCGGTCGCCCGCCGGCTCGCCGAGCGGGGTGCGGTGATCATCGACGCCGACCTGCTCTCCCGGGAGGTGGTCCAGCCCGGCACCGAGGGGCTGGCCGAGATCGTCGCCGCGTTCGGGCCGGGTGTGCTCACCCCCGACGGTGAGCTGGACCGCCCGGCCCTGGGTGCCGAGGTGTTCGGGGACGAGGAGGCCCGCCGCCGGCTGGAGCGGATCATCCACCCCCGGGTGCGGCAGCGGACCGTCGAGATGACCCGTGCGGCCGGGGCCGGCGCCGTGGTGGTCAACGACGTGCCGTTGCTGGCGGAGGTGGGGCTGGCTCCCACGTACCATCTGGTGATCGTCGTCACCGCGGACCGTGACGTGCGTCTCGAGCGTCTCACCGGCCTGCGTGGCATGACCGTGGCGGAAGCCGCCGCCCGCATCGACGCGCAGACCGACGACGACCACCGCCGGGCCGTCGCCGACGTGGTCCTGGAGAACGACGCCGACCTGGACCGGCTGAACGCCCGGGTGGACATGGTGTGGCGTGAGCGGCTGGTCGAGTTCGAGCGCAACCTGCGGCTGCGGCGCTCCGCCCCGAGGAGCCCCGGGCCGCGCGTGCTGCCGTCGGACCCGGAGTGGCCGCGCGCCGCCGCCCGGCTCGTCGCCCGGCTCCGGCACGGGCTCGGTGACGATGCCCGGATCCACCACGTCGGATCGACCGCGGTGCCCGGGCTGGCCGCCCAGGACGTCATCGATCTGATGATCGGCGTGCGCACCCTCGACGAGGCCGGCGCGCTCGCCGGCACGCTCGCCGACCTGGGCTTCCCGGAGCGGACCGGCGACTGGTCCGACCACGCCTACGGCATCACCGGCCGCACCTGGCCGAAGCGGATGCACGGCTGTGCCGACCCGGGCTACCGGGTCGACCTGCACGTCCGCGTCACCGGGTCACCCGGCTGGCGGTTCGCCCTGCTGACGCGCGACCACCTGCGGGCCGTCCCGGAGGCGCGCGACGCCTACGCCGCGGCGAAGCAGTCGCACGTGCGGGGGAGCCGGGACCGGCTGGAGCAGGAGGCCAGGGCGGCCGACGACTGGGCCGAGGCGACCGGCTGGCAGCCCGGCACCGACTGAGCCCGGCACCGACTGAGCCCGGCACCGACGGAGACCCTCGGCGCGAAGGGGCCCTCGCGGCGGCCGGGTCGTGCGGTGAACGACCCACCGCGGGTGCGCTCGCCAGGGCGTCCGGGGCGCATCTACCACGGTGCGGCGCGACGGGCCGTGTGGGGACCCGCGCGCTGCCGGCGGCCGCCGCGAGCGGCCTACCGGCCCAGCGTAGGCAGCGCCGGAAATCCGGACAATGCCGCGCGGCGGGGCGGAATGTGCACCCTCAGCACGCCGCTTCGAGAACTTGTCACACCCCCGACGTACGGTGATGGGCATGGCGCTAGACATCCCACGACTCGACGGCCGGTTCGAGGTCGTCAGCGACTACCAGCCCGCTGGTGACCAGCCGGCCGCGATCGACGACCTGGAGCGGCGGGTCCGGCGCGGCGACCGGCACACCGTCCTGCTCGGCGCCACCGGCACCGGTAAGAGCGCGACCACGGCCTGGCTCATCGAGCGGCTCCAGCGACCGGCCCTGGTGCTGGCGCCCAACAAGACGCTCTGCGCCCAGCTCGCCAAGGAGTTCCGCGAGCTGCTGCCGAACAACGCGGTGGAGTATTTCGTCAGCTACTACGACTACTACCAGCCCGAGGCGTACATCGCCCAGACCGACACTTACATCGAGAAGGACTCCTCGATCAACGAGGAGGTGGAGCGGCTGCGTCACTCCGCCACCCGGTCGCTGCTGACCCGGCGCGACACGATCGTGGTCGCGACGGTCAGCGCCATCTACGGTCTCGGCACCCCGCAGGAATATGTCAACATGGCCGCCCGGGTCAAGGTCGGTGAGGAGGTCGACCGCGACAAGCTGCTGCGCAAGCTGGTCGACATTCAGTACACCCGCAACGACATGGCCTTCCAGCGTGGCACGTTCCGGGTCCGGGGCGACACCCTGGAGATCATCCCGGCCTACGAGGAGCTCGCGGTCCGGATCGAGCTGTTCGGCGACGAGGTGGAGAAGCTCTACTACCTGCACCCGCTCACCGGCGACGTGATCCGCGAGGTCGACGAGCTGATCATCTTCCCGGCCACGCATTACGGTGCCGGCCCGGAGCGGATGGAGCGGGCGACCCGCGACATCGAGGCCGAGTTGGAGGAGCGGCTCGCCGAGTTCGAGCGGCAGGGCAAGCTGCTCGAGGCTCAGCGGCTGCGGATGCGGACCACCTACGACCTCGAGATGATGCGGCAGGTCGGGTTCTGCAACGGCATCGAGAACTACTCGATGCACATGGACGGGCGGACGTTCGGGGAACCCGCCTACACCCTGCTGGACTACTTCCCCGACGACTTCGTCACCGTCATCGACGAGTCGCACGTGACGATCCCGCAGATCGGCGGGATGTACGAGGGCGACGCCTCGCGGAAACGGATCCTCATCGAGCACGGCTTCCGCCTGCCCAGCGCCGCCGACAACCGGCCCCTGCGGTTCGACGAGTTCCTCGAGCGTGTCGGCCAGATGGTGTTCCTCTCCGCCACCCCCGGTAACTGGGAGATGGAGCAGGCCCAGGGCGAGTTCGTCGAGCAGGTGATCCGCCCCACCGGCCTGGTGGACCCGCACGTCGTGGTGAAACCCACCAAGGGCCAGATCGACGACCTGATGCACGAGATCAAACTGCGGACCGAGAAGGACGAACGGGTCCTGGTCACCACCCTCACCAAGAAGATGGCCGAGGACCTCACCGACTACCTCCTGGAGAACGGGATCCGCGTCCGCTACCTGCACTCCGAGGTGGACACGCTGCGCCGCGTCGAGCTGCTCAAGGAGCTGCGCAAGGGTGACTACGACGTGCTGGTCGGCATCAACCTGCTCCGTGAGGGCCTCGACCTGCCCGAGGTGTCGCTGGTCGCCATCCTCGACGCCGACAAGGAGGGCTTCCTGCGCAGCGGCCGGTCCCTGATCCAGACCATCGGCCGGGCCGCACGGAACGTCTCCGGCGAGGTCCACATGTATGCCGACAAGATCACGCCGTCGATGCGGAACGCCATCGAGGAGACCGAGCGGCGCCGGGCCAAGCAGATCGCCCACAACGAGGCCAACGGGATCAAGCCGCAGGCGCTGCGGAAGAAGATCCACGACATCCTGGACGACATCTACCGTGAGGCCGAGGACACCGACGAGGCTGTCGGCGGGCCGATGGTCGGGGGCGCGGGCCGGCAGATGTCCCGGGGCAAGGCGCCCGTCCCGGAGACCCGGTCGAAAGGCCGGGCGGCGGCCGTTCCGACGCGAGCCGGCATGGCCCGGGCCGAGTTGGCCCAGCTCATCCAGGACCTCAACGAGCAGATGCTGGGGGCGGCCCGGGAGTTGCAGTTCGAGCTGGCCGCCCGGATCCGCGACGAGATCCACGACCTGAAGAAGGAACTGCGCGGCATGGACGCGGCGGGGGTGAAATAGCCCCGATCCGGCTGGTCGGCCCCGCTCGAAGCGAGGCAGCGTGATCCACCGGACCGGCCTAGGCTGCTGCCCATGACGGCTGTTCCCGAAGTGCCCGGTGTGACGCTGCCCGCTCAGGCCGGGCGATTCCGGGCGGTGGCGGAGGGCGAGACGCCGGAGGCCGAGATCGCCGGGCTCGTCGAGCGCTGCTGGGCGGCCGACGGCGGGCTGCCCCTGGTGGTGGAGCCGTGGTTCCTGCGCGGGCGCTGGTTCGCTCCGGGGACGATGCGGTTCGTCGTCCGCGCGGACGACGGCGCTCTGATCGGGGCGGCCGCGGTCCGGCCCGCCACGGACGGCCCGGTGATCACCGGGCTCGTGGACCCGGCGTTCCGCAGTCGCGGCATCGGCGGCCACCTGCTGGACACCGCACTGGCCGCGGCATGGGCGGAGACCCTCGGCTCACGGCCCCACTCGGGCGCCGATGGCGCCCTCTCACCCGTTGACCCGGGCGCTGCACCCGCGGCCCTGAGCGGCGGGGGTGGTTTCCCGGGGCCGGAAGGCGGTGGGCCGCTCGAGGGTGGCGGGGGCGGACATGACGTCACGGTGGAGAGTGAGGGGCTGACGGCCGGGGCCGAGGAGCTGTTCGCGGCCCGCGGGCTGCGGCGGTACTTCGCCGAGGACGTGATGCGGATCGGGCTCGGGGCGGAGGCGGTCGGGTCCGGGGCGGAGGCGGTCGGGTCCGGGGCGGAGGCGGCCGGGCTCGGGGCGGAAGCGGTCGGGTCCGGCTCGGCGGAGCCCGCGGTGATCAGGTGGCCGGACGGCACCGAGCTGGTCGAGTGGTCGCCCGGGACGGCCGGGCGATTCCACGCTGTGTACGCGGCGGCGTTCCGTGAGCGGTCCGGCTTCCCGGATCCGCCGGCCGCGGAGTGGATCGCGGATAACACGGAGGACGACGACTTCCGGCCCGCCTGGTCTCTGCTGGCCGTTCTGCCCGGTATCGGTGACGCCGGCTTCGTGACGGCGGCGGACGGCTGGATCGTGCAGGTCGGTGTCCTGCCGGCGGCCCGGGGCGCGGGCCTCGGCGGCGCCCTGGTCCAGGAGTCGCTGCGGCGGATGACCGGCGCGGGGGCGGGCGAGGCGTGGCTCTGCGTCAACGTGGACAACCCGGCCGGCGGGCTCTATCGCCGGCTCGGGTTCCGGGAGCACGGGCGCCGGGCCCGATACCGGACCTGGCTCGATTGAGCGGAGCCCCGGGAGGCATCGGTCTCGGTGAAGCCCGGGAACGGAGCCGCAGCGCCTGTGAGTGGAGCAGTGGAGCCGTGAAGCCCGGGTACGGCGCCGCGGCTTCTGCAGTGCCTTCGGCGTACCGGGGAGGGGTTTGATCTGCGGGAGGAGGGCGTGGCGCGGCACGGGGAGTGACCGGCGGCGTGGTTGCGTCAGCCGGTGAAGAAGTCGTGATCCGGGTCGCGGCGGGCGCCGGAGGCGATGTCGGTGAAGTACTCGGCCAGCGGCGGCTGGGCCAGCGGGCCGGCGATCAGGGCGCGCCACCGGGCGAACCGGTCGCTGCGACGGAAGCCGGTCTCCGGGGCCTTGAGGCTGTCCCACTCCACCAGCAGCAGGAAGCGTGCCGGGGGACTCGGTGCCACGCTGGAGGCGCACCGAACGGCGCCCGGGCGTGCCGGCGATCAGTGGCCGGCCGAGCTGGTGGGCGTCGACGAAGTCGTCCTGACGACCGCGAAGAACGTCGATCAGTGTGACTTCGAGAACCATGTCGGCGAGCGACCCATACGCACCGGATCGTCGGCCTATCAGGCTGCCGTAGCCGCTGGACCGAGAGGATTCCCGCAGGTCAGGGCGTAGTCTGAGGGGGCGGTCAGCGGCGGGGTCAGCGGACGCCAGAACAGCCTGGATGAGTGGTTTGGCCGCGAGCTGTACCACTCCCTGTCCTCCCGGTGTGCCGATCGCGCCTCGGATGCGCAACAATGGCTGCTGTGGGAGGGGAGTATTCCCCCGCTCCGGTCTCGTCAACACGGAACGCCTCTCGGGGCGGACCCGGGGCCGGTGGTCACGGACCGTAATTGGTTCGTGGCGGAAGAGACCTCCGACAGTCGCACGTCGCTGCTCTCGCTCGGGTCTCGGGTGGGCGCAGCGACGACCCGTGTCTGCCGGAGGTCCTCGTTGAACGTTTCCGCCTGGGTCTGGGTCGCCACCCTGGTCGCCCTCATCGCAGTGCTAGCCGTCGATCTGCTCATCATCGGCCGCCGGCCACACGAGCCCAGCATGAAGGAAGCGGGGGGCTGGGTCGCGTTCTACGTCGGCCTCGCCTTGGTCTTCGGCATCGGGGTCTGGCTGGCCGCGGGCGGGCAGGCGGCCGGTGAGTTCTACACCGGCTGGCTCACCGAGTATTCGCTGAGTGTCGACAACCTGTTCGTCTTTGTGATCATCATGGCCCGCTTCGCGGTCCCGCGGCACCTGCAACAGAAGGTGCTGCTGATCGGCATCGTGCTGGCGCTCGTCATGCGTGGCGCGTTCATCGCCGCCGGCGCCGCCCTGATCTCGCAGTTCTCCTGGGTCTTCTACATCTTCGGCGCCTTCCTCGTCTACACCGCGATCACGCTGGTCAAGAGCGGGGAGAACGACGAGGACGACTTCAAGGAGAACATCCTGATCCGCTGGGCGAAGCGGGCGCTGCCGCTCTCCTCGTCCTTCGGCGACGGCCGGTTCAGCATCGTCACCGAGGCCGGCAAGCGGCTGTTCACCCCGATGCTCATCGTGATGATCGCGATCGGCACCACCGACCTGATCTTCGCGCTCGACTCGATCCCGGCGATCTTCGGCATCACGAAGGAGCCGTACCTCGTCTTCACCGCGAACGTGTTCGCGCTGATGGGTCTGCGCCAGCTGTTCTTCCTGCTCGGCGGTCTGCTCGAGCGCCTCGTCTACCTCAACATCGGTCTCGCCGTGGTGCTCGCCTTCATCGGCGTGAAGCTGGTCCTCGAGGCCCTGCACACGAACAACCTGCCGTTCCTGCACGGCGGCCAGCCCTTCCACTGGGCTCCGGAGATCCCGATCTGGCTCTCGCTACTGGTCATCCTCGGCACCCTGGCCATCGCCACGGTCGCCAGCCTGATCAAATCCTCCCGCGACCGGAAACGGGATCTGATCACCGCCGAACGCTGATCCATCAAGAACGCGGGGTCCTCGATCGAGGACCCCGCGTTCTTGCGTTGTCCGGGGAACGGAGAAGCCGCCCTCCTTCGCAGGAGGGCGGCTTCGGTGAAGCGGGTTACTACTGGTGCTTGCGGCGGGCCGCGGCGCGACCGCGGGCCGTCTGGTCGAGGACGACCTTGCGGATGCGGACCGCGGCCGGGGTGACCTCGACGCACTCGTCCTCGCGGCAGAACTCCAGGGACTGCTCCAGGGACAGCTTGCGCGGCGGGATCACCTTCTCGGTGTTGTCCGCGCTGGCCGCACGCATGTTGGTGAGTTTCTTCTCCTTGGTGATGTTGACGTCCATGTCGTCGTCACGGGAGTTCTCGCCGACGATCATGCCTTCGTACACCTCGGTGGCGGGCTCGACGAAGAGCTGCCCGCGCTCCTGGATGTTGATCATCGCGAAGGCGGTGACGGCGCCGGACCGGTCGGCGACGAGCGACCCGTTCTGGCGGGTGCGCAGCTCGCCGAACCACGGCTCGTAGGCCTCGAACAGGTGGTGCATGATGCCGGTGCCGCGGGTCTCGGTGAGGAACTCGGTCCGGAAGCCGATCAGGCCACGGGCCGGGACGAGCCACTCCATGCGGAGCCAGCCGGTGCCGTGGTTGATCAGCTCCTCCATGCGGCCCTTACGGGTGGAGAGCAGCTGGGTGATGGCGCCCATGTACTCGTCGGGGGCGTCGATGGTGAGGCGCTCGACCGGCTCGTGGACCTTGCCGTTGATGGTCTTGGTGACGACCTGCGGCTTGCCCACGGTGAGCTCGTAGTTCTCCCGGCGCATCTGCTCGACCAGGATGGCGAGGGCCAGCTCGCCACGGCCCTGGACCTCCCACGCGTCGGGGCGGTCGGTCGGCAGGACGCGCAGCGACACGTTGCCGATGAGCTCCTTGTCGAGGCGGTCCTTGACCATGCGGGCGGTGACCTTGGCGCCCTTGACCTTGCCGACCATCGGCGACGTGTTGGTGCCGATGACCATCGAGATGGCCGGCTCGTCGACGGTGATCTGGGGGAGCGGGATCGGGTTCTCCGCGTCGGCGAGGGTCTCACCGATCATGATCTCGGGGATGCCGGCGAGGGCGATGATGTCGCCGGGGCCGGCGCTCTCGGCGGGCTTGCGCTCCAGGCCCTCGGTGACGAGCAGCTCGGAGATGCGCACGTTGCTGATGGTGCCGTCGGTCTTGCACCAGGCGACGGTCTGGCCCTTGCGGATGGTGCCCTCGTGGACGCGGCAGAGCGCGAGACGGCCGAGGAACGGCGAGGCGTCGAGGTTGACGACGTGCGCCTGCAGCGGGGCGTCCTCGTGGAACTTCGGCGCCGGGATGGTGTCGAGGATGGTGCTGAACAGCACGTCGAGGGAGTCGCTGTCCTCGGGGACGGTGCCGTCCTTGGGCTGGGTCAGCGAGGCGATGCCGTCGCGGGCGCACGCGTAGACGATCGGGAACTCGATCTGGTGCTCGTCGGCGTCGAGGTCGAGGAACAGCTCGTACGTCTCGTCGACGACCTCCTTGATCCGCGCGTCCGGCCGGTCCACCTTGTTGATGATCAGGATGATCGGCAGCTTGGCGGCCAGGGCCTTGCGCAGCACGAAGCGGGTCTGCGGCAGCGGGCCCTCGGAGGCGTCCACCAGCAGGGCGACGCCGTCGACCATGGTCAGGCCGCGCTCGACCTCACCGCCGAAGTCGGCGTGGCCGGGGGTGTCGATGATGTTGATGGTGACGGCTTCGCCCTCGGCGGGCTGGTAGCTGATCGCCGTGTTCTTGGCGAGAATGGTGATGCCCTTTTCCCGCTCCAGGTCCATGGAGTCCATGACGCGGTCGGCCATCTCGCCACGCGCGTGGGACTGGCTGCCCTGGCGCAGCATGGCGTCGACCAGGGTGGTTTTGCCATGGTCGACGTGGGCGATGATGGCGACGTTGCGTAGGTCGGTGCGGGTCTGCATGAGGTCCATTGTTCCCGGCTCAGGTTGCCGATAGTGACACGGGGTCAAGACCCGAATCTTGTGGTCTTCTGTCCGTTTTTCAGTCTCCCGAGATCATCTGATCACTGTTAACGTCCTTCATCGATGTATCACGGGGGAAGGTCGACATCGATGAAGAAGCGCATCAACCTGGTTGCCGCGGTCACGGCACTGATCGTGACGGCGGGCTGTGGACTGGCCGGTGCCAGCGAGAACGAGAAAGATCCGGTGGGCGCTCCGCCGGTGTCTGTGGCGCCCACCACAACCGAGCCGGTGATCGAGGAGACGACGGCCGCGCCGGTGGAGACCACGACGAAGCCGAAGCCGACGAAGAAGGCCACCAAGTCGCCGACGGCCAGTGCGAGCCCGGTCGAGCAGGACTGGAGTCAGGTTCCGCCCTGCTTCGACTACGAGGGCAAGAACATCTCCAAGGCCAAGGCCAAGGCGGCTCTGAAGAAGGCGTCGGGGCGGATCTACTGGCGGAACGAGGCGCCCCAGCTGAAGCTCAACTTCACCCTGGTCAAGGCGGTGTCCTGGCAGGAGAGCGGCTGGCAGAGCGCGATCAAGAACTGTGACGGTGGTTTCGGTCTCATGCAGGTGATGCCGGACACCCTGGACCACATGAACCAGCGGTTCGGCCTGGACTACGACGCGACCGGGAACTACCAGGACAACGCGTACGCCGGGGCGAACTACCTGGCCTGGCTGACCCGGTACTTCGGGGACAACTACTTCAAGGAGAGCTACGACCTGAGCCCCTCGAAGTGCAAGAGCCACTCCAGCTGGTGTCTGCTGAACGTGGTCATCTCGGGCTACAACGCGGGTTACGGCACGGTGGACGCGGCGGCGAAGAGCAAGACGCTGCCCAATCCGGCTTACGTCGACTCGGTGCGCTCGCTCATGGCCGACTGCCCCTGCGGCAAGTACTGAGGCCAGGCGGGATACACTGGGGGACGTTCCCCGAGACCTCAATTTGGTGCCAACCACGGCGTTCAAGTACTGTCTCGGGGTTGTCGTGTGTCGTTGATGCTGGCGAGCTGCGTTTGTTTCGGCCCGTGCAGCTCACCCAAAGGAGCCCTACTCAATGCCGCCCAAGAAGAAGACTCATGAGGTAACCCTCGCGCTTGAGGCGGGTAACGCCGCGATGGTCGACCTCGGTAAGATGCTCGGCCCGACCGGCGCCAACATGCGTGCCGTCAAGGTCGAGTACGACGAGGCCACCGCGAAGAACCGGGGCGAGATCATCCCGGTCATCGTGTCGGTCTACGAGGACCGCAGCCACACGCTGGCCTACAAGACGCCGCCGACCAGCTTCCTCATCCGGAAGACCCTGGGCATTCAGTCCGGCGCCGCCAACCCGCTCACCACGACCGTCGGCACGCTCAGTGCCCAGCAGGTCAAGGAGATCGCCGAGCGCAAGCTGGTCGACCTCAACGCGAACGACCTCGACGCCGCGATCAAGATCGTGTCCGGCACCGCCCGTTCCATGGGTGTGAAGGTCGCTTCCTGAAGTAGCTGTTGAGAACGGGCCCCGGTGTGATCACCGGGGCCCGTTCTTCTTGGGCGCGATCACCTCGTCGATCAGGCCGTACTCGAGGGCCTCGGCGGCGCTCAGGCTCCGGCCGGCGGCCAGGTCGTCCTCGATCCGGCTGCGCGGCTTCCCGGTGATCCCGGCCAGCCGGACCACCACCTCCTCCAGCTCACGCAGGTGCTGCCCGGCCGCGGCGGCCACCTCGTCGGCCGTGCCGGTGACCCCGGCGGCCCGCGGCTCGGCGAGTTTGAACCGGGCGTGCCGGTACGCCGCCCGCTGATCCGCCGCCGCGAGGATCGCCAGCACCGCCCCGCCCGCCTCCGAGGTGACCAGGACGTGCACCGGAGCGGACAGTGAGTCGATCACGTCGATCACCGCGAGTGCCGCGCTCAGCTCCCCACCCGGGGCGGCCACGTGCAGTTGGATCGCCTCCGGCGCGGCCGAGTCGAGGGTCAGCAGGGCGGCCGCGATCCCGGTCGCCGTGTCGCCGGTGAGCTGGCCGCGAAGCATCACGATCCGCTGTTCGAAGAGCCGCTCCTCGAGCCAGCCGGGGAAGCCGGGCTGCTGCGGCGGCCACTCGGGCGGCTGATTCGGCTGCGGGAACAGGGGCATCGGCACCTCCGGTCGTCGCGGGGTATGCCCAGCGTATCCAGGGAGCCGTGGTTCTTCGGGGAAGAGCCACCACCGATGTCCCGGCAATGAGACAACAAGGTGGTGGGTGATGTCGTCTTATATCACAGCGAACGGACCCAAGTGCTCCGCCGGGGCACTCGCGACGGCTCCACCCTGATCCACAAACGGGCCACCGGACCCGGTGCCGCCCGGCGCGTCGAGCGGGAACGGGCCGTGCTGACCCGGCTCGCCGGCGTTCCCGGAGTGCCCCGGCTCGCCGGCCACCAGTCCCGCCAGTTGCTCGTGCTGGAGGACGACGCGGCCTCCCCGGTCCCGAGGCCGGTGCCCGTACCCGAGCTTCTGAGGATCGGTCGAAGCCTGGCGGCGACGCTCGCCGCCCTGCACCGCGCCGGGGTGGTCCATCGCGACGTCACGCCGGCCAACGTCGTCCTGCCGCCCGACGGGCCTGCGCTGCTCATCGACTACGACCTGGCGCTGGCCGGGGCGGCGGAGGCGGACGAGGCGGGCGGCCCGGTCGGAACGCTCGGCTTCCTGGCCCCGGAGCAGACCGGGCGGATCGGTCCGGCGGTCGGTCCC
The DNA here is from genome assembly GCF_019429605.1 of Actinoplanes hulinensis. NCBI lineage: Bacteria > Bacillati > Actinomycetota > Actinomycetes > Micromonosporales > Micromonosporaceae > Actinoplanes > Actinoplanes hulinensis. Next base: position 293,484 of record NZ_JAHXZI010000004.1, on the reverse strand, counting down.
CGCGCCGATCTGTACGGCCTGGGCGCCACCCTCTACACGCTGGCCGTGGGCGAGCCGCCGTTCACCGGCGACGACGCCCTGGAGCTGATCCGCGAGACCCTGGTCGAGCCGCCGCCCGTGCCCGCCGGGCTGCCACCGCGCCTCCGCGAGATCATCATGCGCCTGCTGGAGAAGGACCCGGCGAACCGCTACCAGAGCGCCGAGGGACTGCTCCACGATCTGACCCGCTGCCGGGACGACCCCGACGGTGGCTGGCCGCTGGGCGAGCGGGACTTCCCGGCCCGCTTCGTGCCGCCGGCCGCCCTCATCGGCCGGGACCGGGAGGTGTACGCGCTGACCTCGGCGCTGGACCGGGCACTCATCGAGGGCGGACGGCCCGTGCTGATCACCGGGCCGTCCGGGATCGGCAAGAGCGCCCTCGCCCGCAGCCTGCGGCCGGCGGTCACGGCACGCGGCGGCTGGTTCGCCGCCGCGGCGTTCGAGCAGTTCCGGACCGGTACGAGCAGCGGCGGCATCACCCGGGCGCTGCGCAGCCTGATCCGTCTCGTCCTCGCCGAACCCGAACCCGAGGTGGCGGCGGACCGTGCGCGGATCGTCGCGGAGCTCGGCCCCAACGCCGTGGTCGCGGCCAACGTGATCCCGGGGATGGCCGACCTGCTCGGCGTACCGGGCGGGCCGTCCGCGTCCGACCCCTCGACCGCCCAGGGCCGGATCGCGGCCACCGCCGTCGCCCTGCTCCGGGCGCTCGCCGCCCGGCACCGGATCGTGATCGTCCTCGACGATCTCCAGTGGGCGACCACCGGGACGCACCGGGTCCTGGACGCGATCGTGAGCGCCGGGCCGATCCCCGGGCTGCTGTTGGCCATCACCTACCGGGACGAGGAGCCGCCGCTCGCGGCGCTGCTCGACCGCTGGCAGCGCGACGGTGCGACGGAGCCGGTGATCCGGGTCGGCGGACTGGACCGTGAGGGGACCGCCCGGCTCATCGGCACCGTGCTCCGGATACCCCCGGAGGCCGCGTCCGTGCCGGCCGGGCTGATCGAGGCGGGCGCCGCCGGCAATCCGTTCGCGACGGTCGAGGTGCTCAACGCCCTTCGCGCCGAGGGCCTGCTGAGCCCGGTCGCGGACGGCTGGCGGTGGGAGCCGGACGCGATCCGTGACTTCGTCCGCTGCCACCGGGTCCCGCAGCTGCTGGCGGCCCGGATGGATCAGCAGGCAGGTGGGACGCGCCGGATCCTGGCGGCGCTCGCCTGCCTCGGCGGTGACGTCGGCACCGGCTTCCTGGCCACCGCGACCGGGATCTCCGAGGCGGACCTGGCCGGGCGCCTGGCCCCGCCGGTCACCGACGGCCTGATCCTGCTCGCCGACGGCACCGTCCGGTTCCGGCACGACCTGGTGCGGCAGGCCGCCCGGGACTGCCTGACGCCCGGCGACCGCGACCGCCTCCAGCTGAGCATGGCCCGCGAACTGTCCCGGCACGAGCGGTACCGGCAGGAGGCGGCCGAGCAGTACCTGCCGGTGGTGGATCTGGTGGACGCGCCGGACGAGCGGCGGGCCGCCGCCGGCCTGCTGCACGCGGCCGCCCGGCGGACCAGCCAGATGACCAACTACCAGGTCGCCGTCGAGTTGCTCGACGCCGCCGAGCGGCTCATGGACCCGGCGGCAGGGGAGCGGGACGCCGTCATCGTGGCCCGGCACACCGCGCTCTACTGCCTGGGCCGGCTCGACGAGGCCGACGAGGTGTACCGGGAGCTGACCGCCCGGTCCCCGGACCTGCTCGCGCTCGCCGCCGCCACCGCGAACCAGGTCAACAGCCTGAGCCAGCGAGGACACATCCGGGAGTCGTACGACCTCGGCGTGGACCTGCTGCGCCGGTTCGGCATCGACTCCCCGGACGACCCCGGTCCCGTGGTCCACCGGGAGGCGGCCGTCCTGCGGGACTGCGCCTTCGACCTCAGCCGTGCCGCGGAGACCGCCGATCCCCGGGTTCTCGCGGCGGGCCGGCTCCTCAACCGGTTGCTCGTGCCGGCGTACGTGCTGGGCCCGCTGCCGCATACGTGGGTGCTGCTCCAGGTCCTGGGACTGTGGCGGCGTGCGGGGATGTGCGCGCCGGTGGTCGGCTCGCTCGGCGCGGTGATCTGCGCGACGATCCACCTGTTCGACGACTACCGCACCGGTCACCGGCTGAGCCGGTACGTCGTCGAGGCCGGACGGGGGCACGGCTATCAGGCGGAGACCGCGATCGCCCGGTACATGCACCTCTTCGTGGCCGCGCACTGGTTCGAACCGCTGGAGGACATCGCCGAGGCCGGCCAGGACGCCCGCGAGGAACTGCTGACCGCCGGGGACGTCCAGGTCGCCGGCATGCTGTCGGCCCGCCTGGCGGCCGTGCTGCTGGAGACCGCCGACTCGCTGGAGACGGTCGCCGAGGAGATCGACGCGTCGCTGGCGTTCGCCGGGCGCACCGGCAACCGGATCGCGGCGCTGTCGCTGACCGAATACCGGGAGCTGGTGCGGGTGCTGCGTGGCCGGGAGCCGGGCGCCGAACCGGACCGATGCCCCACCTTCCCGGTGGCGCTGGCCATCCACCACGTCAACCGGGCCCTCGCCGCGCTGATGTGCCAGGACGACGAGGCACTGGACCGGCACGCCGCCGGGGCGATGGAGCACTGCGAGGCGATCCGCGGGCTCTACGTATGGGCGCTGGCCCGGGTGGTGCGCGGGATCGCCCTGGCCGCCCGGGTCCGGTCCGGCGACACCGGCGCGGCCGCCGAGCTCGGCACGGTCCGCGACTGGATCGCCCGGCGGGCCGCCGACGAGCCCCGCAACTTCCGGCCGCTGCTGCGCCTGGTCGACGCCGAACGGTGCTGGGCGCTCGGCGATCCCGACGGCGCGGCCCGCGAGTTCGACGCCGGCCTGCACGAGGTGGCCGGCCGGCCATGGCACCGGGCCGTGCTCGCCCAGCGGGCGGCCCGGTTCCACCTCGACCGAGGGCTCACCCACGCCGGGCGGCAGCTGCTGACCGAGGCGCGCGACACCTACCGTCAGTGGGGTGCGGAGGGGCCGCTGCGACGGCTGGAGGCCGAGCACCCGTTCCTGCGCGCGGAACGGGTGAGCGAATCCGGCCACGGGACCGGCGCCGACCGGATCGACCTCATGGCGATCCTGCGGGCCTCCCGCGCGCTGAGCTCGGCCATCACGCTGGCCGACCTGGAGGCGCAGGTCGGGGACGTGCTCAGCGCCATGACCGGGGCCACCCGGGTGCACCTGGTGCTTCGTCACCCCGGGACGCGGGATCCGCGGCCGGCGCCGGCGACCGCGGTCCGGTACGTGACCCGGACCCGCCGCCCGCTGCTGGTGGCGGACGCGACCCAGGACGACCGGTTCGCGCGGGACCCGTACGTCGCCGGGCTGGAGCACTGCTCCCTGCTGGTGATGCCCATCCCGAGCCGGACCGTCGACGTCGCCGTCCTGGTGCTGGAGAACCACCGGCAGGGCGGCGTGTTCGCCACCGACCGCCTGGAGACGGTGGAGCTGATCGCCGGGCAGCTGGCGGTCTCGCTGGACAACGCGCTGCTCTACGACTCGCTGGAGGACACCGTACGGGTCCGGACCTCCGATCTGGAGGCCGCGAACCAGCTCAAGGCCGACCTGATCGGCATGCTCGGCCACGAGATCAACAACCCGCTCGCGGCGATCCTCGGCGGCCTCGACCTGATCCTCGACGAGGACGAGCTGCCGGATCCCGTCCACCACTCCCTCATCCGGGTGCACCGGACCACCCGGCGGCTCGCCGCCATCGTCCAGGAGGTTCTCGACCTGGTCAGCCTCGACGCCGGCCGGCTCGTCGCGGCGCCCGTCCCGGTCCGGGTGGCCGAGCACGTCGAGGCGGCCCTGGCCGTCGCCGGCGCCGGCCACGTCCCGGTGACGTGCCCGCCGGACCTGGTCGCCGTGGTGCAGCCGAGCCACCTCGACCAGATCCTGACCAACCTGGTCAGCAACGCCGCCAAGTACGGCGGTGGCGCCACCGCCGTCGTGGCCCGGGCGGACACCGCGGCCGTGACGATCGAGATCCGCGACGAGGGGCCGGGCGTGCCGCCGGAGTTCCGGGACCGGCTCTTCGACCGGTTCGCCCGTGCCGAGCCGACCGCGGGGAAGGTGCCGGGCACCGGTCTGGGGCTCTACATCGTCCGGGAGTTGGCCCGTGCCAACCATGGGGACGTCCACTACCGGGCCGGCGCCGGTGGAGGATCGAGCTTCGAGGTGACCCTCATGCAACCTGAGGGAGGTGGGAGTCGTCAGGGAGGCGTGAGAGCGAAGGAGGGGCTCGTGTGAAGAACGAGCGTGATGAGCAATTCCACCAGTTCGTGGTCAGCCGGAGGGCCGCGCTGGTGCGTACGGCGACTCTGCTCACGGCTGGCGACGCCCACCTGGCCGAGGACCTCGTCCAGTCCACGCTGACGAAGCTGTACGTCGCCTGGCCGGCGTTCCAGCGTGCCGACAACCCGGACGGTTACGTCCGGAGGGCGCTGGTCAACGCGCTGACCGACGAGCGGCGGCGGTGGTGGCGGCGCAGTGAGCGGCCGATGGCCGAGGTCCCGGACCGGGCGGCCGCCGAGCATGCCGGTGGTGACGTCTCCGACGGGCTGCGCGCGGCCCTGCGGGAGCTGCCACCGCGGATGCGGGCGGCGCTGGTGTTCCGCTACTTCTACGACCTCGACGTCGCCGACACCGCCGATGCCCTCGGGTGCTCCGAGGGGACGGTGAAGAGCCAGACCGCCCGGGCACTCGACCGGCTCCGGGCCGTGCTCGGCCCCAATCCCTCCTTGGCACTGCTCTGATCAGGAGATATTGACATGATGAACCTCCACGACGGGCTGGCGCGGATCGCCGGCCCGGACGCCGAGCCGACCTCGGAGCAGGTCGCCGCCGACCTGGCCCGCGGCCGGACCGCGCTGCGCCGCCGCCGTACCGTGCAGGCCGCCGGCGGGTCCGTCTTCATGGCCGCCGCGCTGGCCGCCGTGATCGTCGCCGGCACCGGCCTCGCCTCCGGCCCGTCCGCCCCGGAGGCCGCCGGCGACCGGCCGTCCACCAGTTCCCCGGCGACCGGGCCCACCGCGCTGGTCGCCTACCAGGGCGAGCAGCCGAAGGGCTTCACCCTGGACAAGGTCCCCGAGGGCTGGGTGCTCCAGGGAGCTGACGAATACGGCATCACCATCGCCCCGAAGGGCATTCCGGACGTGGTGCCGTCCAACGCGCCGCCGGGCGCTCCCGACAACGACCCGCACAGCTTCGAGGGCAAGATCATGGCCCAGCTCCAGGAGTTCGGGCCCGGCGAGGACATCGCCGACGGAAAGAAGCTGACCATCAACGGCAAGGAGGCCGTGCTCACCAAGATGCTCGACCAGACCACCGGTCACGCCCTGTTCGTCGAGCTGGGCGAGAACCGCTGGATGATCGTCCAGGTGTGGGACGGTCTGGGCTGGGGTGAGCAGCAGGTCGTCGAGTTCGCCGCCGGCATCCACGTCGACGACAGCGCCAAGGTCACCCACGGATAGGTGACACGGGCCGGGCGCGCGTCACCAGCCGCGCGCCCGCCACTCCTGGAGGTCCGGGCGTTCCGCGCCGAGTGTCGAGTCGTTGCCGTGGCCCGGGTAGAACCAGGCGCCGTCGCCGAACCGGCCGAACACCCGGGTCTCCAGATGGTCCATGATCTGGTGGTGGTTCTCCGGGCTCGCCGTCCGCCCGTGACCTCCGGGGAACAGGCTGTCGCCGGTGAAGAGATGCTCGCCCCGGTAGGACAGCACGATCGAACCGGGCGTGTGCCCCACCACGTGGATCACCTCGAGCGTGTGCCCGCCCACCTCGACGGTGTCGCCGTCGAGCAGTGTCCGGGTAACCACCGGGATCTCGGAGGCGTCGTCGGCGTGCGCCAGCGACTCGGCGCCGGTGGCCTTCACCACCTCGCCCAGCGCCTGCCAGTGGTCGGCGTGCCGGTGGGTGGTCACCACGGCGCGCAGCCCGGCCGGGCCGATCAGGGCCAGCAGCGTCCCGGCGTCGTTGGCCGCGTCGATCAGCAGCTGCTCGCCGGTCGCCGCCCGCAGCAGGTAGGCGTTGTTGTCCATCGGGCCGACCGACACCTTGGTCAGGGTCAGGCCGTCGCCCAGGTCACGGACCGCCGGCTCGCCGCCGGTCACCACGTCGCCGGTGTACTCGGAACTCATCTCCACCTCGCGGGCTCGGGTAGCTCGCCGTCCGGCGAGACCGTCAGATCGGCGCCGTCCGCCCGGCCGATCAGCCAGGCGGCCAGCGCCCTGGTCGGGCCGCCGACGACCGGGCCCGCACCGGAGCCGATCACCAACGGGTGCTCCAGGCCGAACGGGCGCAGCACCATGTCCGGCGAGCCGGCCGGCGGATCGGTGACGATCGCCCGCAGCAGGCGCAGCGCGAACGCGTCCGGCCAGTCGGCCGGGGTGTAGCCGCGGCCCAGGTCGACCCGGTGCACCTCCACCTCGCACAACCGCAGCCAGGGAACCGCGGCGGCGCTCTTCGCCAGCGGCAGCCGGGTCGTCCAGGCAGCCGCCGGCATCGCGGCCGCGGCGTCGGCGAACCGCTCATGCGCGGCCCTCAGATCCGCCAGCTGCTCGGCCACCGGACGGGCCGCGCCCGCCTCGATGCCCGCCGTCCGGTCCTCCGGCGACGCGTACGCCGGTGTCTCCACCCCGGTCCGGGCCCAGGTCAACAGGTTGGTCAGGGCGTCCGCGTTGCGCGCCAGATGGGTCAGCACGTGCCCGACCGTCCAGCCCGCGAGCAGCGACGGCGCGCCCATCTCGCCGTCGGCCAGCGAACCCGAGGCACGCAGCAGCGCCGCGGTGGCGTCCTCCACGTCCGTCATCAACACCAGCGGATCCATGGTCACAGCCCGACCTTACCGGTGCGGCGCCCGCCGCCACGGAATTCGCTTTCGCCGCGCTGACCAGGGCCGTACCGTCGTGGCAGACGCGCTGATCGATCGAACCCAGCGGAGGAGGTGAGGACCGTGCGTTTCACCCGTGCCGCGTCCCTTCACCCGGGGGCCTTCGCCTGATCCCCAGGCGCCGCCGTCCCCCAAGACCGTAAAGGGTTTCCATGTCGTACCCCCTGTCCCAGCTCGGCTGGGACGACCACTTCGTATCCACCTTCCGGCGTTTCGACCGGCCCGACTCCGAACCCGGGCGGGTCCTGCGGGCCGACCGTGGCGTGTGCACGGTGCTGACCGCCACCGGGGTGACCCGGGCCACCCTCGGCGGGGGCGTCCTGCTCGACGCCGCCCGCGACCCCGCCACCCTGCCCTGTTCCGGCGACTGGGTGGTGCTGCGCCGATGGCCCGACCGGCGGACCACCCTGGAGCTGGTGCTGCCCCGCCGGACCACGCTGATCCGCCGTACCGCCGACAAGGACGCGTCCGGCCAGGTCCTCGCGGCGAACATGGACACCATCGCGGTCGTCGAGCCGATCCATCCGGAGCCCGACGACGCCCGCGTCGAACGCCTGCTCGCCCTGGCCTGGGAGTCCGGGGCCGATCCGCTGCTGGTGCTCACCAAGAGCGACACCAGCGCCGACCCCGGCGCGATAGCCCGTCAGCTCGGCGCCCTCGCGCCCGGCGTGCCGGTGCTGCCGGTCAGCGTCCAGCGCGGCGAGGGCCTCGACCGGCTGCGCGAGCACGTCGGCCCGGGCCGCACGCTCGCCCTCCTCGGCCGGTCCGGCGCCGGCAAGTCGACCCTGGCGAACGCGCTGGCCGGAGCCACCGTCATGCCGGTCCAGGAGATCCGCGACGCGGACGGCAAGGGCCGCCACACCACCGCCTACCGCAACCTGATCACCGTGCCCGGCGGCGGCGCGGTCATCGACACGCCCGGCATCCGGGGCGTCGGCCTCCTCGACACCGGCGGCGGCCTCGACCGCGCCTTCGCCGACGTGACCGGCCTGGCCGGGCGCTGCCGCTTCGACGACTGCCACCACGAGCGGGAGCCGGGCTGCGCCGTCCAGGCCGCCCTCGCCGACGGCTCCCTGCCACCGCGCCGCCTGGCCAGCTGGCGCAAACTCCGCCGCGAGGTCGAGGTGGAGAGCGGGCGCCGCTCGGTGCGCCTGGCCCGCCAGCGCCGCACCCCCACACCCCCGAGCTCCCGTCGCCTCTGACCCCGGTCGAGCTTCCAGAAGATCAACCCCATTTCCGGTACGGGTCTGCGGAGCTCTGCCCTACCGGTGATCTCGCTGCCCACTCCAGGCCGTCGCCCGCCGCCGGGCTGTCCCGCATGGCCTCCGGGGCGCTGCGCCCCCGAACCGGGCGGTGGTCCGGGCCGTTGCGGAACGGCCGGCGCACACGAATGGCCCTCCGTGTGCGCCGGCTGTGGCCATGGCGTGGGCGGGCGGTCACGGCATCGCGATCGTGTGCGCCCGCGCTCCCTGGGCGACCGTGACCGTGTGCGCGGCCATCCACGTGAGGGGCGGGCGCGGGGTGGCGAGTGGGGGACGCCTGGGGTGAGCGGCGGCACCTGCGGATGGTGGCGGTCAGCCGGGCCTGCCCGGCCACCGATCTCCGCCCGGCGGGGCGGCACAGGCGTGAGTGGGCACTGTGCTCGCGGGTAGGGCGGAACTGGAACGATTCTGTGATGACGGTCCAGCGCGTACAAAAGCGCTGTTCCGATCTTGTCTTTTGAGAGTAAGCGCACGTCACAGCCGGAGTGGCGGCGTTGGGAGGGGCGGTCGGGGCTCTGGCACAATTCGGCCGGTGCGTGCGGCGGATGGGATGACCGGAGAGCGGGCGGCGGCGGTCGTGGAGGAGCCGGCGGCGAGCCCGGGCGATGAACGGGACGCCCGCTGGCGGCTCGTCGATCTGTGGATCGCGCTGGGGTTCCTGGCGCTGGCCGTGCTCGTGGTGATCCAGTTGTGGATCGACCCGAACGGGCGGGTGCTCGCCGGCAACGACGACGACCACGGGATCTTCCTGTTCATGCTGGCTCACGCCGAGCGGGTGATCTTCGACGGGGCGCCGCTGTTCTACGAGGACCGGTTCAACGTGCCGGTCGGTGTGAACATGATGGCGAACACGTCCATCCTGGCGCTGGCGTTGCCGCTGGCGCCGGTCACGCACTTCCTCGGCGGCGGGGTGACCGTTGCCCTGCTGATCACTCTCGGTCTCGGCGGGACGGCCTTCGCCTGGTACTGGGTGCTCAGCCGGCATCTGGTGCGCAGCCGGCTCGCGGCCTGGACCGGTGGCGTCTGGTGCGGCTTCGCCCCGGCCATGGTCTCGCACGCGAACGGGCACGTGAACTTCGTCAGCAACTACGTGCTGCCGTTCATCGTGTGGCAGGTGCTGCGCCTGCGGGAGCCCGGCCGGGTGTGGCGGGGCGGGATCATTCTCGGTCTGCTGATCGTGTTGCAGATCTTCATCAACGAGGAGGCGCTACTCTTCGCGGCGCTCACTCTGGGGATCTTCGCGGGCTCCTGGGCGCTGATGGCGCGGGACGAGGCCCGGCTGGTGTGGCGACGTTTCACGGCCGGGCTCGGGGTGGCCGCGCTGACCTCCGGCGTGCTGGCCGGCTACCCGCTCTGGTACCAGTTCTTCGCCCGTGGCAACTATCACGGGCAGCCGTTCGAGCCGACCGCCTACGTCACCGACCTGGCCTCGCTGGGCGCCTACGCCCGGCAGTCGCTGGCCGGCCTGGGCGTGGTGACCCGGCGGCTGAGCGTGAGCGCGACCGAGGACAACACGTTCTTCGGCCTGTTCGGCCTCGTGATGATCATCGTGGCGATGGTGATGCTGTGGCGGTCGGTGGCGCTGCGGGCCACCGCGATCGCCGGGCTCGCGCTGCTGGTCATGTCGCTCGGCCCGCAGTTGCGGGTGCTGGGCTTCAACACCCGGATCCCGCTGCCGTTCGCGCTGGTCAGCCACGTGCCGGTGATCGACCTGGTGAGTGTGACCCGGTTCGCCATGGTGCCGGCCACGGTCGCCGGCATCCTGCTGGCCTTCGCGGCGGACCGGATCGGGTCGTACCCGCCGGAGCGCCGCCGCCGGTTCTGGATCGGCATGACCCTCGCCCTGGTGCCGCTGTTCCCGAAACCGCTGCCGGTGGTACAGGGCGACCCGATGCCGGCGTTCCTCACCGAGGGGATCTGGCGGCAGTACGTGCCGGAGGGGAAGACGCTGGTCACCGTCCCGCTGCCGGACGTGACGACCGGGCGGACCGGACAGCGCTGGGCGGCCCTCAACAATCTCGACTACCCGACGCCGCGCGGCTACTTCATGGGCCCGGCCAACGCGCCGTTCGACGACACCGGCTCCTGGTTCGCCCCGCACCGGTACACCTCGGAGCTGCTCTGGAGCGTCCGGGAGTACGGCTACCTGCCGGTCCTGACCGACGCCGACCGCCTGCGGATCCGGGGTGACCTCGGTTACTGGCGCGCCGCCGTGGTGGTGCTGGTTCCGGACAGCCGGAATGGCCCGCTTCTGCGGTCGGTTCTGGTCGACGTCCTCGGCGAGCCGGAGTTGGTGGGCGGCGTCGAGGTCTGGAGAGTTAACTCGGAAGAGTGAGCGGGCGTCTGCGGGAAATTGTCGTACCCCGTGGTTAGAGTGTCTGCTCGACTCATACACCTGTACGGGTTCGACCCTGAATGCGGAAAGGCTGGCCGTGGCCGACCGACTGACAATCCGTGGCGCCCGCGAACACAACCTGCGTGACGTCAACCTCGACCTGCCCCGCGACGCCATGATCGTCTTTACCGGCCTCTCCGGTTCGGGCAAGTCGAGCCTCGCCTTCGACACGATCTTCGCCGAGGGCCAGCGGCGCTATGTGGAGTCCCTGTCGTCGTACGCGCGGCAGTTCCTCGGCCAGATGGACAAGCCGGACGTCGACTTCATCGAGGGTCTGTCCCCGGCCGTCTCGATCGACCAGAAGTCGACCTCGCGCAACCCGCGCTCGACCGTGGGCACGATCACCGAGGTCTACGACTACCTGCGCCTGCTCTTCGCGCGGACCGGCATCCCGCACTGTCCGGTCTGCAAGGAGCGGATCAGCAGGCAGACCCCGCAGCAGATCGTCGACCGGGTCCTGGCGATGGCCGAGGGGACCCGGTTCATGGTGCTGGCCCCGGTGGTCCGCGGCCGCAAGGGGGAGTACGTCGACCTCTTCGCCGAACTCCAGTCCAAGGGCTACGCGCGGGCCCGGGTCGACGGCGTGGTGCATCCGCTCACCGAGCCGCCGAAGCTGAAGAAGCAGGAGAAGCACACCATCGAGGTGGTGATCGACCGGCTCAGCGTGAAGGCGTCCAGCAAGCAGCGCCTCACCGACTCGGTCGAGGCCGCGCTCGGGCTGGCCGGCGGCATCGTGGTGCTCGACTTCGTCGACCTGCCGGAGGACGACCCGGAGCGGGAACGCCGCTTCTCCGAGCATCTGGCCTGCCCCAACGACCATCCGCTCGCCATCGAGGACCTGGAGCCACGGGTCTTCTCCTTCAACGCGCCGTACGGCGCCTGTCCCGAGTGCTCCGGCCTCGGGACGAAGAAGGAGGTCGACCCCGAGCTGATCATCCCGGACGTGGAGAAGAGCCTCGGCGAGGGCGCCGTCCAGCCGTGGGCCGGCGGCACCACCCAGGAGTATTTCCTGCGCCTGCTGGAGGCCCTGGCCGGCGCCGAGAGCTTCAGCCTCGACACGCCCTGGCGGGCGCTGCCCAGCCGGGTGCAGAAGATCGTGTTGTACGGCGCCGACGACCAGGTCCACGTGCGGTACAGGAACAAGTACGGCCGTGAGCGCTCCTACTACACCGGCTTCGAGGGCGTGGTGCAGTGGATCGAGCGGCGGCACAACGACACCGAGAGCGACTGGTCGCGCGAGAAGTACGAGGGGTACATGCGCGACGTCCCCTGCTCGGTCTGCGGCGGGGCCCGGCTCAAGCCCGAGGTGCTGGCCGTGACGGTGGCCGGCAAGAGCATCGCCGAGGTGTGCAACCTGTCCGTGGGCGAGTGCGCCGACCTGCTGTCCGGCCTGGAGCTCGACGACCGGCAGAAGATGATCGCCGAGCGGGTGCTCAAGGAGATCAACGCCCGGCTGCGGTTCCTGGTCGACGTGGGCCTGGACTACCTGTCGCTGGACCGCGGCGCGGGGACCCTCTCCGGCGGCGAGGCGCAGCGCATCCGGCTCGCCACCCAGATCGGCTCCGGCCTGGTCGGCGTGCTGTACGTGCTGGACGAGCCGTCCATCGGCCTGCACCAGCGGGACAACCACCGCCTCATCGAGACCCTGGTGCGGCTGCGCAACCTGGGCAACACGCTGATCGTGGTGGAGCACGACGAGGACACCATCCGGACCGCGGACTGGATCGTCGACATCGGGCCCGGCGCCGGCGAGCACGGCGGGCAGATCGTGCACAGCGGCACCGTCGAGGGCCTGCTGGCCAATGAGAAGTCGCCGACGGGGGCGTACCTGTCCGGCCGGAAGTCGATCCCGCTGCCGGCCACCCGGCGGCCGCAGACGCCCGGGCGCGAGGTCGTGGTGCACGGCGCCCGCGAGCACAACCTGCGCAACCTGACCGTGCCGTTCCCGCTGGGCCAGTTCATCGCGGTCACCGGGGTCAGCGGCTCGGGCAAGTCGACGCTGGTCAACGACATCCTGCACACCGTCATGGCGAACCAGATCAACAAGGCCCGGCAGGTGCCCGGGCGGCACACCCGGGTCACCGGCCTGGAGCACGTCGACAAGGTCGTCGGGGTGGACCAGTCGCCGATCGGGCGGACGCCCCGGTCGAACCCGGCCACCTACACCGGTGTGTTCGATCACGTCCGCAAGCTGTTCGCGGAGACCACCGAGGCCAAGGTGCGGGGGTACGGTCCGGGCCGGTTCTCCTTCAACGTGAAGGGCGGCCGCTGCGAGAACTGCTCCGGCGACGGCACCATCAAGATCGAGATGAACTTCCTGCCGGACGTGTACGTCCCCTGTGAGGTCTGCAAGGGCGCCCGGTACAACCGGGAGACCCTGGAGGTGCACTACAAGGGAAAGACCGTCTCCGAGGTGCTGAACATGCCGATCGAGGAGGCCGCGGAGTTCTTCTCGGCGCTCCCGGCGATCCACCGGCACCTGCGGACCCTGGTCGACGTCGGCCTCGGCTACGTGCGCCTGGGCCAGCCCGCCACCACCCTGTCCGGCGGTGAGGCCCAGCGCGTCAAGCTCGCCTCCGAGCTCCAGAAACGCTCCACCGGCCGGACCGTCTACGTGCTGGACGAGCCGACCACCGGCCTGCACTTCGAGGACATCCGCAAGCTCCTGATCGTGCTCAACGGCCTGGTCGACAAGGGCAACACGGTGATCACCATCGAGCACAACCTGGACGTCATCAAGACGGCGGACTGGCTGATCGACATGGGCCCGGAGGGCGGCCACAAGGGCGGCCTGCTGCTGGCCGCCGGCACCCCGGAGGAGCTGGCCGAGGTGCCGGAGAGCCACACCGGGCAGTTCCTGCGGCACATGCTCGGGCTCACCGGCGAGGGGCGGGGCTCGGCGGCCGCCGTCGGCCGGGCTGCGAAGGCGAACGGGTCCACCGCCGCCCCGCGGGCGCGCGCCACCCGGTCCCGGGCGAAGGCCACCGCCTGATTTAGAAACTTCTTAGACGACTCTCAGCTACCGCACCCGGTTGGTCTCCTAAGGTCTCCCGGGTGCGGCGCTGTTTGTCGGCACCTGACAAACCGGTCGGGCGAACGTGGAGAAAGCGGGAAAATCTCACTCGGGACCGTTGAACTGATCACGGCATCTGATCCGTACCCCGGGGCGACTCCGCGTGACATTGGCGGCAGAGAACAGGTAGTGGAGGGCGACAAATGACTGACGTGCAGCCGAGGACCGACGCCGAGATCCAGCAGGACCGACCGGGCACCGCCTCGTCCCGGCGCGTCGTCCTGATGGGTGCCGGCGCGGTCGGCGCGACCGCGGTCCTCTCGGCCTGCGGCACCGGCACCAGCGGGACCAACCCGAACGGCACGGACTTCGGTGACAACCCGGTCCCGGCCGGAAGTGCCGACGCCGGCGACAGCGGTGACGCCGGCGGCAACACCGGTGGCGGCAGCGGCAACGTGCTGGTGGCGACGTCGAAGGTGGCGGTCGGCAGCGGCGTCATCCTGGACGAGGTGGTCGTCACACAGCCCACCGAGGGCAACTACAAGGCGTTCAGCAACGTGTGCACCCACCAGGGCTGCAAGGTCTCCGTGATCAAGGACGGCTCGATCATCTGCAAGTGCCACAACAGCCTCTTCTCGATCGAGGACGGCGCCCCGACCTCGGGCCCGGCCGGTCAGCCGCTGGCCGCGGTGGCGATCGACGTGGACGGCGACAACGTGGTGACCGCGGCCTGATCCCGCCTCGTTCTCAAGGCCGGAGGTCCGGCGCCGTGGCGGCGGCACCGGACGTCCGGTCGGGCAATTCTGTCAGTCCCTGGCACTAGTGTTGGAGTTGTGTCGGACCCGTCCACGTACCGCCCGGCGCCGGGTACCATCCCGGACGCTCCCGGTGTCTACCGCTTCCGCGATCCGGCCGGCCGGGTGATCTACGTCGGCAAGGCGAAGAGCCTGCGCAGCCGGCTGAATTCGTATTTCGCCGACGTGTGGACACTGCACCCGCGGACCCAGCAGATGGTCACCACCGCCGCCGGCGTGGACTGGGTGACCGTCGGCACCGAGGTCGAGGCCCTCCAGCTGGAGTTCTCCTGGATCAAGGAGTTCGACCCGCGGTTCAACGTGAAGTACCGGGACGACAAGTCGTACCCGTTCCTCGCCGTCACCCTCGACGAGGAGTTCCCGCGCCTCCAGGTGATGCGCGGCGTCAAGCGCAAGGGCGTCCGCTACTTCGGCCCCTATTCGCACGCCTGGGCCATCCGCGAGACGCTCGACCTGCTGCTACGGGTCTTCCCGGCACGGACCTGCTCGGCCGGGGTGTTCAAGCGGGCCCACCAGATCGGCCGGCCGTGCCTGCTCGGCGACATCGGCAAGTGCTCGGCGCCGTGCGTGAGCCGGGTCACCGCCGAGGAGCACCGCGGCATCGTCGACGAGTTCTGCGACTTCATGGCCGGGCGGACCGACCAGTTCCTGAAGCGGGTCGAGCGGGAGATGCTGCGCGCCTCCGAGGATCTGGAGTTCGAGCGCGCGGCCCGGCTGCGCGACGACCTGGTGGCGCTGCGCCGGGCCCTGGAGAAGCAGACCGTGGTGCTCGGCGACGGCACCGACGCCGACATCGTGGCCTTCGCCGACGACCCGCTGGAGGCCGCCGTGCAGGTCTTCCACGTGCGCGGGGGCCGGGTGCGGGGCCAGCGCGGCTGGGTGGTGGAGAAGGTCGAGGAGCTGTCCACCGGCGACCTGGTGCACCACTTCTGCACACAGATGTACGGCGAGGAGCACGGCGAGACCGACGTCCCCCGTGAGCTGCTGGTGCCCGACCTGCCCGACGACGCCGACGCGCTCGCCGACTGGCTGTCCGCGCACCGGGGCAGCCGGGTCAGCCTGCGCGTGCCCCAGCGCGGCGACAAGAAGACGCTCATGGAGACCGTCGCCCGCAACGCCGCCGAGGTGCTGCAACGGCACAAGCTGCGCCGTGCCGGCGACCTGACCACCCGCAGCCGGGCGCTCGAGGAGATCTCCGAGGCCCTCGGGATGGAGGGGGTGCCGCTGCGCATCGAGTGCTTCGACGTGTCGCAGATCCAGGGCACCGACGTGGTCGCCTCGATGGTGGTCTTCGAGGACGGGCTGGAGCGCAAGAGCGAGTACCGCCGCTTCATCGTGCGCGGCAACCCGGACGGCAGCGGCACCGACGACCTCTCGGCGATGAGCGAGGTGATGCGGCGGCGGTTCGCCCGGTTCAAGGCTCTCGAACAGCCCGACGACGCCGACCTTCCCGGCATCGACCCGCTGACCGGCAAGCCGCGCAGATTCGCCTACCCACCTCAGCTGATCGTGGTGGACGGTGGCCAGCCGCAGGTCAACGCGGTCGCCGCGGTGCTCGCCGAGATGGGCGTCACCGACGTGGCGCTGTGCGGGCTGGCCAAGCGGCTGGAGGAGGTGTGGCTGCCGGCCGACGACTTCCCGGTGATCCTCCCGCGGACCTCGGAGGCGCTCTACCTGTTGCAGCGGGTCCGTGACGAGGCGCACCGCTTCGCGATCACCTTCCACCGGCAGCGCCGCTCCAAGCGGATGACGGCGTCCGCGCTGGACGAGGTGGCCGGGCTGGGCGAGGTGCGGCGCAAGGCGCTGCTGCGGCACTTCGGGTCGATGAAGCGCATCGCCGAGGCCACCCCGGAGGAGATCGCAGAGGTGCCCGGCATCGGCCTGCGGACGGCGGAATCGGTTCTGGCGGCCCTGCGTTCACCCGACTCGGGGAAGACTGGAGAGCGGTAACGTTCCCCGGCCTACCATGTTGTGTCCGCGATATCGACACAGGAGGCGTGCGTGACCGAAGCGATGCCGGACCTCGGATCCGACGAGGTGCTGGAGCCCGACGAGGCCGGGACAGACCTGGTGGTGGTGACCGGGCTCTCCGGCGGTGGGCGCAGCACGGTGGCGCGAGCCTTGGAGAACGTCGGTTTCTACGTGGTCGACAACCTGCCGCAGGCCCTGATGCTGGAGATGGCCGAGCTGGCCTTCGCCGCCGGGGGAGCGGCCCGGCGTACCGCCATGGTGCTGGACGTGCGCAGCCGCGCCTTCTCCACCGACCTGACCGGCGCGGTCCGCGCGCTCAAGGAGCGGGGCTTCTCGCCCCGCGTCGTGTTCGTGGACGCCGACGACGAGGTGCTGATCCGGCGCTTCGAGTCGGTGCGGCGCTCGCACCCGCTACAGGGCGACGGGCGGCTGGCCGACGGCATCGCGGCCGAGCGCAAACTGCTCGAGGAGGCCCGCGAGCAGTCCGATGTGATCATCGACACCAGTCACCTGAACGTGAACCAGCTCCGCCGCCGGGTCGAGGAGCTGTTCGGCGGTGAGGACTCGCGCAAGCTGCGGATCACCGTGCTCTCCTTCGGCTTCAAGTACGGCCTGCCGCCGGACGCCGACTACGTGCTGGACGCGCGGTTCCTGCCCAACCCGTTCTGGGTGCCCGAGCTGCGTGAGCACACCGGCCTGGAGGAGGGGGTGAGCGGCTACGTCCTGGGTCAGGAGGGCGCGACCGACTTCGTCGCGACGTACGCCGGGCTGATCGCCGCCACCGCCCCGGGCTTCGAGCGCGAGGGCAAGCGCTATCTGACCGTCGCCATCGGGTGCACCGGGGGCAAGCACCGCAGCGTCGCGATCGCCGAGGAGCTCACCTCCCGGCTCAGCGCGATGCGACTGTCCGCCCACACGTCGCATCGTGACCTGGGGCGCGAGTGACGGCGATCCGGGTGGTCGCCTTCGGCGGCGGACATGGGCTGAGCGCCTCGCTGCGCGCACTGCGGCACAGCGCCCGGGACCTGGATCTGGAGATCACCGCGATCGTGACGGTCGGCGACGACGGCGGCTCCAGTGGCCGCCTGCGCGTCGAACGGGACGCGCTGCTGCCCCCGGGCGACCTGCGCCAGGCGCTCGCCGCGCTGGCCGCCGACCATCCCGCGCACCGGCTCACCGCGACCCTGATGCAGCACCGCTTCGCGGCGATGACGACCGCGGCGCGGGAGTCCGTGGTCGGCCGCGGCCCGCGGCTCGAGCGGCGCGCCGACCGCAGCAAGGACACCCTGGCCGGGCACACGGTGGGCAACCTGCTGCTGCTCGGTCTGATCGAGATGCTCGGCGACCCGGTCGCCGCACTGGACCACGCCGCCGAGATGGTCGGCGCGCAGGGCCGGGTGCTCCCGATGGCGCTGCACGCGGTCGGGATAGAGGCCGATGTGGTGCACGC
Source organism: Actinoplanes hulinensis (assembly GCF_019429605.1). Lineage (NCBI taxonomy): Bacteria > Bacillati > Actinomycetota > Actinomycetes > Micromonosporales > Micromonosporaceae > Actinoplanes > Actinoplanes hulinensis. Next base: position 275,602 of record NZ_JAHXZI010000004.1, on the reverse strand, counting down.
CGACGGCTCCCGCGAGACGGTCCGCGGGCAGCACTCGGTGGCCGTGGCCGAGGGCCGGGTGGAGGCGGTGCGGCTGGACCCGGCGGATCCGCCGGCCTGCCCCGAGGCGATCACCGCGGTCCGGGAGGCCGACTGGCTGATCTTCGGCCCCGGTAGCTGGTATACGAGCGTCCTGCCGCACCTGCTGGTGCCACGGCTCGCCGAGGCGATCGTGGCGAGCCCGGCCCGCCGGCTGGTCACGCTGAACCTCAGCCCGGACAAGGAGACGATCGGGCTCTCCACCGCCGATCACCTGGCCGCCCTGCACTGGTACCTTCCCTCGCTCCGGGTGGACACCGTGCTGGCCGACGTCAAGTGGGCCGGGGAACCGGAACCGGTCCGCGCGGCCGCTCAGGAGCTCGGTGCCGAGCTGGTTCTGGTGCCGGTGGCCGTTGCCGACGGAAGCCCACGGCATGATCCTGAGGCATTGGGCGCCGCCCTGGTGCCAGTATTGGGCGCCACTCGTTGATAACTGACGTAGTGGGGCACACACTGTTCAAGATCCGGCGCATGAGGTGACAACACGATGGCGATGACGGCAGCGGTCAAGGACGAGCTGAGCCGGGTCGACGTGCCCAAGCCCTGCTGCCGCCGGGCGGAGATGGCGGCTTTGCTGCGCTTCGCCGGAGGTTTGCACATCGTCTCCGGCCGGGTGGTCGTGGAGGCGGAGCTGGACACCGGCGCGGTGGCCCGGCGGCTGCGGCGGGAGATCGCCGACGTGTACGGCTACCCCAGCGAGGTGCATGTCCTGGCGTCCGGCGGCCTGCGCAAGGGCAGCCACTACATCGTGCGGATCGTCAAGGACGGCGAGGTGCTGGCCCGCCAGACCGGCCTGCTCGACGTGCGCGGCCGCCCGGTGCGGGGCCTGCCGCAGCACGTGGTCAGCGGCAACGTGTGCTGCTCGGTGGCGGCCTGGCGGGGCGCGTTCATGGCGCACGGCTCGCTCACCGAGCCGGGCCGCTCCAGCGCCCTGGAGATCACCTGCCCGGGGCCGGAGGCGGCGCTCGCGCTGCGTGGCGCGGCCCGCCGGATCGGCATCACCGCCAAGGACCGTGAGGTGCGCGGTGTCGACCGGGTCGTGATCAAGGACGGCGACGCGATCGCCGCGCTGCTCACCCGGGTCGGCGCCCACTCCAGCGTGCTGGCCTGGGAGGAGCGCCGGGTCCGCCGTGAGGTGCGCGCCACCGCGAACCGGCTGGCCAACTTCGACGACGCGAACCTGCGCCGCTCGGCCCGCGCGGCGGTCGCGGCCGCGGCCCGGGTCACCCGGGCGCTGGAGATCCTCGCCGACGACGCGCCGAACCACCTCACCTCGGCGGGCCGGCTGCGCCTGGAGCACCGTCAGGCCTCCCTGGAGGAGCTGGGCGCCCTGGCCGATCCCCCGCTGACCAAGGACGCGATCGCCGGCCGGATCCGGCGGCTGCTGGCGCTGGCCGACAAGCGCGCCCGGGATCTCGGTATTCCGGACACTGAGGCCGCTGTCACACCAGAGATGATGGCCTGCTGACAGGTGATGCCGATCACGCCCATCGAGGGACCTTCGGTCCTTATCGGGTATGGCCGGAGGGGCGAGGCTGATGACGTCGTTAGGCAACGTCGCGGTGATCCGTTTAGGTAACGTTCAGGTCGCGCCCCGCCGCTTCGGGGGCGTGCGGACTCGGATAGTGTCGCGGATGACGGCGACGCTGCCGGCAGTTCGGCCGAGCCCCCGTCATCGAAAGTCTGGGTGTGGCGGCCGGACGCCTATGTCGGCCGCTCATACGGTCGGCATGCAGACCCCTCCGCCGGTCGCAGAATCCGGCGGACCGAAACGAGGAGACCACCTGTGACCATCCGGGTTGGCATCAACGGCTTCGGCCGTATCGGTCGTAACTTCTTCCGGGCGGTTCTCGCCTCCGGCGCCGACATCGAGATCGTCGGCGTGAACGACCTGACCGACAACGCCACGCTGGCTCACCTGCTGAAGTACGACAGCATCCTGGGCCGCCTGGGCCAGGAGGTCAAGGCGTCGGCGGACGAGATCACCGTCGGTGGCAAGACCATCAAGGCGTTCGCCGAGCGCGACCCGAACAACCTGCCCTGGGGCGACCTCGGTGCCGACGTCGTGATCGAGTCGACCGGCTTCTTCACCGACGCCACCAAGGCCAAGGCGCACATCGACAAGGGTGCCAAGAAGGTCATCATCTCGGCTCCGGCCAAGAACGAGGACATCACCATCGTGATGGGCGTCAACGACGGCCTCTACGACGGTGCGAAGCACACCATCATCTCGAACGCCTCCTGCACCACCAACTGCCTCGCCCCGATGGCGAAGGTCCTGAACGACACGATCGGGATCGAAAAGGGTCTGATGACCACGATCCACGCGTACACCCAGGACCAGAACCTGCAGGACGGCCCGCACAGCGACCTCCGTCGCGCCCGCGCCGCCGCGCTGAACATCGTCCCCACCTCGACCGGTGCCGCCAAGGCCGTCAGCCTGGTGCTGCCGGAGCTGAAGGGCAAGCTGGACGGCTTCGCGCTCCGGGTGCCGATCCCCACCGGCTCGGCCACCGACCTGACCTTCACCGCCGCCCGTGACACCACGGTCGAGGAGGTCAACGCCGCGATCAAGGCCGCCGCCGAGGGCCCGCTCAAGGGCATCCTGGTCTACACCGAGGACGCGATCGTGTCGGCCGACATCGTCACCGACCCGGGTTCCTGCATCTTCGACGCCGGCCTCACCAAGGTCATCGGCGGCAACCAGGTCAAGGTCGTCGGCTGGTACGACAACGAGTGGGGCTACTCGAACCGCCTCGTCGACCTGGTCAAGCTCGTCGGAGCCTGATTCTCATCATGAAGACTCTCGACGACCTGCTCGGCGAGGGTGTCTCGGGTCGGCGCGTGTTCGTGCGCGCCGACCTGAACGTCCCGTTCGACAAAGCCAACCCGGGTGTAATCAGCGACGACGGACGCGCCCGCGCGGTGCTGCCGACGCTGATCGCCCTGCGTGACGCGGGCGCTCGCGTGATCGTGGCGTCCCACCTGGGCCGCCCGAAGGGCGCGCCGGACCCCAAGTTCACCCTGCGGCCGGTCGCGACGCGGCTCGCCGAGCTGCTCGGTTCGTCGGTGGTCTTCGCTGACGACACCGTCGGCCCGGAGGCGAAGCAGGCGGTGGAGTCCCTCCAGGACGGCCAGGTGCTGCTGCTGGAGAATCTGCGGTTCAACGAGGGTGAGACCTCGAAGGACGACGCGGTCCGGGGCGCTTTCGCCGACGAGCTGGCGGCGTTCGCGGACTCCTACGTCGATGACGCCTTCGGCGCCGTGCACCGCAAGCACGCTTCGGTGTACGACGTTCCGGCTCGCCTGCCGCACTACGCCGGTGGTCTCGTCCTCAAGGAGGTCGAGGTCCTGCGCAAGGTGTCGGAGACGCCCGAGCAGCCCTACGTGGTCGTGCTCGGCGGCTCCAAGGTCTCCGACAAGCTGGCCGTCATCCAGGCGCTCCTGCCCAAGGTCGACAAGCTGCTGGTCGGCGGCGGCATGTGCTTCACCTTCCTCAAGGCCCAGGGCCACGAGGTCGGTAAGTCGCTGCTCGAGGCCGAGATGATCTCCGTGTGCGCCGATCTGCTGGAGCAGGCGCAGGGCCGGATCGTCCTGCCCGTCGACGTCGTCGCGGCCGCCGAGTTCTCGGCTGACGCGGCGCACGATGTGGTCTCCGTGTCGGAGATCCCGGCGGACCGGCTCGGCCTGGACATCGGCCCCGAGTCCACCTCGCTGTTCGCTGAGGCGGTCGCGGGAGCGAAGACCGTGTTCTGGAACGGCCCGATGGGCGTCTTCGAGCTCGCCCCGTTCGCCGCGGGCACCCGTGGCGTGGCGGAGGCGATCACCAAGATCGACGGCTTCTCGGTCGTCGGCGGCGGTGACTCGGCGGCGGCGGTCCGCACCCTCGGCCTGGACGAGTCCGCGTTCGGCCACATCTCCACCGGCGGGGGCGCGTCCCTGGAGTACCTCGAAGGCAAGACGCTGCCGGGCGTCGCCGCACTGGAGAAGTGATGACGACCCGTAAGCCGATCATCGCCGGCAACTGGAAGATGAACCTCAACCACTTCGAGGCGAATCTCCTGGTGCAGAAGCTGGCCGCGAGCCTGACCGCCGAGCAGTTGGAGGCCGTCGAGACGGTCGTCCTGCCGCCGTTCACCGACCTGCGCACCGTCGAGTCGGTGATCGCGGACGGCAAGCTGAAGATCAAGTACGGCGCGCAGGACGTGTCGCCGCACGCCGGTGGGGCGTACACCGGTGAGATCGCCGGCGCCTTCCTCGCGAAGCTGGGCTGCTCGTACGCGGTTATCGGGCACTCCGAGCGCCGCGAGTACCACAACGAGAGCGACGAGCTGATCAACGCGAAGAACAAGGCGGCCTTCGCGGCCGGTCTCGTTCCGATCTTCTGCGTCGGCGAGGGACTCGACATCCGTGAGGCCGGCAACCAGGTCGAGCACGTGCTCGCCCAGGTCGACGCGGGGCTGGAGGGGCTCAAGACTGAGCAGCTCCAGCAGATCGTGATCGCGTACGAGCCGGTGTGGGCGATCGGCACCGGCAAGACGGCGACCCCGGACGACGCGCAGGAGGTCTGTGGCGCGATCCGGGCGCGGCTGGTGGAGAAGTTCGGCGCCGAGGTGGCCGATGTCGTCCGTATCCAGTACGGCGGCTCGGTCAAGGCGGCGAACATCGCCCAGATCATGGCGCAGCCGGACGTGGACGGCGCGCTGGTCGGCGGCGCGAGCCTGGACGCCGAGGAGTTCGTCTCCATCGTGCGTTTCCCGGAGCACGTCGCACGCTGACGAACTTTTTTCAACCTGGCGAGGCCGGACTCACCGTGAGCGGTCGATGGCCTTGCGCCGGGCGGCCCGATGCCAGGTTGAAAATGGTTCGCTGTAAATAGCGCGTGCCCGGCCGTATGAATCGGCCGGGCACCCGCTATTGTGGGACCGCTGCTGTGCCCTTCGAGAGGAATGAACCCGACGATGCCGATCGCGTTCGCTTACACGTTGATCGTGTTGCTGATCATCACCAGCTTTTTGCTGACTCTGCTGATCCTTCTCCACCGGGGCAAGGGCGGCGGTATGTCCAGCATGTTCGGTGGTGGCGTCAGCTCCAGTCTGGCGGGCTCCTCGGTCGCCGAGAAGAACCTGGACCGGTACACCGTTCTGGTGGGAATCATCTGGTTCGCCTGCATCGTCGGGCTGGGCTTCTGGCTCAAATTGGAGCTGGCTGCCTGACGGCGGCTCGTAGTCGTAGAATCTGCCGCGCGGCCGGTTTCTCCGGCCGCGCGGTTTTTTGTCATCACCGTCCGGTTTGCTCCTCATCTCCGCTTCGAGCCGGACGGACCTTCGAGGCCCCTCGAGACAGGAGTGACGTCCGTGTCCAGTGGCAGCGCTATCCGCGGCAGCCGTATCGGGTCCAGCCCGATGCGACCCGACGAGCGCACCGAACCCGCTCCGCGCCGGCAGGTGACCTATTTCTGCTCGGCCGGACACGACAGCATCATCTGGTTCGCGGCCGAGGCCGCGATCCCCGAGACCTGGGACTGTCCGCGCTGCGGTCAGCCCGCCGGGCTCGACAGTTCCAACCCGCCGGGGCGGGCGCGCACCGAGCCGTACAAATCGCATCTGGCATATGTGAAGGAACGGCGCTCCGAGGAGGATGCCGCGGCGATTCTCGCCGAGGCGCTCGCCAAGGTCCGCCAGCGGCGCGGCGAATGATCGAAAGCGCACCGGCCGAGCGGGGCGGCCGGTGCGCTCCTCACCGTTCACGCCAGGCCGGTTCTTCTTACCGGGCCGGGGTGTCCGCTCAGGCCAGCGGGCTGGTGTCGCGGGCCACGAACCGGGCGCCGGCGTCGGCGATCGTCAGGTCCTCGAAGCCCAGCCGGCGGTAGAAGGCGTAGGCGCCGTGATTCTCCGCGGCCATGCCGAGATGCACCCCCGCGACCCCGGCCGCGCGCAGACCGTCCAGGAAGGCCCCCATCAGCCCACGGCCCAGGCCGCGGCCCTGCCATTCCGGCAGCAGGTCGATGTGCAGATGCGCCGGATAGGGTCCGAACTCCGGCCGTAGCATCCGGTCCGGGTCGCGGTGCACCGCGAGAAGGCCGGTGTCGCGCGGATCGTCCGCCGCGAACCTGTCGACGGTGGCGGGTAACCACTCCGAGCGGTACCACTCGACGAACGCCGGGGTGTCCGCCGTGCCCAGGATGTAGCCGACCGCCGCGCCGGTCCCGTCGTCGAGCACGTGCGCGTGCTCCGGCTCCCGGATCACGTAGGGGACGGCCCAGACGTCGCCGAGCAGGCGGTCGGAGCTGTGCCTGCCGCGTGCGTCGCCACCGGACGCGGCGGTGCGCACACAGATGTCGTAGATCGCGTCGAGGTCGCTGGGCCGGTAGGCGCGGATCATCGGCTGCATCCCGGCGAGTCTAGGACTGTGGCGGCGATCACAGTCGGAGCGCCAACCTTTCGCTGGGCCACGCGTCTACTCCTGCGACAAGGCACCGATGATCAGGAGAGTCCCGATGCGTATCTCGACCCGTGGCCTGAGCCTCACCCTCGGCGCGGCGGCCGTGCTGGGGATCGGCGGGCTGTCGGCCGCCGCGTTCGCCGACGACGCCGCGCCCACCCCGAAGCCGTCCCCGGCGGTCACCGCGCCGACCGCCACCGAGGCGACGGCGGAGCCGGTCCCGAGCCCCAGCGGCGAGGCGACGACGGAGCCCGCCCCGAGCCCCAGCGGCGCGGCGACGACGCCCGAGCCCGGCGACCCGGCAGCGTCCCCCGCGCCGGTCACCGGGCAGGAGCCGACGGCGTCCCCGGCGCCGGGCACCGGCCACAAGGACCCGACGCCGGCGCCGTCCGCGAAGGTCACCGTGACCAAGGCGCCCCCGAAGCCGGCCGTCACGCCGGGAAAGCCGTCCGTCACCCGGGCGCCGGAGACGCCGGCTGCCACCCGGTCGCCGCAGAAGCCGGCCGTCACGCCGTCGCGGTCACGCTGAACCAGCGGGTACCGTTCGTTCCCGCCGCCTGACCCCGAGGTTCGCCTGTGCTCTCCGTTCTGCCCTTCCCCGCCCTGTTCGCCTGGCTGCGGGGCCTGTCCGCCGAGGTGCGCGCGGCCGGCCGCGGCGACCCGGGCGGGGCCCCGGCGATCAACGAGCTGTACCACAGCCGGCGGCTCAGCCTGGTCCGGCTGGCGGTGCTGATGGTCGACGACCTGCCGACGGCGGAGGACGTCGTGCAGGACGTGTTCACAGCGCTCTACCGGCGGCACGGGCCGGATCTGCGCGGGGTGACGGACCCGAACGCGTACCTCGTGACCGGGGTGACGAACGCGGCCCGCTCGGCGCTGCGCCGCCGCCGCACCGCCCGCGCCTACGTCGCTCCGCCGCCGAAGGCGATCCCGGCCGCGGAGGACGAGGCGCTGCTCGGGGAGAGCGACCGCGAGATGATGCGGGCGCTGCGCGGCCTGACCGCCCGGCAGCGGCAGGTGCTGGTGCTGCGCTACTGGTCGGAGCTCTCCGAGGGGGAGATCGCCGATACGTTGCGGGTCTCCCGCGGCACGGTCAAGTCGACGGCGCACCGGGCGCTGTCGATCCTGCGCGAGCGACTGGGGGAGCGGTGACCGACGAGGTGGAGCGCAGGTTGCGCAGCGCACTGACGGCCCGGGCCGGGCAGATCACCGCGGAACGGCTGCGTTTCGAGCCGCCGCCGACGATGGTCACGGCCCGTACGCCGGTGCGGCGCGGACGGTGGGCCGCGATCGCGATCGCGATCACGACGGCGGCCGCCGGGGTGGCGCTGGGGTTCACGCTGCTCACCGGCCCTTCCGAGCCGGCGCCGGTTCTTCCCGCCGATCCCGGGCCCGGCACGTCGACGCCCGCGCCGGCCGTGTCACCCGCCCCGTCCGGTCCGTCGCCCGCCGATCCGTCGCCCTCGTCGGCCCCGGCGACGCCGAGCCGGGCGATCACCACCACGCCGTCGAGGACGGGGATCAAGCCGGAGACGTCCGCGCCGGAGACGTCCGCGCCGGAGACGTCCCCGCCGACGGCGACGGGACGAGATCGGTCACCGCCGGGCCGCGGGTGACGCCCGGCTAGAGATCTTTCGTGGTCGAGGTCCGCGTTTCGCTTCCGCTTCTTTTTCCGGTACGCGTGACCTCGTCCCGCCTTGTCTGTCCCGTTCCGTCCGGTCGGCGCGCGCTCGCTGCCCGCTCCAGCCTGTGCCGCGCCCGCCGGGCGTAGATCGGTGCCCGGGCAGGCCGGGCGCCGCGAGATTCGGCCGGTCCCCGCCGGCTGTTCGAGCGTCCGCGAGCGTCGATGTGAATCTTGGGTGATTGTTGCCGAGTGGCGCGATCTTGGGCGATCGTGGCCGCTCGGGCGTATCCGATGACCCAAGGTCTTCCAGGAGAAATGGATCATGGGTGATGATCTGTCGCTGGACGGCAACCAGGAATCAAGATCGACCCGACGGCTACGATCGCCCAAGATCGCCGGCGAGTCGGGATGACGCCGCAGCCATCCGAATGCGCGACTCGGCATCGCGGGCACCCACAACCAAGAAACAGGCTCTCCAGCTACCTAGATTCTCCACAAAGGCCTGTGAACGGGATCCCTCGCTCACGCCGGAGTGGGACCGGTCGGGTTTGGAGTGGGCGCGGACGAAAGCCACCGGGTGGGCGGCCGTCACGGCGATCGGCGGGTGGGCGCACACGCCGGCGATGTCGTGGTCGCCAACATGGCCTACAGCGGTGGTGGCCGCGCACGTGGCGACTTGCGTGTGCGGCCGCCGGGCCTGGCGGGACCGCGGATGACGATCGCCGCGACCGGCGTTACGGCCGAGAGCGGCGGACCCGGGTGCCTGGGCGGCAAGACCTGGACCACCCGCCCGGGCGACCGGCGTTGCGGCCGAGAGCGGGCAACCCGGGTGCCTCGCAAGCACCACCGCAACCACCCACCGGGGGGCGACCGGGTCGCAGGGGACGGGAGCTGACGTTCGGCCGTGAGCGGCGGCAGGCAGGGGTGGTGAAGCGACCAGCCGGGCCTGCCCGGCCACCGATCTACGCCCGGCGGGGGCGGCACAGGCGGAAGCGGGCAGCAAGCGCGCGCCGACCGGACGGGACGGGACAGATGTGGCGGGACGAGGTCACGCGTACCGGGAAAGAAGCGGAAGCGAAACGCGGACCTCGACCACAAAGGTTCCATTGACGGCGACGGGGCGTGGCTGGTCGCCGTCGGGTCGTGGGTGATGCCGGCCGGATGGCGACGGTCCCGGGCGCGTCGCGCGCCCGGGACCGGGATGGCCAGGGTGTGGTCAGGCCCGCGTGGGCACGTTCGCCGCGGCGGCCTGGTCCAGCAGCCAGAGCGTCTTCTGTACGCCGGACGCGCTCGCCGCCGGCAGATGACCGCCGGAGAGGACGGTGCCGATGGGGGCGGCCTTGTCCGGGCCGGCCGCGATCAGCCACACCTCGTCGGCGCTCTGGATGGTGGACAGGGTGAGGGTGACCCGGACCGGCGGCGGCTTCGGGCTGTCGAAGGTGGCGGCCGTCGTGCCGGTCTGCTGGAGCACCGGGTGGTCGGGGAAGAGCGACGCCACGTGCCCGTCCTCGCCGACGCCGAGCATCAGCACGTCGAATCGGGGGAGCGCGGAGCCCGGTTCCGCGGCGGCGGCCAGTTCGGACGCGTAGCGGGCCGCGGCGGCCACCGCGTCGGCGCCGTCCGGGCCGTCCGAGGCGGGCATGGCGTGCACCCGGGCCGGGTCCAGCGGCAGCTTGTCCAGCAGGGCGTCGCGCGCCTGGGTCTCGTTGCGGTCCGGGTCGCCGGACGGCAGGTAGCGCTCGTCGCCCCACCACAGGTCCACCCGGGACCAGTCGATGGCGGCGGAGGCCGGCAGTTCGCGGACCGCGCGCAGCACCTTGGCCGCGACCCGGCCGCCGGTCAGCACCACGCTCGCCGATCCGTGCACCGCCTGCGCGTCGATGATCTTGATGGCGAGACGTGCCGCCACCGTGGACGCCAGGATGTCGGCGTCCGGTACCACCACGACCACGGTCTCACTCAATTGCGTCTCTCCTTGTGAAGAGGCCGCCCGCCGCGGTGCGGTGGGCGGCCCCGATGCTGAAATCAGGCGGTGGAACTGGCGATCGCGGCCAGCGCCGGATCCTTCCAGACGTGCACCCGGTTCGGGTTGCGGTGCTCCAGCCCGGACATGCCGGCCATCGCGCCGAGCGCGTCCGCGTAGATCTGGTCCGCGTCCAGCCGGCGCAGCTCCTCGGCCAGCTCGTCACCGACCGGCCGCTTCGGCAGCGGCATGTAGCGGTCCTCCTGGCCGGTACGGCTGAACAGCGCCGTGCCCTCCTCGCGGGTGACCCGGACGCAGTCGCCGTTCTCGCACTGCAACTCCACCGAGTACATCCGGGGCGCCCGGTCGGTGTGCTCCAGCACCGGCTCGATGCCGAGACGGGACTTCAGCCAGCCGAGCATGAGCCAGGCGGTGGGGTCACGGTCCGGCGCCACGATCTTCGCGCCGACGACCCGGGCCTCGGTGCTGTCGAAGGCGCCGGCCACCAGGGTCCGCCACAGCGTGATCCGGGTCCAGGTGAGGTCGGTGTCGCCGGGCGCGTAGTCGGCGGCCCGCTGCCGGAGCGCGGCCACCGGGTCGGGCGACTGCGCGCTGTCGGTGATCCGCCGGTCGGCGACCACGCCCAGGAAGTCGTTGGCGATCATGTTCGGCGGCTCCTCGTGCCACCAGGTGACCACCGGGACGTCCGGGGCGAGCAGCGGCATGACGACCGACTCGGCGTGCAGCGCGAGACGCCCGTACATCCGCATGACGACCGCCTCGGCCGGGCCGAGGCGACCGCCCACGACGATCTCCGCGTCCAGCCGGCTGCGGCCCTCGACGTCCGAGCGGACCACGATGAGCAGCCGGCAGGGGTGCGCGGCGGCGGCGATGGTGGCCGCCGCCTCGGCCTCCCGGACCTTCTTCTCCTCGACCACCGAGACCAGGGTCAGTGCCAGGCCGGAGGCCACGCCACCGGCGCTGCGCCGCTCCGCGGCCAGGGCCTTGACGACCTCGTTGCCGGTGGTGTCCCACAAACCGATCATGCCCGCCTCCAGGTGCGGCCCTCGCGCGCCAGCATCTCGTCGGAAGCCCGGGGACCCCACTCACCGGACCGGTACGGCTCCGGTTTCGTGCCCGCCCAGGCGGCCTCCAGAGGGTCGATGACCCGCCAGGACTGCTCGATCTCGGCGGCGTCCGGGAAGAGCGTCCGGTCGCCGATCAGCACGTCCAGGACCAGACGCTCGTACGCCTCCGGGCTGGACTCGGTGAACGCCTCGCCGTACTGGAAGTCCATCGCGATGTCGCGGACCTCCATCGACGTGCCCGGCACCTTGGACCCGAACTTCAGGACCACGCCCTCGTCCGGCTGCACCCGGATGACCAGCTGGTTGTGGCCCAGCATCTCCACGTCGGCCGGGTCGAAGGGCAGGTGCGGCGCCTTCTTGAACATGATCGCGATCTCGGTGACCCGGCGGGGCATCCGCTTGCCGACCCGGACGTAGAACGGGACACCCGCCCAGCGCCGGTTCTGGATGCCGAGGCGGACCGCCGCGTACGTCTCGGTGATGGAGTCGGCCGGGATGTTCGGCTCCTCCAGGTAACCCACGGCGCGCTCGCCGGCGACCCAGCCGGGAAGGTACTGCCCGCGGACGGAGCCGGTGGTGATGTCGGCCGGCAGACTGATCGCCCTGAGGACCTTGAGCTTCTCCGCCCGTACCTCCTGGGGGTCGAAGCTCGTCGGCTCCTCCATGCCGACCAGCGCGAGCAGTTGCAGCAGATGGTTCTGCAGCACGTCGCGGGCGGCGCCGGAGGCGTCGTAGAAGGCGGCCCGGGTGCCGATGCCGACGTCCTCGGCCATGGTGATCTGCACGCTGTCGACGTACTTCGAGTTCCACACCGGCTCGAACAGGCTGTTCGCGAAGCGCAGGGCCAGGATGTTCTGGACCGTCTCCTTGCCGAGGTAGTGGTCGATCCGGAAGACGTCCTCCGGGATGAACACGTCGTCGACGAGCTCGTTGAGCTGCACGGCGCTCTGGAAGTCGTGGCCGAACGGCTTCTCCACGACCACCCGGCGCCAGCCGCCGGACTTCGACGGGTCGGCCATGCCGGTGCGGTTGAGCTGGTTGAGCACCAGCGGGAAGGCGGCGGGCGGGATGGAGAAGTAGAAGGCCGCGTTGCCGGCGATGCCGTTGCGCTCCTTCAGCTCGTCCAGCGTGCTCGCGAGGTGGTCGAAGGCCTCGTCGTCGTCGAACGAGCCGGGAATGAAGTGGAATCGCTCGGAGAGGCGCTGCCAGACGTCGTCGCGCCACGGGGTCCGGGCGCCCTTCTTGGCGGCGGCGTGGGCGAGCGACTCGAAGCTGCCGTCACCCCAGTCGGCGCGGGCGTAGCCCACCACCACGAAGCCGGGGGGAAGCAGACCACGGTTGGCCAGGTCGTACACGGCCGGGATGAGCTTCTTTCGGGACAGGTCGCCGGTGACCCCGAAGATCACCAGAGCGCAGGGCTCCGGGATCCGTGGGAGCCTTCGGTCCTGTGCGGTGCGCAGCGGATTACCCACGTTCTCATCCTGCCAGTTTCATCGAAGGCGGAACGGCCTGTCGCGGGAGCCCCGCGACAGGCCGCGAACGCTGGTCGTCAGGAACCGGCCGCCTTGAGGGACGCCGCGACGCCCTCCAGCAGCTCGTTCCAGCTCGCCTCGAACTTCTCGACGCCCTCCTCCTCGAGGACCTTGAACACGTCGGCGAAGTCGATGCCGGCCGCCGCAAGGTCGGTGAAGGCCTGGTGGGCGTCCGCGAAGTTGCCGGTCACGGTGTCGCCGCGGGTGGTGCCGTGGTCCTCGTACGCGAAGATCACCGGCTCCGGCATGGTGTTCACCGTGCCGAACGCGATCAGCTCCTCGACGTAGATGGTGTCGAGGAACTCCGGGTTCTTCGTGCCGGTCGACGCCCAGAGCGGGCGCTGCGGGTGGGCGCCGGCGGCGGCCAGGGCCTTCCAGCGGTCGGTGCCGAAGACCTCGGTGTACGCCTCGTACGCCAGCCGGGCGTTGGCGATGGCCGCCTTGCCCTTGAGCGCCTTCGCCGCGTCCGAACCGATCTTGTCGAGGCGCTTGTCCACCTCGGTGTCCACACGCGAGACGAAGAACGAGGCGACCGACCCGATCTTGGACAGGTCGTGGCCGTTCGCCTTCGCCTTCTCCAGGCCGGCCAGGAACGCGTCCATGACCGCGCGGTACCGCTCGACCGAGAAGATCAGCGTGACGTTGACGCTGATGCCCGCGGCCAGCACCTCGGTGATGGCGGGCAGGCCGGCCAGCGTCGCCGGGATCTTGATGAACAGGTTGGGCCGGTCGACCAGCCACCACAGCGTCTTCGCCTCGGCGACCGTGGACACGGTCTCGTGCGCCTTGCGCGGGTCCACCTCGATGGACACCCGGCCGTCGACGCCGTTCGACGTGTCGTACGCCGGGCGCATGACGTCGCTCGCCCAGCGCACGTCCTTGGCGGTCATCAGGCGGACGGCCTCCTCGACCGTCACCTTCTGGAGCGCCAGGTCACGCAGCTGCTCGTCGTACGCGTGCGCGTCGGAGAGCGCCTTCTGGAAGATGCTCGGGTTCGTGGTCACGCCGACCACGTGCTGCTCGGTGCGCATCCTGTCCAGCGAGCCGCTGGTCAGACGCACCCGGGAGAGGTCGTCGAGCCACACCGCCACGCCCTGCGCGGACAGCTCGGCAAGTCTGTCGGTCATTTCCCTCAACTCCTGAATGAAGGTGGCGGGTGATAGATGTCAGTTGCCGGTCTTCTGGCCGTGGATCTTGCCGACCTTGGCGAGGGAGGCGTGGGCCTTCGCGACGACGTTGTCAGCGGTGAACCCGAACTGCTCGAAGAGCACCGAGGCCGGCGCGCTGGCGCCGTAGTGCTCGATGCTGACGGCCTCGCCGGCGTCGCCGATCAGGCGGTCCCAGCTCATCCGGATGCCGGCCTCGACCGAGACCCGGGCCCGTACGCCGTGCGGCAGCACGTGGTGCTGGTAGGACAGGTCCTGCTTGAAGAACCACTCCTGGCAGGGCATCGAGACGACCCGGGCCGGGGTGCCCTGGGCCTCCAGGCGCTCCCGGGCGGTCAGCGCGATCGCCACCTCGGAGCCGCTGGCGATCAGGATCACCTCGGGGTGGCCGGAGGACGCCTCGGCGAGGATGTAGCCGCCCTTGAGGGTGCCCTCGGCCGACGCGTACTTCGAACGGTCGATGGTCGGCACGTTCTGCCGGGTCAGCGCGAGCGCGGTCGGCCGGTCGGTGTGCTCCAGGGCGCCCCGCCACGCGTAGGCGGTCTCGTTGGCGTCGGCCGGGCGGACCACGTCGAGGCCGACGATGGCGCGCAGCGCGGTCACCGTCTCGATCGGCTGGTGCGTCGGGCCGTCCTCGCCGATGCCGATCGAGTCGTGCGTCCAGACGAAGATGACCGGCAGCTTCATCAGCGCGGACAGGCGGACCGAGCCGCGCATGTAGTCGCTGAAGACCAGGAAGGTGCCACCGTACGGGCGGGTGCCGCCGTGCACCGCGATGCCGTTGAGGATCGAGCCCATGCCGTGCTCGCGGATGCCGAAGTGCAGCGTGCGGCCGTACTCGTGACCCGGGAACTCCTTGGTCGAGTACTCCGCCGGGATGAACGACGGCTCGCCCTTCATGGTGGTGTTGTTGCTCTCCGCCAGGTCGGCGGAGCCACCCCACAGCTCGGGCAGCACCGGGGCGAGCGCCTCCAGGATCTTGCCGGACGCGGCACGGGTGGCCAGGCCCTTGGGGTCCGCGGGGAACTCGGGCAGCGCCTTGTGCCAGTTCACCGGCAGGGTCCGGGTGGCGAGCCGGTCGAAGAGCGCCTTGCCCTCGGCGTTGCCGGCGGCCCAGGCGTCGAACGCCGCCTGCCACTCGGTGTGGGCGGCGCGGCCACGCTCGACGGCCTGCTGCGTGTACTTGACGACCTCGTCGTCGATCGCGAACGGCCGGTCGTGGAAGCCCAGCAGCTCCTTGGTGGCGGTGACCTCGGCGGCGCCCAGGGCGGAGCCGTGGATCTTGCCGGTGTTCCGCTTCTTCGGCGCGGGGTAGCCGATGATCGTCTTCAGGACGATGAACGACGGCTTGTCGGTCACCGCCTTGGCGGCCTGGATCGCGTTCCAGAGTTCCTCGACGTCCTCGACGTACGGGTCCGAGCCGCGCCAGTTCACCGTCTGGACGTGCCAGCCGTACGCCTCGTAGCGGGCGCCGACGTCCTCGTTCTTGGCGATCCGGGTGTCGTCCTCGATGGAGATCTCGTTGTCGTCGTAGATGACCACGAGGTTGCCGAGCTTCTGCACCGACGCGATGGCGCTCGACTCGTGGCTCACGCCCTCCTCGATGTCGCCGTCGGAGGCGATCGAGTAGACGAAGTGGTCGAACGGCGACTCACCGGCGGCGGTGTCCGGGTCGAGCAGGCCGCGCTGGCGGCGGGCCGACATGGCCATCCCGACCGCGTTGCCGATGCCCTGGCCGAGCGGGCCGGTGGTGACCTCGACGCCGGGGGTGTGCCCGTACTCAGGGTGACCGGGGGTGAGCGACTCCCACTGGCGCAGCGCCTTCAGGTCGTCGATCGCCAGGCCGTAACCACTGAGGAAGAGCTGGACGTAAAGGGTGAGGCTGGAGTGACCGCAGGAGAGCACGAACCGGTCGCGGCCCGCCCACTCCGGGTCCGTCGGGTCGTGTCGCATCACACGGTTGAACAGCATGTAGGCGGCCGGGGCCAGGCTCATGGCCGTGCCGGGGTGGCCGTTGCCGGCCATCTCCACAGCGTCCATGGCCAGCACCCGGGCGGTGTCCACCGCCTTGCGGTCGAGGTCGGACCAGTTGAGAACGGGATCTGTGGCAGCCACGTCGGTTGTGCTCCTCGGGCAAAATAATGGAACCGTTTTCGAGTTGACCCTATCCAGTCGGGCTAAACGCATGCGCAGCGAACGCCCTAGGCACATACGCTGTGAGCGGACATGCCGGTTCAACGGGTGTGACCGCTTGCACCCGTACCGGGTGCCCCGAGCAGCGGAGACGGCTGCGCGTAGGCTGTCCGGGCTGGCCGCCGGATCGTCACCCGGTCAACGGCCGCGAAATTGAGCCGAAGCCGGAAGGTGGCTGTCCGTGAGCATGATCACCGAGCGTCCTGTCCGCGGACAGGCGCCCGGCGCGGCGGAGCGCCCGGCGCGCCCGCCCCGCCCAGGGGCCCGGCGGAGCTGGACGGCGGTGTTCCGGGCGTACCTCGCCCTGACCAAGCCGCAGATCGTCGAGCTGCTCCTGGTCACCACCGTGCCGACCATGATGCTGGCCGCCGGCGGGTGGCCCGACCCGGTCACCTTCGCCGCCGTGCTGGTCGGCGGCGGTCTGGCGGGCGGCGCCGCGAGCGCGCTGAACTGTTACATCGACCGCGACATCGACGAGCTGATGCGGCGCACCAAGCGGCGCCCGCTGCCGAACCACCAGATGACGCCGCGGGCCGTGCTGATCTTCGGCCTCACCCTCGCTGTGATCTCGGTCGCGCTGATGGGGCTTCTCACCAATTGGTTGGCCACCGCGCTGACCGCCTTCTCGATCTTCTACTACGACGTCGTCTACACGCTCTGGCTGAAGCGGCGCACCCCGGCGAACACGTTCTGGGGTGGAGTGTGCGGCGCGGCTCCCGTGGTGATCGGCTGGGCGGCGGTGACCGGCACCATCCCGCCGATGGCATGGGCGCTTTTTGCGGTTGTCTTCTTTTGGCAGATGCCGCATTTCTATGCGCTCGCTGTGAAGTACAAGGACGACTATGCGAGGGCCGGCATCCCGATGCTCCCGGTGGTCCGCTCGATGGAGCGGGTGAACTTCGAGATCCTCGTCTACACCGTCCTCACCGTGGCCGCCTCGCTCGCCGCCTGGCCGCTCGGGCTGGGCCCGATCTACGGGGTCACCGCGATCGTGATGGGCGCGGTCTTCCTGGCCGAGGCGGTCCGGCTGGTCCGGCAGACCCGGGCCGGGGTCGCGATGAAGCCGATGCGCCTGTTCCATCTGTCCATCACGTACCTCACGGTGGTCTTCATGGCCGTCGCGGTTGACGCTCTGGTCTGATCTGTCGCACAGGATGCCCGGATTGTCGCCAGTGTCAGTCACTGTCCGTCACTCGTAGGGCGGATTCCCGGCCCGGGCGCAATTGGGGCGTAATCGGCTCATAACAATGCGCTGGCTCCTGAAACCCGCAGGTAATTGGAGTCACAAAAGCGGCTTGGAGTGCCCACGGCGAGGTTGCCGACTGCTTAGGCTGCGCAGCATGGCAGAAGGTTCCGTAATGACGCTGACCTCCGAGATCAAGTCTTTCGCCGCCGGTCACGGCGGCGCCAAGGCGGTGATCGAGTACGTCGGTAAGCGCGGCGCCCGCATCGTCCTCGTCGGCGAGGACGGCGAGTGGTCCGACCAGTTCGCCCCGGACACCGGCGTCGCCCGGGAGGCCTGCGACCACGCCGGCGTCCAGGTGGAGAACGAGTGGGAGCGCGAGCTCCTGGAGCAGATGCGGCCG
Source organism: Actinoplanes hulinensis (assembly GCF_019429605.1). Classification (NCBI taxonomy): domain Bacteria; kingdom Bacillati; phylum Actinomycetota; class Actinomycetes; order Micromonosporales; family Micromonosporaceae; genus Actinoplanes; species Actinoplanes hulinensis. The sequence continues at coordinate 257,928 of NZ_JAHXZI010000004.1, read as the reverse complement.
AGCAACGACCTGTGGCGCTCGATGTCCCGCCGGAGCATGGCCCGTTGACGATCCGCGACTTCCGGGTCGCGCTGGTCACCTCCGCGGACAAGCCCGACCTCTGGGACGACGACCACCCCCTGCGTGACGCGCTGCGCGAGCGCGGGGTGGCGGTCGACGCCGTCCGCTGGGACGACCCGGTGGCCGACTGGGCCGCCTACGACCTGGCGGTGCTCCGCTCGCCGTGGGACTACACGGCCCGTCGCGACGAGTTCGTCGACTGGGCCGCCTCGGTGCCGCGGCTGGCCAACCCGGCCGACATCGTCGCGTGGAACACCGACAAGCGGTATCTGAGCGAGCTCGAGACGGCCGGCGTCCCGATCATCCCGACCACGTTCGTCGGGCCCGGTGACGACTGGACCCCGCCGGCCGAGGGGCAGTGGGTGGTCAAGCCGACGGTCAGCGCCGGCAGCCAGGACACCGCCCGCTACACCCTGCCCGGTCAGGCCGATCTCGCTGCGGCGCATGTCGAGCGGCTGACCACTGCCGGGCGGACCGCGATGATCCAGCCGTACCTGTCGGCTGTGGACACCGCCGGCGAGACCGCGGTGCTGTGCACGCCGGACGAGGCCGGCGAGCTGACGTTCAGCCACGGCATCCGGAAGGGCCCGATGCTCACCGGGCCGGCCGGCGAGACGGTCGATCCCTACGTCGAGGAGATCAGCCCGCGGCAGCCGTCGCCCGCCGAGCTGGAGGTCGCCGAGCGGGTGCTCACGGTCATCCCGGGCGGTCCCAAGCGGCTGCTCTACGCACGCGTCGACCTGATCCCTGGCCCGGACGGGGCGCCGATGCTGGTCGAGCTGGAGCTCACCGAGCCGTCACTGTTCCTGTTGACCGCGCCCGGTTCCGCCGAGCGGCTCGCCGACGCGATCATCGCCCGTCTCTGACGCCACTCACGCTCACGAGAAAGGCCGCCCTCCGGGGCGGCCTTTCTCTTTGGACGACCATTTCCGGTACGGCGTGAGCCGGCCCTCTTTCGACGGGCGGTCAGGCGGCTCTCCCGCGGCGCGGTGGCCTGACGGCTCTCTTCCGGCGCGCTGTCAGGCGGCCGGGACCGGCTCGCTCGCGGTCGCCGGGGACGGCTCGGCCGGGACCGGGGTGACCGGGCGGGCCCGCAGCGACCACACCACCGCCAGCGTCGCGGTCCACACCAGGGCGGAACCGAGCATGTGCGCGGCGACCAGGGCCACCGGCAGATGGGTGAAGTACTGCACGAAGCCGATCAGCCCCTGGCCCATCTCCACCCAGAACAGCACCGCGACGGCGCGCACCGCGGTCGCCGGCGCCTCCACCGCGCGCAGCGCGAACCACATCGCCACGGTGAGGCCGATCAGCAGAAAGACCAGATCGGCGTGCACCTGGGAGATCTGCTGCGGGTCCAGGCCGTTGCGCTTGGCGCCCTGGTCGCCGGAGTGCGGGCCGCTGCCGGTCACCACCACGCCGGCCGCGATCACCGCGAAGCTGGCCGCGGCCAGCACCCGGGCGAGCTGCCGCAGCGGGGCCGGGACCAGGGGAACCGGGTCGCCGTCGCCCTCGCCGACCCGCCGCCAGAGCGCGAACGCCCCGGTGACCAGCGCGATCGAGAGGACGAAGTGCAGCCCGACGACCCACGGGTTGAGGTTGGTGAGCACCGTGATGCCGCCGATCACGCCCTGGCCGGGGATGCCGAGCGCCACGGCGACCGACAGCCTGACCAGCGAGCGCCGGCCCCGGGCCAGCGCGCCGAGGAAGCAGGCCACCGCGATCGCGATCAGGACGAAGGTCAGCAGCCGGTTGCCGAATTCGATGACGCCGTTGATGCCCATCTCGGCCGTCGTCGTGTAGGACTCGTCGGTGCACCGGGGCCAGGTGGGGCAGCCGAGGCCGGACTTGGTGAGCCGGACGGCCGCGCCGGTGACGATGATCCCGATGTTGGCCACCAGCGACGCGAACGCCAGCCCGCGCAGCGAGGATCCGCACCATCGCACGGGGCGGGAGGCCAGGAAAGCGGACGCCAGGCGCACCTTGGAGGACTTCACCCCGCGCATCGTACGCTTGCCATGGATCTTGATTTTCGCAGCTCCGCATGCCGGTGGGGCGGATCACCGACCCCTGGTTTGCAGGGGCCCCGGGAAATACGTAACGTTGCCGTAGTGAAAAACGAGGTGCTGCTCCAGATCGGCGCACCGGCGCATGCCGGCGCGACGGACGGGCGCACCCGCAGCCGAGTCGCCCAGCTCCTGCTGAAGCGGGGCGCGGCCACCGCGGCCGAGCTCGGCGCCGCTCTGGGCCTGAGTCCCGCGGCCATCCGCAAGCACCTCGACGCGATGCTCGCCGACGACCTGGTCGAGACCAGGGAGGTTCGCAGCAACCTTCCGCGTGGCCGGGGCCGGCCGGCGAAGGCGTTCGCCCTCACCGTGGCCGCCCGCGAGGAGCTGAACCCGCACCACTACGACGGCATCGCCTCCGCGGCCCTGCGCTGGATCGCCCAGCACCACGGGCCGGAGGCCGTCTCCGCCTTCGCGGCGGCCCAGGTCGCGGCGCTCGAGGAGCGCTGCCAGGCGGCGTTGCGGACGGCGGACGGCGATCCGATCACGCGTGCCGAGGCACTCGCCGAGGTGCTGACCGCCGAGGGTTACGCTGCCAGCGCGACCACGATCGCGTCCGGTGGGCAGCTGTGCCAGCATTCCTGCCCGGTGGCTCACGTGGCCGCCGAGTTTCCTCAGCTGTGCGACGCCGAGACCGAAGTCATCTCGCGGCTCATCGGCACTCACGTGCAGCGCCTCGCCACCATCGCGCACGGCGACGGGGTGTGCACCACGCACATCCCCACCCGTCATGCGCACCCGCACCCCCCATCCGACCGCCCCACCCACCACCCATAAAACGGACTAACGGCCCGCCTACCATCACGGTTAGGACAGATACATGACTGACCAGATCGCCACCCAGGAAGAGCACCTCGCCGCTCTGGGTCGCTACGAGTACGGCTGGGCCGACGCTGACGTCGCCGGCGCGGCCGCGCAGCGCGGCCTGTCGGAAGCGGTGGTGCGCAACATCTCCGCACTGAAGAACGAGCCGGAGTGGATGCTGAACCTCCGGCTCAAGGGCCTGCGGCTGTTCGGCCGCAAGCCGATGCCGCACTGGGGCGCCGACCTGACCGGCATCGACTTCCAGAACATCAAGTACTTCGTCCGCTCCACCGAGAAGCAGGCCGCCTCCTGGGAGGACCTGCCCGAGGACATCAAGGCGACGTACGACAAGCTCGGCATCCCGGAGGCGGAGAAGCAGCGCCTCGTGGCCGGCGTCGCCGCTCAGTACGAGTCCGAGGTCGTCTACCACAAGATCCGTGAGGACCTGGAGGAGCAGGGTGTCGTCTTCCTCGACACCGACACCGCCCTCAAGGAGCACGAGGACGTCTTCAAGGAGTACTTCGGCACGGTGATCCCGGTCGGCGACAACAAGTTCGCCGCGCTGAACACCGCGACCTGGTCCGGTGGCTCCTTCATCTACGTGCCGAAGGGCGTGCACGTGGAGATCCCGCTCCAGGCCTACTTCCGGATCAACACGGAGAACATGGGCCAGTTCGAGCGGACCCTGATCATCGCCGACGAGGGCTCGTACGTGCACTACGTCGAGGGCTGCACCGCGCCGATCTACTCGTCCGACTCGCTGCACTCCGCGGTCGTCGAGATCGTCGTGAAGAAGAACGCCCGGGTGCGCTACACGACCATCCAGAACTGGTCGAACAACGTCTACAACCTGGTCACCAAGCGCGCCACCTGCGAAGAGGGCGCGACCATGGAGTGGATCGACGGCAACATCGGCTCCAAGGTGACGATGAAGTACCCGGCCGTCTACATGACCGGCCCGCACGCCAAGGGCGAGGTGCTCTCGATCGCCATGGCCGGTGAGGGCCAGCACCAGGACTCCGGCGCCAAGATGGTGCACGCCGCGCCGCACACCTCCTCGACGATCATCTCCAAGTCGATCGCCCGTGGGGGCGGCCGCACGTCGTACCGGGGCCTCGTGCAGGTGCTGGAGGGGTCGTCGCACTCCAAGAGCACGGTCAAGTGCGACGCGCTGCTGGTCGACACGATCTCGCGGTCGGACACGTACCCGTACGTGGACATCCGTGAGGACGACGTCAACATGGGCCACGAGGCGACTGTCTCCAAGGTCAGCGAGGACCAGCTCTTCTACCTGATGAGCCGCGGTCTGACCGAGGACGAGGCGATGGCGATGATCGTGCGCGGCTTCATCGAGCCGATCGCCAAGGAGCTCCCGATGGAGTACGCGCTGGAGCTGAACCGCCTCATCGAGCTCCAGATGGAGGGGGCGGTCGGCTGACCCGGCCGGCTCCCCCACCCCTTACGAAGCGGACATAAAGGACGAAATGACTACCGAGGCCATCGCCCCGCCGAGCACCAAGTCGCAGGTGCTGCGCTCCTTCGACGTCGCCGACTTCCCGGCCCTCAACGGCCTGGAGGAGGAGTGGCGTTTCACCCCGCTCAAGCGGCTCCGTGACCTGGTCACCGCGAGCACGCTGAGCGGGGCGGCTCCCTCCGTGGAGTTCGGTGACCTGCCCGCCGGCGTGACGGTGTCCGAGGCGGACGACGTGCCGTCGGTGCTCACGCCGTTCGACCGGGTCAGCGCTCTCGCGTACGGGTCGGCCGCCGCCGTCACCGTCATCGAGGTGGCCGCCGAGGCCGAGCCCGCCGAGGCCGCCGTGATCCGGCTGGTCGGCAAGGGCGGCGACGCCGCGGCGGCCCGCACCTTCGTCAAGGTCGGCAACTTCGCCAAGGCGACGATCATCCTGGAGCAGACCGGTTCGGTCACGCTGGCCGACAACATCGAGGTCCTGGTGGGCGACAGCGCCCAGCTGACCTTCGTGACCCTGGCCGAGTGGGACCGGGACGCGGTCCAGGCCCAGCACGTCAAGTTCCGGGTCGGTTCCGACGCCCGGGTCCAGCACGTCCAGGTCACCCTGGGCGGCGACCTGGTCCGGCAGTTCACCAGCGTCGAGTACGCGGGCCGTGGCGGCGACGCCGAGCTGTGGGGCCTCTACTTCGCCGACTCCGGCCAGCACCACGAGCACCGGCAGCTGGTCGACCACGCGGTGCCGGACTGCCGCAGCTACGTGGGCTACCGCGGGGCGCTCCAGGGTGCGTCGGCGCACACCGTCTGGGTCGGCGACGTGCTGATCCGGGCCGCGGCGACCGGCACCGACACCTACGAGATCAACCGGAATCTGCTCCTCACCGACGGGGCGCGTGCGGACTCCGTACCCAATCTGGAGATCGAGACCGGCGAGATCGCCGGCGCCGGGCACGCGAGCGCGACCGGTCGCTTCGATGACGAGCAGTTGTTCTATCTGATGGCCCGCGGCATCCCCGAAGGGGAGGCCCGGAAGCTGGTGGTCCGCGGTTTCTTCGCCGAGCTGATCAACAAGATCCCGGTCGGGGAGCTGCGCGAGCGGCTCGGCGACGCCATCGAGGCACGCCTTGCCGAGGCAGGCCGGTAGTGGATTTCGAGAACGTCGGTCCGGTGTCGGACGTCGCGAAGGGCACCGCCCTCCAGGTGGAGGTCGACGGGGTCGAGATCGCGGTCGTCCATGCCGACGACGACGTCTTCTACGCGGTCCGCGACGAGTGCAGCCATGCCTCGGTGGCCCTCTCCGAGGGCGAGGTGGACGGGTGCACGCTGGAGTGCTGGCTGCACGGCTCCCGGTTCGACCTGCGTACCGGTCAACCCTCCGGACCGCCCGCCATCCACCCGGTGGCGATCTACCCCGTCGAGATCCGCGACGGCGACATCTACGTTTCGACGACACCAAGCAATGGAGTAGAGCCGTGAGCACCCTGGAGATCCGCGACCTGCAGGTTTCGGTGAAGCTGCCGGATGGCGAGCTGAAGCCGATCCTGAACGGCGTCGACCTGACCGTGAAGGCCGGCGAGACCCACGCCATCATGGGTCCCAACGGCTCCGGCAAGTCGACCCTCGCCTACTCGATCGCCGGCCACCCGAAGTACGAGATCACCGGCGGTTCGGTGACCCTCGACGGTGCCGACGTTCTCGAGCTGAGCGTCGACGAGCGCGCCCGGGCCGGCCTCTTCCTGGCCATGCAGTACCCGGTCGAGGTGCCCGGCGTCTCGGTGGCGAACTTCCTGCGCACCGCCAAGACCGCGATCGACGGCGAGGCGCCCAAGCTGCGCACCTGGGCCGGCGAGCTGCGCGGCGCCATGGAGAAGCTGGAGATGGACCCGTCCTTCGCCCAGCGCAACGTGAACGAGGGCTTCTCCGGTGGTGAGAAGAAGCGTCACGAGATCATGCAGCTCGAGCTGCTCAAGCCGAAGGTCGCGATCCTCGACGAGACCGACTCCGGCCTGGACATCGACGCGCTGCGGATCGTCAGCGAGGGCGTCAACCGCGTTCGCGCGACCGGGGAGACCGGCTTCCTGCTGATCACCCACTACACCCGGATCCTCCGCTACATCAAGCCGGACTTCGTGCACGTCTTCGTCGGCGGCAAGATCGTCGAAGAGGGTGGCCCGGAGCTCGGCGAGCAGCTCGAGGCCGAGGGTTACGACAAGTACAAGGTCAGGGCCTGAGGGGTTAACTGATGAGCTTCGACGTCGAGCGGGTCCGTAAGGACTTTCCGATCTTCGAGCGGGAGGTCAACGGCCACCCGCTGGTCTACCTGGACAGCGCCAACACCTCGCAGAAGCCGGTTCAGGTGCTCGACGTCATGCGTGCGCACCAGGAGCGGTACAACGGCAACGTGTCCCGCTCCGTGCACACGCTCGGCACCGAGTCGACCGAGGCGTACGAGGGTGCCCGGGCTCGCATCGCCACGTTCATCGGCGCGGCGAGCCCGGACGAGGTGGTCTTCACCAAGAACTCCACCGAGGCGATCAACCTGGTGGCGCACTCGCTGGGCCAGATGCTGCGGCTCGGGCCCGGCGACGAGGTGGTGATCTCCGAGATGGAGCACCACTCGAACCTGGTGCCGTGGCAGCTGCTCTGCGAGCGGACCGGCGCGACCCTGCGCTGGTTCGGCATCACCGACTCCGGCCGGCTGGACGAGGATGATCTCGACTCGGTGATCACCGAACGCACCAGGATCGTTTCGCTGGTGCACATGTCCAACGTGCTCGGCACGATCAACGACGTCTCCCGGATCGCCGAGCGTGCCCGTTCCTTCGGCGCCCTGGTGATGCTGGACTGCTCGCAGTCCGTTCCGCATCTCCCCATCGATGTGTCGACGCTCGGCGCCGACCTGATCGCCTTCACCGGCCACAAGATGCTCGGCCCGACCGGCATCGGCGTGCTCTGGGGCCGGCTCGACCTGCTCGCGCAGATGCCGCCGTTCCTGGCCGGCGGATCGATGATCGAGACGGTCACGATGGGCGGCACCACCTTCGCCGCGCCTCCGGCACGGTTCGAGGCCGGCACGCCGCCGATCACCGAGGCCATCGGCCTCGGCGCGGCCGTCGACTATCTGACCGGGCTGGGCATGGAGGCGATCCACCAGCACGAGCAGGACATCACACGGTACGCGCTGGACGCGCTCACCTCGGTCCCCGGCGTACGGATCTTCGGTCCGGAGACGGTCGAGGGCCGGGGCGGTACGGTGTCGTTCGGTGTGGACGGGGTACATCCGCACGATGTGGGACAGATTCTGGACGCTCTGGGCGTGGAGGTGCGGGTCGGGCATCACTGCGCCCGGCCGGTCTGCTCCCGCTTCAGCGTCCCGGCGATGACCCGGGCCTCGTTCTACCTCTACACGACCACGGCGGAGATCGACGCTCTGGCGCGCGGCCTCGACCAGGTCCGGAAGGTGTTCGGCTGATGATGCTCGACGGTCTCTACCAGGAGATCATCCTCGACCACTACAAGAACCCGCACGGGCGTGGCCTGCGGGATCCTTACGACGGTGAGGCGCATCACGTCAACCCGACGTGTGGCGATGAGATCACCGTACGCGTTTCCCACGATTTGAGCGAAATTTCGTACGATGGTGTTGGATGTTCCATCAGTCAGGCTTCGGCGTCGGTGTTGCACGAGCTGCTGCAGGGTAGGGACGCCGCCGCGGCCTCGGAGATCCACCACGCCTTCGTCGAGCTGATGCAGAGCCGCGGCCAGGCCGAGGCCGACGAGGAGATCCTCGGCGACGGCATCGCCTTCGCCGGGGTGGCCAAGTTCCCGGCCCGGGTGAAATGCGCGCTGCTGCCCTGGATGGCGTTCAAGGACGCGGCCGCGCGGGCCGGCGTGGAGGTGGGCGTGAGCCCGGAGGTGAAGGCATGACAGAGAAGACCGACACGGTTCCCGGCCCGGTTTCGGACGCCGTATCCGCTCCGGAGGCCGACGTGGCCCGGACGATCGCTTCCGCTCCGGCTTCCGGCGCGGCTCCCGGCGCGGGCGAAGAGGTGCCGGACTGGCTGGCCACCGAGCGGGCCGCGGCCGCCGAGGCCGGCGAACCCGTCGAGGTGCCGGGCGTCAGCGTCTCGGCCTCGCCCGGCGCGGACGCGCCGTCCGAAGCCGTGGACACTGCTCCCGCCGCCTCCGGCCCGGTAGCCGGTGGTCCGGCGGCCGGTGACGCGGTGAAGAAGGCGACCACCGCCGAGGTCGAGGAGGCGATGAAGGACGTCGTCGACCCCGAGCTCGGCATCAACGTCGTCGACCTGGGCCTGGTCTACGGCACCCACGTCGACGACGACAACGTGGTCACCATCGACATGACGCTCACCTCGGCGGCCTGCCCGCTGACCGACGTCATCGAGGACCAGACCCGGCAGGCGCTGCTCTCCGGTCCCGGCGGCGGCCTGGTCAGCGACTTCCGCATCAACTGGGTGTGGCTCCCGCCGTGGGGCCCCGACAAGATCACCGACGACGGCCGCGACCAGCTTCGGGCGCTCGGCTTCAACGTCTGACAGATCTCCGGTGAAGGGCGGCACGCGGATCGCGTGCCGCCCTTCGCTGTTCCGGTGTGTCCGAGCCCGGGCCGAGGTCGTGCCGAGGCGGGTGCCGCCTTCTCCGCCGTTTCCGTCCCGCCGGGTACGTCCTGAGGGCGGCGCATGATCGGGCAGACGGTTTCTGTCGTACCTCGGTGGTAGAAACCGGGCATGAATTCGACTCCGCCGTTCTCCGAGCTTCTCGCCCTGATCGAAGGCCGGTCGGCGGCGCTGCGTGACGCCGTCGACGCCGCGCCGGATCCGACGGTCCGCGTTCCGGGGTGCCCCGACTGGTCGCTCACCGACCTCGTCACCCACCTCGGCGGTGTCCAGCGGATCTGGGCCGCCACGGTCGCGGCGGCCGATGACTCCGGGCCGCTTCCGCCAGGGCAGCGTGGCGAGCAGGATCCCGAGGGCGACCTGCCGGGATGGTTCAGCCAGTCCACCGGCCTGCTGCTCGACGCGTTGCGCACCGCCGGGCCGGAGGCGTCCTGCTGGGCGTGGCGGGCCGAGTCGGGCGCGCCGCTGACCGCCGGGGCGGTCGCCCGGCACCAGGTGCAGGAGGCGGCCGTGCACGCCTACGACGCTCAGGAGGCCATCGGCCGGCCCGAGTCGTTGCCGGCCGCCGTCGCGGTCGACGGGGTGAGCGAGTTCCTCACCGTCTGCCTCGGCTCGCTCGGGGCCTGGCCGCACCGTCCGGCGCGGGTCGCCTTCCATGCGGTCGAGGGCCCGTCCTGGACCCTCGACCTGTCCCCGGCCGGGGCCAAGGCCGACCCGGCGGCCAGCGGCGAGCCGGTCACCGGCCTCCGGGGCACCGCGAGTGACCTGGTGCTGGCCCTCTACCGCCGCATCCCCCTGTCCGATATCCGCATCGACGGCGACCGTGCCGTCGCCGACCAGCTCCTCGCCTGGAGCAGGATGGACTGACGCCCGGTGGGTCGTGGCGGAGGTGGCACTCAGCCCGGCAAGCCGCGATCCGGCCTGCCGGGCTGTGGGGTTGCGCCGGTGCGGTCAGACGGTGGCTACCGCTTTGTTGCGTTCGGGGTGTGGGGTCTCGTCGAGCTCCTGCCACGCGGGGAAGAGGAAGGGGGAGACCGTCACCGCCAGATAGCCGATCGCGGCCAGCAGGGCGGCGGTGTGCAGACCGAGCAGGTCGGTGGCCCAGCCGCCGACGATGCCACCGAACGGGATGCCGGCCCAGGAGACCGCGATCAGGACGCTGATCACGCGACCGTGCAGGTGGGTCGGGATCCGGCGGTAGACGGAGGCCATCAGGATCGGGTTGACCGTGGACATGAGGGCGCCCGCGACCGCCGCGGTGGCCAGCACGACCCAGACGCGGTCGGTGAGGGCCAGGGCCAGCAACTGCGCTGGGCCGCCCAGGAAGAAGCAGATGCCGAGGGTGCGGCGCCGGGGCAGGCGTGGCGCCAGCACCGTGTAGAGGAGGTTGCCCGCCACCGCGCCCAGGCCGAAGGCGGTGCCGATCACCCCCAGTGCGGCGGGTCCGTGTGGGCCGTCGCGGACCCACACCGGTACGAACACGGTCGCGAACGCCTGGTCGAACAGGTTGGTGGCGAACAGCATCGCCATGACACCGACGATGAGGCGATCCCCGCGTACGTACCGGAATCCGTCGCGCAGCGCGTCCGCGTACCCCTGCTGTTCGCTCTCGGCGCGAGCCGCGGCGTCGGCGTGACCGACCCGGACGAGCGCGCCGATGATCAGCGCGCTGACCGCGAACGAGAGCGCGTCGAAGAGCAGGACCACCGCCGGGCCGAGCGTGGCGATCAGCACCCCGGCGAGCGGCAGGCCGACCAGGGTCGCCGCGCGGCAGGTGCCGTCGTACATCGCGGTGCCGCGTTCCGTGGAGAGGCCGGCCGCGGCGATCGTGCGGGGCAGCAGCGCCCGTTTGGCCGCGTCACCGAAGCCCCGCAGCGCGCCGGCCAGGGCGATCAGCACCAGCAGCGTGCCGAACGACACACCTTCGCAGTAGGCGATCAACGGGATGCCGGCCACCGCGAGGACGCTCGCCGCATCGGCGGTCACGGCGGTGGGCCGTGGGCCTACCCGGTCCACGATCGGGCCGCCGATCAGGCCGGACAGCACGTAGGGCAGCATCTCGGCGAATCCGGCCACCCCGGCGAGCAGCGCCGAGTCGGTGGTGACGAGGATCAGCCAGGGTACGGCGACGAAGGTGATCCGGCTGCCGAGCATGGAGATCGCCTCGGCGGTGAGGAGAGCGCCCAGCTGGCGGCTCACCGCACGACGCGGGGGAGCCGGCCCGCGGAGAGAGTGGGCGACGGGCATCGACCGAACATAAGATCGCTGGCCGTTCGTGACAAGACGGTCATCGATATAAGACTCAGGTCGGGGGCAGGTGGTCGATCACGTTGTAGCGGTCCAGCGTCAGCTCCCCGGGACCGCCGTCGAACCGGGTGATGGACGCGTTCCGTACGCTGCCCGCCTCGCGTTCCACCTCCAGCACCTCGTCCCAGCTCAACTGCTCGATGACGGCCCGCATCATGAGCACCACCGCGTCGTGGGCCACGACGATCACCCGTTGCCCGGCGTGGTCGGTGTGCAGGTCGTCCAGGAACGACTTGAGCCGGATCGCGATGTCGGCGAACGACTCGCCGCCCGGTGGCACGTACTCGAACTCGCCGGCCTCGGCCCGACGCGCCGCCTCGTCCGGGTAGCGGGCCGCGACCGCGGCGTGGGTGAGCAGCTCCAGCTCGCCCATCAGCCGGTCCACCAGGCGGTCGTCGGTGCGCGGCGCCGGCAGGTCCAGGCCCGACGACGCGGCGGCTATCCGCCACGTCTCGCGGGCGCGCAGGTAGGGCGACGTGATCACCGCCTGTGGCCGGTGCTCCTCCGGGAGAGCGGCCAGCCATTTGCCCACGGCGGCGGCCTGCTCCTCCCCGGTTTCGGTGAGCGGCACCTCCGCGTCGCGGCCGCTCACCGCCGCCTCCAGGAGCCCCTCCGCGTTGGCTGCGATGAACGCCACGTTGGCCAGGCTTTGCCCGTGCCGGACCAGAATCAGTTCAGCGACCATGATCGGACCCTACCGAGTCCGCCCGTGTCCGGTCACGTTCCGAGTTCAACAGAAAGCGTCTGGTAACTGCGTTCATTGCGTGAAATGACCCTCCGGTGCATTCGCACGGTCGTCCTCCCGCCGCCGGCCCGGCGCACGAAAGACCCGATCCTGTACGGGCGGGCGCCCGCGGAAGCGGACCGGAAGCGGGCCCCGTTCGCGCTGCCGAGATCAGTGCCGAGCCCGACCGCCGATGGCCGCGCCGTCCGGTAGTGGCTGATCTTGCTCAGCTGGTCGTGGGCGCCGTCTCAGCGCCGTTGAGGCGGCCCTCAGCGCCAGCCGAGTGGTTCGGGCTGGTCGTCAGGGCTGTCTCGAACGCTCCGGAACAGCGCCCAGAACCAGCCGGACAAGATCGATCACAGGGCGGAAAATCGCTGGCCGGGAGAGGTGGGCCGCGTTCAAGATGGCGGCGTGACCAAGCTGAAGCGTTTCCCCGCCGTCTCCGTCGCCGTGGCCGATCGGGCCGTGCGACAGCAGACCGGCGCCGAGTCGATTTCGGGTCGCCGGCAGCGGTCATGAGCGGGGCGTTCCTGGCCGGTGTGGTCGCCGGCTACGGCATCGCGGTGCCCGTGGGAGCCATCGGTGTGCTCATCGCCGGGCTCAGCGCCCGGACCTCGTTGCGGGTCGGCGCGGCGGCCGGGCTCGGCGCGGCCACCGCGGACGGCCTCTACGCGCTGGTCGCCGTGGCCGGGGGAGCGGCTGTCGCGGCCGCGATCGCGCCGGTGGCCGTGCCGCTCCGGTGGGCCGGGGCGGCGGTGCTCCTCGCGCTGGCCGGATGGACCGCCTGGGGTGCGATCCGCGCGACCGGGGTGACCCAGCGGGACGAGCGGCCGGCGACGGCGTTCCGCGCCTACGCCGGTGTTCTCGGCCTCACGCTGCTCAACCCGGCCACCGTGATCTACTTCGCGGCGCTGGTGCTCGGCAGCGGCGGCGCGGGAGGCGGCGTGTGGTTCGTGGCCGGCGCCTTCCTCGCCTCGGCGAGCTGGCAGCTGCTGATCGCCGGTGGCGGCTCGCTGATCGGCCGGTTCCTCACCGGCCGGCGTGGCCGCCTGATCACCGCCCTGGTCTCCAGCATCGTGATCGCCGGCCTGGCCCTCCAGCTGCTCGTCACCGGTTGACCAGGTGTCTGGCCGACCGCGTGCGGAACGGCCCGAGTCGCACCTCGGTGAAGGCCGCTGCTTGTCACCGGTTGACCAGGTGTCTGGCCGCCTCGCGGCGGGAGAGTGGGGACAGGCGATCGCCCTGGGCGGACAGGAAGGCGCGGACCGCCTCCGGGTCGGTGCGGGTGTGCTGGCGCAGAGCCCAGCCGATCGCCTTGCGGATGAAGAAGTCGCGGTGGCCGGCCTGGGCGGCGCAATAGCCGAACAGGCGGTCGGTGTCGGTGGCCGGGCCGTAGGTGAGCTGGTGCAGGATCGCGGCCCGGACCAGCCACATGTCGTCGGCGCGGGACCACTCGTCCATCCGGGTGACCGTGTCCGGATGCCGTCGCACCAGGTCGCCGACCACGTGGGCGGCCAGCGCGTCCACTGTGTCCCACCAGGATTTCGTCACGATCAGCTCGGCCACCGTGTCGAGGAACGCCGGCCCTGGGACCTTGATGTGCCTCGCCAGGTAGTCGCAGGCGAACTGCTGGAACTCGCGCTCGTCACGGGACCAGCAGGCCAGCGCCACGTCGCGCAGCTCGGCCTCGGCCGGTCGTGGCAGGCCGGCCAGGGCCACGCGGGCCCGGGCGCGCCGCACCGGGCTGGTCAGGCCGAGGAACGGGAACTGATCGCGCATGTAGGCCGCCGCCCCGACCGCCCGCACCGGGTCGCGGGCCTCGTCGAACGCGGCGGCGAGCCGGTCGACCAGAACCACAGCCAGATCGCTCATGTCCCGCATCCTGCCACCGGGGTACGACGGAAATCCGCGGAAGTAGGGTGGGCGGAATGGGGGAACGTGCGGCGGCCGGCGGTGGCAAGTGGGTCGATGTCGCGCCCGGGCGGCTGCCGCGATGGCTGGAGAACTTCGCGGCGCGCCATGGCCCGTACCGTGCAGAGGGGTTGACGGTGACCGCCGAGGACGGCGCGTCGGCGACGCTGCACGCGCCCCCGGGAGCCGGGCCGGTCACGACGCTGGCCGAGCTGATCCGGGAAGCGCGGGCACCGCGACGGCTGGGGTTGCTGCTGGCCCGCAAGGGCGCGGTCGCGGTCGGTATCGCCGACGGCGACGAGCTGATCACGTCCAAGGTGGACACCCATTACGTGCAGGGGCGCACGGCCGCGGGCGGCTGGTCGCAACAGCGCTTCGCGCGCCGCCGGGACAATCAGGCCAAAGCGGCCGCTGCCGACGCCGCCGGCATCGTGGGGCGCATTCTCCTTCCGGAGGTACGGACGATGGCCGCGCTCGTGGCCGGAGGTGACCGTGTGGCGGTGGACACCATCCTGGCCGTGCCGCAGCTGAGGGCGGTGGCCGCTCTCCGTACCGGAAGGTTGCTGGATGTGCCGGAGCCGCGGCACGCGGTCCTGGTGACCGCCGTGGCCGCGGCTCGCGCCGTGCCGATCCTGATCCGCGAGTGAAGCCCTGCCGATCCTGATCCGCGAGTGAAGCCCTGCCGATCCTGATCCGGGTGGGTCAGGCGACCGCGCCCGCCTTGAAGGTGTCGCACTGCTTCGGGTCGCCGGACTCGTAACCGACGCGGAACCAGTGCTGGCGCTGCTCGGACGTGCCGTGGGTGAACTGCTCGGGGTCGACCCGGCCGCCACCGCGCTGCTGGAGGGTGTCGTCGCCGATCTGGCCGGCGGCCTGGATGCCCTCCTGGATGTCGGTGTCGGTGAGGCTGGTGAAGATCTTGTCGCCGTCCTTGTCGGTGGTGTTCGCGGCCGCGTTCGCCCAGGCCCCGGCGTAGCAGTCGGCCTGGAGCTCCAGCTTCACCGACTCCTGGTTGGCGGAGTCCGGGTCGCGTTCCTGCCGGCGGCGCATCTCGGCCTCGGTGCCGAGCACGTCCTGGATGTGGTGCCCGTACTCGTGGGCCAGCACGTACGGCTGAGCGAACTCGCCCGGCGCGCCCAGTTGCCGGGACAGCACCTGGTAGAAGGAGAGATCGATGTAGACCTTGTCGTCGGCCGGGCAGTAGAACGGGCCCACACCGGAGTCGGCGGCGCCGCAGGCGGTGTTCACCGAGCCCTCGAAGAGGTGAGTCTTGGCCGGGACGTACTGTTCGCCGAACGCCTGCGGCAACTCGTCACGCCAGTACGCCTGGATCGACGTCACATAGAGCCCGTTGCGGCACACCAGTTGCTGGAGCTGCTCCGCGCCGGTGCTGCACTGGGTGATCGGCTGGCCGGTCGACTCGCCGCCGCCCCCGCCCATCGTGTTGATCCCGAAGTAGCCGCCGACCAGGGCGATGATCAGGGTGACCACGATGCCGGCGAGGCCGCCACCGCCGATCGGCAGCCCGCCGATGCCACCGCCACCACCCGATCCGCGGCCGTCCTCGATCGAACCGGTGTCGATGTCGGCGCGTTCGTTGAGTTCCATAGTCGTCCCACCTTCACCACGGTTGCCCGGCGGGTTACCCGTTGACCTTGTGAATTAATCGGGTGGGAGGTGCCGTGGCGGCCCGGGTATCATGGCCGCGTGCTGCTCTGCGAAGGCTGACCTGCCCCGGCGCCGACCGTCATCTGCGATGGCCGGCGCTTTTCTGCGCCCTGAGTCAGCCGTCTCACCGAGAGCGAGAAACCTCATGATCACCGCCACCGGACTGGAACTCCGCGCCGGCGCGCGCATCCTGATCTCCCCGACCACGATGCGGGTGCAGCCCGGCGACCGGATCGGCCTGGTCGGCCGCAACGGCGCGGGCAAGACCACCACGCTCAAGGTGCTCGCCGGGGAGGGGATCCCGTACGCGGGAAGCGTCGAGCGGACCAGTGAGATCGGTTACCTGCCGCAGGACCCGCGTACCGGGGATCTGAACGTGACCGGCCGCGACCGGGTCCTGTCCGCCCGCGGCCTGGACACCATCCTCGCCGAGATGCAGAAGCTCGAGGTCCAGCTCGAGGAGAGCGGCGACGAGAAGCTGGTCCGGCGCTACGGGCACCTGGAGGACCAGTTCTCCGCCCTCGGTGGCTACGGCGCCGAGGCCGAGGCCGCCCGGATCTGCGCCAACCTGGGCCTGCCGGAGCGCGCCCTGGCCCAGACGATCGGCACCCTCTCCGGCGGTCAGCGCCGCCGGATCGAGCTGGCCCGCATCCTGTTCGCCAACTCGGGGCAGAACGGCAAGGGCATCCTGCTGCTCGACGAGCCGACGAACCACCTCGACCAGGACTCGATCACCTGGCTGCGCGGCTACATGGCGCAGCACAAGGGCGGCCTCGTGGTGATCAGTCACGACGTCGAACTGCTCGACGCCGCCGTCAACAAGGTCTGGTATCTGGACGCCAACCGCTCGGTCGTCGACATGTACAACATGGGCTGGAAGACGTACCTGGAGGCCCGCGAGACCGACGAGCGCCGCCGCCGCCGGGAGCGGGCCAACGCGGAGAAGAAGGCCGGCGCCCTGATGGCGCAGGCGGACAAGATGCGTGCCAAGGCCACCAAGACGGTCGCCGCCCAGAACATGGCGCGTCGTGCCGAGAAGCTGCTCGGTGGGCTGGAAGAGGTGCGTACCTCCGACAGGGTGGCGAAGGTCCGGTTCCCGAGCCCGGCCCCGTGTGGCAAGACCCCGCTGACCGCGTCCGGGCTGTCGAAGTCGTACGGCTCGCTGGAGATCTTCACCGATGTCAGCGTGGCGGTGGACCGCGGTTCCCGGGTCGCCATCCTGGGCCTCAACGGCGCCGGCAAGACCACCCTGCTGCGGATGCTGGGCGGCCTGCTGGAGCCGGACACCGGTGAGGTGCGTGCCGGGCACGGGCTGCGGCTGGGCTACTACGCCCAGGAGCACGAGACGCTGGACGTGGACCGGACCATCCTGGAGCACATGCGCAGCGCCGGGTCCGAGCAGACCGACACCGAACTGCGCAAGATCCTGGGCGCGTTCCTCTTCTCCGGTGACGACGTCGACAAGCCGGCCGGTGTGCTCTCCGGCGGTGAGAAGACCCGGCTGGCCCTGGCCACCCTGGTCTGCTCGGGCGCCAACGTGCTGCTGCTGGACGAGCCGACCAACAACCTCGACCCGGTGAGCCGCGAGCAGGTGCTGGACGCGATCGCCAACTACCCGGGGGCGATCGTGCTGGTCACCCACGACGCCGGCTGTGTGCAGGCGCTGAAGCCGGACCGGGCGATCCTGCTGCCGGACGGCGACGAGGACGCCTGGAGCGACGATCTCCTGGAGCTCGTCGAGCTGGCCTGAGCCGGGATCATTGCCGATCGTCAGTTGTCAACAGGTGCCCACACAGACAGTGCGATGTTCGGGCGTTTGCCAACAGGTCGGGCGCTCGGCCGGGGCTCCGTCCCAAGGTCGAGTGTCACGCCATGGAGCGATCACAGCACTCTCCGGAGCGATCGAGGGCCTCCCCTCGATCGAGTGTTTCCGCAGGTGATCGATGGTCTTGGGCGGCGGCCCCGCTGCCCGGAAATGCCTTCCGAGAGGCTGCCGGCAAACTGTCTGACATTGATGCCGGTGGTAACCGTCAAGTTCCTGACAGTAATAAATGGGCACGTTCACGGGGGCTAGATGCCTGGCGCATGATCGTTCGAGACGGTGTAATAGGAGGGACCGTATCTGACCGCACTGTCTGCGACGTGAGGATTCAAGATGGCAGCCACTGGCACAGCTACCAGTACTGAGAAGGGTCGTCGAATCGTCGGTAGCGAGCGGCAGTCGCTCGCCAAGGACCTGGTGAAGCGTTACACCTCCGGCGAGAGCATCCGCGCGCTGGCCGCTTCCACCGGCCGTTCCTACGGATTCGTCCACCGCGTGCTCACCGAGTCGGGTGTTCAGTTGCGCCAGCGTGGCGGCGCCCGCCGCCGTAAGAAGGCGTGACGTCCGGCAACGCTCGACCCAGTTCCACCGACGACGTCGGCGTTCGCTACGAACAGGACGGGCCGGTCGCGACGGTGACGTTGTGCCGGCCCGACGTTCTCAATGCTCAGACTCCGGCCATGTGGACGGAGCTCGGCAACATTTCACGAAAATTACCGGGTGACGTCCGGGTCGTCATTGTCCGGGGCGAGGGACGCGCGTTTTCCGCCGGCCTGGATCTGTCGGTGGCACGTGGCGACGGCGATTCTTCTCTGGCCGTCCTGGCACAGTTGTCCGCGTCCGAGTGCGCGGATCGGATTGCCGGGTTCCAGACCGCGTTCACCTGGTTGCGCAGTCCGTCCATTGTGACGATTGCCGCTGTGCAAGGACACGCGATCGGCGCCGGCTTCCAGCTTGCGCTGAACTGTGACATGCGGGTCCTCGCCGACGACGCGCGGTTCTCCATGGCCGAGGTCACACTCGGGCTGGTTCCCGATCTGGGCGGTACGAAACGGCTCACCGAGCTGGTCGGCCCGTCCCGGGCACTGGAGATATGCGTGACCGGCCGGCGGATGGCGGCCGACGAGGCGGACCGGATCGGCCTGGCGACGGCCGTGGTCCCCCGAACCGAACTGGACGGGGCGGTGGCCGACCTCGCCGCGGCGGTGCTGGCCGCGGACGGTGGCGCGGTCGCCGAGATCAAGGCCCTGCTCGCGGGTGCGCCCCAGCGGTCGTACGCGGAGCAGGACCGGGCCGAGCGCGAAGCACAGACCCGCAGGTTGAGCGACCTGCTGGGTTCCGGGGAGTAGATCACCTCCCGGGATTGTCGTACCCACGGGGCAGACTGTGTGCTGCCCCGTCGAACGGCACCCGGGAGGTGACATGTCCAGCTGGAGTGTCCTGCGCTCGATCCAGAACGCGGACCGGGTCAGCCGGCACCGTGTGCGCAAGGGCACGTCGGAGCGGATCCTGCGGTTCGCCGCGCCGTACCGGCGTGACATCGCGGTGTTCCTGCTGACCGTGGTCCTCGCCGCCGGGATCGGTGTGGCCACCCCACTGCTCGCCGGCGACGTGATCAACGCGATCACCGCCGGACGCGCGGACGCGGTGGTCCGGATCGCCCTGGTGATCGCCGGGCTGGCCGTCGCCGAGGCCCTGCTGTCGCTCGCCCAGCGGTGGTATTCGGCACGCATCGGCGAGGGCATCATCCTCGACCTGCGCACCCGGGTCTACGACCACGTGCAGCGCATGCCGTTGCAGTTCTTCGCGCGCACCCAGACCGGCGCCCTGGTCAGCCGGCTCAACAACGACGTCGTCGGCGCGCAGCGGGCCTTCACGTCGACGCTCTCCGGCGTGGTCAGCAACGTCATCCAGCTGGTCCTCACGGCCGCGGTGATGTTCACCCTGTCCTGGCAGATCACCGCCCTGTCGCTGTTCCTGCTGCCGGTCTTCATCGTGCCGGCGCGACGGGTGGGCAAGCGGCTCGCCGAGATCACCCGGGAGTCGTACAACCTCGACGCGAAGATGAACGCGACGATGACCGAGCGGTTCAACGTCTCCGGCGCGCTGCTCGTCAAGCTCTTCGGGCGGCCGGAGGTCGAGGCCGCCCGGTTCGGCGAGCGCGCCGGCCGGGTCCGCGACATCGGCGTCCAGCAGGCGATGTATTCCCGGACCTTCTTCGTCGCGATGCTGCTCGTCGCTTCGCTCGCGCAGGCGCTGACGTACGGGCTGGGCGGCTGGCTGGCGGTCCGCGGCGACGTCTCGGCCGGCACCGTCGTCACCCTGGCGTTGCTGCTCACCCGGCTGTACGGTCCGCTCACCGCGCTCAGCAACGTCCGGGTCGACGTGATGAGCGCGCTGGTCTCCTTCGACCGGGTCTTCGAGGTGCTGGACCTGCGACCGGGCATCGCCGAGAAGCCGGGCGCCGTACCCATCCCGGCCGGCTCCGGGCTCATCGAGTTCCGGGACGCCCGGTTCCGCTACCCCAGCGCCGCCGAGGTGTCGCTCGCCACCCTGGAGGACGTCGCCACCCTCGACCACCGGGAGAACGAGGAGGTCCTCGCCGGCCTCGACTTCACCGTCGAGCCGGGGCAGATGGTCGCGCTCGTCGGCCCGTCCGGCGCCGGCAAGTCCACCACGTCGATGCTGGTCTCCCGGGTCTACGACGTGACCGGCGGCTCGGTCCGGATCGGTGGGGTCGACGTGCGCGACGCCACCCTCGCGTCACTGCGCGACACCGTCGGCGTCGTCACCCAGGACTCGCATCTGTTCCACGAGACCATCGCCGACAATCTTCGGTACGCACGACCAGACGCCACCGAGGAACAGATGTGGGACGCGCTCACCGGCGCGCGGATCGCCGCGCTGGTGCGGGCCCTGCCGGACGGGCTCGACACCGTGGTGGGGGAGCGCGGCTACCGGTTCTCCGGCGGGGAGAAACAGCGGCTCGCCATCGCCCGGCTGCTGCTCAAACAGCCGTCGATCGTCATCCTCGACGAGGCCACCGCCCACCTGGACAGCGAATCCGAGGCGGCCGTGCAACGGGCGCTCGCCGAGGCGCTGCGCGGGCGGACGGCGCTGGTCATCGCGCACCGGCTCTCCACCATTCGGGAGGCCGACCAGATTCTGGTTCTGGACAGGGGGCGCATCGTCGAGCGCGGCCGGCACGAGGAGTTGATCGTCGCGGGTGGGCTCTACGCCGATCTCTACCGGACCCAGTTCGCGGAACTCCCATCGCGGGAGATGGCGGTCGGGCCAAGCGCCGGTGACGATCGTGGTTAGGGCCCGTCCGGCCGATGGTGGGCCGGGTGACGGTGGAGCAGGCCGCGCGCAGGCAGCACACCGGCCTGGCGATCGGATCCGGCACGCTCCGGGGCCGGCGGGGCGGTCGCGTCCTCGCCCGGGCCCGGCGGGCCGGTCGGGTCCTTGCCCGGGCCCGGCGGGCCGGTGCCCGGGCCCGCGGTGGCCCGGGCCGGATCGGGAGCGGCGCCCGGCTGCCGTGCGGCGGCTCCAGGCGTGTCCACTGTGGTCCCGGCCTCCGGGGTGGCGTCGGCGGCCGGGCTGAGAACGCTGCCCGGCGCGGCCGCCGCGGTGGCGCCGGCGGTGGTCGCCTGCCGGCCGCTGTGTTTTGCGAAGCGGGCGGCCAGGGGCTTCGCGGTCAGGCCGTGAGCGAAGACGCTGAACAGGACGGTCAGCCCGATCACGGCGACGGCACGGTCCGCCCGCGGGCCGAGATCCTCCACCGCGAGCATCGCGAAGACGATCGACGCCAGGCCGCGGGGGCCGAACCAGCTGATGAAGGCGATCGTCCGGAGCGGAAGGCCGCTGCCGATCAGGGAGAGCCCGGCCGGCAGCATCCGGATCACGGTAAGGCTCAGGAGCGCGTACCCGATCACCGGCCAGTCGGTGTGGGCGATGACGATCGGCACCGCGGCCGCACCGAAGATCAACCAGGTCAGCAGGGAGGCCAGGCCGGCGGTCTGCTCGACGTAGAAGACCTCGCGTGCGCTGCCCCGGCCGGCCGCCGCCCCGAACACGATGCCGGCCACGAAAGCGGCGACGAAACCGTTGCCGCCCAGCCAGTGCGTGCCGGTGTAGACGGCCAGGGCCAGCGCCAGCACGCCCGGCCCGGCGAAATCCTCGGACGCCCAGCCCCGGGCCCGGGCGGTGCGCATCGCCCGGCCGCCCACCAGCCCGGCGCCGACGCCGGCCGCCACGCCGATCACCACGTCGCCGATCGCCGTGTGCGGACTGCCGGCGGTGGCCGCCGCGCCGGCGATCGCCAGTGTCACGACCGGGGTCGCGATGCCGTCGTTGAGTCCACTCTCCACATTGAGCGTCCGGCGGATCCGCTCCGGCACCGACGGGTCGGACATCACTGCCGCGCCCAGGGCCGCGTCCGTCGGCGCCAGGGCGGCACCGATCAGGAGCGCGAGCCAGAATCCCAGCTCGCCGAAGAACACGGCCGCCAGCAGGGTGCCCACCGCGATCGTCAGCGGCAGGCCGATCCCCAGCAGCCGTGCGAAGAGGCCCAGGTCGGCGCGGAACTCCGGCAACCCCACCCGGGACGCGTCGGCGAACAGCACCCAGACCAGGGTGATCTCGGCCAGCAGCCGGACCACCTCACGGGTGGCCTCCGGATCGGGCATCGGGCCGGTGGAGAGCAGCAGTCCGGCGCTGACGAACAGGATCGGCGCGGTGAGGTCGGCGCGACCCAGCCGCGCCGACCACAACCCCCAACCGAAGACGGCGAGCAGCGCCATTGCCGCCGCCGCTTCATTCATGCCCCGATCAGACCGCGAGACGGGTACGACCGGATCACCCCGACCGGATGAGCGATCCGGTGCCCCGAGATCGAGGAAACCGGATTAGGCTCGGCCGGATGGAGACGGTCGCGCGCAATCCGATCGACGGCATCTATCCGGCCACCGGCGACTACGTGCACGCCATGGAGGTTCGAGGGGCGCAGCGGATGCTCTTCGTCTCCGGGACGATGGGGCTCGATCCGGGTGGGCGGCCGGGCGCGGATCTCACCGAACAGCTCGAACTCGTCTGGAACAACATCCGCACCATCCTGGCCTCGGCGGGGATGACGGTGGACAACGTCGTCCGCCTGACCAGCTACCTGCGGGACGTGTCCTACGCCGAGGAGAACGCGGCGGCCCGGGTGGCGGCGCTCGGCGGGCGTGCCATTCCCACCACGGCGATCGTCGTACAGACGCTGGAGAGCGATTGGCTCGTCGAGCTGGAGATCATCGCTGTCGCCTGAGCGTCGCGGCGCGGAGCGCCGCGAACTCGCTGATCAGGGCGGGCAACTGGAAGTGCGCGTTCAGGCCGCTCGGGTTCGGCAACACCCACACCGGTACGCCCGCGAGCGCCTCGTCCTGTGGCCCCAACCGTGCCTTCGGGCGGCGGAAGGCGGCACGGTAGGCGGTCACCCCGAGCACCGCGAGACACCGCGGCCGCAGGCGGGCCACCCGTTCCGTGAGCTGGGCGCCGCCCTCGGCGTACTCCTCGGGGGAGAGCTCGTCGGCGCGGGCGGTGGCCCGGGCCACCACATTGGTGATGCCGAGTCCGAGAACGGGCAGCAGGTGCTGTTCGGAGGGCGCCAGCAGGCGGTCGGTGAAGCCGGCGCCGTGCAGCGCCGGCCAGAACCGGTTGCCGGGCCGGGCGAAGTGGTGGCCGGTCGCCGCCGAGTAGAGGCTCGGGTTGATGCCGGAGAACAGCACCAGCAGATCGGGCCCGGCCACGTCGGGGATGGTCCGCCCGGCCGCGGCCGCCACCTCTTCGGCGCTCGGACGGCGGACCGTGGAGGCGGGCTCGGTGGGCGGGAGGGTCACAGGGTGCGAAGGGCGCCGCCGTCGACCGGGACCGCCACGCCGGTCACGTAGCTGGCGGCGGGGGAGAGCAGGAAGGCCGCGACCCGGCCGAACTCGGTGGGCTCGCCGATCCGGCTCAGCGGGATGTTCGCGGCGACCGCCTCGGCCGCGGCCGCCGGGTCGGGGGCGGCCTCGAAGAGCTCGCGGCTGCGGTCGGTCATGAAACGGCCCGGCAGGATGCTCAGCACCCGGACGCCGCGCGGGGCGAACTCGTCGGCCATGTCCTTCGCCACCATCGCCAGGCCGGGGCGGAAGCCGTTGGAGAGGCCCAGCCCGGCCAGCGGCGTCTTCACCGACGTGGACAGGACCAGGCCGATGGCGCCGCCCTCGGGCAGGGCGGCGGCGAATGTGCGGGCCGCGCGCACCGAACCGAGGAACACCGTCTCGAAGGCGGTCGTCCACTGGTCGTCGCTCATGCTGGCCGCGGTGCCCGGAGTGGGTCCGCCGACCGAGATGAGCGCGCCGTCCAGCCGGCCGAACCGCTCCTGCGCGGCGTGCACGAGTTCGCGCGGTGTGCTCGGGTCGGCCAGGTCGGCGGTCACCCCGAGGGCGTGCTCGGGGCCGCCCAGCCGGTCCACCGCCTCGGCGACCCGGTCGGCGTCGCGCGAGGAGATCACCACCCGGGCGCCGTCGCCGACGAGCGCCTGTGCGGTGGCGAACCCCAGCCCGCGCGAGGCGCCGGTGAGGATGAAGACACGATCAGCCAGCCCAAGGTCCATGGGACGATCCTGCCATCCGGCGGCCGAGCGCGGTCGCGGTGGCCGCGTCGGCCGGCAGGAACGTCTCGATGGCCAGCTCGGACAGGGTGACGTCACGCGGGGTGCCGAGCACCGACGTGATGCTGAACAGGTTCAGGTCGCCGAACCGCAGCGGCACCACCAGCCCGTCCGGGCGGGCGTCGGCCTCGCCGCCCGGATAGCCGGCCAGTTCGGCCCGCAGCTCGTGCAGCACCGGGTCGCCGGTGGCCGCGGCCTGCCGGTCCAGCCGGTGCAGGAGGTGGGTGCGCCACTCGGCGAGATTGCCGATCCGGGGCGCCAGGCCGGCCGGATGCAGGGCCAGGCGCAGCACGTTGACCGGCGGCGCCAGCAACTCCGGCGCGCATCCCGTGGTGAAGAGGTCCACCGCCGCGTTGCCGTCGACCATGGTCCAGTGCCGGTCCACCAGTATTGCCGGGTTCGGCCCGTGCCCGGCCAGCACCTCGCGGAGCGCGGACAGCACCTCGGCCAGCGGTGGGCCGTCCAGTGCCGACTCCGGGTAGGCGGGCGCGTACCCTCCGGCCAGCAGCAGCTCGTTGCGGGCGCGCAACGGCACGTCCAGCTCCTCGGCCAGCCGCAGCAGCATCTGCCGGGTGGGCCGGGACCGGCCGGTCTCCACGAACGACAGATGCCGGGTGGACACCCCGGACCGGCCCGACAGATCGAGCTGGCTCAGCCTCCGGGTGTCCCGCCAGCCGCGCAGCAGCCTTCCCACCTCGCCCATGCGGGCAGCCTAGGCAGCGGCCACGCGCGTTCACCATTACCTCCGGGGTAATCGACGGGAATCACGCGGCGGGCTTGCGGACCGCCTCCTCGACCACGTCGAGGACACGGGTCAGTTCGCCGGCCGGGCGGCCGGTGGCCAGGTGCAACACCAGGCCGTCGTAGGCGAGCTCCAGGAACTGGGTGAGAACCTCGACCGGTACGTCCTCGCGCAGCACCCCGGCCTCGCGCTGCCGCTGGAGCCGCTCGCGGGTGGCGTCGGCGATCGCGGCGGACCGCTGGGCCCAGCGCTTGGCGAAGGCCGGGTCGGTACGCAGACGGTGTGACACCTCGAGCTGGGTGCCGAGCCAGCCGGCCGTGTCGCCCTCGCTGTTGCCGGCCCGGTCGAGCAGGTCGCGCATCACCTGGACCAGGCCGTTGCGGGCTACGGTCTCCACCATGGTGGCGGCGTCGTCCTCGGCCACAGCGAGGAACAGATGCTCCTTGTCCCGGAAATGGTGAAAAATCGCGCCGCGCGACATGCCGGTGGCCTCTTCGAGGCGGCGGACGGTGGCGCCCCCGTAGCCGAACCGCGCGAAACAGGCGCGGGCCGCACTGAGGATCTCGTGGCGGCGCGCATAGAGCTGGTCCTGACTCACCCTGGGCACGTCGTTGATCGTGTCATGTGGCCGGACCGTCTTGCAATCCGTACGTACGGCTTACTACAAATGGCCGTCCCACGATCGGATGATGCGAATTTCCTCATCGGCTCCGTGTTTTGTTAACAGTCCTGGACTGGGCGGTCCGGCAGGCGCTCACGTAAAGTGCCCGCGTGCCCCTAGTCTTCCTCGCCCTGGACGACACCCTGCTCGACCGCAGCGGTGCGTTCCGGCTGTGGTCTAAGGGCTTCCTCGACGAGATCGCCGCCCCTCAGGACGACCTGGAGTGGCTGGTGTCGGTCGACGCCGATGGCCTGACCTCACGCTGGGACCTGGCGGACCTCATCCGGGAACGCTACCGGCTGCGGGTGCCGGTGATCGACCTGGTCGACGAACTGAACACCGGGCCGCTCACCTTCGAACGGCTGGACCCGATGGTCGGCTGCGCGCTGGAGATCGCGGGCGACGCGGGGCTGGTGCCGGTGGTGGTCACCAACGGGCAGACCGAACAGCAGGAGGCGCGGATCCGGCGTACCGGGGTGGACCGTTATGTCGCCGACTGGGTGATCTCCGAGGAGTGCGGGGTGAGCAAGCCGAACCCGCGGATCTTCGCCCTGGCCGCGCAGCGGGTGCGGATGCGGCTGGCCGGGGCCTGGGTGCTCGGGGACAGCCCGGAGGCCGACATCGGCGGCGCCGCGGCGCTCGGGCTGCCCAGCGTGTGGCTGCACCGCGGGCGGGACTGGGTGGACAACCGGTTCGCGCCGACCCGGGTGGTGGGCAACGTGATCCAGGGAATCTCGGCGATCATGGCCGCCAGATAAATAGGTTGCGCCCCGGTCCGGCGGTCGGACAGAGTGGGCGCGCGTGTTTCCCGACGAGAAAGAAGGGGGTGGACCTCGTGGCTGTCTTTGTCATGCCTGCGTCCCCGTTTTCCCTGATGACTTCTTTCTCTGAGGAGACCCTCCAGTGCGCGAGCACGAGACGACCATGCGCCGTGGGCGCCCCAAGTTCGACGACGACGAACCGACTTTCGTAAAGCGCGGCCGGCTCGAGCCGGCCCTGCAGGAGGACCCTGATCTGCCCGAGGAGGGCGACCGCTGGTCCACCTGGGACGGCGCTCTGCACGGTCCCGATCCCCGGCCCGACTGGGTCCGTACCGAGTACGGCGCCGTCGACACCGAGTTGGGGATGCTGAAGACCGGCAAGGAGGCCGACGTCTTCCTGGTCCGGCGCGCCATCCCGGGCACCGGCCAGATCAGCATGCTGGCCGCCAAGCGGTACCGAGACGGTGACCACCGGATGTTCCACCGGGACGCCGGCTATCTCGAGGGCCGCCGGGTCCGCCGCTCCCGGGAGATGCGGGCCATGACCAACCGGACCGCCTTCGGCAAGGAGATGATCTCCGGGCAGTGGGCGGCCGCCGAGTTCGGCGCGCTCAGCCGGCTGTGGCAGGTCGGCCAGGAGAGCGGGCTGATCTGTGTGCCCTACCCGGTGCAGCTGATCGGCACCGAGCTGATGCTGGAGTTCATCGGCGACTGGGAGACCGGTGAGGCGGCGCCACGGCTCGCCCAGGTGCGCGCCGACGCCGACGGGCTGGCCGACCTGTGGCGGCAGATGACCGACGCGCTCTCGGTGCTGGCCCGGGCACAGGTGGCACACGGGGACCTGTCGCCGTACAACACACTCGTCCACGACGGGCGGCTGGTGCTCATCGACCTGCCGCAGATCGTGGACGTGATCGCGAATCCGCGCGGCGGCGAGTTCATCGCGCGGGACGTGCGCAACGTGGCCGGCTGGTTCCGGTCACGGGGGCTGGAGGTCGACGAGGAGGCGCTGGTCGAGCGCCTGCACTACGAGGCGGGACTGCGCTGAGCGCGGTCCAGTGCCGGCCACTGCCCGGCCCGCGGCCGCCGCGTCCACGGCGGCCGCGACCGGCGCCGGCTCACTGCACGTAGTTCTCCACCTCGTCGACGCTGTGGGCCTGCTCGTCGTCGGGGTCGTTGCCGGCCGAGCGGGCCGCACGGCGCCGGCGCAGCAGGTCCCAGCACTGGTCCAGCGACTCCTCCAGCTCCCGGAGGCGGGTGTGCTCCTCGTCCGAGGAGATCTTGCCGTCGCTCAGCTGACGGCGGAGCGTGTGCTCCTCATCGACCAGGTCGCTGATGCGGCTCAGCACAGTCTTGTCATCCATTCCCGGAGCCTAAGCATCCGGGCCGTGCCGGTGGGCGCTCACCGCACCGGTTTCATGCCGACATTAGGATCATGTGGTGACGCTTGAGGCTCAGCGGGAGCACATCCTCTCCGGGCGGATGTACAACGACCTGACCCCGGAACTGATCGGCGCCCGGGAACGAGCCGTGCTGCTGACCAGCGAATACAACGACAGCTTCGGCCGGCCGCAGGCGGAGCGCGAGGCCGTCCTGCGGCGGCTGCTGCGGTCGGTCGGGCGGGAGTGCCACTTCGAGCCGACGTTCCGGTGCGAGTTCGGGTTCAACATCAGCGTCGGCGACCACTTCTACGCCAACTTCGACTGCGTGATGCTCGACGGCGGCGGCATCACCATCGGGGACCATGTGCTGTTCGGGCCGCGGGTCGGCATCTACACGTCCAACCACGCGGTCGACGCGGCCGAGCGGGCGGCCGGGGCCTGCTACGCGAAACCGGTCGTCATCGGGAACAACGTCTGGGTCGGCGGCGGCGTCACCATCAACCAGGGCGTGACCATCGGCGACGGGGCGATCATCGGGTCCGGCAGCGTGGTCACGAAGTCCGTTCCGCCCGGGGTGATCGCGGCCGGCGTCCCGGCCCGGGTGCTGCGCGAGATCACCGGCGCCGACAAGACCGGCTATCGTCCCTGACATCGCGGGGAGGACGCTGGTGGAGAAACGGACGGATCCGGTCGAGATCCTGGCCCGGGTGGGTGAGCGGGACGGCCGGGCCCGCGCCTTCGAGGTGTGGTGCTACCGGGCGCAGAAGGCCGGCTGGCAGGTCGTGGTCGAGTCGACAGCGTTCGAGGACGACGGCGACGAGTGCGGCATCGTTCACGTCGAGGGCCTGCGCTACCGGATCAGGCACAGCCCACGGGTCCGCCGCCAGGTGTACTACGTCGACTCCGGCCAGCACCTCATCTCGGTCGCCGTCGCCATGACGGCCGGCGGCGAGGTCGAGGGCCGGGTCACCCCGGCGGTCGAGTTCGACCACGCGGCCTGGGCCGAGCCCATCCTGTGACCATGGCCGCCGCCACGGGATGTCCCTGATCCGCACGGAGCCCGAGGATCTGTTGTTCTACGCGATCGACCTCTGAGCGATCAAGATCAGGATGTCGCATCCGGGGGGTGGGTACAGACCGCTGCTCCCGCCGAGGGCCGGGCGCGGGCGGCCAGTCGCCTGGCGGCTCCTGAACGGCCACCCCCACCCGGCGACGTGCGTGAGTGGTCACTCAAACCCGACAGCACTGAGGGCCAGCCGGGGTTGGGGTGAGGGCGACCCCTTACGCACGTCGCCCGGGGTGGGGAGCGGTTTGGACGCGTCAGCGGCCAGCGAGTCGCGCCGGGCCCTCGGCGGGAGCAGCGGTCTGTACCCACCACTCAGGTGCGACATCGGGGTTGAACTTGGAAAGCGGAACGCCCCGCCCTCCGTGAGTGGAAGGCGGGGCGTCTCGGTGATCGTCAGCCGCGGAGCATCTTGCGGAGGACGTACTGGAGGATGCCGCCGTTGCGGTAGTAGTCCGCCTCGCCGGGAGTGTCGATGCGGACGACGGCGTCGAACTCGATGCCGGTGTCCGTCGTCACCTTGACCGTGCGCGGGGTGGAGCCGTTGTTCAGCTCGGTGACGCCGGCGAACGAGAAGGTCTCGGTGCCGGTGAGGCCGAGCGACGCGGCGTTCTGGCCCTGCGGGAACTGCAGCGGCAGCACGCCCATGCCGATCAGGTTGGAGCGGTGGATGCGCTCGTAGCTCTCGGCGATGACCGCGCGGACGCCGAGGAGCATGGTGCCCTTGGCGGCCCAGTCACGCGACGAGCCCGAGCCGTACTCCTTGCCGGCCAGGATGACCAGCGGGATGCCGGCCTCCTGGTAGGCGACCGAGGCGTCGTAGATGGTGGTCTGCTCGCCGGTCAGGTGGTTGAGCGTGAAGCCACCCTCGACATCCGTCAGCAGCTGGTTGCGCAGCCGGATGTTGGCGAACGTGCCACGGATCATGACCTCGTGGTTGCCGCGGCGCGAGCCGTAGCTGTTGAACTCGGCGCGCGGGACGCCGTTGGCCGCGAGGTACTTGCCGGCCGGCGAGTCGGGCTTGATCGAGCTGGCCGGGGAGATGTGGTCGGTGGTGACCGAGTCGCCCAGCTTGGCCAGGACGCGGGCGCCGGTGATGTCGGTCACCGGGCTCGGGTCGGCCTGCATGCCCTCGAAGTACGGGGGCTTGCGGACGTAGGTGGAGTCACTCGCCCAGGCGAAGGTGTCGCCGGTCGGGGTGGGCAGCGACTGCCACTGCTCGTCACCGGCGAAGACGTCCTGGTACGCCGTGGAGAAGCCCTCGGCGCCGATCGCCTGCGCGATGGTGTCGTCGATCTCCTGGTTGGTCGGCCAGATGTCGTTGAGGTAGACCGGCTTGCCGTCCGAACCCGTGCCGAGCGGCTCGGTGGTGATGTCGATGTCCATCGAGCCGGCCAGGGCGTAGGCGACGACCAGCGGCGGGGACGCCAGGTAGTTCATCTTGACGTCCGGGTTGATCCGGCCCTCGAAGTTCCGGTTGCCGGAGAGGACGCTGACCGCGGTCAGGTCGGCCTCGTTGATGGCGGCCGAGACCTCTTCGGGCAGCGGACCGGAGTTGCCGATGCAGGTGGTGCAGCCGTAGCCGACCAGGTTGAAACCGATCTTGTCCAGGTAGGGGGTCAGCCCGGCCCGGTCGTAGTAGTCGGAGACGACCTTCGAGCCCGGCGCCAGGGTGGTCTTGACCCACGGCTTGCGGGTCAGGCCCTTCTCCACCGCCTTCTTGGCCAGCAGCGCGGCGCCGATCATGACCTGCGGGTTCGAGGTGTTGGTGCAGGACGTGATGGCGGCGATGACGACGGCGCCGTGGTCCAGTTCGTACTCGACGCCGTCCTCGCCCTTGACCAGGGTCGGCTTCGACGGGCGGCCGTCGGCCCCGTTCGCGGCGCTGAAGACATGCGGCTTGTCGGCCGGGTCGTCGACGCCGTTGGCCGGCGAGTCGCTGGCCGGGAAGGACTCGTCGCTGGCCTCGTCGGCGTGGCCCTGGGGCTGTACGTAGTTCTTCAGGGCGTCGCGGAACATCGGCTTGGCCTCGCTGAGCAGGACGCGGTCCTGCGGGCGCTTCGGGCCGGCCAGCGACGGGACGATCGTCGACAGGTCCAGCTCGAGCTTCTCCGAGTAGTCCGGCTCGGCGTTCGGGTCCAGCCACAGGCCCTGGCGCTTCGCGTACGCCTCGACGAGCGCCACCTGCTGCTCGGTGCGGCCGGTCAGCTTCAGGTAGTCGATGGTCTGCTCGTCGATCGGGAAGATCGCGACGGTGGAGCCGTACTCCGGCGACATGTTGCCGATGGTCGCGCGGTTGGCCAGCGGGACGGCGCTCACGCCGGGGCCGTAGAACTCGACGAACTTGCTGACCACACCGTGCTTGCGCAGCATCTCGGTGATGGTGAGCACCAGGTCGGTGGCGGTGGTGCCGGCCGGCGCCTCGCCGGAGAGCTTGAAGCCGACGACCCGCGGGATCAGCATGCTGACCGGCTGGCCGAGCATGGCGGCCTCGGCCTCGATGCCGCCGACGCCCCAGCCCAGCACGCCCAGGCCGTTGACCATGGTGGTGTGCGAGTCGGTGCCGACCACGGTGTCCGGGTAGGCCTGGCCGTTGCGCTCCATGATGGTGCGGGCCAGGTACTCGATGTTGACCTGGTGCACGATGCCGGTGCCCGGCGGGACGACCTTGAACTCGTTGAACGCGGTCTGGCCCCAGCGCAGGAACTGGTAGCGCTCCTTGTTGCGCTGGTACTCCAGGTCCACGTTGCGCTGGAAGGCGTCCGCACGGCCGAACAGGTCGGCGATGACCGAGTGGTCGATGACCATCTCGGCGGGCGAGAGCGGGTTGACCTTGGTGGGGTCGCCGCCCAGCTCCTTGACGGCCTCACGCATGGTGGCCAGGTCGACCACGCAGGGGACGCCGGTGAAGTCCTGCATCAGCACCCGTGCCGGGGTGAACTGAATCTCGACGTTGGGTTGGGCGTCCTTGTCCCAGCTGCCGAGCGCGGTGATGTGGTCGGCGGTGATGTTCGCGCCGTCCTCAGTACGCAGCAGGTTCTCCAGGAGGATCTTCAAGGAGTAGGGCAGGCGATCGTGCCCCTTGACCTTGTCGATCGTGAAAATCTCGTAGCTCGCGTCTCCGACGCGCAGCTCGCTCTTCGCACCAAAGGTGTCGAGGCTGGCCACCGTCATCTCCTTCACACCCAGCGACTGGAAGTCAAGTCTTTCGCACCGAAAGGGCGACCTTCGGGTTAGGTTTGCCTAACTCTCGGTTGTGCGTCTTCGGTAAACCGTACGTCCGTCTTGTAAGCCCGTGCAAGGCGGGTCCCACGGGCCGAGTCTTCCAGCCCTTCATCGGGACGCCCGGAAAATGTCGTATCCCGCTGCGATGATGTGCCGGTGACCAGAGGCGATCCGCGATGGCTGATCGTGCACTACCGGCGCGACGACGATGACTACGCGGACTGGGTGCTGCACGCCTGGGGCGACCTCGAGCCCGGCGCGGGTCCGGCCTATCCCGATGGCGTCCCGTTCGCGGGGGAGGACGAGTGGGGCCGCTTCGCCTGGGTGCCGCTGGCCCGCGACGCGCAGAAGGCCGGCTTCCTGGTGCTGAACCGCCGGGGCGCCAAGGACGTCGAGGCCGACCGCTGGGTCGCGATCCGCGAGGCGAGCGAGATCTGGGTGACCGCCGGTGACCGGGCGGTCTCCACCGTCGCCCCGGAGACCACACCACCCGGCCCTGCCACCGTGGTGATCCACTACCGGCGGCCCGCCGGTGACTACGCCGGGTGGGGTCTGCACTGCTGGGAGGGCGTCCTCGTCAAGGACCGCACCCGCTGGGGCACGCCGCTGGCGCCCACCCGCTTCGACGCGTTCGGCGCGGTCTTCGAGGTTCCGGTCCGGCCCGGCGCGGTGGGCCTGCGCTATGTGCTGCACCGCGGCGAGGAGAAGGATCTGCCCGACGACCAGCGGCTCGACCTCACCGTCTGCCGGGAGGTGTGGCTGACCGCCGGGGTGCGGGCGCCGGTCCGCCCCGACCTCGGGACCCTCGGGCCGGAGCTGGACCCGGCCCGGGCGCACGCCGTCCTCATCGACCGGACCACGGTGGCGCTGCCCGACTGGTTCGCCGCCCGCGCGGCCACGTTCACGCTCGGCGGGCTTTCCCTCGCGCCCCGGCCGGGCGGCCTCTTCCAGGCGCAGAGCCGACGGTTCCCGCACCTCCGGGCGTACCGCGCCTTCGCCGTCCCGGAGACCGACCTGGACCCGCTTCTGCGGGACCGTCTGCTCGTCGAGGGCCGGGACACCTCGGGCGAGGTGGTCGCGGTCACCGCGGTGCAGCTCGCCGGAGTGCTCGACGACCTCTACGAGGCCGCCACCGGGGCCGAGCTGGGCCCGGTGACCGAGGACCACGACCGGCCCCGGATCTCGGTGTGGGCGCCGACCGCCCGCACGGTGGAGCTGGAGCTCTTCAAGGACCCCGCCGACGAGCCACGGGTCCTGCCGATGGAGCGCGACGACACGACCGGCGTCTGGTCGATCACCGGCCGGCGCAAGTGGCTCGGCCGGTGGTACAGATTCCGGGTCCAGGTGTGGCAACCGGCCGCACAGCGGGTGGTGACGACCAGCGTGACGGATCCGTACTCGGTGTCCCTGGCCACCGACTCCACCCACAGCCAACTGATCGACCTGGACGATCCGGCGCTGCGCCCACACGGCTGGGACACCCTGGTCAAACCGCCGCCGGTGGCCCCCGCCCGGATGCAGATCAGCGAGCTGTCGGTGCGCGACTTCTCCATCCTGGACGGCTCGGTGCCGGCCGCCGAGCGCGGCACCTACCTGGCCTTCACCCATCCCGGTTCGGCCGGGATGCGCCACCTGCGCTCGCTGGCCGAGGCCGGGCTCACCCACGTGCACCTGCTGCCGGTCAACGACTTCGCCACCGTGCCGGACCGCCGCGCCGACCAGTCGGTGCCCGCCTGCGACCTGGCCACCTTCCCGCCGGATTCGCCGGAGCAGCAGCGGGCCGTCATGGCGGTCGCCGACACCGACGGGTTCAACTGGGGTTACGACCCGTGGCACTGGACGGCGCCGGAGGGCGGTTACGCCACCGACCCGGCCGGGCCGCACCGGATCCTCCAGCTGCGCCAGGCGGTGATGGCCCTCAGCGCGGCCGGTCTGCGGGTGGTCCTCGACGTCGTCTACAACCACACCATGCACGACGGGCTCGGCCGGTTCAGCGTCCTCGACCGGATCGTGCCGGGCTACTACCACCGGCTGCTCGCCGACGGCAGCACCGCCGAGTCCTCCTGCTGCCCCAACACCGCCACCGAGCACGCCATGATGGACCGGCTCGTCGTCGACTCGCTGGTCACCTGGGCACGGCACTACCGGATCGACGGGTTCCGGTTCGACCTGATGGGCCACCACCCGAAGGCGAACATCCTGCGCGTCCAGGAGGCGCTCGGCCCCGGCACGGTGCTCTACGGGGAGGGGTGGAATTTCGGGGAGGTGGCCTATGACGCCCGCTTCGTCCAGGCCACCCAGGTCAACATGGCCGGCACCGGCGTCGCCACGTTCAACGACCGGCTGCGGGACGCGCTGCGCGGCGGTGGCGCGTTCGGCGACGACCCGGGGGTGCCCGGGTTCGCCACCGGGCTCGGTTCGGCCACGCCGCTGTGGCTGCACGACCGGATCAAGGTGGGGCTGTCCGGGGCGCTCACGACGTACCGGTTCGTCAACCACGACGGGGTGGAGCGCAGCGGCGCCCAGATCGACTACAACGGCTCACCGTGCGGCTACGCCCACGCCCCCGGCGAGGCGGTCAACTATGTGGACGCCCACGACAACGAGATCCTGTACGACGCCATGGCGTTCAAACTGCCCCCCGACACGCCCCAGCTGGACCGCGCCCGGATGCAGATCCTCGCCCTCTCCTTCGTGGTGCTGGGCCAGGGCGCCGGGTTCGTGGCGCTCGGCACCGAGCTGCTGCGGTCCAAGTCGCTGGACCGGAACTCCTACAACTCCGGCGACTGGTTCAACCAGATCCGCTGGGATCCGGGCCTGGGCAACGGGTTCGGCGTGGGCCTGCCACCGGAGCCCGACAACGCCGACAAGTGGGACTACGCCCGGCCGCTGCTCGCCGACCCGGGCCTGGTGCCCCGGCCCGACGTGATCGAGCTGACCGCCGAGCGCTACCGGGAGCTGCTCCGCATCCGCCGGTCCTCGCCGGTCTTCGGGCTGCCCACCGCCGAGGAGGTGCAGCGGCGCCTGTCGTTCCCGCTCGGCGGCCCGCAGGAGCCACCCGGCGTGATCGTGATGTGCCTGGACGGCACCGGGCTGGACGCCCGCTGGAGCCGGGTCGTGGTGGTGTTCAACGCCACCACCGAGCCGGCCCGGCCGCGGCTGACCGAGCCGGGGTCGTTGCGCCCGCATCCGGAGCAGATCGCGTCGGCGGATCCGGTGCTGCGCGCCGCCACACCGCACGAGGTGCCGGCCCGGTCGGTCGCGGTCTTCGTCAGTGACACCGTCTGAGCAGGGAGATACATGTCCGTCGAGGAGAACGTGCGGGTCGCCGTGGCGCGTGGCGAGCACGACTGGATCACCCTGGTGGAGGAGTGCGCCGAGGACTTCAGCGGCGAGATCGAACCGGAGAAGATCCGCGCGCTGGCCACCCGGCACTTCGCGGCCCACCTCGAGGCACAGGTGGGCTGGCCGCGGCGGACCGACAGCGACCGGCTCACCGACGCGTTCCGGGCGCTGGACACCGCCGGCATCATCGCCCGGCAGGACTTCTCCTGCTGCCAGAACTGCGGGGTCGCCGAGCTGCGCGACGTCCCGGGCCGGGGTTTCGTCTTCTACCACCAGCAGGACGCCGAGCGGGCGGCCGGCGGCGGCAGCCTGTGGCTCGCCTTCGGCCCGGACGTCGAGACCGGCCGGGAGGTGGTGGCCGCGCTGCGCGCCGAGGGCCTGCACGTGGACTGGGACGAGTCGGCCGGCCAGCGGATCCACGTGCGGCTGCGGTGGGCCCGTCCCCGGTACGGGCGGATGGCCGCCCACCCGTCGGAGCCAGTCGGCCGGGAGATCGGCGTCGAGGTGGTCCGCGGTCGGCACCGTGTCCCCGGGCGGCTCCCGGCGGCCGTGCTCGGCGAGGTCGAGCTGCCGTGGCTGCCCGCCGGGGTCGAGCTCCGGCTCACCGACGGCGAGCGGTCGGTGGCGGTGCACCGGGAGTTCGACCGGCTGATCGGCGACGGCCGTGCGGTGGGCCGGTTCGACGGGCTGCGGCTGCTGGCGGACGGGGAGGGCGAGGAGCCGCCGGCCGAGGCGGGGCTGATCGAGGTGACCTACCAGACCCTGCCCGCCGGGCACGCCGAGCCCGCCGGGCGGCCGATGACGATCGCCGAGGTCACCGGCGTGCTGCGGCGGCTGCCCACGCGGACCGGGTCGTGGCTCAGCGCGGTCGGCCGGTCCGGCGGATGCGTGCAGGTGGTCTGGGAGGAGAGTGGGCTGTGGCTGGAGACGCCCGACGTCGAAGCGGCCGCGTCGGTCGGCAGGCACGCCACCGTCGACGAGGCGGAGCGGATGTTCGGCGTGCTGGCCGATGAGGACCGGGTCGCGGTCCGGGAGCTGCCGGAAGTGATCAGCCGGCCCTGGTGACGAGCCGGAGCACGGTGGACGGGCACGGCTGCGCTAGATTGCGCCGCGTGGGAGTTCTGCGGTTCGAGCGTGTGCTGTGTGTGGTGGTCGTCGCCGGGCTGGCCGGGGGATGCACGTCCTCTCCGGACAGTGAGCCGGTCATTCAGGATCCGCCGCCGTCGGTGGCCGCGTCCGCGCCGGCATGGACCGAGCCCTCGGCCTACAGCTTCGTGCTGACCCGGGGCTGTGACGCCGCCGCGCCGCTGGGCCGCTACCAGGCCACCGTCTCCGGCGGGAAGGTGACCGGCTCGCAGCGGGTCGGCGCGTCCGCCGCGGCGCCGACCGCCTCGGCCGCCGTCGACCTCGGCCCGGCGACCGGGCAGGAGGGCGAGGAGATCGAGGTGCCGACGCTGGGCGAGCTGGTCACCATGGCGGAGACCGCCGAGGAGGACGGGGCCGAGGTGGCCACCGAGTTCGACCTCACCGACGGTCATCCGGCCAAGGTGACCATCAACGTCACCGACACGGCTGCCGGCGCCGAGTGCTGGATCGTCTCCGACTACCGGAAGGGCTGACTCAGCCGGGCAGGCGGGGACCCGCCTCACGCTGCGCCGCGAGCCACTGCTCCACCTCACCGGAGGAGCGCGGCAGGCCCGCCGACAGGTTGCGGCAGCCGTCCGCGGTCACCAGGACGTCGTCCTCGATGCGGATGCCGACGCCGCGCAGCTCCTCGGGCACCAGCTCGTCCTCCGGCTGGAAGTAGAGGCCCGGCTCGACGGTGAGCACGAAGCCCTCCTTCAGCTCGCCCTCCCGGTACGTCTCGTTGCGAGCCGCCGAGCAGTCGTGCACGTCGATGCCGAGCATGTGGCCGAAGCCGTGCAGTGTCCACCGCCGGTAGACCGTGCTGTCGTCGGCCATCGCCTGGTCCACACCGACCGGTAGCAGGCCCAGGTCGTGCAGGCCCTCGGCGAGCACCCGCATGCAGACCTTGTGCACGTCGCGGAAGACCACGCCGGGCCTGATCGCGTCCATGCCGGCCTGCTGGGAGGCGTGGACGATGTCGTACACCTGCCGCTGCAACGGGGTGAAGACGCCGTTGACCGGCACCGTCCGGGTCACGTCGGCGGTGTAGAGGTTGTGGCCCTCCACACCCATGTCCATCAGCAGCAGCTCACCCGGCACCGTCACACCGTTGTTGCGCACCCAGTGCAGGATCGTCGCGTGCGGGCCGGCGCCCACGATCGAGGTGTAGCCGACGTCGTTGCCGTCGTGCCGGGCGCGCAGCCCGAACACGCCCTCCAGCAGCCGCTCCTTGACACCCCGGTCGGCCGGCAGGACGCGGGCCACGTCCTCGAAGCCGCGCACCGTGGCGTCGATGGCGGCCTGCAGCTGGGCGATCTCCCACTCGTCCTTGACCAGCTTCAGCTCGGAGACCACGTGGGCCAGCTCACGGTCGCGGAGCCGGGAACGATCCGGCTCGTACGGCAGGATGGCGCGGTCCACATTCGCGTCCAGCCCGCGCAGCACCCGGGTCCGCCCCGGAGCCGACCCGGCCAGCGCCGGGCCCAGCGAGCCCAGGGCGGCGGTGGGCAGGCCCAGCTCGGTCGACTTCTCGGCCAGCGTGTGCGTGCGCCCGACCCAGAGCTCGCCGTTGCGGTCCCGGAAGAAGCGGTCGGTGTCCTTGGAGTTGCGCTGCCGGGTGTAGAGCACCGCGTCGTGGCCGGAGCCGCTCGGGTGCAGGATGAGCACGCTGTCCGGGTCGTGGTCACCGGTCAGGTAGAAGAAGTCGCTGCCCGGGCGGAAGTGGTAGTCGGTGTCGTTGGCCCGCACCTTCTCGTTGCCGCTCGGGATGATCAGCGTCTCACCGGGGAACGCCTCGGAGAGCGCGGCCCGCCGCTTCGCGTAGTTGGGCACCTCGGGCAGGGGTGTGACGGTGAGCGGATCCTCCCGCCAGCCCTGGCGCATGAAGCTCAGGAACGCCTCGGGGAAGTCCGGGTCGTGCGACTCGGTCTTGGGCTGGGTGCCGCTGTTCTCGGCCGTCATGGGTGCCTCCGTTCTCGGTGCCACCGACGTTACCGCCTGGGCCGCCCAGCCCGGCAGGGCCGGGCGGTGTTCGGTCAGCGGCCGGCCGGTTCCCCGTACGGCGTGAGCGCGTCCCTGGTCAGGCAGGCCAGCCGTGCCCCTGCGGTGCCCGCCTCACCCGGTCCGGTATGGGTGTGTTCGGCGTGCAGCACCAGCGACCACGGCGCCCGTTTCAGGTCGAACATCCAGTCCTGCGCGCTCACCGAGCGGCCCACCCCGTTGCGGTCGGCGGTGAGGTCCAGCCAGACCTCGTTGCGCGGGTTGGCGTAGGCCGGGTCCACCGACGGGCGGCCCGGTCCGGCGGCCGGATCCAGGCGGTGCTGGTAGTGCGGCCCTGCGGCGGCCGGATCCTTGCCGCACGGGCTGGTGTGCACGTGCGCCCCGTAGGCCCGGCCCGGGATCAGTCCGGTGGCGAGAAGTTCCACCCGTACCCCGGCCCCGGTCTTCTCGGCCGTGACCGTGGCCCGCGCGCCTTGCGGGACCAGCTCGGGTTGATAGGTGATCGCGGTGGCGCCCGCGCGCCAGCGTTTGAACGTGCCCTCGAACTCGTGCCTGGGCATGGCGGCGTTCGCGGCGGGCGCGGGGAGCAGGCTCAGCGCGAGCGGCGCCGTGAGAATCAACAGACGACCATTCATCCAGCAATTATCCCAAATTCACCCATATAGGCCTCGTTTCTCGCGGGTACTGGCCCGCCGGTGCCCCGCGACGGATGAGAGGCTGACCGTCATGGGCTACGCGATGGTGATGGGCGAGGCGCTGGTCGACCTGCTCGAAGCCGAACTCGACGGCGAGCGCGTCTACCGCCAGGCGATCGGCGGCGCCCCGCTCAACGTGGCCGTCGGCGTGGCCCGGCTGGGCGGCGAGGCCCGCTACGCCGGCACGCTCGGCGACGACACGCTCGGCGACCGGATCGCCGGATTCCTCCGCGAGACCGGTGTCGGCGACCGAGGGGTCCGCCGGGTGCCCGTGCCCACCACCCTGGCCGTGACCACCTTCGAGGGCGCCGAGCCGACCTTCACCTTCTACGGCGAGCCGCCGTCCTACGCGCTGCTCGCCCCGGCCGACCTGGACCCGGCCGAGGTGGCCGGCGCCGCGGTCCTCTACGCGGGCTCGATCTGCCTGCTGCGCCGCCCGTTCCTGGACGCCGCCCGCGCCGCCTGGGCCGTCCCCGGCCCGCTGCGCGTCTTCGACCCGAACGTGCGGCCCACCCTGCTCCCCGGCGCCGCCGCCGTGACCGCGCTGCGTGACCTCGCCGAGGAGTTCTTCGCCACCGCCGACCTGGTCAAACTGAGCGCCGCCGACGCCGCGACACTCTATGGCGAACCCGATCCGGCGGCCGCCGCCGCGCACATCCGCTCGCTCGGCGCGGCCACCGTCGTGGTGACCGACGGCGCGCGGGGCGCCCACCTCGCCACCGCGGACGGCGCCGTCACGCTCCCCGCGCCGAAGGTCGACGCGGTCGACGCCACCGGCGCCGGCGACTCGGTGATGGCCGCCCTGATCAGCCGCCTGCTCTCCGAGGGCGGGCCCACCACGCCGGGCCACGTCGACTTCGCCCTGTCGGTGGCCGGCCTCGTCTGCGAACGCCGGGGCGGCGCCACGGCCATGCCCACCCCGGCCGACCTGGCGGCCCGCTGGGGCGTCCGCTGAAGATCAGACCCATTCCCGGTACGCCCGGAGCACACCGGCTGGGGATCAGTCGCCGAAGGCGCGGGCGATGAAGCGCTGCCGGTCGAGGACGACCCGTTCCAGGCGGACCTCGGCCACCAGCAGCTCGCCGTCGTGGACGGTCACTTCGAAGAGGAGCTTGCGGCCGTCCACCTTGGTCAGCGTGGCCTGGGCGACGACCCGGCGACCGAGCGGGGTGGGCGCCCGGTGCTCGACCTCCGCCCGGGTGCCGACCGTGGTGATGCCGCCGGGGATCTGGCGGGCGGTCGCCGCGACCGTCGCAGCCTCGGCCAGGGCGAGCACCCGGGGCGTGCCGAGCACCGGCACGTCACCGGAGCCGAGGGACTGTGCGGTGTCGGCGTCGGTGACCAACAACTCGACCCGGGCGCTGAGACCGGGCGCGAACTCCGGAGGCTCCATTGTCAAAGCTTAAGGCTGTCCGGGCCGTTGCCAGAACGTCTCTTCCACGGGTGCTTCCGATCCATCGGTGACCGGACCCGCGACGCCGACCGGGGCGGGCGGGCCGGAGCGGGCCCGGCGGGCGCGCAGGGCGAGCTGGTCGGCGATGGCGTAGGCCTCGGCCAGGGGCCGGTCGTGGGCCGCACCGGCGTGGCCGCCGGCGGTGTCCGCGTACACCGTGGCCAGTCCCAGGCGGCGCTGCACCGGGCCCTGGACGACGCGGACGCTCTGCATCCGGGCGTACGGGATCAGGGCCGTCTCGCGGGTGATCCGCCCGGAGCGGGAGACGAAGACGTCGGCCGCCAGGCCGGCGCCCAGGAAACGCAGCCCGAAGGGATGCAGCAGACGGGCCCGCGGCGGGGGTGGCGAGGTGGCCAGGGCGGCCAGGTCGACCCCGGGCAGCGCCGCGGCGACCAGGGCGCGGGCGGTCGCCAGGTCACCGACCGGCATGAGGCGGTCGGAGCTCTTGTCGTCGCCGGGGTCGGGACCGGACAGGCCGGCGATGTCCATCCGCAGGCGCATCCACCGTTTGGCCCGCCAGAGGAACGGCCAGGTGAGCCGCACCGCCTGCACCCGGTTCGGCGGCACCACCTGGCTGCGCGTCTCGGTGAGGCCGTAGTGCAGCACCAACCGGTCGCCGTTCTCCCGGGCGAGCTGGAAGTCCCAGTCGCGCAGCACCCGCCGGATCGGCTGGAGGAGGACACCGGCCATCGCGGTCACCGTGCTGGCGATGCCGACGAACGTCCACGAGCCCTCCAGCAGGAACTGGGCGGACACCCAGGCCACACCGAGCGGCAGGAGGATCGCCTGCGGGGTGAGCAACTGGCTGATCAGCAGGTCGTGGTTGCGCACCCGGTAGAGCGGCGCGCCACCGGCCGGCTCGTCCGCGGTGGTGGCGGTGTCGTCCACCGGAGCGGCCCGCCCGGACAGCGCCAGCAGCCGCTCCCGCAGGGTGGCCGCGTCCCGCACGGTCAGGTAGGCGAGCGGAGCCTCCGCCTTGTTGCCACCGACCACCTCGAGCCGCAGCTCGGCCAGGCCGCTGATCTGGGCGAGCAGGGGCCGGCGCAGCTCCACGGCCTGGAGCCGGTCGAGCGGGATGGCCCGGTTGCGCCGCCAGACCAGGCCCTCGGTGATCCGCAGCTCCCGGGCGACGACGTGGTACCCGGTGTTCCACCAGCCGACCGCTGAAAAGATCGCCACCCCGACCGCGAGCGCCAGCACGATGAGCGCGAAGTCGGTCGCCCCGACCTGCCCGAGGGTCTGCCAGGAGAGCGCCGCCACGATCACGGCGATGCTCTTGGCGCCTTTCAGCAGCGGGCTGAGCGGGTGCAGGCGCCGGCGCGGCTCGACTTCCGGCGCCGGCGGCCCGGACGTGACGGGATGTCCGGTGTCGCTCACAGGCCCTCGGCCCGGTCCTCGCCGAGGGCGGTGAGCCGGTCCCGGAGACGGGCCGCCTCCTCCGGCGGCAGCCCGGGCACCCGGGCGTCGCTGGCCGCCGCGGCCGTGTGCAGTTGCACCGTGGCCAGGCCGAACGCGCGCTCCAGCGGTCCGGCGGTGACGTCCACGTACTGCATCCGCGCGTACGGCACGATCGACAGGTGGCGGACCACCAGGCCGTGCCGCACCAGCAGGTCGTTGTCGCGCTCGGCGTAACCCCACGCCCGGACCGCGCGGACGGCCACGCCGGCGCGCCAGAGGCCGAGGACCAGGACCGCGCCCATGCCCCACAGCCACGCGGTCTGGCCGCCGATGATCCGGCCGGCGAGCAGGCCGCCGAGCAGCACGACGGTCCAGGTGGCGACGCCGATCAGGTGCACGACGATCAGCCGGCTGGAGAGCGGACGCCAGATCACGGTGTCCGGCCAGGGTTCGAGGGCATCGACGACGGTTCGTGCGGGCGGCTCGCTCACCCTTGAAGCCTAAGAGATGATCGCCTCTCCCGACGAGGTGAAGGGGGTGACCTCACGCAGGAACCCACGGGCCTCCAGGAAGGAGCCGAGCGAGGCCCGGTGCTCGTCGCAGGCTAGCCAGGTCTTCCGCCGCTCCGGCGTGTGGATCTTCGGGTTGTTCCACCGCAGCTGCCAGACCGCGGGCGCGCGGCAGCCCTTGGCGGAACACTGGGGGTTGATCTCCTCGACCATGCCGTAGACATTACGGAACGGGAGTTTTAGCGCCGGGCGGCCACGGGGGAAGCCGCCCGGCGACGAGCCAAATGCTACACGCATCCCATGGTCGCGTATCCACCCGGTGACCGTGCCCGATCCGGCGGATCGCGCAGAAAGATCAACACAATCGGCCCATGGCGCCGTGGGCTGCGCGGATCACAGGGTTCCGGGATGATGACGGCCGGATGACGACGGGCCGCCCTAGGCTGGGCGGCGCCGCTGGGACCGGCTCTTGGGAACCTCCCAGCCGTGTGTTGTCGTATGTCGTGTAAGTCTTGAGCGTCGGCGTCGAAGAGCCGGCGCATCTCGACCGTTGTGGAGGACCGGTGGCGCAGCCGAGCACGCCCGATACCGAGACGAGCGGCGGGTCCGCGGCGCCCGTGCCCCCGGCGCACGACGCGTCGCAGCTCGAGCGCGCGATGTTCGAGGTCAAGCGGGTCATCGTGGGCCAGGACCGGATGGTCGAGCGGATGTTCGTGGCCCTGCTGGCCCGCGGGCACTGCCTGCTCGAGGGTGTGCCCGGCGTGGCCAAGACCCTCGCGGTGGAGACCCTGGCCAAGGTGGTCGGCGGCACGTTCTCCCGGGTGCAGTTCACCCCGGACCTGGTGCCGGCCGACATCGTGGGCACCCGGATCTACCGGCAGTCGAGCGAGCAGTTCGACGTGGAGCTGGGCCCGGTGTTCGTCAACTTCCTGCTGGCCGACGAGATCAACCGGGCGCCGGCCAAGGTGCAGTCGGCGCTGCTCGAGGTGATGGCCGAGCACCAGGTGTCGATCGGCGGCAAGAGCTACGACGTGCCCGACCCGTTCCTGGTGATGGCCACGCAGAACCCGATCGAGCAGGAGGGCGTCTACCCGCTGCCGGAGGCGCAACGGGACCGCTTCCTCATGAAGATCCTCGTGGGCTATCCGACGGACAGCGAGGAGCGGGAGATCGTCTACCGGATGGGGGTGAGCCCCCCGGAGCCGAAGCAGATCTTCACCCCGGAGGACCTGCTCGCCCTCCAGGGCCGCGCTGACCAGGTGTTCGTGCACAACGCGCTGGTGGACTACACGGTCCGGCTGGTGCTGGCCACCCGGGCCCCGGCACAGCACGGCATGCCGGACGTCGCCCAGCTGATCCAGTACGGGGCGAGCCCCCGCGCCTCGCTCGGCATCGTCCGGGCCACCCGGGCGCTGGCGCTGCTGCGCGGCCGTGACTACGCGCTGCCCCAGGACGTGCAGGACATCGCCCCGGACATCCTGCGCCATCGGCTGGTGCTCAGCTACGACGCGCTGGCCGACGACATCCCGGCCGACCACATCGTGGCCCGGATCATGCAGATGGTGCCGCCGCCGCAGGTCTCCTCCCGGCAGGGCTCCGGGCCGAACGGCGGGTCCCCGGCCGCGCCGCCGGTCCCGCCCGGCCCGATGACCCCGGTCCCGGCCGGTGTGGCCCAGTCCGCGCAGTACGTGGCCGGCCCCGCCGGTGTGCAGCCGACCAGCGGCGTCCCGGCGGGCGTGTTCGACAACGGCCGGCCCCAGCCGCCGGCCGGGCCCTGGCCCGCCCCCGGTCACCCCGGCCAGCCCGGACCCCAATGATCCGGCCCGGCGCGGCGGTGCCGGTCGCCCCGGAGGAGGCGGCCCGGTCCGAGGCCGTCCTCGCCAAGCTGCAACTGCTGGTCACCCGGAAACTCGACGGCCTGCTCCAGGGGGACTACGCCGGCCTGCTGCCCGGCCCGGGCAGTGAGGCGGGCGAGTCGCGGGAGTACCGGCCGGGCGACGACGTGCGGCGGATGGACTGGCCGGTGACCGCCCGGACCACGCTGCCGCACGTCCGCCGTACG
Organism: Actinoplanes hulinensis; assembly: GCF_019429605.1. Taxonomy (NCBI): domain Bacteria; kingdom Bacillati; phylum Actinomycetota; class Actinomycetes; order Micromonosporales; family Micromonosporaceae; genus Actinoplanes; species Actinoplanes hulinensis. Next base: position 213,348 of record NZ_JAHXZI010000004.1, on the reverse strand, counting down.
GTGGCCGACCGGGAACTGGAGACCTGGCTGGCCGTGGATCTGTCCGCGAGCCTCGACTTCGGCACCGCGAAATGGCTCAAACGGGACCTGGTGCTCGCGGCCGCCACCGCGATGGCCCATCTCACCGTCCGGGGCGGCAACCGGATCGGCGCCGTGGTGGGCACCGGCTCCGGCGTACCGGAGAGGAAGGTGAGCCGGAGCTGGTGGCGCCGTAGGCCGGAGACGGTGGGTGAGCCCGTCCCGGGCGGCCCGGTTCTGCGGCTGCCGGCGCGGGCCGGCCGCAAGGAGGCGCAGGGCCTGCTGCGGGCGATCGCCGGGACCATGATCCGGCCCGGCCGCGCCGACCTGGGCGAGCTGATCGACATGCTGAACCGGCCGCCCCGGCGGCGCGGCGTGGCCGTGGTGATCTCCGACTTCCTGGCCCCGGTGGAGGGCTGGGCCCGGCCGGTGCGCAAGCTCGGCGTCCGGCACGACGTGCTCGCCATCGAGGTGGTCGACCCACGTGAGCTGGAGCTGCCGGACGTCGGGGTGCTGACCCTGGCCGATCCGGAGTCCGGGATGCTGCACGAGGTGCAGACCTCCGATCCGGAGCTGCGCCGTCGGTACGCCGAGGCGGCGGGGGAGCAGCGCGCCGCGATCGCCCGTGCGCTGCGCGCCGCCGGCGCGGCCCACCTCCGGCTGCGCACCGACACCGACTGGCTGCTCGACATGGTCCGCTTCGTGGCCGCTCAGCGCCACGCCCGTACCCGAGGGACCACACGATGATCCGTTTTCTGGAGCCGTGGTGGCTGCTGACGCTGCTGCCGGTCCTGGCCATGGCCGGGCTGTACGTCTGGCGGCAGTTCCGCAAGCGGCAGTACGCGATGCGCTTCACCAACGTCGACCTGCTCCGCACCCTCGCCCCGAAGGGCCTGGGCTGGCGCCGGCACGTCTCGGCGGGCGCGTTCCTGCTGATGATGGGCGCGCTGGCGGCGGCCACCGCCCGCCCCTCGGTGGACACCGAGGAGCCGCTGGAGCGGGCCACCGTGATGCTGGCCATCGACGTGTCGCTGTCGATGCAGGCCGAGGACGTGGCGCCGAGCCGGATCGAGGCGGCGCAGGAGGCCGCGAAGGCGTTCGTGGCCGAGCTGCCGCCCAGCTACAACCTGGGCCTGGTGTCGTTCGCGAAGGCGGCGAACGTGCTCGTCGCGCCGACCAAGGACCGGTCCGCGGTGATCAGCGCGATCGACGGGCTGACGCTGGCCGAGGCGACCGCCACCGGTGAGGCGGTGTTCACCTCGCTGGACGCCATCCGGATGGTGCCGGCCGACGGCGCGGACGGCGCCCCGCCCGCCCGGATCGTGCTGCTCTCCGACGGCTACCGCACGTCGGGCCGCTCGATCGAGGACGCGGCGACCGCGTCGGCGCAGGCCAACGTGCCGGTGTCGACGATCGCGTTCGGCACCGACACGGGTGTGGTCGACATCCGCGGCTCGGTGCAGCGGGTGCCGGTGGACCGCCTCTCCCTGCAGGAGCTGGCCGAGAACACCGACGGCTACTTCTACGAGGCGGCCTCGGTGAGCGAGCTCAAGCAGGTCTACGAGGACATGGGCAGCTCGATCGGGCACCGGACCGAGCCGCGCGAGGTGACACGGTGGTACGCCGCCGTGGGCCTGCTGCTGGGGCTGGCCGGCGCGGCGATGAGTCTGCTGTGGACGTCCCGGTTGCCCTAGGGAGTGTTGTGCGCCAGGACGAACAGCACGACAACCCAGGCCGAGAGCAGGGTGAAACCGAGGGGCGCGACGATCTTCTTCATGGTTGAACCGTCTTCCGCTGGTGACTGAGCTACGGACGTAGGTCACTTCGCGGCCGAGAACCACCGCACGCCGGCGGGCCGGCCTCGACGGGGCCGGTGGCGTGCGGGTGGGGGTCGAGTGTCAGCGGTCAGAAACGCTGACGAGCGTCCCGGCCACGACTGGGAGGATCGCTATCTCGCACAGCGATCACCTCCACTACATAGCCGGGCCAGAACCGTGTCGGACTGTACCCCTTAACCACAACTTAAGAAAATCGGCGCGGCCCTGAACGGGGTGTAAGTCGGCGGGACCATCCCTCGGCAGGGGTAGTGCGGGCGGATAGTCTCGCCTTTCAGAGGGATCGTCGTGACCCTGTGTGATGACTCGTCGATTGGAGTGTGTTGTGGCTCGCACCGTTCTGGTGACCGGAGGAAACCGCGGCATCGGCCTGGCCATCGCCCAGGCCTTCGCCAAACAGGGAGACCGGGTGGCCGTCACCCACCGCGGCTCGAACGTCCCCGAGGGCCTGTTCGGTGTGCAGTGCGACATCACCGACTCGTCGGCCGTCGACGCGGCGTTCACCTTCGTGGAGAACGAGCTCGGCCCGGTCGAGGTCCTGGTGGCGAACGCCGGCATCACCGACGACACGCTGCTCCTGCGGATGTCCGACGAGCAGTTCGAGCGGGTGATCGACACCAACCTGACCGGGGCGTTCCGCTGCGCGAAGCGGGCCAGCACCAAGATGCTGCGCGCCAAGTGGGGCCGGATCGTCTTCATCTCGTCGGTCGTCGGCCTGTACGGCGGCCCCGGCCAGGTGAACTACGCGGCGAGCAAGGCGGGCCTGGTCGGCATGGCCCGTAGCATCACGCGTGAACTGGGCAGCCGCAACATCACCGCGAACGTGGTGGCGCCCGGTTTCATCGAGACCGAGATGACCGCCGTCTTGCCCGACTCGCGCAAGGCCGAGATCATCAAGGCCGTCCCGGCCGGTCGTCTCGCGGCCACGGACGAGGTCGCCGCCGCGGTGACCTTCCTGGCGAGCGACAGTGCGGCGTACATCTCGGGCGCCGTGCTCCCCGTCGACGGGGGCCTCGGGATGGGGCACTGAGTTTTCCGAGACTTTTTCAGGAGAGAAGTAAAAGTGTCTGGACTGCTGGCCGGTAAACGGCTGCTCGTCACCGGCGTCATCACCGACGCCTCGATCGCCTTCTCGGTGGCGAAGCTGGCCCAGGAGGCCGGCGCCACCGTGGTGCTCACCGGCTTCGGCCGGCTCTCGCTGGTGGAGCGGATCGCGAAGCGGCTGCCCGAGCCGGCTCCCGTCATCGAACTGGACGTGACCAACCAGGAGCACCTGGACGGCCTCGCCGGCAAGGTTCGCGAGCACGTCGACGGACTGGACGGCGTGGTCCACTCCATCGGCTTCGCCCCGCAGAACGCCCTCGGCGGCGCCTTCCTCGACACCACGTGGGAGGAGGTGTCGCAGGCGCTGCACGTGTCGACGTACTCGTACAAGTCCCTGGCCACCGCCTGCCTGCCGCTGATGGATCAGGGTGGCTCCATCGTCGGCCTGACCTTCGACGCGACCAAGGCGTACCCGCTGTACGACTGGATGGGCGTCGCCAAGGCCGGGCTCGAGTCGGCCTCCCGCTACCTCGCCATGTACCTGGGCAAGCACGGCATCCGCAGCAACATCGTGTCGGCCGGCCCGCTGCGCACCATGGCGGCCAAGTCGATCCCGGGATTCAGCGAGTTCGAGGACGCCTGGACCCAGCGGGCGCCGCTCGGCTGGAACCTCACCGACCCGGAGCCGACCGCCCGCGCGGTGTGCGCCCTGCTGTCCGACTGGTTCCCGGCCACGACCGGTGAGATGGTGCACGTCGACGGGGGTTACCACGCTCTTGCGGCCTGAGCGACCGCACCGGGCGGCACCCGGCTGAGGGTGCCGCACCGGGCCTCGGGCGAGGGCCAGGAGGGCAGGCCAAAGGCAGGCACCGCGTAGTCCGGTGGCAGGATGGGCGCGTGGTTTACGACGCGTTCGTCCTGCTCTCCTTCGGCGGGCCCGAGAAGCCCGATGACGTGATGCCGTTCCTGCGCAACGTGGTCCGCGGGCGCGGTGTCCCGGACGAGCGCCTCGCCGAGGTGTACGAGCACTACATGCACTTCGGCGGGGTGTCCCCGATCAACCAGCAGTGCCGTGACCTGCTCGCCGCGATCGGGACCGAGTTCGCGGCGCACGGCGTGAGCCTGCCCACCTACTGGGGCAACCGCAACTGGCACCCGATGCTGGCCGACACCGTGGCACAGATGCGCGACGACGGGGTCGAGCACGCGCTCGGGTTCGCCACCAGCGCGTACGGCGGGTATTCGTCCTGCCGGCAGTATTGGGAGGACATCGCCGCGGCCCGGGCGCACGTCGGGCCGGGCGCCCCACGGATCTCCAAGCTGCGGCAGTTCCACGACCATCCCGGTTTCGTGAATCCGCACGTGTCCGCCGTACGGGAAGCCTTGGGGAAGCTGGACCCGGACCGCCGGGCCTCCACCCGCCTGGTCTTCACCGCCCACTCCGTCCCGGTCAGCATGGCCAGGACGGCCGGCCCCGAGGGCGGGCGGTACACCGCTCAACTGGAGGAGACCGCCCGGCTGGTGCACGCGGCGGCCGCCGCCGACCTGGGCTATGACCTGGTGTGGCAGAGCCGCTCCGGCCCGCCGCACATCCCGTGGTTGGAACCGGACATCAACGATCACCTCGCGCTGCTCGCCGAGAAGGGCGTGACCGACGTGGTGGTCAGCCCGATCGGGTTCGTCTCCGACCATCTCGAGGTCATCTGGGACCTCGACAACGAGGCGAAGGAGACCGCGACGCGGCTCGGCCTCGGCTATGCCCGGGCGGCGACGCCCGGCGTTCATCCCGAGTTCGTCGCAATGGTGCGGCAACTCGTCCAGGAGCGGACCGATGATCAGGAACGGCCAGCGCTCGGTACGCTGCCGACCTGGGACGTCTGCCCCGCGGACTGCTGCCCCCCACCCGCGCGACGAAAGGCACCCTGATGAAGGAGCGTAAGGCGATCGAGAGCTGGCTCACCGATATGGACGGTGTCCTCGTCCATGAGGGTGAGCCGGTGCCGGGCGCGCCCGAGTTCGTCAACCGGATGAAGGCGAGCGGCAAGCCGTTCCTCATCCTCACCAACAACTCCATCTACACGCCCCGCGACCTCCAGGCCCGGCTCTACCGGATGGGCTTCGACGTCGACGAGTCCTCGATCTGGACGGCCGCGCTGGCCACCGCCCAGTTCCTCGCCGACCAGCGGCCCGGCGGCACCGCCTACGTGATCGGCGAGGCCGGCCTGACCACCGCCATGCACGCGGCCGGCTACATCCTCACCGAGTTCGAGCCCGACTACGTGGTGCTCGGCGAGACCCGCACCTACAGCTTCGAGGCGATCACCAAGGCGATCCGGCTGATCAGCGCCGGCTCCCGGTTCATCTGCACGAACCCGGACGCCACCGGCCCGTCGAACGAGGGCCTGCTCCCGGCCGCCGGATCGGTCGCCGCGATGATCTCCAAGGCGACCGGCGTGAAGCCGTACTTCGTCGGCAAGCCGAACCCGATGATGATGCGGTCGGCGCTCAACGCGATCGGCGCGCACAGCGAGACCACCGCGATGATCGGTGACCGGATGGACACCGACGTGCTGTGCGGTCTGGAGGCCGGGCTGGAGACGATCCTGGTGCTCACCGGGATCAGCAGCCGGATGGAGAGCGAGACGTACCCGTACCGGCCGTCCCGGATCATCAACTCCGTCGCCGACCTGATCGACGAGATTTGAGCGTCATCGACGCGGCGGCCTGGGTGTGTGTCCGCGAACGGCGGGTCCTGGTGGTCCGGGCCGCCGGGTCGGACGCCTTCTACCTGCCCGGCGGCAAACCCGAGCCGGGGGAGTCCGACGCCGGGGCGGCGGCCCGCGAGGTGTCCGAGGAGGTCGGGATCAGTGTCGACCCGGCCGGGCTGCGGCACCTCATCACGATCGACGCGCCCGCCCACAACCGGCCGCCGGGCACCCGTGTCCGCCTGGTGTGCTTCACCAGTGACGAGCCCGGCGAGCCGAAGGCGGCCAACGAGATCGCCGAGATCGGCTGGTTCACGTCGGCCGACGCCGGGCGGTGCGCGCCCGCGATCAGGATGGTTCTCGACGAGCTAGTCGGCGCGGACCTGATCGACTGAGCGGGCGTGCTCGGTGAAGAACCGGGTGGCGATCGCGGTGTGGATGCTGAACCCGAGCTCGGTCGGCCCGTAGAGCACCTCCCGCCGGACCGTCTCCTCGGTGTCCGGCTCCGGCGGCAGGTCGGCGGGGCTGCGCATCGCCGGCAGCAGGCCGAAGATGAGGACCGTGCCGTCGGGGGCGCTGACCGTGTCGTACAGCCGGACATGGCCCGGATCGGCCACCACCCCGGTCTCCTCGAACAGCTCCCGCACCGCGGCGGCCTGCCAGGTCTCGCCCACGTCGATGAAACCGCCCGGCAGCGCGAGCCGCCCCCGAGCCGGCGCGATCCCGCGGCGGACCGCCAGCAGGCCGGCGCCGACCGGCTGCACCGCCACCGCCACCGGGGTGGGGTTGAGATAGCTGACCTCGCCGCACGCCATGCAGCGGCGTGGCCACGGCTGATTGATGGTGAACCGGGCGCCGCAGAAACTGCAGTGCGCGTGCCGGTCGAGGGCCGGCCTCACGGGCGCAACGGGGAGTTGCAGGCCGCCACCAGGGCCTGGCGGCAGGCGGCGGTCAGCGGGCGCAGGGCCTCGTCACGCTGCTGGGCCTCGTAACCGTTCACGGCGCCGCCCGGCGCGCTCGTCTCGGCGAGGGCGAGGACCTGGTCCAGGACGCTGGCCCGGGCGAACAGCCGCCGCGAGCGCGGGTCGAACCCGGGCGGCAGGGTCTCGGCGCTCTCCGGCCGGCGCAGCGCCTGGAGGGCGCCGGCCAGCTCCGGTTTCCACTGCGCCACGTCGAGCCGGGTCAGCCGGGCGGTGGCCTCGCCGAGCGCGGCGGTCAGCTGCGCCTCGGCCTCGGCGGCGCCCATCTGGAAGACCTGCCGGTGCTCGGGCGCCTCGTGGACCCGCCACAGCACGGTGGAGAACTCCACACCCGAGCCGGACGTGTGCCGGCGGACCTCCGGCACCACACCGAACGACGGTGTCATCACCGCCTCGCCGGCCAGCAGCGCCGCCCCGGTCAGGTCGCCCGGGCCGGGCAGACCGCGCGGGTCACCGGGCACCGGCAGCACCAGGCGGATCTCGTCGGGGTGCAGCTTCGCGAAGATCGGCAGGCCGTGGGGCAGCGGGACGTCGGTCCAGGTGCCGGGGGCGTCGGCGACGAGGTGCTCCTCGTCCGCGGCGATCTCGTCGGCCAGCTCGTCGAACGGGACGAGGCCGGCGCGCCAGGCGCGCACCCAGGCCACGAACCTGGTGGACCGGCGTGCGGTACGGGTGGCCGCATCGGCTGCGGGTGACATGCGAGCAAGGGTACGTGCCGGTGCGGAGAGTTGTCTCGGCTCGGAGCGTCACCGCCTGTGTGTCAGTGATCGCGCGTTACCGTGCGGGACATGTATGGGGAGGATGTGCTGGCGGGCGACTGGCGCCGCCGGAAGGTGACACCGGAGGTGGAGGCCGAACCGGATCTGGTGGTCGAGGACGCCGATTCCGGGTTCTGCGGTGCGGTCGTCGGGTTCGAGCTGGGCGCCGTCGTCCTGGAGGACCGGAACGGCAGGCGCCGCAACTTCCCGCTCGCCCCGGCCGCGTTCCTGCTGGACGGCCGTCCGGTCACATTGGTCCGCCCGGTCGCCGGCCGGATCGAGAAACAGCGCCGGGTCACCGCGTCCGGGTCGGTCGCCGTCGACGGCGTGAAGGCCCAGGTGGCGAAGGCCAGCCGGATCTGGGTGGAGGGCATCCACGACGCCGCCCTGGTGGAGCGGATCTGGGGCGACGACCTGCGGATCGAGGGCATCGTCGTGGAGCCGCTGGACGGCATCGACGACCTGACCGGCGCGGTCGCCGCGTTCCGGCCCGGACCGGCGCGACGGCTCGGCGTACTGGTCGATCATCTCGTCCCGGGGTCCAAGGAGAGCCGGATCGTGGCCCGGGTGACCGACCCGAACGTGCTCGTCACCGGTCACCCCTACGTGGACATCTGGCAGGCGGTCCGGCCCGAACGGGTGGGCCTGCGCGCCTGGCCGGTGATCCCGCCGGGCCGTCCGTGGAAGGAGGGCGTCTGCGCGGCCGTCGGTGTCCGGGAGCCGGCCGACATGTGGCGCCGCGTCCTCGCCTCGGTCAGCTCCTACCGGGACGTCGAGACACCGCTGATCAACTCGATGGAGCGGCTGATCGACTTCGTCACGGTCTTCGAGGACTGAGCACGCTTCCGATGCGGCGGGCGGCCTCGGCGAGGCGGTCCGGCGGGTGGGCGGCATAACCGATCACCAGGCCCGGCGGTCCGGTTCGGCGCCGGTGCCAGGTCAGAGGCTGCACCAGTACGCCCGCGGCCGCGACCCGCCCGGCCACCTCCACGTCGTCGGCCGTCCCCGGCAGCAGCACGAGCAGGTGCAGCCCGGCGGCCACCCCGGCCACCCGCGACCCCGGCAGATGCTCGCGCAACCCGGCCAGCAGCGCGTCCCGCCGTGCCCGCTGGCGGGCCCGGACCGCCCGCAGATGCCGCTCGTAGTCGCCGGACGCCAGCAACTCGGCCAGCACCAGCTGCGGCAGCGCCGGATTGCCCAGGTCGCTGGCGTGCTTGGTGGCGAGCAGCTCGGCCTGCATCGGGCGCGGGGCGATGAGCCAGCCCATCCGCATGGCCGGCGCCAGCGATTTGGAGACACTGCCGAGGTACGCCACCCGCTCCGGCATCGACCCCTGCAACGCGGCGACCGGCGCCCGGTCGTACCGGTGCTCGGCGTCGTAGTCGTCCTCGATCACCAGGTTGCCGCCGGCCGCCCAGGCCAGCAGCTCCCGGCGGCGGTCCGGGGCCAGCACCACCCCGGTCGGGAACTGGTGCGCCGGCGTCAGCACGGCCGCACCGACCCCGGTCGCGACCAGATCGCCGATCCGCATCCCGTCCGCGTCGACCGGCACCCCCACCTGCGCCATGCCCCAGAACGCCATCTGGTCGGCGGCGCCCCGCGACCCCGGGTCCTCGACCGCGACCGTCGTGACGCCCCGGGCCTTGAGGACGTGCGCGACCAGGGCGAGCCCCTGCGCCACGCCCGCGGTGACCACCACGTCGTCCGCTTCGGAGCGCACCCCACGCGTACGGGTGAGCCAGGCGACCAGCGCCGCTCTCAGCCGGGGTGTGCCACCCGGGTCGCCGTAGCCGAGGTCCGCGGCCGTGATCCGGTCCAGCACCGCGCGCTCGGCCCGCAGCCAGACCGCCCGGGGGAACGCCGACAGGTCCGGCACACCCGGCGACAGGTCCAGGTCGACGCCGTCCGGGGCGGAGACCGGCAGCCGTAGCTCGTCCAGCGTCCGCCGGCGGTCCCCGGCCGGCCGTGACCCGAGCGCCGTGCCGCGCCCGGTGACGACCGTGCCCGACCCGGTCCGCGCCCCGGCCAGCCCCTCGTCGACCAGCCGCTGGTAGGCCTGCACCACCACACCCCGGGAGACGCCCAGCTCCCCGGCGAGCAGACGGGTGGCCGGCAGCCGGGCGCCCGGCGCCAGCCGCCCGGCCGTGATCGCCGCCCGCAGGCCCTCGGTCAGCCAGGCGGTCAGCCCTTTGGCCGGCGCCTCCCCGGCCCGTAGCTGGAGAAAGTCCGATCCGGAAATTGGTCCACCTCATCCCGCTCGAATTGGCCCTCGAACCGGACCATACTCGGGGGAACAATGCTGTCCATGACACCCTCCGTTCGGGAATCCGCCGCACCGCCACGCCTGTCGCGGACCGCGCGCTACGGGCTGGCCGGGGCGGCCGGCATGGTCTTCGTCGGCGGCAGCGTCGCGGTCTCCGGCCACCTCGCCGACGCACCGCTGTTCACCGTGCAGGCCGCCCGGTACGGGGTGGCCTGCCTGCTCCTGCTCGGCTACGCCCGATGGGCCGGCACCCCGGTGCACCGGCCCCGCGGCCCCGAATGGCTCTGGCTGCTCGGCGTCACCCTGACCGGCCTGGTGATCTTCAACGTCGCCCTGATCCAGGGCTCCCGGCACGCCGAACCCGCGGTCATCGGCGTCGCCGTGGCCTGCGTGCCGATCGTCCTCGCCGCGTTCGGCCCGCTCCTGGAGGGCCGTCGCCCGGCCGCCCGGGTGCTGGCCGCCGCCGTGGTGGTGACCGCCGGCGCTGCGCTGGTGCAGGGGCTCGGCCGTACCGACGCGACCGGCGTGGCCTGGGCGGCCGTGACGTTCGCCTGCGAGGCCGCCTTCACCCTGCTCGCGGTGCCGGTGCTCGGCCGGCACGGGCCGCTCGGCGTCTCCGTGCACGCCACCTGGCTGGGCGCCGCCGTGTTCGCCGCGATCGGCCTCACGGTCGAGGGTCCCGGCGCGGTCACCCGGCTCCACCTCGACGACGTCCTCGCCGGCGCCTACCTGGCCGTCCTGGTCACGGCCGTCGCGTTCCTGCTCTGGTACACGTGCGTGGCCGGCATCGGCTCCGGCCCCGCCGGCCTGCTCACCGGCGTTGCCCCGGTCGCGGCCGCCGCCACCGGCATGGCCCTCGGCGCCCCGTCCCCGGCCCCCCTGGTCTGGCTCGGCATAGCCACGGTGGCCGCCGGCCTAACCCTCGGCCTATCCCACCGCCCCACCACACCCACCACCACCACCACCGCACCCACCACCCCCACCGCACCCACCACACCCACCACACCCACCACCGCCTCCGCCTCCGCCCCCGCAGCCGCAGCCGCAGCCGCAGCCGCAGCCGCAGCCGCAGCCGCAGCCGCAGGCACCCTCCCGCGATCTTGAACGCTTTCCCACCGGTGGCGGTGGTCGATCGTCCGAGATCGAGGACCGCGGGGAGGCGCGCTCAGCGCGTTGCCGCCGGCCTGCCAGGCGCTTCGGCGATCTTGGGCGTCTTGCCACCGGTGGCGGTGGTCGATCGTCCGAGATCGAGGACCGCGGGGAGGCGCGCTCAGCGCGTTGCCGTCGGCCTGCCAGGCGCTTCGGCGATCTTGGGCGTCTTGCCACCGATTGCGGTGGGGAATCGTCCAAGATCGCGGGAGGTGGGGTGAGTGCGGTGAGTGGGGTGGGGTGAGTGGGGTGAGTGGGCAGCTCAGCCCGGTGGGGCGGCACGGGCGGGAGTGGGCAGGTGGTCGCGGAGGTGGCGGGACGGGGTGGTTGCGGTTGGGGACGGGCACGTCCGTACCGGGGATGGGTGGGTCCTCAGGCCAGATGGCTGGGGGCGCGGCTGTAGCGGAAGGTGGCGATGTCCAGGCGTTCGGGCGTGCCGTCGGGGTCGCGCAGGATGCGCAGGATCTCGCCCTCGTTGTCGCCGGAGAGGCCGCGCCAGCGGTCCGGGGCCTCGCGCGCGAAGCGGGTGTGATGGTTGGGGCCGGTCATGACGAGGGCGTCGCCGTCGGGGAGGAGCGAGTACTCGCGGCCCATCCACCACCAGCGGCCGCAGATCTCGGCGGCCTCGCCCTCGGGGGCCGCGGGCGGGCGCCACGCGGGGACGGGGGTGGGCTCGGTGTCCAGGGTCGCGGTGAGAGCCTCCAGGCCGACGTCCTTGATGCTGGTGCCGTCGAGGCCGTAGGCGTTGGCGAAGACGATGACACCCATCCGGCTGCGGCGGTGTACGGCCAGGTGCGCGACGTAGCCGGGCATCGATCCGCCGTGCCCGGCGTAGACCCGCTCGCCGACCCGGTACAGCTGTGGGCCGAGGCCGTGCCCGGCGGTCCAGGACTCCAGATCGCTGATGGCGACCGGCGTGCACATCTCGTCGACCGTCTCCCGGGCCAGGACGGCCGGCGCCGGATCGGCCAGGAAGGCGGCCCATTTCGCCATGTCGGTGACCGTCGACCAGAGCTGCCCGGCGGGCGCCATGGCGCCGGTGTCCGGGCGGGGTTCCTCGTGCAGGGCGCCGCCGAGGGCGTGCTGCACCACATAACCCCGGGCGTACGGCTCGACCGGCGCGTAGGTGGTGCGCTTCATGCCGAGCGGGTCCAGGAGGCGTTTGCCGGCGAGTTCGGCCCAGCCCATGCCGGTGACCCGTTCGAGGACCGCGCCGAGCAGACCGTAGGCCAGGTTGGAGTAGCGGTAGCGGCGGTACGGCGGCCCGGCCAGCTTCTCGTAGGTGAGTTCGGCCAGCAGTTTGTCGACGTCGCCGCCGGGGTTGCGCTCCCACCACGGGCCGTCCGGCTCGCGTTGCAGTCCGGAGACGTGCCCGAGCAGCTGGCGCAGGGTCACGCCGCCGATCGGGGTGCCCGGCAGGTGCCGGTAGAGCAGGTCGTCGAGGGCGAAGAAGCCCTCGTCGCGCAGCTGCATCACCAGGGTCGCGGTGATCGTCTTGGTGATCGAGCCGAGCCGGTACTGGGTCTTCGGGTCCGGGCGGGGCTGCTCGCCGGCGCCCGCGAAGTGCAGGACGGCGCGGTCGCGGACGACGGCCAGGGCGAGCGACGGCACCCGGCCGGTGGACTGTGCCCGGGCGGCGATCCCGTCGATCCGGCGGACGGTCTCCGGTAGCAGCGTCACGGTGGGTTCCCTCCCCTGCGGCGAACTCATGGGTCTAACTGTTTGAACCGGATTCGGCTACGGTCGCCGTGGGTGCATGGACGTGTCACGATCGGTGTTGTGGAAGCCGTGCTCTGGATCGTCCTCGCCGTCGTCCTGACGATCGCCGAGGCCTTCACCGCGACGATTCTGGTCATTTTCTTCGCCGCCGGTGCCCTGGCCGCGGCCGGTGCCGCCGCGCTCGGCGCGGACCTGGTGGTTCAGGTGATCGTCTTCGCCGCGGTGTCCGGGCTCTCGGTCGGTGCGCTACGCCCGATCATCATGCGGCACGCCCGCCCCGCCCTGGAGACTGGGGAGCGCCCGTTCGGGATCGAGGCGATCGAGGGTTCCCGCGGCACCGTGGTGGAGGAGGTCTCCGCCGACCACGGCATGGTCAAGATCGACGGCGAGCTGTGGCAGGCCCGCTCGGTCGACGACCAGGAGGTCTTCCTTCCGGGGACACATGTCCGGGTCGTCAGGCTGCGTGGCGCGACCGTCCAGGTGTGGCACGACGACCTGCCCGATCTATAGAAGGAGTGGGTTGATGGAACAGATCGTCCTGATCCTCGTCATAGCCATCGTCGTGCTCGTCGTGACCACGCTCGTCAAGTCGGTCCGGATCGTCCCGCAGCAGCGGATGGACGTCGTCGAACGGCTGGGGAAGTACCAGCGCACCCTCGCGCCCGGCCTCAACCTGCTGGTGCCGTTCGTCGACTCGGTGCGCACCAAGGTCGACATGCGTGAGCAGGTGGTCTCCTTCCCGCCGCAACCGGTGATCACCTCGGACAACCTGGTCGTCTCGATCGACACGGTGCTCTACTTCAAGGTGGTCGACCCGGTTCGGGCGACCTACGAGATCTCCCACTTCCTCCAGGCCATCGAGCAGCTGACCGTCACCACCCTGCGCAACGTGATCGGCTCGCTGGACCTGGAGCGGGCGCTGACCAGCCGCGAGGAGATCAACCGGCACCTGTCCGGGGTGCTGGACGAGACCACCGGCCGCTGGGGCATCAAGGTGACCCGGGTCGAGATCAAGGCGATCGAGCCGCCGCCGAGCATCCGCGACTCGATGGAGAAGCAGATGCGCGCCGAGCGGGACCGGCGTGCCGCCATCCTCAATGCCGAGGGCCACAAGCAGGCGCAGATCCTCACGGCCGAGGGCGAGAAGCAGGCCGCCGTGCTGCGCGCCGACGGTGACCGGCAGGCCCGGATCCTCCAGGCGGAGGGCCAGGCGAAGGCGATCCGGACCGTCTTCGACGCGATCCACCAGGCCAATCCGTCGCAGAAGGTGCTCGCGTACCAGTACCTTCAATCGCTCCCGCAGATCGCCAACGGCACCGCCAACAAGGTGTGGATCCTGCCGACCGAGCTCACCAGGGCGCTGGAGGGGCTGGGCGGGGCGCTCGGCGGCCTGGCGGGCATGGTGGGCGACGAACCCCGGCCGGACGTGGACGCCAGCGCCGTCGAGCGGGAGGCGGCGGCCGCCGCCGAAGCCGCCGCGGCTGAGGCACGGCGGGTCGACGAGGCGGTGCGGAAGGCCGAGGCGGAGGCCTCCGGGCGGCCGGGACTGCCCGCCCCCGACCTGATCCCGCCGAGCGCGGCGCTCGGCGGGGCCGACTACGACGGAGTGCAGCACATCGAAAAACACTGACTTTTCCAGCTTTTGTGAGATCAGCCGCATTCGGCGATGACTCTTTGGCATGCTTCGCAGCAGGATTCCCGACCGGTGCCCCCGGCCGCTCGGCTTGTTGCCCCAGCTAACGAGGCGGAGCCATGAGCAGCAGCCAGCGTCAGACGGCGAGCGGCCGACCCCTGCGGGTCGCGCCGGCGTGGGTCGGCGCCCCCACCACGACCGAGGCGGACACCCACCACCTTCTACCGGTGCGGGACGCCGTCTGGATCTGGTCGGTCCGCCGGTACGCGCGGCTGGCCCTGTGGGCGCTCCCGGCCGCCGCGGTGTTCTACGGCTGGCTCACCCTCGACGTCCAGGGCGGACCCGGCCCCCTCGCCGTCGGCCTGCTCGCCGGGTGGCTCGCCATGATCTCCCTGATCGCGCTGGCCGGGCTGCTCGCCGGGTCCCGTACCCGGCGGTGCGCCCTGGCCGGGCTGCTGATCGCGCTGGCCGGCGCCACCCTGCTGCTGCCGGTGGCGGCCCTGCCGGGGGACGCCGTGGTGGCGAGCGCGCCGATGGTCGCCGGGCACGTCGACAGCCTGCTCACCGTCGCCGCGGCGGTGTGCGGCGCCGGGATGCTGCTGCTCGGCTGGGCGGTGTTCCGTTCCAAACTCGTCAACCCCGCCGACGGGGTGCTGCTGATGCTCGCGGCGCTGGCGATGGGTGCGGGCACGTCCGTGGACCAGCCCGTACCGACCGTCGGCGCCCTGCTCGCTCTGGCCGCCGGAATGGGGCTCGCCTGGACCGGCGGCCGCCTCGTACCCCGCTCCTGAGTCAGCGCGTGATCTCGTAGAACCCGATCGCCGCCGCGGTCGCCACGTTCAGCGAGTCGACCCCGTTGTGCATCGGGATCACCACCCGGGCGTCGGCCGCCTCCAGGGCGGTACGCGTCAGCCCGGGCCCCTCCGCGCCGAGCAGCAGCGCGGGCCGCTCCCGCTGGGCCGGGGTCAGGTCGGCGATCGAGACGGCGCCCTCGCCCGGCGTCATCGCCAGCAGGCTGAACCCGGCCGCCCGGATCGCCTTGAGGGTGCCCGGCCAGTCGTCCGACTTCGCGTACGGGATGGCGAACACCTCACCCATGCTGACCCGGACCGCCCGGCGGTAGAGCGGGTCCGCGCAGTTCGGCGACAGGACCACGGCGTCGATGCCGAGCGCCGCCGCGCTCCGGAACAGCGCACCCAGGTTGGTGTGCGTGTTCAGCCCCTCCAGGACGGCCAGGCTCCGCGCCCCGGCGAGCATCTCCTCCATCGCCGGCAGCTCCCGCCGGTGGAACGACGCCAGGATGCCCCGGTGCACGTGGAACCCGGTGATCGACTCCAGCACCGGCGGCGGAGCGGTGTAGAGCGGCGCCTCCGGCGGCAGCCCGGTCAGCTGATCGGCGCGCTTCTCGTCGACCAGGGCCGAGCGCATCCGGTAGCCGGCCCGCAGCGCCCGCTGGATGACCAGCTCCCCCTCGGCGATGAACAGACCGTTCGGGGGTTCCCACCGGGTCCGCAGCTCGACGTCGGTGAGGGCTAGATAGTCGCCGATCCGTGGATCGTCCGGGCTGGTGATACTGAGTGCTGGCACACCGGCATTATTCGCGGGGTAGGGTCACCCTTGTCGAGTTCGCCGGGGGTGATCCGTGTCGGATCCGCATCTGCTCGCCCTGTTGCGTGCCATCCGGTTGCGCCAGAACGCGCCGGACGCCGCCGCCGCCGGAGTGGCCGATGCCGACGCCGCGCTCTCCGAGATCCCCGTTCCGAAGAAGGCCGACGACGAGGAGACCGACGTGCCCCCGTCGCACCACCCCGGCGGAGGCCTGCTCTGGCGCGGCGATCCCGGCGACACGATCGGCCGCTCCGGTTTCCAGGCCCGCTACGGCCCCGACCGGGGAATCCCACCGATCGGGGCCGTCCCGTCCGGCCCGACCGGCCCGGTGCCGAACATCCCGCCGGTCGCCCCGGCCCGCCGGCTCGGCGGGCCCGGCACCGAGTTCCCGCCACCGGAGACGATCGGTGGCCATCCGGGCCGCCGCCGTCCCGGGGTGCCCGGCAAACGCGGCACGCCCCGGCCCGACGGCGTCGACCCGGCCGACGGTCAGGCGCTGCGCGACACCCAGGGGCTGCTCCGTACCAGCCTCGACGCCGCCGGCGGCATCGACGAGGTCGCCGACCGGCTCTGGCATGCCCTGCGGCAGGCGCAACCGGCCCTGCTCGAAGCGCTCCCCGGCACCCCGGAGACACAGCGCGCCCAGCTGGTCCGCGCGCTCGGCTGGCTGGTCCGCCGGCTGGACGACCCGCCCGCCCTGGTCGCCGGCTGCATTCAGCTCGGTGCGGTGCTGGCCGAGTGCGGCATCCCGTGGACCCGGCTCCGGGTGGTCGGCGCCGCGCTGGCCGAGGCGATGCGCGCGGGGATGGCCCCGGGCGCCTGGCGGCAGGACTTCGACCAGGCCTGGCGCTGGACGTGGCAGCACATCTACGAGTGGCTGGTGCACGGGGGCACGCTCGCCGCGTACCAGCCGAGCGCATGGCCCGCCGAGGTGATGGAGCACGACGTGCGCCGCCAGGACCTCGCGGTGATCACGTTGCGGCCGTCGCTGCCGATGCCGTTCCGCCCCGGGCAGTACACCCGGGTCGAGGTCGACGCCGTGCCGGGGATCCGCCGGCCCTACTCGCTGGCCGGCGCCCCGCACCGGGACGAGCTGATCGAGCTGCACGTGCGGGCGAAGACGGAGACCGGCGTCAGCGGCACCCTCGTCCACCACACCCGCGAAGGCGACCTGGTCCGCCTGAGCCGTGCCGAGGGCGACATGGGTCTCCCCGCCGAACCGGGCCGCGGCATCCTCATGATCGCCGGCGACACCGGTGTGGCCCCGATGAAGGCCATGCTCGCCGAGATGGTCGCCACCGGCGACACCCGGCCGGCCGTGCTGTTCTGGGGCGTCCGCGACCGGACCGAGCTGTACGACATCGAGGCCCTCACCGAGCTGGCCGCCCAGGCGCCGCGTGCCGCGGTGGTCCCGGTGGTGGCCGAGGGCGATCCCGGGCCCTACGAGTCCGGCCTGGTCACCGACGTGGTCGCCGCCTTCGGCGAGTGGTCCCGCTTCGAGGTCTACGTGGCCGGGCCGCCGCTCATGCTGACCAGCACCGGCGCGGCGCTGCACCGGCTCGGCGTGGATGCCGCGCGCATCCATCACGACGCGCCCGAATAACCCCATTTCTGGTACGCCGTCAGCGGCCGTCAGCGGACGGCGTAGCCCGGGACGGACGGCCAGCGGACGGTGAGCACCACCGACTCCTCGGCGGCGAACCAGGAGTGGTCGACGCCGCGCGGCCAGACCACGTAGTCGCCCTGTTTGTCGAGGACGACCGTGCGTTCCGGGAACTCCATGTGGAAGCAGCCGCTGATCAGCACCAGCAGTGCGGTCCGGTCCTCGCCGCGGACCCACTCGGCCCGCCGGTCGCCCCGCGGATGCCGGCCCCACTTGATCTCGACGTCGGTGCTGTGCCGGGGGTCGCCCTCCGGCTTGAAGTGCCCCAGCAGCCAGCCCCGGTCGGCGAGCGCGTCCGGGTCGGCGTTTCCCACGTAGATCTCGCTCATCCGGCGAGCGCCTCGTCGAGGATCTTGCGGTAGGCGGCGGGCACGTGGTTCGGGCCGCCGGGGGTGAAGACGTCCGAGTGGGAGACCTCGGCCCACGCCGTCGCTGGCACGGCGGCGCGGAGCTCGGCCAGGACCGGCGCGCCGTCGGTCAGCATGGCGAGGGCGACCAGGCACTCCTCGGCCTCGCCGACGCACTCGAACGGCTTGTGCGCGTCGATGCCGAGCAGCTCCAGGAACCCGGCCGTCTGGGACGGGTCGGTGAACAGGTCCCGCCCGAAGATGTGCGCGAGCCGCTCCCGGGACATGTGCGGGGCCATCGCCAGGAAGACGAACCGGCACTTCGGACAGTCACCGCACCAGCGGGTCGTCGGGTCGTGCAACTTGAAAGCCTTGTTACAGCTCGTAACAACATCATCGTACGCAGTGTGACCGGCGAACAGTTGGGCGATGTGCAGTTCGGACAGTGGGCGCAGCAGTGAGAAATACGGGTCGGACAGTCCCGCGTACGCCGCCACGGCGGCCCGCAGCAGCCCCTCCGCCTCGACGCCCTTGGACCACTGGTGATTCACCTCGTGGCCGTTCCAGATCAGGTTCGGGTCGGAGGCGGACCGCTCGTTCGACATCACCACCGGGCCGAGCCCGTGCCAGACCGCGGTGGCGACGGCGATCAGCGAGTTGATCGCGGTGACCGGGATGTGGCCGTTCAGCGCCCCGGCCTTGTTGAGCTCGAAGAGCCGCGGGTCCAGCCTGCGGCGGGCGGCCAGCGCGGGCAGGCCGGAGGCGGCGTTCACCTTCTCGATCACCGGGTTCGGGTTGACCGAGAACGGCACCGGGTCGAGCCCGGCGGCGCGCAGGATTTCCAGGGTGACGATCGAGTCCTTGCCGCCGCCGACGGCGGAGAGCGGCCGGCCACCGGTGATCCCGGTGGGCTCGGCGGCCGGAATCACCCCCGGGGCCTCCACGGTCAGCTCCAGCACGTGCGGAAGCTGGTTGCGGTACGCGTACTCCGCCATGCCCTTGGTGTAGACGGCCGTGAGGAAATCGGTGACCTGGGGCGGCACGGGTTTGGGCGCGACCACCCGGGCCGGCGCGCCGACCTTGAAATAGCTCACCCCGGCCACCACGTGCAGCAGGTCGAGCACCCGGGTCAGAGCCTCCGGCACGGCCGGGTCGGCCGGCACCGGCAGCGTGATCGTCTCGGTGAAGCGCAGCGGCTCCGGCCCGTCCAGCAGGTAGTCGAACGTCGCCACGCCCGTCACCGGATCGAACGTGTACGAGGGGAACTGCATGACGTCGAACCGCACCCGGAGTCTCCTTGCCTATGACCGAGGGGCAATATTAGTTCGGTCCGACGAGGTTCGACGCGAAGCGGGGAGACGACGTGCGCCTGGCAGACCTGCGCGGCCGTTCGGTGGCGGTCTGGGGGACCGGCCGGGAGGGCCGGGCCGCGGTGACCGCGATCGCCCGCCATCAGCCGTCCCGCCTGATCGCGGTGGACGACAGCGCCAATTATCTGTCCGTGGAGTGGACCGGCGAACTGGCCGGGCTGGCGCCGCTGGCCGGTGGCGAGCACGCCTTCGCGGCCCTGGCCAGCGCCGACGTGGTGGTCCGGTCGCCCGGGGTGCCGTCCACCCACCCGTTCATGGTCGAGCTGCGTGAGCGCGGGATCACGGTGACCGGCGGCAGCGCGCTGTGGATGGCCGAGCACGCCGCGAAGACCGTCGGGGTCACCGGCAGCAAGGGCAAGAGCACGACGTCCAGCCTGATCAGCCATCTGCTGGCGGCGGTCGGGCGGCCCAACGCGTACGGCGGGAACATCGGGGTGCCGCTGCTCGACATGCCCGAGGCCGAGCTGTACGTGCTGGAGCTGTCCAGCTACCAGTGCGCCGACCTGACCGACTCGCCGCGGGTGGCGGTGGTCACCTCGCTCTTCCCGGAGCACCTGGACGCGCACGGCGGCGAGCGGGAGTACTACCGGGACAAGCTGAACATCCTCCGGCACGGCCCGGAGCTGATCGTGGTCAACGGGACCGACAGGCGGCTGCGCGACGAGATCCGCGGGGTCACCGACGCGGGCCGGTTCCCGCCGGTGCCGGCGGCCGCCGCGGACTCCCGGTTCCGGGTCGAGGACGGGCAGGTCTGGTGCAGTGACGAGCCGCTGTTCCCGCGCGACGCGCTGCGGCTCAAGGGCCGGCACAACGAGGGCAACCTGTGCGTCGCGCTGGCCGTGCTGGACGGCATGGGCGTGGACGTGGAGGCGGAGCGGGCGGTCGTCGAGGCGGCGGTCCGGTCCTTCCCGGGTCTGCCGCACCGGCTCACCGAGATCGAGGACCCGTCCGGGCTGACGTTCGTCGACGACACCCTCTCGACGAGCCCGTACGCCACCGTGCACGCCATCGAGGCGTACGAGAATCGGCCACTCACCGTGCTCGTCGGTGGAAACGATCGCGGCCTCGACTACTCACCGTTACGTGACTTTCTGGCCGACCGGGAACTCACCGTGATCGGCCTGCCGGACAGCGGCCCCCGCATCCTGGAGGCGCTGGCCCGCCTGCCCCGGGTCCGCACCGAACCGGCCGAGGACCTGGCCGACGCCGTCCGCCTGGCTCGCAAGATCACCCCGGCCGGGGGAGTGGTGCTGCTGTCCCCGGCCGCGCCCAGCTACGGCCGCTTCCGCAACTTCGAGCACCGCTCCGAGGTCTTCGCTCAGGCGGTCCACGACACGGCGGAGGCTCGGGTCGGCGGCGACGCGGCGGAGGCTCGGGTCGGCGGCGACGCGGCGGAGGCTTGAGACGGCCGTGACGCGGCGGAGGCGGGAGCCGGCTGTGACACCGCCGGCGCGGGGACGGGCGGCCCGGTCCGGACCTGGTAGAGCTCCACGCGGTCCGGGCCGGACTTCACGACGAGCGTGGTGGTGACCGTGGTCGACACGAGCCGGGACGTGCGGACCTTCTCGTCCGGCTTCGGCTCCGGACACGGCGTGCCCGGCTCCGGGGGGACCGTGGTGCCGGAGATGCCGGCGTAGGCCCGGACGATCCGGAAGCCGGTGACCTCTCGCGTGCCCGTCCGGCGGACCACCTTGACGGTGAGGAACTCCTTCGCGTCCTGGGCGGTGTGGACGGCCCGGACCGGGCGGGCGCCGGCCCCGCCGCACACCACCGCGTAGCTGTCCTGAACCAGCTTCACGTGCTCGAACTCCAGGCGCTTCGCCTCGGCCCGCAGGGTGGCGGCGTCCCAGTCGAAGGCCCGGCGAACGTCCTCGGCGTCCACGAAACCGGTGTTGGTGCCGAAGTCGAAGGTGACCTTCGCCTGGGCGGGACCGGGGAAAGCCAGGACCGCCATGACGATCACCGGGAACCATCGCATGCCTATTTCTCCTGAAATGAGAGCAATTACCCCCATGCTTCCACGGCGCAGCGCGTACGGCGTACCGGAAATTTTTTTGATCATGTTTCCTGTGTGACGCCAAGGTTTCAGCGCGTCATGGAGACCGGGCGATCGGATGATCGCGCCTCGCCGAAATGGCCTAGCTCGGATGGGTCGTTCGGCCGACGAAAAAGCGGCGAAATTCGGACATGTGATGGCGGTCACGTCGAATCGGCCATTTGTGGATCGATGTTGGTCATCCGCCCCCTCGGAAACATCAGTTCATTCGGCCTGCTCCGGTAACGGTTTGAAAACTTCCTTCACAGCCTTGACAGCAGGGGGGCGTTAGTAAGAACTTTTACCGCGACAGTAAACAGTCCTTCCTGAAAGGGTGACCGATGGCTGAGCCGGAGATGGACGGCACCGCGTGGACCGCGGTGACCCCGTCGCTGGTTCGCGCCCACGCCGCTCTGAACAGGAGCAACGGGAGCGACCACGGGGGCGGGCGCACCACCGGATCGAACGGCGTGGACCATCCGCCCATCGACGGGGTGCTCGCGAGGGTCAGGACGTTGCTGCCGGACTTCACCGGTGCGCTGCAACGGGTCGCCGAGCAGGTGCTCGCCGACCCCGCCGCGGCCTCCCGGGCCACCATCGTCGAGCTGGCCGAGCGCAGCGGCACCTCGCCCGCCACGATCACCCGGTTCTGCCGGGCGGTCGGCTTCGACGGTTACGCGGACCTTCGCCTCGGCATCGCGGCGGAGACCGGCCGGGCCCGCTCGGCCGGCTGGACCGTGGACATCGGCCGGGAGATCCAGCCGAACGACCCGCTCGAGCGGGTCCTCGGCCAGATCATGGCGGCCGACACGCGGGCCATGCACGACACCGCCACACTGCTCGACCTGGGCGAGGTGGAGCGGGCCGCGGTGGCGATCGCCGCCGCGCCACGGGTGAACATCTTCGGCGCCAGCGGAAGCGCGCTGGTCGGCGAGGAGATGCAGTTCAGTCTGCACCGCATCGGCATTCCGGTGTGGGCCTGGACCGATGTGCACAACGGTCTGGCCAGCGCCGCCTTGTCGAGGCCCGGCGACGTCGCGCTCGGCATCTCGCACAGTGGCGAGACCGGCGAGACGATCGAGCTGCTCGCCGAGGCGAACAGCCGGGGCGCCACCACGATCGCGCTGACCAGTTTCCCCCGTTCCCCACTGGCCGAGCTCGCGGACATCGTCCTGCTCACCGCCACGCAGGCGACGACCTTCCGGCCGGACGCGCTCAGCGCCCGCCACCCCCAGCTGGTCGTTCTCGACCTGCTGTACGTCGCCGTCGCGCAACGAACCCACGAACGATCGCACGCCGCGTTCCAGCGCACCGCTCAGGCGGTGCACGGGCACAAGGCCGCGAAAGACAGCTGAACCCTTACAAAGTATGAAATCCCCTCGGGAGGAAATGTGAAGCGCAAGATCGCGGTCGCGGCGGCGCTCGCCGCGTCGCTGTTCGGTGCGGCCGCCTGCGGCAACTCCGGCAGCGACGAGGGTGCGACCTCGGCCAACGGCACGGTCGACGGCAAGGGCAAGACCATCAAGGTCTGGCTCATGGTCGATGCCGAGACCAGCTGGAAGAACGTCGTCGAGGACGCCTCCAAGCGGTTCACCGAGGCCACCGGCGCGCAGGTGAACGTCGAGTACCAGCAGTGGGCCAACCACCTCACCAAGCTGGACGCGACGCTGGCCGGCTCGGACGTCCCGGACGTCGTCGAGCTGGGCAACACCGAGTTCTCCAAGTACGTCTTCTCCGGCGGCTTCTCCGAGCTGAACAAGGGTGACTTCGAGAACTCCGGCACCTGGCTGTCCGGCCTCTCCGGCGCATGTGAGTCCGAGGGCAAGACCTACTGCGTGCCCTACTACGCCGGCGCCCGCGTGATGATCTACCGCACCGACCTCTTCGAGAAGGCCGGCGTCACCGAGGCCCCGAAGACCTACGCTGACCTCCTTTCCGCGGCCGACAAGCTCCAGGCGGGCAACGCGGCCGACAAGAAGTTCAGCGCGATCTACATGCCGGGCCAGTACTGGTACGCGGCCATGTCCTGGGTCAAGTCGACCGGTGGCGAGATCGCCAAGAAGGACGGCGACAAGTGGGTCGGCCAGCTCTCCAGCCCGCAGTCGCAGGAGGGCCTCCAGCGCTGGGTCGACATGGTCAAGAAGTACTCGAAGGCTGACGTCACCAAGAACGAGAACGAGCAGGCCGGCATCTTCTCGCAGGGCTCGGGCGGCATCTTCTACGGCAACGCCTGGGAGCAGGGTGTCGCCGAGGAGGTCCGCAAGGACCCGAACGACCCGAACTCCGAGCTGGTCCCGACCAAGGTCAAGGGCAAGCTGGCGGCCGCCCCGCTGCCCGAGGTGCCGTCCTTCCTCGGTGGCTCCAACCTGGGTGTGACCGCGAAGAGCGCCAACAAGGAGCTCGCCGCTCAGTGGGTCAAGTACTTCACCGACAGCAAGTCGATGGAGGGCCTGATCAAGGCCAGCGCGCTGCCGAACGCGACCGCGCTGCTGGACAAGGCCGCCACGGACAACCCGAAGATCGCGCCGGCCGCGCTGTCCGCGAAGAACAGCTGGTTCCCGCCGAACGCCGAGAAGTGGGCCGACGTGGAGAAGGGCAACATCCTTCAGACCATGCTGACCGACATCCTCACCGGCAAGAAGACGGTGGCCGACGGCGCCAAGTGGGCTGACGAGCAGATCGCCGCCACGCTCAACGAGGCCTGATGACGCATGTGCCGCCCGCCGTCGGGCGGGCGGCACACCGCACTGGAGGATCATGATGCACGCCGTCGACTCCCGGCCCGCCCCGGCACAGGCGCCGCAGGCCACGCCGCCCAAGCCCGCCAAGCGGGTGCGCACCCGTGGCCAGCGCGACTCCGGTGTCGCCTGGCTGCTCTCCCTGCCCACGCTGCTGATCCTGATCGCGATGCTGGGCTACCCGCTCTACCGCATGATCGTGCTGTCCTTCCAGAACATGCGGCTGCGGGAGCTGTTCTCCGGCGCCACCCCGCCGTGGGCCGGCGTCGACCAGTACACGAAGGCCCTCACCGACAGCGTCTTCTGGGGCGTCGTCGCGCGGACCGCGGGTTTCACGGTCGTCTCGGTCACCCTCTCGGTGCTGCTCGGGCTGGGCATCGCGCTGCTCATGCGCCGGGTCACCCGCGGCGTCCGGTTGTTCATGATGATCGCGATGATGTTCGTCTGGGCCCTGCCCCAGCTGGTCGCCGCGCAGTCCTTCCGCTGGCTGACCGACTCGGACTTCGGCGTCCTCAACTACGTGCTCACCAAGCTGGGGCTGGACTACGCCACCCACAGCTGGTTCGTCAACCCGTGGGAGGGCTGGGCGGTGATCACCGCGCTGGTGGTCTGGGCCGGCATCCCGTTCCTGGCGATCTCGCTGAGCGCCGGTCTCACCCAGGTGCCGAAGGAGCTCCTGGAGGCGGCCACGGTGGACGGCGCCAACCCCTGGCAGTCGCTGCGCAACATCACCCTGCCGATCCTGAAGCCGCTGCTGATGATCGTCACCACGCTGTCGGTGATCTGGAACTTCGGCCTCTTCACCCAGAACTGGGCGCTGCGCGACGGCCACCCGGAGCCGGTCTACCAGACCCTGGCGACCTACTCCTACACACAGGCGTTCGGGCGCTCCATCTACAGCTACGGCTCGGCGATCTCGGTGATCACCGTGCTCCTGATGCTCGGCGTGATGGTCTTCTACATCCGCCAGATGTTCAAGATCGGAGAGGTGGACTGATGGCCCGCCATGACGATGGTGTGATCACCGTCGGACGCAGCCGCACCGGTACGTTCTTCGCGAACGCCACGGGTATCGTCTTCGGTCTGATCATGATCTTCCCGGTGTACTGGGTACTCAACACGGCGTTCAAGCCGGACAGTGAGGTCCGCAGCTTCACGCCGACCTTCTGGCCGCACGACTTCACACTGGACAACTTCAGGTCCGCGCTCGGCGAGGAGCTGTTCATCCCGAGCATGATCAACGGTCTGATCATCACGGCGATGGCGGTGGCCGCGGCGCTGGTCGTGGGCTTCCTCGCGGCGCTCGCGATCGCCCGGTTCAGCTTCTACGGCCGCAAGGCGATCATCCTGGTCGTCCTGGCGGTCCAGCTGGTGCCGTTCCTGGCCCTGCTCATCCCGCTGTTCCTGATGCTCCAGAGCGCGAACCTCACCAACTCGCTCGTCGGCGTGGCGCTGGTCTACCTGGTGCTGCTGCTGCCGTACACGGTGTGGACACTGCGTGGCTTCATCTCCGGCATCCCGCGGGAGCTGGACGAGGCCGCGATGATCGACGGTTGTACCCGGGCCCAGGTGTTCTGGCGGATCATTCTGCCGCTCACCGGTCCCGGTCTCGTCGCCACCTCGGTCTACGGGTTCATCCAGGCGTGGAACGAATTCATCATCATCAACACGCTGAACGATCCGAAGAACCAGAACCTGATGGCCTGGCTGCTTTACAACCAGACCGAACGTGGCACCGCATGGGGTCCCCTCATGGCCGGTGCGATCATCACCTCCATCCCGGTGGTGGTGTTCTTCCTCCTGATCCAGCGCAACATCGCCACCGGTTTGACGGCCGGCGCCGTCAAGGGCTGAACCCGAAAGGACATCGATGTCTGACATAACGAACTCCGAGTTGGACCGCCGTACCCTGCTCCGCCGCGCCGCCGCGGTCGGCCTGGTGGCTACCCCGGCGGTGGGCATGCTCAGCGCCTGTGTGGGCGGTGGCGGGGACGAGACGACCGACCAGGCCACCGGCACGAAGTCCGCGGACAACCCGCTGGGCGTCGACCCGAAGGCGCCGCTCGAGATCGTGATCTTCGACGGCGGTCTGGGCACCAAGTACGCCACCGACGTCGACACCCCGATCTACAACAAGAAGTGGCCGGAGTCGAAGGTCGCCTACTCGGCGACCCAGGAGATCTCGACGACCGTTCAGCCGCGCCTCAACGCCGGCGACGCGCCCGACATGATCAACAACTCCGGCGCCAAGATGATGGACTTCGGCGCCATCGTGGCGGCCGGCCAGGCGCAGGACCTCACCGAGCTGTACGCCGCCGCGTCCTTCGACATCCCCGGCAAGACCGTGGCGGAGACGCTGGTCCCGGGTACCGCCGAGTGGGGCAGCTACAACGGCAAGCCGTACGCGCTGAACTACTCGTACACCGTCTTCGGCATGTGGTACAACGCCACCCTGTTCGAGAAGAACGGCTGGACCCCGCCGGCCACCTGGGCCGAGTTCATCACCCTCTGCGACAAGATCAAGGCCGCGGGCCTCGTCCCGTTCGGCTACGCCGGCGCCAACGCCGCGTACTACATGGTCCGCGCCCTGCTCACCAGCGCCGGCAAGATCGGCACCGAGCAGGTCCTCAAGGACATCGACAACCTGAAGGCCGGCGCGTGGACCGCCCCGGCCGTCCTCGAGGCCGCCAAGGCCTGGGGCGAGATCGGCAACAAGTACCTGGACAAGTCGTTCCTCGGCCTCAAGCACACCGAGGTCCAGCTCCAGCAGAACCAGGACAAGGTCGCCTTCTACCCGTGCGGCTCCTGGCTGGAGAACGAGCAGGCCAAGGACACCCCGCCGGCCTTCAAGTACGCGGTCGCGCCGTACCCGAGCGTCACCGCCTCGGACAAGCTCCCGGCGGCCGCGATGAACGCCGCAGCCGGCGAGATCTACTTCGCGTCGTCGAAGGGCAAGAACCCGCGTGGTGGTATGGAGTACCTGCGGGTCATGCTCTCGAAGGAGGCGGCGACCGAGTTCACCAAGCTCACCAAGTCGCTGACCGTGGTGCTCGGCGCCGCCGACGGTGTCGAGCTGTCCCCCGGCCTGACCAGTGCCAACGAGGCGCTGAACAAGGCCGGCAAGGACGTCTTCATGGGCTACCTGTTCGACACCTGGTACAAGAAGCTCGGCGACGAGTCGCTGAGCGCCGTCAACGACCTGATGTTCAAGGGCGGCGACGCGCAGAAGTTCTGTGACCGGATGGAGGCCGCCTCACAGGCGCTCGCCAAGGACTCCACCGTCCAGAAGCAGACCCGTAGCTGAGTAGTAGTGAGGTAGAGCGCCATGCGGCACGGTAAGTATCCCTTCATCATCGGCTTTCTTGCCGTGCCGGTGGCGCTCTACGCCACCTTCGTGGTGGCGGCGTACATCCAGACCTTCCAGCTGTCCGTGGCCAGCTGGAACGGGTTCGGGCCGATCAAGTACGTCGGCTTCGACAACTTCGTCAAACTGTGGAACGACGACCTCTTCTGGAAGTCGTTGCGGCACAACGGTTACCTGCTCCTGCTGCTGCCGATCGTGACGATCGCGCTCGGTCTGCTCTTCGCGTTCCTGCTGAACGTGGGCGGCGGATCCAAGGGCGGCATGACCCGCGGGGTCTGGGGCTCCAAGGTCTACCGGGTGATCTTCTTCTTCCCGCAGCTGATGGCCCTCGCCATCGTCGCGGTGATCTTCGGCCGGGTGTTCGCCTCGGACAAGAGCGGCATGATCAACGGTCTGCTCCCGGACTCCTGGGCGCCGTGGCTGTTCCTGGCCGACGATCGCTGGGCGCTGACCTGCATCCTGGTGGTGCTGGTCTGGCAGGCGGTCGGCTTCTACGTGGTGCTCTTCTCGGCCGGCATGGGCTCGATCGAGCACGAGATCTACGAGGCCGCGGCGCTGGACGGCGCCACCCGGGTCACCCTCTTCTTCCGGATCACCCTGCCGCTGCTCTGGGGCACCATCCAGACCGCGTGGGTCTACCTGGGCATCGCCGCGTTCGACGCGTTCGCCCTGATCAACATCATGACCGTGGACCGCGGTGGCCCGGACGGCGCGACCTCGGTGCTGGCCATGATGATCTACCGCAACACCTTCGAGTACTCCCAGGTCGGGTACGCCTCCGCGCTCGGCGTGGTGCTCTTCTTCCTGACCCTGACCTTCGCCGCGCTGACCCTGCGGGTCACGCGACGTGACGCCGTCTGAGAGGCCGCACATGACCACTATCACCGCGGCCGTCTCCGAGAAGAAGTCGCAGAACAAGGTGGAGACCCACCGCCAGGTCCGTGCCTTCAACGGCCTGGCCCACGTGGCCCTCGTCTTCTGGGCGCTGGTCACCGCCGGACCGCTGATCTGGGTGCTGCTGGCCTCGTTCAAGTCCAACACCGAGATCTTCCTCGGTGAGCCGTTCGCGCTGCCGAGTTCCTTCTCGCTGGAGACCTACGTCTCCGCGTGGGAGCAGGCGCACATCGGCCGCTACTTCCTGAACAGCGTCTTCGTGGTGGGGGTGAGCACCGCCGGCACCATGCTGTTCGGGTCGATGGCCGCCTACGTGCTGGCCCGGTACACCTTCCCCGGCAACCGGGTGCTCTACTTCCTGTTCGTCTCCGGACTGGCCTTCCCGACGTTCATGGCCCTCGGCCCGCTCTTCCACATCCTGAAGAACTTCGGGCTGCTGAACTCGTACCTCGGCCTGATCCTGGTCTACATCGCCTACTCGCTGCCGTTCACCGTCTTCTTCCTGGCCGCGTTCTTCAGGACGCTGCCGCACGAGATCGACGAGGCCGCGACGGTCGACGGCGCCTCGCACACCCGCAAGTTCTTCCAGATCATGATGCCGATGGCGAAGTCCGGCCTGGTCAGCATCACGATCTTCAACATCGTGGGGCAGTGGAACCAGTACCTGCTGCCGCTGGTGATCATGCAGGGGCAGGGCGCCGACCAGAAGTGGGTGCTCACCCAGGGCATCGCGAACATCTCCACGCAGGCCGGTTACCACGCCGAGTGGTCGACGCTGTTCGCCGCGCTCACCCTGAGCATCCTGCCGATGATCGTGGTCTATGCGATCTTCCAGCGCCAGATCCAGGCGGGCCTGACAGCCGGAGCAGTCAAGTGACGGCATGAGCGACCGAAGGGAGTTCATGCCGTCGCCGGTTCGCTGACGGGTTCTGCCGGGTGGGGGGAAGTGTCATACCCCCGGGTGACAATGACCCGGTGCTGGTGGCGGTGGTTCCCGACCCGGACGGTCCTGGTGGCCGTCTGGGTCGGCATGCTTCAGGGGAGCGGTGGCACGTCCCCGATCTGGCCGCGGCGATCGCCGCGCTGGAGGCCGCGGAGCAGCCACGCTGGGTCTGGACCCGCACCGCCGATGTCTATCCGGCGCTGCTGCGCGCCGGCGTCCGGGTGGCCCGCTGCCACGATCTCGAGCTGACCGAGGCGCTGCTGCTCGGCCACGCCGGCCGGTGGGGCGAGCCACGCGGGCTCGCCGCGGCCGTCGCCCGTCTGCGCGGCCTCCCGATCCCTCCGGACCGGCCACGGCCGGATGCCGAGCCGCCCGGTTTCGCGCAGGTCGCCCTCTTCGACGCGGTTCCGGCCGAGCGCGTGGAGATCTCCGACCTTCTGGAGGTGTACGGGGAACAGGCGCGCCTCGTCGGGGAGACCGGACATCCCGGCCGTTTCCGGTTGCTGGTGGCCGCCGAGTCCGCCGGCGCCCTGATCGCCGCCGAGATGGGCCACACCGGTCTGCCGTGGCGCGCCGACATCCACGACGAGCTGCTGCGTGAGCTGCTCGGCCCGCCGCAGCCGATGGGCCCGCCCCGCCGGCTGGCCGAGCTGACCGCCCGGATCAACGCGGCGTTCGGCACCCACGGCCTGCACCCCGACCTGCCGGCCGAGGTGGTGCGCGCGTTCCACCGGGCCGGCATCGAGATCCCCAACACCCGGCGCTGGGTGCTGCGCCAGGTCGACCATCCGGCGGTCCCGCCGCTGCTGGAGTTCAAGGAGCTCTACCGGATCTGGACCGCGCACGGCTGGGCCTGGTGCGACGCCTGGGTGCGCGACGGCCGTTTCCGCCCGGAGTACGTGCCGGGAGGCGTCGTCTCCGGCCGCTGGGCGACCCGGGGCGGCGGCGCCCTCCAGGTCCCGAAGGTGGTGCGCCGGGCCGTGGTGGCCGATCCCGGTCACACCTTCGTGGTCGCCGACGCCGGCCAGCTGGAGCCCCGTGTCCTGGCCGCCGTCTCCGGTGACGAGCGTCTGGCCCGGGCCGCCGCCGGCGGGGATCTGTACGCGGCACTGGCCGCCGACTCGTTCGACGGCGACCGGGCCAAGGCCAAGCTCGCCCTGCTCGGCGCCATGTACGGGCAGACCGGCGGCGACGCCATCCCGGCCCTCGCCGTGCTCCGCCGCCACTACCCGACCGCTTTCGACTACGTGGAGGCCGCCGCGCGCACCGGGGAGGCCGGTGGCCTGGTCCGTTCCTGGCTCGGGCGGACCTGCCCGCCGGCGGCCGGTTCGCGGCGTGCGGACGGGCTCGATCCCCCGGACGAGGTGGCCCCACCACCCGGCCGGGCGAGAGGCCGGTTCACCCGCAATTTCGTGATCCAGGCCACTGCCGCCGAGTGGGCGCTGGTCCTGCTCGCCACCCTGCGGACCGAGTTGTCCGGAACCGATGCCGAGATGGTCCTGTTCGTGCACGACGAGGTGGTCGTGCACTGCCCCGCCGAGCAGGCCGAACGCGTCGTGGAAGCGGTGCACGCGAGCGCGGCATCGGCCGGCCGTCTGCTTTTCGGCGCGACCACGGTGCGTTTCCCGTTGGACGTCTCAGTGGTTGGTGCCTACGCCGACGCCAAGTGAAGGAGTCGGTATCGTTGTTGGTCCGGCCGAGAGGCGCTGCAGCGGGCACACCCGTCACGCTCGACCGGTGATCCACCCGAAACAAGGGCGCCTCCGACTTCTCAGGGATCTCGGAGGTGTTCTCGTTGACTCAGACCGTCACCCAGCTGCGTGAGCTGCTCGCTGAGCGAATTCTGGTGCTCGACGGCGCGTGGGGCACGATGCTCCAGGGCGCGAAGCTGACCCCGGCCGACTACCGCCGTGACGACCTGATCCCGGCCGACCACCCGCAGGACGTCACCGGCGACCCGGACCTGCTGATCCTCACCCGGCCGGACGTCATCCTCGACGTCCACCGGCAGTACCTGGCGGCCGGCGCCGACATCACCACCACCAACACGTTCACCGCGACCAGCATCGCCCAGGCCGACTACGGGCTGGAGCATCTGGTGCGGGAGATGAACGTGCGGGGTGCCCGGCTGGCCCGCCAGGCGGTCGAGGAGGCCACCGCCCAGGACGGCCGCCCCCGTTTCGTGGCCGGTTCGGTCGGCCCGCTCAACGTCACCCTGTCCATCTCGCCCAAGGTCGACGACCCGGCGTTCCGCGCGGTCACCTTCGACAAGGTCAAGGCGTCGTACGTGGAGCAGATCGCGGCCCTGGTCGAGGGCGGTGTCGACCTGCTGCTGATCGAGACGGTCTTCGACACGCTGAACGCGAAGGCCGCGATCGCGGCGGCCCGCGAGGTGGCGCCCGACCTGCCGCTGTGGCTCTCGCTGTTCCTGGACATCTCCGGCCGTACCCTCTCCGGGCAGACCGTCGAGGCGTTCTGGCGCTCGATCGAGGGCGCGAAGCCGCTGGTGGTCGGCGTCAACTGCTCGCTCGGCGCCGCCGAGATGCGGCCGCACGTGGCCGAGCTGGCCCGGATCGCCGGCACCTACGTGGCCTCGCACCCCAACGCGGGCCTGCCCAACGCGTTCGGTGGCTACGACCAGCAGCCGGCCGAGACCGGGCGGCTGCTGGCCGAGTTCGCGGACTCCGGACTGATCAACCTCGTCGGCGGCTGCTGCGGCACCACCCCGGCGCACATCGCCGCCATCTCCGAGGGCGTCCGCGGCGCGGCTCCGCGTGTCATCGACCCGCCCGCGCCGACCACCCGGTTCAGTGGCCTGGAGCCGTTCGCGATCGGCCCGGACACCGGCTTCGTCATGATCGGTGAGCGGACCAACGTCACCGGCTCGGCCAAGTTCCGCCGCCTCATCGAGGCCGACGACTACCAGGCCGCCGTGGATGTGGCCCTGGAGCAGGTGCGCGGCGGCGCCAACCTGCTCGACGTGAACATGGACGCCGACCTGCTGGACAGCGAGCGGGCCATGGTCACCTTCCTCAACCTGATCGCCACCGAGCCCGAGGTGGCCCGGATCCCGATCATGATCGACAGCTCGAAGTTCTCGGTGCTCGAGGCCGGCCTCAAGTGCGTGCAGGGCAAGGGCGTGGTCAACTCGATCAGCCTCAAGGAGGGCGAGGGCCCGTTCCTCGAACAGGCCCGCCGGATCCGGGACTTCGGCGCCGGTGTGGTGGTGATGGCCTTCGACGAGCAGGGCCAGGCCGACACCCGCGATCGCAAGGTGGAGATCTGCGGCCGGGCCTACGACCTGCTGGTCGGGGACGGCTTCGACCCCCACGACATCATCTTCGACCCCAACGTGCTGGCGGTCGCCACCGGCATCGCCGAGCACAACGGGTACGCGAAGGCGTTCATCGAGGCCCTCCCGCTGATCAAGCAGCGGTGCCCCGGCGTCCGTACCAGTGGGGGTATCTCGAACCTGTCGTTCGCCTTCCGTGGCAACGACGTGGTGCGCGAGGCCATGCACTCGTCGTTCCTGTTCCACGCCGTCAAGGCGGGCCTGGACATGGGCATCGTCAACGCCGGCCAGCTCGCCGTCTACCAGGACATCCCGGCCGACCTGCTGGAGCTGGTCGAGGACGTGCTCTTCGACCGCCGGGAGGACGCCACCGACCGCCTGGTCACCTTCGCCTCCACGGTCACCGGCTCGGGCGCGAAGCGCGAGGTCGACCTGTCCTGGCGCGACGCCCCGGTCGAGGAGCGGCTCAGCCACGCCCTGGTGCACGGCATCGTCGACTTCATCGAGGCGGACACCGAGGAGGCCCGCCACAAGCTGCCCCGCCCGCTCGACGTCATCGAGGGCCCGCTCATGAACGGCATGGGCGTCGTCGGCGACCTCTTCGGCTCCGGCAGGATGTTCCTGCCCCAGGTGGTCAAGAGCGCCCGCGTGATGAAGCGGTCGGTCGCCTACCTGCTGCCGTTCATGGAGCAGGAGAAGTCCGAGACCGGCAACCATCGCGGGCAGGGCAAGGTCGTCCTCGCCACGGTCAAGGGCGACGTCCACGACATCGGCAAGAACATCGTCGGCGTGGTCCTGGGCTGCAACAACTACGACGTGATCGACCTCGGCGTGATGGTCCCGGCCGCCAAGATCCTGGACACCGCGATCGCCGAGGGCGCCGACGCCATCGGCCTCTCCGGCCTGATCACCCCGTCGCTGGACGAGATGGTCGCGGTCGGCGCCGAGATGCAGCGCCGGGGCATGAAGCTCCCGCTGCTGATCGGCGGGGCCACCACGTCCAAGCAGCACACCGCG
This sequence comes from Actinoplanes hulinensis, assembly GCF_019429605.1. Classification (NCBI taxonomy): domain Bacteria; kingdom Bacillati; phylum Actinomycetota; class Actinomycetes; order Micromonosporales; family Micromonosporaceae; genus Actinoplanes; species Actinoplanes hulinensis. Next base: position 179,973 of record NZ_JAHXZI010000004.1, on the reverse strand, counting down.
GTGCGGATCGCCCCGGCGTACGACGCGCCCACCGTGCACGTGCTGGACGCCTCCCGCGTGGTCGGCGTGGTCGCCGACCTGCTCGACCCGGTCCGCGCCGGCAAGCTCGACGAGGCCAACCGGGCCGAGCAGGAGCGCCTGCGGATCCAGCACGAGCAGCGCCACTCGCAGCCGCTGCTCACCATCGAGCAGGCCCGCGCCAACCGCGAGACGGTCGACTTCGGCGACCTGCCGGTGCCCGCGTTCACCGGTGTCCGCGAGGTGGCGCCCACCATCGCCGAGCTGCGCCGGCTGATCGACTGGCAGTTCCTGTTCCTGGCCTGGGAGCTCAAGGGCAAGTACCCGGCGATCCTCGACCAGCCGGTGGCCCGCGAGTTGTTCGACGACGCCAACACGCTGCTCGACCAGATCATCGCGGAGGGCTCGTTCCAGGCCCGCGGCCGGTACGGGTTCTGGCCGGCGCACGCCGACGGCGACGACATCGTCCTCGACGGCGGCGGCTCGTTCCCGATGCTGCGCCAGCAGACCCAGAAGCCGGCGGGTCGCGCCAACCGCTGCCTCGCCGACTACGTCGCTCCCGAAGGTGACCACATCGGCGGCTTCGCGGTGGCCATCCACGGCGCCGAGAAGCTGGCCGCCAAGTTCGAGGCCGAGCACGACGACTACCGGGCCATCATGGTCAAGGCCCTGGCCGACCGGCTGGCCGAGGCGTTCGCCGAGTACCTGCACCTCAAGGCCCGCCGCGACTGGTTCGAGCCGGACGCCCAGCCCGCGCTTGCGGACCTGCACGCCGAACGGTTCCGCGGCATCCGGCCGGCCCTCGGCTACCCGGCCTGCCCGGACCACAGCGAGAAGCGCGACCTGTTCGAGCTGCTCGGCACGTCGGCGATCGGCGTCAACCTCACCGAGTCGTACGCGATGACCCCGGCCGCCGCGGTCAGCGGCCTGATCTTCGCGCACCCGGAGTCCCGCTACTTCACCGTCGGCCGGCTCGGGAAGGACCAGATCGAGGACTACGCGCGTCGCCGCGGCGTCCCGGTCGCCGAGGCGGAGCGCTGGCTGCGCCCGAACCTCGCGTACTCGATCGACTGAGTGGTTCCGGCCGGGCCGCGGAGTGATCCGCGGCCCGGCCGTGCATCAGCGACTGGCCCAGACGTCCAGGTTGAAGCGCTCCAGCAGGCTCGGGACGAACAGGCCGGCGATGGACAGCAGCGCGATCACGGTGAACGCGGTGCGCAGGATGACCACCTCGACCTTGCCGCCGACCTTCACCGCCATGCTGTTCGGGATGCCGACCATCATCCACATGCGGCGCTTGACCGGAATCGGCCACATGATCGGCACGCCGTTCTTGGTGATCATGTCGCCCAGGATGTGTACGAAACAGCCCACCCCGACCGCCAGCCCCAGCAGCGGATATCCGCGGTCGCTGGGCAGGTTCGCCGCCGTGAACCAGGCGATCAGAGCGGAACACAGCGTCACGATCACCCAGCCGGCCCGCTCCGCCCAGTCGTCGAACAGGCCGCGCAGCGCCAGGCCACCCATGAAGAAGACGATCCCGATCACCGCCCAGTAGCCGTAGCGGTCGGCCAGCGCCGTCGTGCCCCAACCGATCAGGGCACAGAACGGCAGCGTGTGGGTGAAGGTGCGGTGGCCGTTGTCGCGGCGCGGGTCCCGGCTCAGCTTCGTCGCCGTGTAGACGCCCAGCGAGAACTTCTCCACCACCTCGGCCACGAACAGCGACGCCACACCGAACGTGCGGGCCACCGTGGCGCCACCCTGGTTACGGGTCACCTTGCCGGAGAGATCCAGATCGGGCAGCAGGGCGCCACCGGCGCAGATCGCCGTGCCCACCGCCACCTCCAGCGGCGTCTGGCTCACGTTGGCGAACTGGTCGAGCGCCCAACTGCCGGCCAGCCAGGCGGCCGCGCCCGAGAGCGCGTGCGACGGACCCATCATCTTCTCTTGTCCCTCCCCGAACAAACTGGCCCACTCTGGCAGAGTGAACGGAGAAGATCAACGACCGTCGTGTCCATGTCGGAGTGGGGTCGGCCACCCGACACTTCCGGCGATCAGCGGCGGTGGTGGTGACCGAACGTGTACTCCGGCCGCCAGCGGCCGTAGGCGGCGTGCTTGACCAGCCCCATTACCAGGAACATCAGCGGGATCGCCGGCCAGAAGAAGCCCGAGCCCGAGATGATCCACAGTCCGGTGAGGACACCCGCGAGGATCATGATGAAGCTGGCGTGCCGCCACAGCCACCGGCGTGTCGTGGCGCGCGCCTGCGGGGTGCGGGCCAGAGCATGCCGGCCGCCGCCGGGCAGATCGGCCGTCAGCGACGTCAGCTCGTCGCGGTGTTTCGCGGCGTACGCCGAAGCCAGCCGCTCCTCTCCCTCCACCATGTCGAGGCGGCCCTCGGCCATCGCGGCACGCAGGATCTCGGCGACCTGCTCCCGCTCGGTGTCGGAGGTGCGCAGGCGGGCCGGAGTGGTTTCCATGATGTCGTCTCCCTCGATCGCGTTTTCCCTGCACACCAGAGTGGGCGCCGGGAGGGGCGCGCGCGTCGGCCCGGCGAGGCATCCGTGCGGCGCATTCCGCGCCGTCGTCGATCTTTCTCGTACGCCCGGAGTCGTACCCGGCCCCCGGCGGATGCTCCCCGGGTCGTACCGGAGGGAGCTACCGCGCGGCGATGTGCGGGCCCGCACGGTGCCGTAGGTTCGGGTGCATGAGGCAGGCCGACGACTGCGGGCCGCGTGCGGTGGACCCGGCCGGGCCGCCGTGGCGGCGGGGCAGGCATGCCGGCTGGCCGCCCGGGGCCGCGGTGGCGGCAGCCATCTTCCACCTCGCGGGCACCGGCGAGCTGGCCGACGGGGGTGGCGTCCACCTCGCCACCGGGCCGCTCTACTACTTTCTCCTGCTCGCCGGGCCGGTGGCGCTGCTCTGGCGGCGACGCGCCCCGGTCGTGGCCTTCGCCGTGTCCGCGGCCGCGTCGATCGCCTTCGCCAGCCACGCCGAGCCGTACTGGATGTATGCGGTCGCCCCCGCCATCGCGCTCTTCACCCTGGCCAAGCAGGGCCGCCGGACCGCCGCCGTGATCGCCGCGGCCACCGCCTGGGCCGGATACCTTCTGGTCACCGTGGTCCTCGCCGGCCCGCTGGACCTGCCGGCCGGGGTCAGCCCCGGGCTGCGGGAGGTGACGCTCGCCGCGGCCGGGCTCGGCGGCGCGGTGCTCGCCGGCATGGTGTCCCAGGTGCACCGCGACCAGGTGGCGACCATCGCCCGGGCCCGGCGCGAGCGGGCCCGCGCCGAGGAGGAGCAGGAGCGGCGGCAGGCCTCGGAGGAGCGCCTGCGGATCGCCCGGGAGCTGCACGACGTCCTCGGGCACCACCTGTCACTGATCAACGTCCAGGCGGGAGTGGGTTTGCATCTGATGGACAACCGGCCGGAACAGGCGCGGGAGGCCCTCTCGGCGATCAAGACGGCCAGCGCGGAGGCGTTGCGTGAGGTGCGGTCGGTGCTCGGCGTCCTGCGTACCGAGGGTGAGGAGGCGCCCCGCCAACCGGCCCTCGGCCTGAGCCGCCTCGCCGACCTGACCGCAGGCGCCGGCTTCCCGGTGCGGACCCGTGTCGACGGCGAGGAGCGCGAGCTGCCCGCCGAGGTGGACCGCGCGGCGTACCGGATCGTCCAGGAGGCCCTCACCAACGTGCGCCGCCACGCCGGCCCGGAGCCGACCGTCCTGGTCGAGATCCGCTACACCCCCGGCGCGCTGATGCTGTCGATCACCAACACCGGCCGGGCGGCCGCTGCCGCCCCCCAGACCGGGGACCCGGCCGCCGGCGGCATCGCCGGGATGCAGGCCCGCGCCCACAGCCTCGGCGGGACCCTCACCGCGAGGCCGTCCTCCGGCGGCGGCTTCCTGGTCACCGCGGTCCTCCCCACCGGCCCCGGCGGCGTCCCACCCGAGTCGGCGCTGTCCGAGAACGGGCCGGGGGCGGAGCGGTGATCTCGGTGGTGCTCGCGGATGATCAGGCGCTGGTGCGGGCCGGGTTCCGGGCGTTGCTCGACGCGGAGCCGGACATCGACGTGGTCGGGGAGGCGGCGGACGGCCTGCGGGCGGTCGAGGTGGTGCGGGCCGCGCGGCCGGACGTCGTACTGATGGATATCCGCATGCCCGGGGTGGACGGCCTGGAGGCCACCCGCCGGATCGCGTCGGACCCGGCTCTCGCCGGCACGAAGGTCGTCATCCTGACCACCTTCGAGCTGGACGAATACGTCTTCGAGGCGTTGCGGACCGGGGCGTCCGGGTTCCTGGTGAAGGACACCGAGCCGGTGGATCTGCTGCGCGGCGTGCGGGCGGTCGCGGCCGGTGACGCGCTGCTGTCGCCGAGCGTGACCCGGCGGGTGATCGGTTCGTTCACCGCGGCCGCGGCCCGGGGGCGGCCGCCGGAGCCGCCGCGTGAGCTGGACCAGCTCACCGACCGGGAGCGGGAGGTGATGGTGCTGGTCGCGGAGGGGCTTTCCAACGACGAGATCGCGGCCCGTCTGGTGATCAGCCCGGCGACCGCGAAGACGCACGTCAGCCGCACGATGATCAAACTGGGCGCACGGGATCGCGCCCAGTTGGTGGTCTACGCCTACGAGGCCGGCCTGATCCGTCCCGGCTGGCTCTGAGGGCTGTTTCGGGGGCGTCGAGACAGCCCTGGGAGCCAGCCGGTCACCAGCCGGGGATCATGGTGTCGCCGGGTGGGGCGTACCAGGCGGGGCCCTCCTCGGCCAGGGACGTGCGGATGCGGTGCAGCGCGTAGGGGTTGAGGTCCGGGAGGGCGTCCAGCGGGAACCAGCCGACGGCCAGGGACTCGGTGTCGTTGACCCGGGCGGAGCCGGAGACCGCACGGCAGCGGAACCAGGTGTTGACCATCTGGCAGTGGTCGCCGTTGGGGTAGGTGACCTCGTGCAGCGCCACCCCGGCCAGCCGGTCGATCCTCACCCGGACCGACGTCTCCTCCTCCACCTCCCGGATCACCGTGTCGGCCGGCTGCTCGCCGGGATCCATCATCCCGGCGATCAGCGTCCAGCTCGCGTTGTCGCTGCGCTGGTGCAGGAGGATCTGGCCGCGGTCGTCGAAGACCACGGCGGTCACCGACGGGAACATGATCAGGCCGGGGCCGGTCTTGGCGCGCAGGCCGGTGACGTATTCGGAAGCTGGCACGTCGCCGACCTTAACCGGCGGGCGACAGGATGGCGCGGTTTCGGCCGGCCGCCTTGGCGGCGTACAGGGCCTCGTCGGCGTCGTGCAGCAGCGCCTCCGGGTCGGGGTGGACGGCGACGGCGGCGCCGATCGAGACGGTCACCGACAGCAGATCGCCGCCGATGTCGACGGGGAGGCCGGCCATCTCCTCGCGGAGACGCTCGGCGAGGGCGTAGAGCTCGCCGGGCCCGGTGTGCGGGGCCAGCACCACGAACTCCTCACCGCCGTAGCGGGCGATCACGCCGCCGGCCCGGCTGCCGGCGGCCAGGCGGCGGGCCACCTCGCGCAGGACCTGGTCGCCGGCCGGATGCCCGTACCCGTCGTTGACCTTCTTGAAGTGGTCGACGTCGATGATCAGCAGGCCGACGCCGTGGCCGGCGCGGCCGGCCCGGCGGCACTCGACGGCCAGCGCCTGGGTGAAGTGCCGGCGGGTGTGCAGGCCGGTCAGGCTGTCCGTGACGGCGGCCCGCCGCTGCGCCGTGACCAGGCCGTACATCCGGGCGAGCACGAGCAGGAACATGACCGCACAGGCCGCGCTGATCAGCGGCACACTGACCGGCTCGCCGCGCAGCCACTGGATGAACTGGACGCCCGGCGCCATCAGCACGGCGATGGCGAGGACACCGAGCCGTCCCGGTGACGCGTCCGGCAGGGCGGTGTCGCTGCGCTGGTCGAACCGGCGGATACCGGGATGCAGGGCGGCCAGGCCGAGCAGCCCGAGCGAGGTCATCCACATGGCGTCGAGGTACGACTCCTCGACCGAGCTGCCGTCGGCGATGCCCTCCACCGCGTACGCGGTGTCCACGGCGAACATGAGGGCGAGGCTGCTGAGCAGGAGCCAGAGCACGGGCCCGCGGGTGCCGGTGCCCATCACCAGGCGGACCGCCAGGATCAACACCATCAGATCCAGGACCGGGTACGCCGACTGCGTCAGTTTCGCGTTGAGCGGCAGCGCCGAGTCGGAGGTCAGCGGCTGGAGCACGTAGATCCAGACGAGCAGGCCGGCGCTGATCGCCACGACCAGGGCGTCGATGCCGCCCGGTATGTCCCAGCCGGGGGTGCGGCGCCGGATGAACACCAGCACGGCGGCGCAGAGCAGCAGGTAGGAGGCGAAGTACATGAGGTCGGCCGGGGTGGGTTCGAGGAACTCGCCGAGCCAGTCGTCACGGACCGTCATCCCGTCCGCGACGGCGTACACCACCTGGGCCGCGGCCAGCAGGAACCAGCCGGCCCGGTGTGACGGCCGGTGCCGGAGGGTGCCGATCAGCACGGCGACCGGCGTGCCGGCGCTGACCAGCATGTACGGCGCGACGGTCACCAGGTAGGAGGTGCCCGTCGTCCCGATGCCGACCCGCAGGGCGACACAGACCATCATCACACCGGCCCAGGTGAGTCCCGCCCAGAGTTCACGTCGCACGGTTAGGAGACTCCCGTGCCGGAGTTGCTCACCGGGTGCTGATCCGGGGGCGCTCTGGTGTCAGCGTCCCGGGGCTTACATGTTTGACATATGAGCGTGACAGTCTCAATGTGATCGACTTCGAAGGCTGACTTCAGGTATGGGGGTGGGGACGGACGTGTCGGAGCGGGTACGCCTCGCACAGGCCGATTCCGGTGAGCAGCCGTGGCGCGCGTGGGGGCCGTACCTCGCCGAACGCGCCTGGGGCACGGTTCGTGAGGACTACAGCGAGCACGGCACCGCGTGGGACTACTTCCCGCACGACCACGCGCGCTCCCGGGCGTACCGGTGGAACGAGGACGGCATGGCCGGGCTCTGCGACGACCGGCAGACGTTCGCCTTCGCGCTCGCCCTGTGGAACGGCCGCGACCCGATCCTGAAGGAGCGGATGTTCGGCCTCGGCGGTGACGGCGGCAACCACGGCGAGGACGCCAAGGACTACTGGTGGTACCAGGACTCCACACCCACCCACTCGTGGATGCGCTGGCGCTACCACTACCCGCAGGCCGAGTTCCCGTACGACGAGCTGGTCCGGGTGAACGGGCAGCGGTCGCGCGACGAGAGCGAGTACGAGCTGGTCGACACCGGGATCTTCGACGAGGACCGGTTCTGGGCGGTCACCGTCGACTACGCCAAGGCCGGCACACACGACGTCTGCATCGCGGTCACCGTCGCCAACCGCGGCCCGGAGCCGGCCACCCTGCACGTGCTGCCCACCCTGTGGTTCCGCAACACGTGGTCGTGGGGGCTGCCCAACCGTCCGGTCCCGAAGATCACCGGTACGCCGGGGCGGCTGTCCGGGCGGCACCGTTCACTGGGCCACATCACCCTCGACGGGCAGGACACGCCCCGCCCGCTGATGTGCGACAACGAGACGAACGCGCAGCGGCTGTGGGGGCTGCCGGGGCGCACCCCGTTCCCCAAGGACGGCATCAACGACCACCTGACGCTCGACATGCCGACGGTGAACCCGGCCGGGACCGGCACCAAGGGGTCACTGCACTACCGGGTGACGCTGGGGGCGGGGGAGAGCCGGACCATCCGGCTCCGGCTCACCCAGAGCGACCGGGAGCTGCCGCCGGCCGACCTCGGCGACGGCTGGACCGCGGTGATGCGCCACCGGCTGGCCGAGGCCGACGAGTTCTTCGCCGAGGTGCTGCCGGAGGCGGCCACCGGCGACGAGAAGGACGTGGCCCGGCAGGCCGTCGCCGGCCTGATGTGGGGCAAGCAGTTCTACCACTTCGACGTCAAGCAGTGGCTGCACGGCGACCCGGGCAACGCCCCACCGCCACCGGGCCGGCGCCACGGGCGCAACAACGGCTGGTGGCACATGAACAGCTTCGACGTCATCAGCATGCCGGACCCGTGGGAGTACCCCTGGTACGCCGCCTGGGACCTGGCGTTCCACTGCGTCAGCATCGCCCGCGTCGACCCGGGTTTCGCCAAGTCGCAGCTCCTGCTGCTGCTCCGCGAGTGGTACATGCACCCGAACGGGCAGATCCCGGCGTACGAGTGGTCGTTCTCGGACGTGAACCCGCCGGTACACGCCTGGGCCGCGTTGCAGGTCTTCAAGATCGACGGTGGGCGGGACTTCGGCTTCCTGTCCCGCGTGATGCACAAGCTGCTGCTCAACTTCACCTGGTGGGTCAACCGCAAGGACGTCGGCGGCAACAACGTCTTCGAGGGCGGCTTCCTCGGCCTGGACAACGTCGGACCGTTCGACCGGTCGGCCGCGCTGCCGGTCGCCGGGGTGCTGGAGCAGTCCGACGGCACCGGCTGGATGGCCATGTACGCGCTCAACCTGCTCGACATGTCGATCCTCCTGGCCCGGCACGACCGGGCCTACGAGGACATGGCCACCAAGTTCTTCGAGCACTTCACGTACATCGCGAAGGCGGCGTACCGGCAGGGGCTGTGGGACGAGGAGGACAGCTTCTTCTACGACGTGCTGCGCCTGCCGGACGGCCACCGGGTGCCGCTCAAGGCCCGCTCGATCGTCGGCCTGCTGCCACTGGCCGCCACCACCCGGCTCACCTCGGAGACCCTCGACCGGCTCCCGGAGATCAACTCACGGGTCCGGTGGATGCTGCATCACCAGGGAGAGTTCGGTGATGTGATCAGCGCCCGGCGCCTCGGCGGCGCCGACCGGCGCCGGCAGCGCCTGCTCAGCATGGTGGGTCAGGACCAGCTGCTGCGCATTCTCGCGCGCCTGCTCGATCCCCAGGAGTTCCTTTCCCCGTACGGGCTGCGCACCCTGTCCCGCGCCCATCTGGAGAAGCCGTTCACGGTGTCGCTGGGCGGCTCGGACTTCACCGTCGGCTACGAGCCGGCGGAGAGCACCAGCGGCCTGTTCGGCGGCAACTCCAACTGGCGCGGTCCGGTGTGGATGCCGGTCAACTACCTCCTGGTCCAGGCACTGCGGGAGTTCGCCGAGTTCTACGGCGAGGACCTGAAGGCGGAGTACCCGACCGGCTCGCAGCGCAAGGCCGGGCTCACCGAGATCGCCGACGACCTGTCCCGCCGCCTGATCGGGCTGTTCGTGCCGGACGCCGAGGGCCGCCGGCCGATCTACGGCGCCACCGAGCTGTTCCAGGCGCACCCGGACTGGAAGGATCTGGTCGCCTTCCCGGAGTACTTCAACGGCGACAACGGGGCCGGCCTGGGCGCCTGGCACCAGACCGGCTGGACGGCCCTGGTCGTCGACCTGATCTTCAACCTGAGGTCCTAGATTGATGATCATTGCTTGGGGTGGCCGTACTGGGGAGAGTTCCATGAACATGCGCATCACGCGACGGGCCGGCGCCGGAGTCCTGCTGGCGGCGGTGCTCGCGGCCGGCGGGTGCGGCCCCGCGGAGCCGGTGGGCGAGACCGCGAGCGCGCCCCCGAGCGCGCCCGCGAAGCCGAAGGACGCGACCGCCGCGCTGTCCGCGGCCGCGGGCGAGCTGACGAGGACCACCTACCGGATGAGCATGGACATGGCCGGGCAGGGCACGATGACCGGCTTGATCGACTCCAACAACAAGATCTATGAGTACGTCATGGTGAACATCGCCGCCGGAAAGACGTCCACCACGACGGTGCGGGCGGTCGGCGGAGTGACCTATGTGAAGGTGAAAATGACGTACGCGGACGGGCAGCCCGGCGCCGAGGGCAGGTGGCGCAAGGCCGCGGGCGACGACGGGTTCGGCAAGCTCGCCGGCGCCGACATCGCCGAGTCGACCAGGACGAGCCTCGCGTCGGCGACCGATGTTCAATGGGTCGGCGCCGACAGAGTCCGTGGCGTGGTGGATCTGGTGGAGATGATCCGGGCGAATGGCGAGAAGCCGCCGGCCGGGGCCCGCCCGGGCGAGGCGATGATGCCGTTCGAGGCGAGCTTCGACGACCAGGGCCGGCTCGCGAGCTACCGGTTCACCAAGGCCCCGGAGTCGTCGGCCGTCAAGTTCTTCGACTTCGGCGTCGCGGTCGACATCAAGGCCCCGCCCGCCGCGGAGATCGCGGCTCGCTGACGGGTCAGTGAGCCTGGGTGACGATCACCTCGGCCACGTGGCGCAACTGCTCGTGGTCGGGGTGGAAGCCGGCGGCGATGTCCGGGTGCAGGCCGGCCCTCGCCTGCTCCAGGAGCATGCCGGTGACCTGTTCGACGGTCTCCCCGGCGTACCGCTCGCGGACCTTGACGGTCGCGGCCTGGAGAGCGGAACTGAGCTGGTCCTCCAGGGGACCGCGCAGTTTCTCCTCCACCGGGTTGAGCGTGCGGGGGTCGAGAGTGACGTGCGGCTCGGCCAAGGTTCCCCTCCGGAGGTCGGCGACGCCAGCCGGATACCCGTACACCCGGCGACGGTAAACCCGGCAGGGCCGGCTCCGCCCCCGTTTCACCTCGAAGAGGTAGCCGATCGTGCGGGCACGGGGTCGGTGGCCCAAGGTGAGGCTCTCGATCACCTTGGACCACCGATACTGTTTCGCTACCCGGGAAGGGCCGGGCTAACCACGACGGACAGAAGCGGCGGCAGAAGTTCGCGGAGCACGTCGACGCCGTCGCGGCTGAGGACCGACTCGGGGTGGAACTGGACGCCCGCGAAGCCGGCGCCGCGCAGCGCGTGCACCGTACGGTCCGAAGGGTCGACGGCCAGCTCGACCGGCCCGTACGGCGACGCCGCCACCGGCTCGTCGGACACCGCCGAGAAGCTGGAGTAGAAGCCGACCCGCCGGACCGTCCCGAACAGGCCGACCTCCCGGGCCAGACCCTGGTAGGGCGAGTCCCGCCGGGCCAGCGACAGTCCCAGCAGCGAGGCCAGGATCTGCTGCCCGAGGCAGACCGCGAACAGCGGCCGCCGCGCCTCGAGCGCCTCCCCGGCGAGCCGGTGCAGGGCCGCCATCTTGGGGTCGGCCAGGTTCGAGGGGTCGCCCGGCCCGGGACCGAACACCAGCAGGTCGCCCTCCGGCAGCGTGGTCACCGACGTCCACGGCAGCAGGGTGACCCGCAGGCCGAGGGCCTTGAGCTGGTGGGCGAGCATGGCGGTGAACGTGTCCTCGGCGTCGACGATCACCGCGTGCCGGCCGGCCAGCGACGGCACGGTCAGCGCGCCCGGCGCCCGGGAGTCGAGCCAGAACCGGGCCAGCTCGTCGTTGCGGGCGGCCAGCAGCTCACGTACCTCCGCTGTCTGCGCCGTACCCCGTACCGGAAGGGGTTGTGAAGGGACCGCGCCCAGCGCGGAGAGCAGGCCGGCCGCCTTGGTGTGGGTCTCCGCCACCTCGCCCGCCGCTGTCGAGTGGCGGACCAGCGTGGCCCCGACCGGGACGCGCAGCGAGCCGTCGGGGGTGATCTCCGCGGTGCGGATGAGGATCGGCGCGTCCAGCGTCTGGCGGCCCTGCTCGTCGTGGTCGAGCAGGGCGAGCACGCCGGCGTAGTAGCGGCGGCCGCGGCGTTCGTGCCGGGCGATGACCCGGCAGGCGTTCTCGATCGGGCTGCCGGTGACGGTCGGCGCGAACATGGTCTCCCGCAGCACGTCGCGGACGTCCAGCGAACCGTGCCCGGCCAGCAGGTACTCGGTGTGGGTGAGGCGGGCCATCTCCTTGAGGTAGGGGCCGGCCACCTGGCCACCGTGTTCGGCGACCGTGGCCATCATCTTGAGCTCCTCGTCGAGGACCATGTAGAGCTCCTCGATCTCCTTCGGGTCGCGCAGGAAGTCGAGCAGGCCCGGGTAGCCGCCGTCGTTGCGGTAGGTGCCGCTGATCGGGTTCATCATGGTGACCCCGTCGGTGACGCTGACGTGCCGTTCCGGGGTGGCGCCGACCAGGATCCGCTCCCCGGTGTCGACCAGGAACGTCCAGTAGGTGCCCTGCTCCCCGGTGAGCAGCCGGCCGAACGCGGCCCGCGCCGCGGCGAGCGGATCGCCCACGACCGTGGCCTCGTAGACCCGGTGGATGACGAAGTTGGCGCCCTCGCCGTGCCCGATCTCGTCGCGCAGCACCTCCTCGACGATCCGGCCGTACTCGTCGTCGGACAGGTCGAAACCGCCGTCGCGCAGGGTCAGCGGCCCGGGCGGGAACGCGTCCAGGGGCTCTCTGCCGGCCGAGCGGACCAGCAGGCACTCCAGCGGGGCGCCGTCATCGACGCAGTCGAAACCGCGCTCGCCGATCTGCCGGTAGGGGATCACCGCCAGCACCGGTGTGCCGGGATGCAGCGGGATGTCGGCGAGCGTGGGGACGGTGACGACGTCCCCGGTCAGCACCTCGACGTGGTCGGCGCCGTCACGGTGGAGCAGGGCGAAGGGCATCGGGTCCTCTTTCGGTCGAGGACCGCCGGCCGAGGACCGGCCCACGAGAAACGGCCGCCTCGGAGAGGCGGCCGCGGTGGTCACGCGCGGGGGAAGGGGCCGCCGGTCAGGCGGGCCACCACATGGTCGATTTCGCGCGCATGCCGGGAAGCTTACGGCCGGGTGGCCGGTCGCGCCAGACCCGTCAGGCGTACGGCGTACGCCTCACGGGTCCGGCACTCAGCCGGCGAAGGCGAGCCGGACGGCGTCCCGGGCCCAGTTCATCCGTCCGATGGCACAGTCCGGGTCCTCGCCGTACTCCTGGGCGAGGATCTCGGCGCAGCCGGACTCGCCGAGCTGGTCGACCATGGTGAAGACGGCCGTCCGGATCACCTCTGGAGTGGGCTCCTGGGAGCGTTGCACGCTTGAGGCGAAGAGCGCTTCGCTGCGTACGTCGTCGATCACGGCGTTCATCGTTCCTCCCAGACGTTCGAGTTGCGCGGTAGTGGCCTTTGGAACAGCACACCGGTCGCCGGATGCATCACGGGCGCTCCCAGGTTGCGGGAGGGTTGCAGACGATATTCCTGATAACTCCCCACATAACCACTCTTATCGGTATAACGTGCGAGCGCAAATCGAAGATCGGGGGAGCCGCGTGACGACCGTCCTGGTGGCCGACGACGACGCCGACATCCGTGACCTGGTGGCCTTCAAGCTTGAACAGGCCGGGCTGGAGGTGCTCGCGGTCGGCGACGGGCAGACGGCCGTGGAGACGGCACGGGCCCGGCATCCCGCGCTGGCCGTGCTGGACGTGTCGATGCCGGGACTCTCCGGCATCGACGTCTGCCGGACGCTGCGGGCGGATCCGGCGACCGCCGGCACGCTGATCATCATGCTCACCGCCCGGGTCCGGGAGCAGGACATGGAGGGCGGGCTCGGCGCCGGCGCCGACGACTACCTGACCAAGCCGTTCAGCCCGCGCGAGCTGGTCTCCCGGATCCAGGACCTGCTCGCGCGGGCTGACCGTCAGTAGTTGGCCGCGGCCACCAGCTTCTCCAGGTCGCCGGCGCTCAGCGGGCTGCCCGGGAACGCCGCCAGCCGCGCCAGCGGCAGGCTGGCCAGCATCATCAGCATCTCCGGGTTGGCGGTCATCGCCGACATCGGGCCGTCGCCCGCCGCCTCCGCGAACGCCGCGCCCAGCACCTCGGCGCCGCGCGGGTCGGCGAACCACTCGCCGACACTGGACTCGATGGTCAGCGGCACCCGGTCCGGGTCGCCGGCCACGTGCACGGTCACCGACGCCCGCACGTCCCGGGACGAGGCGCCCACCTCGATCAGGTACTCGCCACCCTCGACGATCCACCGGCCCAGCCGGATGTCCCAGTAGGCCAGGTCGTCGCGGTCGACGGTCAGGACGACGTCGGCGGTGTCCCCGGCCGCGACCGGCACGCCGGCGAACGCCTTCAGCTCCCGCGGCGCACGCCGCACCCGGGAGCCGGGCAGGCTCACGTACACCTGCACCACCTCGCGCCCGTCGCGCGTGCCGGTGTTGGTCACCGGGACGCGGACCTCGACGCCGGTCGCCGTCGCGGTGGCGCGAGCCGCGCCGTAGCCGAAGGTGGTGTACGACAGCCCGAACCCGAACGGGTAGGCCACCTCCTGCCCGCGCGCGTCGAAGCCCCGGTACCCGACGTGCAGGCCCTCGCCGTACCGGACGTGGCCGTGCTCGCCCGGGAAGTCCAGGTAGGACGGATGGTCGGCGAGCTTCACCGGAATCGTCTCGGCGAGCCGGCCGGACGGGTTGACCCGCCCGAACAGCACGTCGGCGACGGCGCTGCCGCCGGCCTGACCGAGCAGCCAGCCCTCGACCAGGGCGGGCACCTTCAAGTCCCACGGCCGGGTGGCGAGGACCGCGCCGTTGGAGAGCACCACGACGGTCCGCGGGTTGGCCGCCGCCACCCGCTCGATCAGCGTCACCTGCGTGTCCGGCAGGTCGATCGAGGTGCGGTCGGCGCCCTCGGTCTCGTGGACGCTGCCGGCGAAGACGATCGCCACGTCGGCGGCCTTCGCGACCGCCACGGCCTCGGCCAGCAGGCCCTCGTCCGCGTCGCCCTGCACGGTGTAGCCGGCCGCGAACCGCACCTCGCCACCGGCCGCCGCGGTGATCTCGGTGAGCGCGTCGTCGAGCCGGGTCGGCGTGATCTGCGAGCTGCCGCCGCCCTGGTAGCGCGGGCTGCGCGCGAACTCGCCGATCACCGCGAGGGTTGACGAGGAGCCGAGCGGCAGCAGGTCACCGTCGTTCTTCAGCAGGACGATCGCCCGTCCGGCGATCTCCCGGGCCAGCGCGTGGTGCGCTTCGGCGTCATAGCCGCCGGCCGGTCGCTTCCCGGCCTTCACGATCATTTCCCGTACGCGCTCCGCGCTCTGCCGCAGGAGGGCCGGGTCGAGGTCGCCGGACTCGACGGCCGCGACCAGGGCGGCATCGCCGTCCGCGTCCGGCCCGGGCATGGTCAGGTCCAGCCCCGCCGCGACCGCCCTCACCCGGTCCACCACGGCGCCCCAGTCCGACACGACCAGGCCCTCGAATCCCCACTCTCCGCGCAGCACCTCGGTGAGCAGCCAGTGGTGCTCGCTCGCGTACACCCCGTTGATCCGGTTGTAGGCGCACATCACGGTCCACGGCTGGGCCCGGGTGACCACCCGCTGGAAGGCCCGCAGGTACATCTCCCGCAGCGTGCGGTCGTCGACGTCGGCGCTGATCCGCATCCGCTCGGTCTCCTGGCTGTTCACCGCGAAGTGCTTCAGCGACGCGCCGACGCCCCGGCTCTGGAGGCCGCGCACCCACTCGGTGGCCAGCACCCCGGTCAGGATCGGGTCCTCGGAGAAGTACTCGAAGTTGCGTCCGCCCAGCGGGGTGCGCTTGAGGTTGACGCCCGGCCCGAGCAGCACCGCCACGTCCTGCGCCCGGCACTCGTCGCCGAGCGCCTCGCCCATCCGGCGCAGCAGCTCCGGATCCCAGGTGGAGGCGCTGGCCACGGCCGGCGGGAAGCAGGTGGCGGGCACCCCGGCCAGCAGGTCACCGTCGGTGGCCTGCATGCGCACCCCGTGTGGGCCATCGGTGACGGTCACCGCGGGGATGCCCGCCGACTCGACCGGCGAGGTGTGCCAGAAGTCGCCGCCGCTGGTGATCGCCGCCTGTTCCGAGGTGCTGAGGTCCATCGCCACCCACCTTACTGAGTACCTACTAGGTATTAACTGCCCCGAAACATAGCCAGGTCAGAGGCGGTCCGGCAAGAGGTTGCTGATAGGAAAGAGCAGTGCAGACCTCCCCAGAGTTCCGGCGCGACCGCGCCCGGTTACCGGCCGCCGAACGGCGCCGGCAGATCCTCGAGATGACCACGAGGCTGATCGCCGAGCGCGGCTTCTGGGGGCTGTCCATGCAGGACGTGGCCGACGGCTGCGGCCTCACCGTGCCCGGCATGCTGCACCACGTCGGCTCCAAGGACAGCCTGCTCGTGGCCGTCCTGGAATACCGCGACGAGGAGGACGCCCGCTCCCTCGCCGGGAAGCTCGGCCTGCCCGTGCACCAGCTCTGGGCCGAGGAGCCGCGCCGCGTCACCCTGCCCGAGGTCTGCTCGGCGCTCGTCCGCCGCAACGCCGAACAGCCCGAGATCGTCCGGCTCTTCGCGGTGCTGGAGGCCGAGTCGCTGGCCCCCGGCCACCCGGCGCACGGCTACTTCAAGACCCGGCAGCGGCGCACGCTGGACCAGTTCGCCGCCCTGGCCGAGGGCGACGTGCCCGGCCCGCGCGAGCTGGCCGTCCAGGTGGTCGCCCTGATGGACGGCCTCCAGATCCAGTGGCTGCGCGAGCCGGAGACGATCGACCTGGTCACCGCGTGGGACGCGGCGGCGGCCCGCCTGTTCAGGCCTTAGGGTCCGGTGCTCCGAGCCAGGAGCGGACCTCGGCGCACTCCTCCTCGGTCAGCGCGATCGCGGCCGCCTCGGCCCGGTTCAGCACGTTGTCCGCGAACGCCGTCGCGACCTCCTCGGCGTTCGGCGGCGGCGTCCGGTAGAGCGGGGCGCCGCCGAACGCGGTGCCCCGGGTGACGAACGCGATCGCCGACCGGCTCACGTCGACGCCCTGCTCGGCCAGCGCGTCCCGGGCCCAGCGGGTCGCCTCGGTGAGGTTGAAATGGTGGCCGGCCGCGTAGTCGGCCAGCGCCTGGTAGACCGGAGGCCACATGTCCCGTGGCAGTCGCGGCAGGCCGAGCGGGGCGCTCAGCCGGACCACCGGCTCCGGTGCGGAACCGGCGCCGCCCGCGGTCTCCGGCGGCCCGTGCCGGCTGTCGTCCCACACGAAGTGGTTGGAGAACTTGGCGTGCGGCAGCCGCAGGCTCTCCAGCGCCCGGACGAACCCGCCGAACCCGAACCAGTTCGACTCGTCCACCCCGGTACCGAGCTGGCGGCGCAGGTCGTGGGCGAGCGAGGCCAGGTTGAGCGGGCCCGGCGCCGCCGTGAACCGCCAGGTGACCAGGTCCCGGAACTGGTCGAAGGAGGCCGGCTGCTCGGGCTCGCCGGGCGCCGTCACCACCACCGGCTGCTCCTCGCTCTCCACCGGCTCGCCCTGCACCAGCTCCAGCAGCTCCTGGCTGGTGATCAGCCGGTCGGCCACCGAGGTGAAGGCGAGCGCGGCGTCGGCCGGGGAGACGATCGTGGTCCGCCGGTCGGCCCGCCGCAGCCGCACCAGCAGCGGTGTCATGTCCGAGTCGCCGGACGCGATCACGAACTCGTCGTGCTGCACCGGATCCCCGAGCGCGTCCACCGCGTCGACCACCATCCGGATGTCGGCCGCGTTCTTCGTGTGTGTCAGCCGCGGGCAGTCGATCACCTCGAAGCCGGCGTTCACGAAGTACGGCCGGAAGCGCGAGTAGTAGAGCCGCTGCATCCCGGCGGCCGGATCGGGGTGCGGTACCCAGCCGCCCGGATTCATGTAGCACCGCAGGATGAGCCAGCGGCGTGGACCGTCCACGGTCAACGACGTGGTCAACCGGGACAACCAGGCGCCCGGCTCCTCGGCGAACTGGATGGCGACATCCGGGTCCTGCCTGATGAGGGCGCTGAACACGTTGTCGAAGTCCAGATACAGTGCAGCGCGTACGCGAGCCATGACCGAAACCTACCCCGCGTCGCACAACACGGGCGGCGGGGCCGCCCCGGAAGACGGTTGACTCCGGTCGAAGCCCTGACGATCGGAGCAGACCGTTGCAGCTCGCCCAGGTCCTCGACGTGATCGAGGCGCTGTTCCGGGCCGCCGCCCACCCGGAGATCGAGGCGGTGGAACGCTTCGGCGCGGGCACCGCACCCGGCGGCCCGTCCCCGGCCGGCGTCCGCATCCGGTACGGCGACGGCGCGCTCGCGTACCTCTGGGGTGCGATCTGGCCGCAGGAGACCGATCTGCCGGTGCCGGACGTGCTGCCGCCACCCGCGGGCCGCCGGCCGGACCGGGTGGCGGTGCTCGCCGTGATGCTGCTCGACGCCGCCCGCCCGGCCGCCTTCCGCTCCTGGCAGCTCGTCGCGCTGGCCGACCTCGGCCCCGGTGGGGAACGCGGGAAGGCGCCGCGCGGCGTGCGGATCGTCTGCGCCGACGGCACCTCGCTGCTGCTGCGGGCCACCGCGGCCGGCGGCCCGGACCGGGCCCCCTCGCGGGAGCCCTATCCGGACTACCGGATCCCCTCCGGCCTCGGCGCGGCCCTCAGCGCAGGCTGAACACCTCACCGCGCGGGGTGAACGGCAGGCGGGCGCCGCGCGGCATGAGGTACGCGTGCGGCCGCCGGATCCGCAGCACATCGCACTCACCGTCGGTGATCACCAGGATCGGGCCCTCCCGGGGGAAGTCGTCCGCGCGTTCCAGCAGGTCGATCGCCGGCTGGAGGCGGGTGCCGCCCCGGCCGCGCACCCGCACCCGGCCGGCGATGCCGTCGACCGGCAGGTAACCGGCGTCGTACGCGGCCGCGTCGCAGAACACCACCCGGGCGGCCGGCACGTCCCGGGCGGTGGCGTACGACGCGATCGCCCCCAGCGCCTTACCCATCAGCTGATGGCTCATCGAACCGGAGGTGTCCACCACCACGCCGAACGTCTGCCGCCGGACCAGTTCCTCCGGGCGGTGGCGGCCGGGGCGCGGGATGTCCGGGGTCGCCGACTGGCGGCGGGACGGGCGGGCGTAACTCCGGACCGGCTCCACCAGCGGCACGTGTTCGTCGAACCAGCGGGCCAGCCGCACGTCCCACGGCAGCGGCGGCTGCTCCAGCACCCGGATCTCGGCGACCAGCCCGGACGGCAGATCCCCACGGCCACCACCTTGGTGGTACGCGAACCCGGTCAGCAGCGCGCGGCGGCAGTACTCGTCCAGGTCCACGCCACCGGCCCGGCGGCCGGCCCATGGCAGCGGCTCGCCCAGCATGTCCCCGGCGCCCTGCCCGCGCAGCGTCGCCAGTTTCCGCATCCGGCGCAGGTCACCGGCGATCCGGTCGTACACGTGCTCGGCGGAGGCGCCGGCGAACTCCGGATCGTGCAGCGTCCCGTCCGGCATCACCCCGACCCCCATCTCCACGAGCCAGCCGTTGATCACGAAGTCGCAGGCCACGTTCCACAGGTACGGGTCCCGGCCGCCCACCCGGTCGGCGTGCCGCAACGCGACGTGCAGCAGCTCGTGCGCCAGCACGAAGCGCCACTCCTCCTCGCTCAGCGACCGCCACGGGTTCACGTAGATCTCGCCCGCCTCGGCCGAGACCGCCGCGATCGCGATGTCCTGGCTCTGCGCCAGCACGCCGTCGGCCACCAGCGTGAACCCGGCCGCCACCCCACCGAGCAGCGGGTACGACCCGATGAACCAGCCCATCGCCCGCTCCGCCGGGCCCCGGTGGCGGGCCGTGCCGGTGATCGACCCACGGGCGCCGCCGGCCACCTCCACCCCGGCCATGGCGGCCGCCGACAGACCCGACGCGAAGCGCTCCGGCCAGGACGGCTCCGCCCCCGGCCGGAACCGGACGGGGGCGGGATCCAGGTCCGGGGGACCGGCGAACCCGTCCGGCACCCCCTCCCGGCGCCAGCGGGCGGCCAGCACGGCCTCCTCCGTCGTCGGCAGCAACTGCGGCAGCGGGTCCGGCTCGCGGCCCAGCTTCACGGCCCGCTGGAACCGGGTCACCGCCACGCAGGCCGCCGCCCGGAACGCGGCGTCGTGCTCCACCGCCGGATCGAAATGGTCGAAACCCAGGTGCAACAGGCAGTGCGCGAGCACCCAGCGCCACTCCGCCTCGTCGAGCCGACGGGCCCGGCTCGCCGTGATCCGGCCGTCCATCGTGACCCGGGCGGTCCCCGGGACCGGCGTGGCGACCAGCGTCAGCGACGCGTCGGGGCGCGGGTAGCCGCGGGCCCGGGTCATCGGCGCGAACAGCGGATGCCCGCTCAGCTCCCGCCACGCGGCGTGGCAGGCGAGCGTGTTCGGATCGGTCTCGGCCGGCTGCGGCACGCGGACCACGGCTACGCGCGGGCCGCGACCAGGCGCGGCAGGTCGCGGCTCACCTCGACGAGGAACCAGCCGGGCAGCACCGGGCCGCCGTCGGCGTCCGGCGCGATCACCAGGCGGCCGCACTCCAGCGACAGTTCGGCCAGCTCGACCAGCATCGCCTTGGCCCGGTGCGCGAACTGTCGCACGTTGGCGGAGACGTGCGTCTTGTTCGCCGGCAGATCCTTGACCAACCGGGCCCGGAACGCCTCGGCGAGGAAGTAGAGCAGGTCCCGGTCGGACGGCGCGGACGGCCAGCCGACATCGCCGCGGACGATCGCGTCCAGCCCGTACCGATGCCGGATGATCTTGACGTATCCGCCGAAGGCGGTGGCGTGCGCCGGGCTGAGCGTGCCCGCCGCGAGCAGGGTGAGCATCTCCTCGCCGATGCCGTCGCCGTAGGAGCGCAGGGCGTCGGAGAGCATGTGCCAGCTGCGCGGGGTGGAGAACGCCTCCTCCACCTTGGGCGGGGCGGACCACAGGTGATCCGGGCGCTCGGTCAGGTAACCGGTCACCCACGGGTGGATGCCGGAGCCCGTCGCCCACTCCAGCCAGTCCGCCCAGGACGCCCGCAGGTGGACGTGGATCAGACGGTTGACCAGTGCCGACGCCATCGGGCGGGCGAGCGCGTTGTCGCTGGAACGGTTGCCCGCGCCGATCACGATCGATCCGGCCGGCAGCTCGAACTCGCCGATCCGGCGGTCCAGGATCAGCGAGTAGAACGCCTTCTGCACCTCCGGGCTCGACGCGTTCAGCTCGTCCAGGAACAGGCAGTACGGCTGGTCACGGGCGATCGACTCGGGCGGCGCGAACCGGCTGCGCCCGTCCCGCAGCTCCGGGACACCGATCAGGTCCTCGGCGGCCAGTTGGGTGCCGACCAGGGTGACGCACTCCAGGCCCAGCGCGGCCGCGAAGTCACGGACCAGCGAGCTCTTGCCGATCGCGGGCGCGCCCCACAGGAAGACCGGCCGCACGACGGCCACGTGGAGCAGCAGGCCGGGCAGCTGGGCGGGGGTGACCGTGATCGCGGAGTGCATGGCGGACAGTCTGGCCCGTCCCGGTCCGGCCGGGCACGTGATTTACGAGCCGCTCATCGAGGCCCCGACGCCGTTTCCGGTGCTCAGATAGCCGGTGCCGGGCAGCTTGGCGGCCGCCGTCCGGGCGCCCTCGGCGACCGCCGGATCCACCGACCGGAACGTCGCCTCGGAGAAACCGGACACCTGCCAGCTGTTGCCGGTCGGCTCGGCGGTGCCCGACAGCGCCTGCTCGCCCCGGTCGTTGCCGATCGCCGCGTTGTTGCGCAGCACGGCCGGGGCGGTGGTCATCGCGAAACCCAGCCCGGTGTTCCGGAACGCCGTGTTGTTGCCCAGCTCGATCGCCCCGGTGTTGCCCTCGTCGACGAAGCCGTGGCCGTCGTTGCCCCAGGCGGCGTTGTGCCGGACCTGGTGCGCCGCGCTCACCGCCGGGGTGCCGCCGCCCACCGCGAAACCGTTCGCCCCATTGGCGTACGACCAGTTGTACTGCACCGACACCCGGCTGCCGAAGGCACCCAGGTTGATCCCGTCGCCACCGTTGCGGAACGACCGGTTGCCGCGCAACCGGTTGCCGTCGCCGTCGCCGAACTGCACCGCCAGCCCGGAGCCCCGGTTCGCGTAGAAGTCGCTGTCCAGCACCTGGTTGGCGGCCGTCCCGGCGTCCCGCAGCATCATCCCGGTGCCGGCGTTGTCGTGCACCGACAGGCGCAGGTAGACGTTGTTCGTACAGGACCGGCAGGTGTAGGCGGCGTCCGGCGCGCCGGTGATCTCCAGGTCCCGCATCGTCCAGTACGACGACTGCTGGGTGATCGCCCACTCGTCGGCCGGGATCGCCGAGGCGTCGATGACGGCCCGCTCGCCGCCGTACCCGCTGATCGTCACCCGCTTTTCCGCAGTGCCGCTCGTGCTGATCGTTATCGGACTCGTCGGGCGATGGGTGCCGCCGCGCAGCGCGATCGTCCAGCCCGGCCTCACCGCCGCCACGGCCTTCGCGATCGAGGCGTACGGGCGGGCCAGGCTGCCGTCGCCGTCGTCCGAGCCGCCCGGCGCCACGTAGATGTCCGCCTTCGGCACACCCAGCCCGGCTACCGGGCGCGCGGTGGCGCTGGCCCTGGCCGACGGCGCTTTCGAGCCGGCCGTGGCGGCGGGCCGCGACGGGGTGATGGTCTCCGGAGTGGCGGTGATGGTCAGCGACGGGCCGATGGCGGCGGGCGTCTCCGGCTCGTGGACCACGGCGTAGGTCAGGCCGCCCCCGACCGCGACGGTGGCCGCCACCGCGGCCGCCGCCAGGCTCTTGTGCGAGGCCAGCGACTGCACGTGGGCGACCAGCGAGACCCCGGACAGCGCGGCCGGCGCGACCGCCGCACCGCCCGTCGCCGCGGCCTGGATCCCGGCCCACAGCGCGACCGGCACCGGCAGCGCCGCGATGCCCAGCAGCAGCCGCTCCGGCGAGACCATCCCGCTCTGGTGGACGCGGCACTTCGGGCAGTCCCGTACGTGCCGGGCCAGGCGCTTGCGCCACACCGAGTCGGCGTTGCCGTCCCAGAACCGGATCGTCTGCTGCAACTCCGGGCAGATCGGCTTGGCGCGCAGCGCGCGGACCACCCCGCGGGAGAGGTCGAGCTGCGCCTTCATCCGCTGCACCTTGACCGCGGCGTGCTTCGGGTTCAGCTCCAGGGCGGCGGCCAGCTCGGCCCGGGTCAGGTCGCCGCGGGCCTCCTGCCACCACAGCCCGAGCAGCTCCCGGTCACGGTCCTCCAGCCAGCGGGTCGCCTCGGCCAGCTCCCGCCGCTGCTCGGCCACCACCAGCTCGGCGGTGGTGCGCTCGGCGAAATCGCCGACCGGGTCCGGCACGTCCACCGGCTCCGGGTGGCGGCGCATCAGGGTCATCTTGCGGGAGCGCAGATGCATTTGGACACGGCGGTACGCGATCGCCACCAGCCATGATCTGAAACGGTCGGGATCGCGGAGGGATCCGAGCCCGTTG
This sequence comes from Actinoplanes hulinensis, assembly GCF_019429605.1. Classification (NCBI taxonomy): domain Bacteria; kingdom Bacillati; phylum Actinomycetota; class Actinomycetes; order Micromonosporales; family Micromonosporaceae; genus Actinoplanes; species Actinoplanes hulinensis. The sequence goes on along the minus strand of NZ_JAHXZI010000004.1, from coordinate 156,929 downwards.
ATGGCCTGGAGCATGGTGTCCTGCACCAGATCGTCGACATCCGGATGCCCGTTCAGCGCCCGGCCGATGATGTTGTAGATCAGCGAGAGGTGACCGGTGATCAGCTGGTCACGGGCGGCGACACGGCCCCGCTGGGCATCGCGAACCAGGGCCGCGATGTCCTGTGCGAACGCAGTATGACTCTCCGTCACCGTCCCGCTTCCTTCGTCGAAGTGGCCCTCCGAAGGCCTGCAAATATCGAAGCCCGTACCTGTCGTCGATCGGGTCCGTGCCCGCTAGCTGCGACGATGTTCATCGATTTGTAATCGCGCCGTATCGTGGCACAGCTTTTCGGAACCTGTAAAGCTCGGTCCCGCGAGTTTTTGTTATCGCTCCCACGCTGTGGCATCTACTCTCCGCCACCTTCCCCCAGGGCGGCAGACAGGAGATCCCCATGTCCCGGAACAGCCGACGGGAATGTCGTACCCGGCGCATAGTCTGCGTTCGTGAGGGCGGAGCCGAGCATCCTGCACGTCGACCTCGACGCGATGTTCGCCGCGGTCGAGCAGCGCGACAAGGTCTCGCTGCGCGGGCGGCCGGTGATCGTCGGCGGCGTGGCCGGGCGCGGCGTGGTGTCCACCGCGTCCTATGAGGCCCGGGCCTTCGGCGCCCGCTCCGCCATGCCGATGGCCCAGGCCCGGCGGCTCTGCCCACCCGGCACGGCATATCTGTCGCCACGGTTCGCGGCCTACAAGAAGACCAGCACCGTCGTCATGAGCCTGCTCCAGGGCGTGTCCCCGCTGGTCGAGCAGGTGTCCATCGACGAGGCGTATGTCGACTTGGCCGCCGCCGGCCACGACCTCAGCCCGTCCGCGGTGACCACGCTCGCCCTCCGCCTGAAAGCGGAGATCGCCGAGGCCACCGGTGGCGTCACCGGTTCGATCGGTGCCGCCTCCAGCAAACTCATCGCCAAGATCGGTTCCGACCTGCACAAGCCGGACGGGCTGACCGTCGTCGTCCCCGGCGACGAACTGGCCTTCCTGCACCCGCTGCCGGTCAACCGCCTCGGCGGCGTCGGCCCGGCCACCGAGCAGCGCCTGCACCGCTCCGGCGTCCGCACCATCGGCGACCTGGCCACCGTCGCGCTGGACGACCTGGTCGACTGGTTCGGCACCGCCCACGGGACAGGCCTCCACCGCCTGGCCCGGGGCGACGACAGCCGCCCGGTGATCAGCGAACGCGAGGCCAAGTCGGTCTCCGCCGAGGAAACCTTCGACGTCGACCTCACCGATCCGGCCCAGCTCAACCGCGAACTCGACCTGCTCTCCGCCCGCGTCGCCGGCCGCCTCCGCAGCAGCGGCCTGACCGGCCGAACCGTCAACATCAAGGTCCGCTCCCCGGATTTCACCACCGTGACCCGCGCCTTCACCCGAGACCAGCCCACCGACGACGGTCGCCTGCTGGCCCAGCTGGCCCGCCGCCTCCTGGCCGAGGTCAACACCTCAGGCGGCGTCCGCCTCCTCGGCGTAGGCGTCTCCACCCTGGCCGACTTCGCCCAGGACGACCTCTTCTCCGCGGCCGCCATGCTCCCCACCCCACCGGTTCCCCCGCCCGCCGGCCCCGTCACCCGTCTCCCACCCGGCCCCGCCGTTCACGCCGCCACCACTTCCGCCACCACTTCCGCCACCGAGCCCGTTGCCGATTCGTCCGCGCAGTCCGCCGCCGGTTCCGTTGCTGATCTCCCAACTGGCTGGGCTGCTCACCCTGCCATCGGCTCCGTTGACCTCCCGCCGGGCTCGGCTGCTCACCCTGCCATCGGCTCCGTTGACCTCCCGCCGGGCTCGGCTGCTCACCCCGCTGGTTTCGTTGCTGCGCCTGCCGCCGGTTTCACTGCTCAGCCTGATGCCGACAGCTCTGCTCACTCCGCAGCCGGTTCCACCGGTCGGCACGGCGAAGAGTCTGTTGCTGGTTCCGCTGCTCAAGCGGCTGCTGCGACTGATGCGCATCCTGCTTTCGGGTCTGTCGCTCAAACCGCTGCCAGCTCTGTTGATCAACCGGTGGCCGGATCCGCTCCTATTTCGTTCGCTGATCCGTCTGGTGAGTTTGTTGCCGGCTCACCCGCGACCCGTCCCGGCGAGTTTTCTGATTCCTCCTCCACCGGCCTCGCTGATCCGATGGCATCAGCGCCCGACGGTCCGGCGGCGGGGACGGATTCAGCTTCCGCCGGCTCTCCACCCGCCCACTTCTCTGGTGTGGCCGCAGTCCCCACCGATGCGGGCCCCGCCACCGATGACCACACCGCCGGCCTGGGCAACGTGGCGGCCCCGGTACCCGTCTGGCGGCCCGGCCAGGATGTTCGGCACGACGATCACGGGGCGGGCTGGGTGTGGGGGAGCGGCCTGGGCCGGGTCACCGTCCGCTTCGAAGGCCCGCACACGCCCCCGGGCCCGGTCCGCACCTTTTCCGTCGACGATCCGCATCTGCATCCCGCCGACCCACCCGACTGGACTCTTCCACCCCTCCCTTGACCGGCAGTTCTTGGGCGTTTGCGGTTCCGGCCGCGTGGCCGGTCGCTCGAGCTGCGGGCGAGCGTCGGGGTGAGGCGCCTCCGTCCCCTCTTTGCCCCGCGGCTCGCGGATCTTGGACGTTTCCCCACCGGATGCGGTGGTTGGGCGTCCAAGGTCGGGGGCAGCGATGGCGGTGGGGCCTTCGTTTGCCGCGTGGCCTGCGGATTTTGGACGTTTGTCCCCTGGATGCGGTGGTTGGGCGTCCAAGGTCTGGGGGAGCGTGGGCTGGGGCCTTGGTCTCCTCTTTGTGCTGCGGTTCGCGGATCTTGGACGCTTTGCCGCCGGATGCGGTGGTTGGGCGTCCAAGGTCGGGGGCAGCGATGGCGGTGGGGCCTTCGTTTGCCGCGTGGCCTGCGGATTTTGGACGTTTGTCCCCTGGAGGCGGTGGTTGGGCGTCCAAGGTCTGGGGGAGCGTGGGCTGGGGCCTTGGTCTCCTCTTTGTGCTGCGGTTCGCGGATCTTGGACGCTTTGCCGCCGGATGCGGTGGTTGGGCGTCCAAGGTCGGGGGCAGCGATGGC